>DATLUA010000014.1:0-96283 GCA_035533295.1 Elusimicrobiota bacterium | reverse complement strand
TTGTATGATAAATCAGCGCGAGGCCGCAGTTGTCACGGGGTTGTCACATGGAATAGACCCTGCCTTCATTGATTGACCCCCTCGCGCTCAGCTATGATAACTCCCAGGCCAAACAAACAGAAAAATAAGGAGAACCCGCATGGCTTTTCAACTAGTGCCCAAGGAAGAAAAGTTTTTTGATCTGTTCAACAACCAGGCCTCCCACAACCTCGAGGCGGCCAAAATCTTCCTGGACCTGGCTCGAAACTGGAGCGCGGATTCCCCGGCCTTCGCGCGCCTGCAGGACATCGAGCACGAGGCGGACATCACGACGCACGAAATCTACGACCGCTTGAACCGCACGTTCGTCACGCCTTTCGACCGCGAGGACATCCATGAGCTGGGCAGCGAGATGGACGACATCGTGGACCTCATCCAGTCCATCGCGTCGCGCATGCAGCTTTACCGCGTGGACCATTCGACCGAGGACATGAAAAACCTGGCCGAAACCCTGCTGCACTCGGTGGAAAGCGTCAAGAAGGCCGTCGCCGAGCTCCAGCACGCCGACAAATCCCGCCGCATCCTGGACTACTGCATCGAAATAAATCGCCTGGAGAACGCCGGCGATCGCGCCTTGGAGGCGGCTCTGGCCCGGCTGTTCCAGGGCAAGCCCGATCCGCTCGAGGTCATCAAGTGGAAGGAAATCTACGAGGGCATCGAGGCCGCCATCGACAAGTGCGAGAACGTGGCCAACGTCATCGAATCCATCCTGGTCAAGCAGGCCTAGGACGGCCTGATGAACTCGTTCGGCGCCGTCTGCGGCATCGTCGCGCTCGCCTTTTTCTTCGACTTCCTAAACGGCATGCACGACGCCGCCAACGAGATCGCGACGGTGGTGTCCACCCGCGTGCTCTCCCCCAAGCAGGCCGTCTTGTGGGCGGCGTGCTTCCACATGGCCGCGGCCGTGGGCTTCGGCGTGCACGTGGCCAACACCGTCGGCAAGGGCTTGGTCGACCCGTCTATTCTCGACAACACGGTCATCCTGGGCGCCTTGGTCGGCGGCGCGTTCTGGAACTGGCTCACCATCCGGATGGGCATCCCGGTCAGTTCCACGCACTCCCTCATCGGGGGCCTGGTGGGCGCGGCGGTGGCCAAGGCGGGATTCGGCTGCCTGCTTTTCCGCGGGCTTTCCATCACGGTCGCCTTCATGATCATCTCCCCCATCGTAGGGCTCTTCCTCGGGTTCGGGCTCATGATCGCGGTGTATTGGGGCTTCCGCAAATATACCGGACGGCAGGTTGACACTCTCTTTAGAACGGGGCAGCTGCTGTCCTCCGGATTCTTAAGCCTGGCCCACGGCCTCAACGACGCCCAGAAGACCATGGGGCTTATCGCCGTGCTCTTGTTCACCAACCACCTCATCGGGCCCACGTTCCATATCCCTTACTGGGTCATCCTAAGCTGCTACGCGGTCATCTCTTTGGGAACCTTGGCCGGCGGCTGGCGGGTCGTGCACACCGTGGTGCAGAAAATCACCAAGCTCAAGCCCGTGAGCGGCTTTTGCGTCGAGTTCGGCTCCGGCGCCTGCATCTTCCTGTGCTCCCTGGTGGGCATCCCGGTCTCCACCACCCACGTGGTGAGCGGCTCCCTCTTAGGCGTAGGCTCGACCCAGCGCCTCTCGGCCGTGCGCTGGGGCGTGGCCGGACGCATCGTTTGGGCCTGGATTTTGACCATTCCCTGCGCCGCCGCGGTCTCGGCCCTGACCTATTTTGCCCTCCATTGGCTGGTTCTGATATAATGAGGTCATGGATTATGATAATCATGCCCTTACCGACCACCCAAAACTAAAATCCTGGATAGACGAATGCGCCAAGCTCTGCAAACCCCAGCGCGTCGTCTGGATTGACGGCTCCGAAGAGGAGAAAAAACGCCTCGAAACCGAGGCCCTAAAGACCGGCGAACTGGTCAAGCTCGACGAAAAGAAATTTCCCGGCTGTTTCTACCACCGCAGTTCCTCCAACGACGTCGCCCGCACCGAGCACCTGACCTTCATCTGCAGCCGCCGCAAGGAAGACGCGGGCCCGACCAACAACTGGATGCCGCCCGAGGAGGGCTACCGCCGCGCCGGCGCGGTCTTCGAGGGCTCCATGAAGGGCCGCACCATGTACGTCATCCCCTTTTCCATGGGCGTGGTCGGATCCCCTTTCTCCAAAATCGGCGTGCAGTTGACCGACAGCATCTACGTCGTCTTGAACATGCGCATCATGACCCGCGTGGGCAAGAAAGTCCTGGACGCCCTGGGCAAGGACGGAAGCTTCACCAAGTGCCTGCACGGCACGGCGGACCTGGACATCACCAAGCGCCTCATCCTGCATTTCCCGGATGACAACGCGGTTTGGAGCGTGGGCTCGGGATACGGCGGCAACGCGCTCTTGGGCAAGAAGTGCCTGGCTCTGCGCATCGCGTCTAATTTGGCCCGCCACGAAGGCTGGCTGGCCGAGCACATGCTGATTTTGGGCATCGAGGACAAGACCGGGCATACCGAGTACGTCACGGCGGCCTTCCCGAGCGCCTGCGGCAAGACCAACCTCGCCATGCTGGTCGCTCCCGAGGCCTTGAAGGCCAAGGGCTACAAGGTTTGGACCGTCGGCGACGACATCGCGTGGCTTAAGCCCGGGCCGGACGGGCGGCTCTGGGCCATGAACCCCGAATTCGGGTTTTTCGGCGTGGCGCCCGGCACCAACTCCCGGACCAACCCCCACGCCATGGACACGGTGCGGAAAAACACCATTTTCACCAACACGTTGCTGGGCAAGGACGGCTCGGTCTGGTGGGAAGACGGCGACGGCGAGCCGCCAGCCGAGGGCTGGGACTGGATGGGACGGCCCTGGACGCCGGGCCAAAAGGACGCCGATGGCAAGCCTATCGTGGGCGCGCACCCCAACAGCCGCTTCACCGCGCCGGCGGGCCAGTGCCCGTCCATCTCGAGCCACTGGGAAGACGTCCAGGGCGTTCCAATATCCGCCATGATTTTCGGCGGACGCCGCCAACACCTGGCGCCGCTGGTCTACCAGTCCTTCGATTGGGCCCACGGCGTGTTCGTGGGCGCCAGCATGGCCTCCGAACGGACCGCCGCCCAAGTCGGCAAGCTGGGCGAGGTGCGGCGCGATCCCATGGCCATGCTGCCCTTTTGCGGCTACAACATGGCCGACTACTTCGGCCACTGGCTGGAGATGGGCGCGCGCGTTCCCAACCCTCCCAAAATTTTCCACGTCAACTGGTTCCGCAAGGACGAGAACGGCAAGTTCCTCTGGCCCGGCTACGGCGAGAATCTGCGAGTGCTCGAATGGATTTTGAGCCGCTGCGAAGGCCAGGGCAAGGCGCAGAAAACACCCATCGGCCACGTGCCGGCCGCCGACTCCCTGGATATGGCGGGCTTGAAGCTCCCCGCGAAGGCCCTGGAGAAGCTCCTGGAGGTCCGGCCCGAGGACTGGGATCAGGAATTAGACGGCATCGAGGGATTCTTCCGCCGCTTCGATGAGCGCATGCCCCAAGAGATGTGGAGCCAGTTCCAGAACTTGAAGAGCCGGCTAAAGCCTCCGGTCCACGCCTAACCACGCCGCCTCTCTTTTAGGCGGCTTCCGGGGCCGCCGTAAATCGAGACGCTACACCTTCTTCCCGTTCGCTCAAGCGGGACCGTAGCCGCGCGAAGACCGCGGTCGCGGCCACGGCGCAGACTCCGACCATCAGCCAATAGGGGCAGGGAAATGCGCCGCCCCAGCGCGCCAAGCCGAGACCGCCCAGCCACGGGCCCAGCGCCCAGCCGATTTGCCTAAAAAAGCGCAGGGCGCCCAGATAAGTGCCGCGAGTTTCCTCCGAGGCCAGGTTGGCCGCCACGGCGTTCAAAGCGGGGCTCGCTGAAATCTC
The DNA here is from genome assembly GCA_035533295.1 of Elusimicrobiota bacterium. Classification (GTDB taxonomy): domain Bacteria; phylum Elusimicrobiota; class Elusimicrobia; order UBA1565; family UBA9628; genus JAGWJU01. Next base: position 92,377 of record DATLUA010000014.1, on the reverse strand, counting down.
GCCGAAAGTGACGACCGCGATGGCCAGGGCGATTAAGTCCGGCCGAGCCAACACGGACAACGAGGCGTAGCCCAAGGCGTAGAGCAGGCAACCGCCGCAGAGAAAGACGCTCAACTTGACGTCTCGTCCCAAGCGCGAGAGCGGAATCTGGAACAAGACCACGATGGCGCCGTTCAAGGAAAAAAGCAGGCCCAGCTGCAGGGCGCTCAGGCGCAGGAAATCCACGGCGTAGAGCGAAAGCGGCGTGATCAACTGGGACATGACCACGCCGATAAGCACCGTGCCGGCGCCCAGAATCCAAAGCTTGGAGTCCCCGATGGCCTGGGTCATTCCCGTCCGCGCATCGGGGACGGCCGCAACTCCGCTCGCGTGAGATTCTTGCAGCATGGTCCAGAGAAGGACAAAGCAGACGGCGTAGACGGCCGCGGTCCAGAAAAAAAGCGCCGCGTAGCCCGCGCCGCTCATGAACAAGCCTCCCAGCGCCGGCCCCAGGGCCCAGCCCAGATTGCCGCCCGTGCGCAGCCAGCTAAAAGCCTGCAGGCGCTCGCTTTCGGGAAACCAGTCGGAGACCCAGGCGTCCGAGGACGAGTCGAAAAACCCCGCCGCGAAGCTGCCGGCGAAATGAAGCGCCATTAAAAGAACGAAGCTTGAGCCCGCGCGCACGGCGAAGGCCAGCGCCAAAATAAAAGCGGCGCGCGCCAAAACGCCGCCCAGCATCACGGGCCGGCGGCCCAGCTTGTCCGCGGCGCGTCCGCCCAGAATCTGGGCCAGCGCCGAAACCAGAAGGCTTGCCGCCATCGCGGCGCCGATAAGTTCCAAGGAGACGCTCCGCTCCCGGCTCAGGTAAACGGCAAAATAGGGAAAGGCCAGTGAGTAGCCCGCGGACATGAGCACGCGGCAGAGAAGAATGAGCCAGACCCGGCTCAGAATAGAACGCATAGAAACCGCGGGCAGTCCGTCAGACGGATTGCAGCAGGGAGTCCAGCCGCGCGTCCAAGGCGCGGGCCTTCTCGCGGTCCTTCAAGCCGGACGTGTTGATGCGCACGTTCTCGGCGGCGCAGAGGGCCGCGGCCTTCAAGAGGTGCAGCGCGCAATTAAGGTCCGAGACCACGGCCGGCGACACCGAGGCGGCGAGCGTTTTGGCCGCCGCATGGTTTTTTTGCGCGGCGGCGGTGGTGCGCAAGGGAACCTCCGCCGCGGCGGCTAAGGCCTCCTGCATTTGGACGGCGCGCGCCGGATTTTCCTTGGGCAGAGCCTGGGCTTTTTTGAAGCCCTCGAAGGACTCGGCGTCCTCGGCCGCGAGTTTTTGAAAGTCGTTCCGGCCGCACTCCATCTCTTGCAGCCCCCGCTCCAAGGCCGGACGCTTGGCCGCGTCCAGCTTCCTTGACTTCAAGCTGATGCCCAGCGCCATCGCGCCCAAAGCGCAGCCCATGGCGCCGGCCGCGGCCGCGGCCGAGCCGCCGCCCGGCGTTGGCTCGGTGTCGGCCAGAGCCTTCGACAGGATGTCCGAAGCCTCAAGCCAGCCGGGCGCTGCCGCCGGCGCGGCGTCCGGGGCCGCGCCCAGCCCCAGCGCTTCAAGGCGATTTTCCAGAATCTGCACCTCGGGATTGAAATTCTCCAGCGTCAAGGTCTCAATCGCGAAATCGACCAACGCCTCGCGCGGCAAGAGGCCGACTATCTCCGTCGAGACGATTTTGGCGCCGTGCTCCTGGACCAGTGCCATGGCCTCGACCAGAACGCGGCGCATGGAGGTGGCCCTGTAGTCGGTCAGCACCGTGGAGATTTGGACTTGCCCGCGCTTTTCCAGAAATATCTCCTTGCCGCGCACGCAGGGCAGCCCGCCGCCCGAGGCGCGCAGGCGCTTGGCGATGTCCTTTCCCGCGGCCATGTCGCGCGTGTCTAAATTAAGATTGAAGTTGACGATTTGGCGACGGGCGCCCACGGCCACGGCTCCGGCCGTGGGATGGATGCGGTTGGGCCCGAAGTCCGGCGCGCGCGCCGGGTCTTTGCCGATCAAATCTCGCAGGCCCTCGAACTGGCCCTTTCTCACGCCGGCCAAGTCCTTTCTCTCCGGCACGCGCGCGGCCAAGTCATAGAGGTAGGCTGGAATCTGCAATTCCTCGCCGATGCGCCGAGCCAGCGCCTGCGCGAGCGCGACGCAGTCCTCGGCCGATGCGCCGCGCACCGGGATGAAGGGGATGACGTCGACCGCGCCCATGCGCGGGTGCTCGCCCTTGTGCGCGTTCAAATCGATGAGCTCCCGCGACTTCTTGGCCACCGCGAAGCACGCCTCCACCGCGGCCTGGGGCGGCGCCACGAAAGAGAGCACGCAGCGGTTGTGGTCCGCGTCGGTCTCGACGTCCAGGATGGTCACGCCCACGACGGCCTTGGCCGCGGCGACGATGGCCTCCACCTTGGCCTTGTCCCGGCCCTCGGAAAAATTCGGCACGCACTCGACTAAAGCGGTCATGGGCAGTCTCCCTGTCTTCAACCTTATGGTTCTAGATTTTACCAATTCGGACAGCGCACCGCCGGCTTCGGGAAAATGGAGCTTTTTCATGGGTATGAAGAATAGGCACGCGGGATAGTTTAACGGTAAAACCTCCGTCCTTCAAACGGCAGATGCAGGTTCGAGTCCTGCTCCCGCGGAGCCAAGGACTTGCTTGCCGCCGTTGGGGACGAGGCAGGCAAGTCCGCGACACCGCCCCTTGAAAAATGGCAAGGCGATGGTATAACGAACATTGAAGGACGGAGGTGGGAAAGGCTCCGGGAAACCGGGGCCTTTTCTTTTATAAACCCGGCCAGAAAACCCCAATTCCAATTGGCTTAGTTTTCGGGGGGAAGGTCACCAATTATAGCCCGGCTATCACTGGTGTCCGGAAAAACTTTTGAAGCGAACGAATGGCGTGGTTGACCTGAACCATGAAATCGGCTGTTTTATGACGGTATAAGCGTTTTTTGGCCATTAAATCCTGCTGTCCGGGAAACGTGGAAAGCAGAGGACTGGTGAAAGATGTCCCAATTTTCCGTTTTTCACGAACAAATGCTGGTCCAAAATGACGGCTTGGCTTAAATCGACGGAGAAGAGCTATTTTATGCGAGAATCTGCGTCAACTTCTGCTGTCCGGCATATTTTCCCCGGACACGAGTGCCCGGCTATAGCTAAATCATAGCTGGGCTATAGCCAAATGCCAGCCTTTTACCGGGCCGCAACATAATCTTTCCTTATGCGGCCCAGTACTGGGCGCCTCCGGTGCCCGGTATTCGTCTTTCCAGCTAATCAAATGGGGGCTGGGAAGAGGCTCGCCAGGGGGTTGCAGGCTCCCTTCCTTAAATGAGCCACCGTAGCCCAGCAGACTGCGTTTCATTCCTCACAAACCCGCGAATTCCAGGCGCTCCGCATGACTTTCCAACCCATCCGATCCGGCCTTTGCCACGTTGTTTTACTGCAATAGAGTGTCCAAGATTGGCTGAACCGCTACACGCCAACGTCCTAGGCGCCGCCTCTACGGCTTGAGCACCAAGGTTTTTAAATCCGTCATCTCCTCCATGGCGTAGCGCACGCCCTCGCGGCCCGTGCCTGAATCGCGCACGCCGCCGTAGGGCATCGCGTCCGAGCGGAAGGCGGGAATGTCGTTGACGATGAGGCCGCCCACGGGAAGCCGGTTCCAGGCCTCGAAGGCCAAAGACAGGTCGTTGGTGAAAATACCGGCCTGCAGGCCGTAGCGGCCCGCCGCCATTTTGTCGAGCGCATGAATCTTTGACTCGACTTTTTCCAGCGTCGCCACGGGGCCAAAGGCTTCCTCGCATGAGAGCCGACAGGACGCGGGCGCGTTTTCCACAATCGTGGGCTCGACAACGGCGCCGCGGCGCTTGCCGCCGCACAAGATTTTTCCGCCGCCCGAGGCCGCTTCCTTGATCCAACTCTCCACGCGCGCGGCGGCGTCCTCCGAGATGAGCGGGCCGATGTCGGTCTTCTCGTCCGCCGGGTCGCCAAGTTTCAATTCCGACGTATTCTTAAGCAGCAGATCCTTGAAGCGGTCGTAGACCGATTCCTCGGCGTAGATTCTCTGCACCGAGATGCACACCTGCCCCGAGTAATAAAACGATCCCCAGGCGCAGCGCGCCGCGGCCCAGGGCACGTCCGCGCCCGCGTCCACGTAGACCGCCGCGTTTCCCCCCAACTCCAGGAGCACGCGCTTCTTGCCCGCGATGGATTTTAAATGCCAGCCCACGCCGGCGCTGCCGGTAAACGACAGCACCGCGAAGCGCTCGTCTTTGGCCAACGCCTCGGCGGCCTGGTTATCGACAATGGCCAGGCCCGCGGCGTCCTTGGGCCAGCCGGCGCCCGTGATCGCCGCGATGAGCTTGGCCGCGGTCCTGGGCGCGTGCGGGGCGGGCTTCAAGACAAAGGGCGCGCCCACGGCGATGGCCGGGGCCGCTTTATGCGCGGCCAAGTTGAGCGGGAAATTAAAGGGGGTGATGAAGAGCGCCGGTCCCGAGGGCGCGCGGCGGGTCAGCGCCTGGCGGCCGCGGCCGGCCTCGTCCAAATCCAGGGGCAGAAGCTCGCCGCCGAAGCGCTTGGCTTCCTCGCCGGCCCACTTGAAGGTGAAAATCGCGCGCGCCACCTCGCGGCGCGACTCCTTCAAGGGTTTTTTGACTTCCTCGGTGATGAGCCGCGCGAAGGCCTCGGCCTCCGACTCGATGGCGGCCGCGATCTTGGCTAGAATCTCCGCCCGCGCGTAGGAAGGCATGGCCGAGGTCTGCGAAAATGCGTCCGTCGCGGCCTGGGCCAGGGCCTCGGCGCCGCCGGTTTTAATTTGCGTCACTGAATCTTGAGCCATTTGAGCCATCGTGTCATCCTCCTAAAATCCCGGGCCAGAAAATCCGGCTTGGCCCGGACCAAATCCGGCCACTGGGCGAACCCCGTGCCCACCGCCGCGGTCTTAAATCCCGCCTTCCTGCCGGCGGCGACATCCAAGGGCGTGTCGCCGATGACGTAGACCTCGCTTGGCCGCGCTTTTTTCCCGGCGGCCTTCTCGGCCCGGGCCACGGCCTTCTTGAGGATGGCGGGGCGGCGGTACGCGTCCGAGCCGTAGCCGCCGAAAAGAAAATAACGCCCGAGCCCGGAGGGCGCCAGCTTGATGCGGGCGCCTTTTTCCATGTTCCCGGTGCCCAGCCCCAGCATGACGCCTTTCTCGCGGGACAGGCGCTTGAGCAAAACCTTGACGCCGGGCGCTAAAAGATAGGTTCCCCGGGCCACGGCGCGGCGGACACAATAAGGAAGCACCCGCACGTATTCGTCGTGCAGGCGCCTGACCTCGGCCCGCGTAGGCTTGCGGCCCGTTGCCAAGCGGCAAGCCTCGGAAAAATTGTGCAAATCCGTGCGGCCGGCCAGGCTCAGCTCATCGCAGACCCGCTTCTTGCCGTAAACCAGATGCACAGCGCGGTTCAAGGCCGCCCGGCCGGCCCCGCCCGCGCGCACCAAGGTGCCGTCAAGATCGAAGAGCAGAATTTTCATGCGCGAGCTCGCATTTGGCCGCGGCGCGGCCGGCGACGAAGTCCCCGGCCTTCATCGTCCATAAGGCGCTCATTCCCCCGAAATAATAGGGAATTTCGCGGTAATCTTCGGCGTCCCAGCACGCCGCGTCGGCTTTTTTGCCGGGCTCCAAGGAGCCGTGGGTCCGGGACAGGCCCAGGGCGCAAGCGCCATTGATGGTGGCCGCGACCCAGGCCTCGGCCGGGGTCATCTTCATCTGCGTGCAGGCGATGGACAAAATTTGACGCATGTCCCAGCATGGGCAGGTGCCGGGGTTGAAATCCGTGGCCAAGGCCACCGCCGCGCCGCGGTCGATGAGCTTCCTGGCGGGAGGGTAAGCCGTTCCCAGAAAATAGTTCGAGCCGGGAACCAAGGCCGCGATCGTCGGCCCGGACAAGAGCGCCTCGATGTCCGCGTCCGAGGCGCGATCCAAATGATCCACGGAAACGGCGTTGAGGCGCGCGGCTAAAGCGGAGGCTCCCGTGCGCGAAAGCTGCTCCGCGTGAATTTTGAGGCCCAACCCCGCCTTGGCCGCGGCTTCCAGCACTTGGCGCGACTCCTCGGCGCTAAAATAACCCTCGTCGCAGAAAACGTCGGCGAAGCGCGCCAGCTTTTCGCGCGCCACGGCTTGAAGCATCTCGCCCGCGACGCGGCGGACATAGTCGTCCCGGCGGCCGGCCATCTCGGCGGGAAGCGCGTGCGCGCCTAAAAACGTAGGGATGATTTCCAGGGGCGTTTGTTCCGCCGCCTTCCTTATGGCGCGCAGCATTTTAAGCTCCGAGGAAAGCTCCAAGCCGTAGCCGGATTTAACCTCAAGCGTGGTCGTCCCGCAGGCCAGGAATTTTTCGGCGCGCTCCCGCAAAAGGCGCGAGAGATCCTCCTCGACGCAACCCCGCACGCCGTTGACCGAGGAGAGAATTCCTCCGCCCGCGGCCGCGATCTGCTCGTAGCTCCTGCCCGAAGCCCGCGCCTCGAAATCGGACAGCCTCGGGGCCGCGAATAGCGCGTGGGAGTGGCTGTCCACGAAGCCCGGAGAGACGACCCGTCCGCCGGCGTCGACAACTTCCACTTGGCTCGCCCCCTCGGCGCGTAAAACTGTCTCCTCGCGGCCCGCGGCGAGAATCGTCCCGTCCTCGACCAGCAGCGCTCCCCCGCGGATGAGCCCCAAAGAGCCCATCAATTCGCCGCGCCGGGGCTCGTTGGGACCCGCCAGGGTCAGGAGCTGCCCGATGTTGCGGACCAGGATTTTCATGCTGGTATTCTACAAAACGCGGAGCCGGGCGCCGGGCGCGGGAAAATCTGGGCCCAATGACCGGACTTTCCTGGGACTTTTAGCCCAAGCGAGCGCCGCGTTCATTAGGTAATGTCTAGCCATGAACCGACGATATTATCTGGCCGCAGCCGCCGCTCTATTCCTGCAGGGTCCCGCCGCTTGGGCGGGCTTTGAAGAAGCTCCTGACGCCGCTTCCATCCAAACGCCTGCCTCCATCGCCGCCGTCCCCGATTTTTCCGCAATGAACCTGCAGCTGGGCGGAGAAGCCATCGGCCCGGCCGACCTCGGAGGCGCCCCCCTTGCGAAAACCGCCTTGGCCGCGACGGACGCGTCGTGGCATTCCATCCACAGGCTCACGAAAGTCGGCTTTGCCCATGCCCTGACCGCGACTGCGTCCACAATCAAAAAAATCCGGACGCCCGCCGCCAAAGCGTCGTTTGCGGCGCCGGCGGAAGCGGAAAACGCTTCCAAAGAACGGTTCCTTCCCGCCAGCACCGGGCGCGATATTCCGCGCCCGGCACTGAACCCACTGCAAGAGCTTTTCCAAGACGCGCGGCAAGACGCCAACTCCGTCGCAAACGGACAGACCGACTCCGAGAGCGCCGCTGCGCAGGCTGGCACGGCCTTTGACGGCATTCCCAGCGGCACCTTCGACCCGCGCGTCAAGTGGTCTTTGCTCACCACATGGTCCAAGGACGCCATCGGCCCGAGCCTATTCAAGGACATCGAGCACCCCGACACCCGGCAGGTGGACGCGGCGGTCTTCGACTTCACGAATTTCCGGGTCGGCGAGAAACGGATTTCCGATGTCCTGCAGCAGCTAAAAGCCAGGCCCGGCTCGCGACTGCGCGTGGTCGCGGGCTACGACCAGGCGATGCACAACGAGAATTCCCTCTGGCCGCAGGTTAAGAGCATGGCCGACGACGCGCACCTTTTGAGCGGCCTGCGCTCGGACCCGGGCTCGGGAGTCAAGGCCCCCGACCGGCAGGGGCTCATGCACGTCAAGCTTTGGATCATCCGCCGCGCGGACGGCGCGCGCGTCGTCTACGCCGGCTCGGCCAACGCGTCCAACGCGGCCTTGGGCGGCATGCCCCGCAACCACGAGATCATGCTGCGGCTGGAGATTCCCGCGGCCGTGGCTCAGTCCTCAATGGCCGATTCCTTCACCACGGCCTTCGAGCAGCTCCTGGCGCGCGCCAAGCAGTTCGAGGCCTCGCTGGGCCGTCAGCATTAAGCGCGCGGCTCCGCCGAAGAAGCGGTATAATGGCTTCATCTTCAAAGAGAGGTGAGCCATGCCTAAAATCCCGGAAATCAGCGTTGAAGAACTAAAGGCCAAAATCGAGAGGAAGGACGCTTTCACCCTCCTCGACGTGCGCGAAGTGGAAGAGCACCAGGAGGCGCGCATTCCCGGCTCCGTTCTTATCCCCCTGGGAGAACTGCCGCAGAGAGTCGCCGAGATTGACGCCTCGGTCGAGGTGGTCGTCCATTGCCGAAGCGGCGGGCGCTCCGCGCATGCGGTCGAATTTCTCCGCGGCAAAAATTATCGGGCGGTCAACGTCGCGGGCGGCATCCTGGCCTGGGCCCAGCGGGTCGATCCGACCCTGACCTTGGGACCCGGCGACTCCAACCGAAGCTTATAGGCCGCCTTGCCGGAACTGCCCGAAGTCGAGACCGTGCGCCGCGCGCTTGAGCCGCGCCTGCGAGGGCTGACGATCTCCTCCTGCGAAATCCGCCCGCCGGGGTTTAACCGCAAGGCCTTGCCCGGAGTTTTGCGCGCTGCCGAAGGCGCCGAGATTACCGCCGTGCGCCGGCGCGGGAAATACCTCATTCTCGATCTGTCCAACGGAAAAAATCTCATCCTGCACCTGGGCATGTCCGGCCGGCTGAGCTTCGGGGAGGACGGTCCGCACACCCGCTTCGTGCTTCGCGCCGGGGACGTGAGCGTCGCCTTCCACGATCCGCGGCGCTTTGGCCGCGTGGGCTGCGCCTTGCCGCCCTTGGGCCCGGAGCCTTTAAGCCCCGAGTTCACGCCGGAGCATCTTTTCCGCGCGCTTAAGAAAAGCCGCGCCGGCGTGAAAGTCTTGCTCATGGACCAGCGCGTGGTCGCAGGCATCGGCAACATCTACGCGACGGAGGCGCTCTATCTCGCCAAGATCAGGCCCGGCCGGCCCGGCCACCGGGTTTCCCGCGCCGAGTGCGGCGCGCTTCACGCCGCGATTGTCCGCGTGCTGTCCTTGGCCATCGAGTCCGGAGGCAGCACTTTGGGGGACGAGAGCTTCCTCGATCCGGCGGGCGCTCCCGGCGGCTTCCAGAAGTTCGTCAACGTCTACGGCCGCAAGGCCGGCCGCGCCTGCGGCCACGCCTTGAAAGCGACCCCCAAACCCCTGGCCGGACGCACCAGCCGGTATTGCCCATTGTGTCAAAAATAAAAAACCTCTGCCTGGGCGCGGTGATTTTCGCCGCGGCGTTTTTCGCCTACTCCAATTCGCTCAAAAACGGCTTTTGCTGGGACGATCACATCCTCATTGAGAACAACGCTTTTCTGGCCAATCCCTCGGCCTTAAAAACGCTCGTGGAACAAATTGACCTCGCGCCCGTCGTCCCGATTCTCAGCGCGGCGCGCCCCGTCTTCCTCGCCTCGCTCGTTTTTGACCACCGGCTATGGGGAAACGCTCCCTTCGGATATCATCTCACCAACATCGTTCTCCACGGGCTCAACGCCGTCCTGGTCTGGCGGGCGGGCCTGATTTTCCTTGAGCCCGACGCGGCCCTGCTCGCAGGTCTGGCTTTCGGGGTCCATCCGATTAACACGGAAGCCGTGAACATGCCTAGTTTCCGCCCGGATATCCTGGCCACCTTTTTCATGCTTCTAGCTCTCCTGGCCTACTGGAAAATGGAGAAGGCGTCGGATACGGGCAGCGCGGGCGTGGCCCTGGCCGCGGCGGGGATGGCCTACGCCTTCGGAGCATTCTCTAAGGAAACCGCCCTGGTTCTTCCGGCCGCGGCCTTGTGGTTTGATTTCTGCTTCCTGAAAAAGCCCTGGCGCGAGAATCGCCTGCGGCGGATCGCGGCCATGCTTGTTTTCGGCTATCTGGCCCTGTACTACTGGCATTTCAGGTCCGACAGATCGGGCTACAAGAGCATCGCTTCTTCGGCCGCGCCGGCGGTTCTAGCGGCGAAAGACGATCCGCCCCCCCAAATTTCGGCCGCGAGCCCGCGGGAAGAAGTGCTTAACCCCTCCACGCCTCAATGGGACGCCCTTTATCATTCGCCCGCCCTCAATTTTAGGACCATGTGCGTGGTTTTCTCCAATTATTTCGAACTGATGGCGATTCCTTATCCACTGCACGCGGATCGGGCTCCGCCGCTGATTTCTTCCTGGAAGGACTGGCGCCTCTGGGCGGCTTTGGCGCTCTTCGTTTTTCTTTTCGCGGCCGGTTATCGCGCCTATGCCGCGGGCGCAAGGCCCCCATGCTGGGCACTGGGTTGGTCGGCCATCGTCCTGCTGCCGGCCTCGAATATCGTCAAGCTCTATAATCCCATGGCGGAACGCTATCTCTATCCCGCCGCCATCGGCGCCTGCTGGATTATGGGCTGGGCTGCTTCGCTCGGACTTGCCCGGATATCAAAACAAGGGCGCCCGCTGCGCAGGTTTGTCGCAGCCTTTGGCATAGGCGCTGTCCTCCTTTTATTTTCCGCGATGACGCGGGCCCGCAACCGCGACTGGAAGAGCGACGCCGTGCTTTTCGGCCGGGAGGCCGCCCTGGAAACAAAAAACGCCAGGGTCTATTACAATCTGGGTTTTATGCGGCAAGCCCAGGGCGATTGGGCCGGCGCGGAACAAGACTACAAGACCGCGATCTTGCTCAATCCCCGCTACGTGGAGGCTATTAACAACTTGGCCGGCCTGCAGGAAATAAAAGGCCGTTCCCGGGGAGCGCTCAATCTTTATTCCAAGGCAGCCGGCCTTAATCCCGGCAATTCCATTCCCTACGACAGCCTCGGCGCCGCGCTGGCGCGCCAAGGCAAATTCATCGGCGCGATGGCGGCCTATCACAAAGCGCTGCTGGAAAATCCGAACGACACTCCGGCCCAAATCAACCTTGCGGAGCTTTTAGAAAAAACAGGGCGGCCGGACTTGGCCGCCTATCAGCTGCAGGAGGCCGTGCGAAAAAATCCGCGCAGCTTCGAAGCGCGGTTCGCGTTCGCGTTCCTTTTGGACAAACGCGGCGAGATTCGGGAAGCGATCCAGACTTGGGCGTCTTTTTTGGCCGCCGCGCCGAAAGACGCGCGAGCCATGATGAACCTAGGAGTCGAGTACGATCACGCCGCGGAATGCCCCCAAGCCCTCGAGTGGCTTCGCCGCGCCATCGCCCGCAGTCCCAACGACGCCGCATCACGCTACAACCTGGGCATGGCGCAGGAGCATTGCGGCCTGACCGCCGATGCCGAGCAATCCTTGGAAAAAGCCTTGGCTTTGGACAACGGCTATTCGGACGCGGCCTACAACCTGGCCGTCATCGAACAGCAATCGGGCCATGCCGACAAGGCCATCGCGTTGTATAAAAAAACCCTGACTCTCGATCCGCGTAAAATCGAGGCGCTCAACAACTTGGGCGGCTTGTACGAAATGCGCGGCGACCTGGGCCAAGCCAAGAAATACCTACTGCTGGCCCTGGACCTTTTTCCCGGGCACCCCAGCCTCTTAAACAACATGGGCAACGTTTACCTGCAGGAAGGGGACTTTCCCGCAGCCATCAAGGACTACCGCGCGGCCATCGCCAATTCCCTTCCGTCCGACCGGGGCGAGGATCTGGCGCCAACATGGACCAATATGGGCATCTGCTACTGCCGCCAGGGCCGCCTCTCTAAAGCCGAACAAGCCTGGAAGCGGGCCATCGCCGATTTTCCGGACTATCGCGCCGCCTACGAATGGCTGGCCCAAGCCTATCGGGAATCGGGCAAAAACGCGGACGCCGATGCTCTCATGCGGCAGTTGAACGCGCTGCCCAAGGCCGCGCCGGCCGGGCCATGACGCCCGCTCCGGCAGGCGCATCGAGCCGCGAAGCTCTTTTCTCCGTGCTGGTCCTCACCCACCGGCGCCCGGAGCTCCTGCGTTCCTGCCTCAGGAGCCTGCAGGCGGCGGATCTGCGCTTGGTCCGGGAAATCGTCGTCGCCGTCAACGGGGAGGATATGGAAGACGTCGACATGGCGCGCTCGTTCTCGGCTCTTATCCCATGCCTGGAAATCATCCTGCTGGAGCGGCAATCGCGCGGGGCCGCGCGCAACGCCGCCCTGGCGCGGACGCGGGGAGAATGGATTTACTTCCTCGATGACGACGTCGAGGCCCCGCCGGGGCTCTTCGCGGAGGCGGCCAGCCTTATCGCTAAGCACGGCGACGCGTGGGTTTTGGGCGGGCCAAACTTGACGCCGCCCGGCAGCGGCCTTTTCGAGCGCGCCTCGGGCCTAGTGCTGGAATCCTGGATTGGCGCGGGACCCATGCGCCGGCGCTACGCCCCCGGGCCTCGGATGCTCCGGGCCGATGAAAAATCCTTCGCCCTGTGCAATCTTTGCGCGCGGGCGGCGGCTTTTCGGGAATTGGGGCTGCGCTTTGATCCTCATCTGGCCTCCGCGGAGGAAAATCTTTTCGTTTTAAATCTTCGCGCCTTGGGACGCCGCGCGCTCTACGCCCCGGTCCTGGCCGTTTATCATCGCCGGCGAGCCGAACTGGGGAAATTCCTGTCTCAGGTCTACGAATCGGGCGTGGGCCGGCGGCAAATCACGCGCAAGCTCCCGCGCGCGGCCCAAGCCGTGTTCTTCTTCCCCGCCGTCCTCGTCCTTTACGCCGTTTTTCTGGCCGCCGCGCGGCCCGCTTGGCCCTTTTGGATAGCGCCCGCGCTCTACGCCCTGGCCGCCGCCGGAGCGGCCGCTCGCGGCGCCTGGAAGAGCAAAAACCCGGCCGCCGGACTCCTGTTTTTCGCGCTGGTGCCGCTGTGCCATCTCGCCTACGGAACCGGATTTCTCGCCGGAAGGCCTTTGCCCAAATCTTTTATAAAATAACTCGATTCGACATGAGCGCGCGCAAACCGAAAGTCCTGCTGCTGACTCCCTGGGCGCCGATTCCCACCGACGCCGGCTCCCGGCGCATTTGGACCGCCTGCCGCCTGCTCAAGGACTCATACGATTTTCACCTGCTGACCTTCCTGCGCCCCGGCGGGGATGACCCCAAGCAAACCGCCGCCGCGGCCCTGTGCCAAGAAAAGCTCTATTTCCAGGGCTTGTTCCAGAGCCTCCGGCACGCGGCGCCGCCGGCGAATTATTTTCCGCGGATGGATGATGGCCTGGATCTGCCCCGGGAAATCGCGGGATTCCACGCCCCCGACATGAACGAAGCCGTGAAAAAAGCCGTCCGCGAAATAAAGCCCGACCTGCTTCACGCGGAGTTCGACTTGATGGCGCCCTATGTCCGCGCCGCGAAATCGGAGAATCCAAGGCTTCCCTGCGTCCTGACGCACCACGACCTTTCCGCGCTGTCCTTTTTCTCGTCCTATTTTCGGGAGATGTCCGGCTGGAATAAATGGCGCCGATTAGGCGACTGGCGCAGGAGACTGCGCGCGACAAAGGAACTGTGCCGCCGCTTCGAGGCCGTCATCACCGTAAGCGAAGCCGACCGGCGGCGGATGGGCCGCTGGGTTCCCCTTAACCGCGTCTTCAGCGTTCCGACCGGCGTGGATTTGGAGCATTTCTCGGGAGGGCCGCCGCGCCGGGAGCGCGAGCCCGACAGCCTCGTTTACGTCGGTCACTACCCGCATTACCCGAACGAGGAGGCGGTGCTGCGCTTCGCCGCCCAAACCTGGCCGAGAATTAAGGCGGCGCGGCCGCGAGCCAAGTTTTACGTCGTCGGCTCCTATCCGACGAAAAACATTCTAGACTTGGCCGCGAAGGATGCCGGCATCGTCGTCACCGGCACCGTCCCGGACGTCAAGCCCTACGAAGCCCGCGCGATGGTCCTGGTGGCGCCGCTCAAGCTGGGCTACGGCATCAAAGGAAAAATCCTCGAGGCCCTGGCCATGGGCACGCCGGTGGTCTCCACGGCCTGCGCCAACGAAGCCGTGGGCGCCGAGGCCGGCCGCCACCTGCTCATCGCCGACTCGCCCAGGAAATTCGCCCGGGAAACCCTGCGGCTGCTGGAAGACGAGGAGCTCTGGCGGCGCCTCTCCGCGGCGGGACAAGACTTCGTCCAGCAAAACCATGACTGGTCGGCCCGCGCTAAAGGGATCGGCGAAGTTTATCGGGCGCTTTTAGCGTAAAAAACTGCGAGTTGCCGCAGCTGTCCAAAAACTCCATCGCCAAGCGGCACCACTTATGGATGAACAAGTCCCGGTTTCCGGCTGCGGCGGACGGATCGTCGACGCCGTTATGCTCGAAGGTCTTGTGACGGGAATGATGGACAAAGACGTCCTGCGCCATCAAAATTCCGTAGCCGGCCTGCCGCAGCCTTAGGCAGTAGTCATAATCCTCGTAAATGCCCAGGCCGAAGCGCTCATCCAAAAGCCCGATGCGGTCGACGGCTTCTTTCTTGACCAAAAAGCAAAAGCCGGTAATCAGCGGCACCCAAGTACTGCGGCCTGAATTCATCTCGGCGAGCGCCCGCGCGAACGCGGCGGCCTTGTCGCTTCCTTGGGGCGCGCCGTCCTGGAGCTGGAACGATATCCCCGGATCATTGGAGCAGGGCCCGACCGCGCCGACCCGCGGCGAACGTTCGGCCCACGAGACCAGGCGCCCCAGCCAGCCGTCAGTCACGACCGCGTCGCTGTTCAACCAAACGAAGTAATCGCCCCTGGCCGCCCTCATCCCCTGATTCACCGCCACGGGAAAACCGCGGTTGCTCCGGTTCTTGATAAGCCTGATTTTCGGGTTCTTCAAGGACTGGACGTAGCCTGCCGTGCCGTCCTTGGAGCCGTTGTCAACGATGATGATTTCGTGCGGTCCGTCGGTGCGCTTGAGAACGGAAGCCAGGCATTTGCGCGTGTAGGCAAGGCCGTTCCAGCAGGGAATGATGATGCTGGCCAAACCGCGCCGCGGACGAGCGGGCCGCATCCGTTCGATTTCACCCAGGCGCTCCGCGATCCAGCCGCTTTCGATTTTTTGCCCCAAAAAGACCCGCCGCGGCAGAAGGCGGGATTTCTCCTCGGACTCGAAATCCCGGGAAAAGTCCCAGAGCTCCTCGGCCCAGACCGGCGGAGTGCCGTACCAGTTTGGCATCCAGTGCCCGGAAAAGGAATCCGCGCCGTCATCGCGGCAAAGCCGCGCGACGATCAAGGATAAAAAGGGCGACTCGCGCGAGAGATGGCGCAGAACCGGCTGGGTCAGCGCGTGCTCGACGACGACGATGCCCAGGTCTCGGAGGTTTTTAAGCGGCGCAACGCCGGCGTCTCCAAGTTCCTCGCCGGCAAAAATCTCCTCGGTCCCGCGAGGCAGGGCGCGGAGAAATCTCTTTAGCCGGTGGGCGAACGCGGCGCACGAATCTTCCCTCAGCCTGGGAACAATCGCTCGGATTTTAGCCGGCGCGGCCATCCGCGTTCGCATCGGCGATTGCCGGCTCAAATGAAGTTCGGATGCGCGCGCGGCTGCGGGTCCGAATCCGCCGGCGCGCCTTCTTCCTTTATTTTCCAGAGAATCGTATTAAAGGAATCGCAGCGGCACAACGGGGGGCAATCCTTGAAGTCCACGCTCTCCGCCACTTTTTTCCGGTGTTCGGATGACCAAATCTCATTCAAGCTTTGCTTGGACAAGTCGCCCAGGCAGTATTTCTCCACGCCGCGCATGTGGCAGCAGACATACATTTTCTTGTCCGCGGAGACAACCGCCGCGAAATGCTGGCCGTAGCATTTCTTATAGTCCCGCTCGAGCTCGCCTCGGGCGATGAGCTCGTATTTGTGCTCGGAAGAAACCACGCGGTAAGCCGCGGTCGACAAGGCCGCGGCTCGGCGCATCTCTGAGAGAATTTCCGGATCGGAATAGTCCACGTCCGCCGCGCCGTGGCGGCGCAGGAGAGGCCGGTACTGCGCGTAATCCACGCCCGAATCAAGGCCCAGTTCGGCGAAAGCGTAGATGTCCTTCTTGGTCTCGGGGCTGGTCAAAAATCCGACGCCCAAGGTGCAAGCGGAGGCCGTCTCGCGCTTGATGCGCGCCAGGAGCCGGACATTGTCCAGCACTTTGCGGAACATTTTTTCATCCATCCCGTGCGTCTTCATGAACACTTCCGGGGTGGCGGCGTCGATGCTCACGCGCAGCCACTGGCAGCAGGACAAGAGCGTCCGCGCGTGCGCCTCGGTCAGGGCCTGCGCGTTGGTGATAAAGCCCACGTCCAGGCCCAGGGAGCGGGCGTGCTCGACGCAGGGCAGGCAAATGGGGCTCACTAGAGGATCGCCGCCGCCCGTGAACGTCAGGCCGCGCGCGCCGACCTCTTTAATCTGGGAGATGATGCGCTTGGCTTCCTCCAAGTGCATGCGCGCCGCATCCCGCTCAGGCGCGTAGCCGAAGCAGTGCGGACACTTCTGATTGCACAGATTGGTGAGGTCCATCTCGATGGTGACGGGGCGGGAAAGGCCGGTCTGGACCCATTCGCGGACCCGGTCCATATGGCCGTAAATCTTGTCCTTGGCGAAGACCGTCGCCGGAGAGCTTTCGACCTCAGGACGAGTAGGGGGCATGCCCGACGCTTAAGCTCCCGACGGAGCGTCAGCGGCCTCGCGCGTCAGGGCCATGCGCACGCCGTCCATGTCGTCAAGAACGTGGAAGGCATGGCGCGACCATTTGCGGGCCAGAAGCTCCCGATTAAGGCGGCGGTGATGATCGTAGTCCATGTTCGAGTAGCCCTTGCCGCCGTAGTGGTGGACGAATACATCTTGGGCCACGACCGTCTTGTAACCTGCCTGCTGGACCCGCAGGCAGTAGTCGTAATCCTCATAGCCGCCGGGGCCGAAACGCTCGTCCAAAAGACCGACCGTTTCGATAATTTCCCGCTTGATGAGCAGACAAAACGCGATAAGCCGATGGGCCGCGAAGCTTTTGCCCCGATGGCGCCGGGCCCACTGCCGGGCGAAAGCGGGGAATTCCGCGACGGAGCCGTAGCCCGGATTCTCGACCAGCTGCACGCTGGTCGCGCCGTTGGTGCGCGGAGCGACCAAGCCGATTTTTTTGTCACGCTCGGCGCAACGGATCATAAGTTCAAGCCAACCCGGGCCGACAACGGCGTCGGCGTTTAAAAGCACGACGTACTTGCCCCGCGCCGCTTCGATGCCCTGGTTGTTGCCTGCCGCGAAATAGAGGTTTTCCTTGTTGCGGATGACCGTGAAGGCGGTCCGGCGGACGAGGCTTTTCACATACTTGGCGGAAGCGCCGGCGCTGGCGTTGTCCACGATAATGACTTCGTAGGGAACTTTAGCATGCCTGGAGACGTTTTGCAGGCACTCTTTCAAATAGTCCCCGTCGTTATGGCAAAGAATGACCAAGCTTGCGATGGGCGCGGTTTTCATCTTTAGTTTTTGGCTTCCGCTTTATTTTCTAGAGAGATAAGTATACTATTTTACGCCGTCTTCAAATGCCTGAGAATTTTCGAAGCCGCTTCATTGCGACCATCCGAGCCGCGGCCATCCGGGCCCGGAACCGGCCGGTTTCCCTGGGCTTGTATCGGGCCGTCTATCGTGGCGCTCTTGGGCTGTTTTCTGTGGCTTTCCGCTTGAATTTCAAAGGACGGGGCGCCCTTTACCTTCGCCGCGGGATGGCCGGCCGGGAGTGGCTCCCTGGGATCAGCGATATCGACTTGCTCGCCGCCGTGGACGATGACGGCGCCGAAGCCGTCCTGAAGCTTTGGAGGCTTTACCTCGGCTTCAAGCGTATTTTCCCTTTTTTCGGCGAACTTCAGATTGCGGAGCCGCGCGAGCTTGACGGCTACACCCACGCGGGAGGATGGAGGGCGCATGAAATGCCGGGGTGGAAAATTGCCAGCGGCCGCCCAGCGAAAATCAAAGAGTCCGCCGCCGCGAAATCCGGCCTCGGGCTTTTTCATCTTCAAGAATCTCTCGCCGCCTATTTATCCCTGGCTCAAACTTATTTCGGAGCCGCCGAAAAAAAAGAGCCTCCCGAATTCGGGTTCAAGGCATCCAAATTCTTCATTGATGTTTTCCGCCACGGCCAAGCGGCAATGGAACGCGCCCAAAACATTCCGACTCGGAGAGAATACCTGGCCGTTATCGGCTCCCATGTCTCCGCTAAAACGGCTAGAACTCTGGAACGACCCGAAAAAATCGGCAGAAACGAGGCGTTCGAACTTCTGCTCGCGGCCATGATCTTCGCGGACGAGACCTGCGTCCGGCATTTCTCCGATTCGATTGGGCGACGGCTTCCGTTACAATCACCCAATGCGGGCGAATGGTACGACCTGGTCGGATCTCCCGATCCGAATTTTGCCCTCTGGAGCCGCCGCGCACGAACGCTCGCCGCCCTGGATATTCCCGGCGGCTGCGGCCTTTTCATGGACAATCTGTTTCGCTGGTTTATCGTTCTAGATCGGCCCCCATCCCAGCAGAAATTCAAAATCCTGGCCGCCCGCATGGATCGGTGGCATCTGCGCGAGAACGCCTTCTCGGCCCCCGGATGGGCGTTCACCTACAATATTCTGCAAGGCCTCCTTTACAGCCCCTTTCTGGACTCTCCGTTTCTAGCGCACGGCCTCGGGCCGCCGGGAACTCCCGGCCGGATTTGGCTTCTAAAGCACAGCCGCAGACACCCGATTTGGAATCAGTATTACCGTCTGCAGTGGAACGTGGACGCGCGCAGGCTTTTCGCGCCCGATCACGCGGAAATGACCACGCTGGCCCGTCAAACGGCTGCGGCGCTCAACCTTTCCACCCGGGCGCTGGCTCTCGACCCCGAGACCGGGCACAATGCCTACAGAATTTTCTTCCTTTTAAGCCGTGTTCTAGGCCCGCGCCTTTATCTTGCCGAAGGCTCTCCCCTGGATGCCCAAGACGCGGACGCGCTTCTCGAACGCTACCGCGTTCGATTTCCCGGCTCAGAACCGTGGATCAAGCGGCTGGAATCGGAGTGGCTCTCGCGCCCGGAAGCGGAGGTCAACGCCGAGCCTCCGGAAGCGTTTTTTCGCGCTTATTGGCCTTTTCTGCAAAAAGAAGCGCGTTCCGAAGCCTCTTAAAATCTAGTTTGAAACCGCCATCCCATATATGAGAAAATTGCCGTTAATGAGGCGCTTTCCCCGCTCGATAATTTCCTTCGCCATCCTGGCCGCGCTTCTAGCGTTAACCCTGCGCTTTTTCCATCTCTTCCCTTTTTCGCCCAGCACCGCAGGCGACCCCCTGGCCCACCAGCGCGCCGGCGAAATCGCGCTGGGAGCCGGCGAACTCCCGCAAGCCGAACAAGAGTTCAAGACCGCCCTGCGCCTTTACCGCGAAGAAGGCCGCCAGTCCGGAAGCGACTACGCCGACTCCCTCCAGCGCCTGGCCCAAGTTTACGCCGCTTCCGGCGAACAAAAGAAGGCGGCGGGTTTGCTGGAGCAGGCGGCCCAGGACTGCGGCTCATTCTCCCCGATGTGGGCCTGGATCATCATTCATCGGGCCGAAATTCTGGATGCCCTGGGGCAAAAATCCGAGGCAGAGCACGCCCTGACCGACGCTCGCCAACGGTGCTCATCCTCCCCTGGCTGCACCGCATTAGAAAAGGCGATTCTACGCCTTGGCCAAGCGCAGCACGCCGTCGCCGCGGGGCGGCCGAAAGAGGCCAGCACCCGACTCTCCGCGCTCCAGGCGTCGCTTAAAAAAAATCGACGCGAATTCGCGACGCCGTCGGACTGCTCGGACGCCATCGCGGCGGCCGCGATGGCCCTTGATATATGGGAAGGCATGGACGACTGGTCCACGGCGCGCCAAGCAGGCCGGGGAGACTTGACGCTCCTCGCCTGCAATCCGCAATCCACGCACGCGATGGACATCCTGCTGAAAATGGGCGCGGCGGAGGCGGCCTGCGGCGACACGGCCAAGGCGGAGGCTTTTTGGCACAAGGCTCTTTCGGATTACAGTAGGGCTGGGAATTCCGCCGGAGCCAAACATGTCCGCTATATACTCAACAACATCGGAAAGTACGCCTCGCCTTGGACCTCGTGCGCGCCCGAATGAGATGACCCAGCCTCAAGAAAGCGGCGACGCGCTAAAGCAGGCCGCCATCGAGGAAATCAGCCGCGCCGCGAAAGCCGACGATCCGAGAGCTTGCGTCATCCTTGGGCGCCTTTATTTGTCCGGGGAGTCCGTTCCGGCCGATGCGCAGGAAGCTAGGCGCTGGTATGAGCGCGCCGCCAGGCTGAACTTTCCGGACGCCCAAAAGGCCCTGGGCGATCTTTATCGCAACGGCAACGGCGTCGAGCAAAGCTTTTCAACAGCGTTCAAATGGTACCGCCGCTGCGCGCCCGCGGATCGGAAGGAACGCCTGGCTTATTACGCCGAAACGTTCGCGCTGTTCGGCAATCACTGCCGCTACGGCATCGCCGTCCCTATCGACGATGCGCGCGCCGCACGCTGGTACGGCCGGGCGGCGCGCCTTGGGCACGCCAAAACCCAAGGCATCCTCGGAGATTTATATCTCGATGGGAAAGGAGTCGAGAAAGACATTGAAAAGGCCCGCTTCTGGTACCTAAAGGCCTCAGAGCGCATGAATATCCAAGCCATGGACCGTCTTTTTTCCGATGGCAATGAGGCGTTCAAGAACCATCCCGTCGACGCTGCATCCGCTCTGCATGAAGCCAAGCTATGGTATCAGTACGCCCTGCTCAAATCCGGCGCCCGCTCCGCCCCCGCTCCGGATGAAATGGACAAGCAGTCCCCCCGCTGGACGCAGCGGGCCGCCCAACGCCTCAGGGATTCGAAGGTCTTTTGCATCCTGCCCTGGATGCACTTGAGCGCGTGGCCGGACGGGAACGTCTACCCGTGCTGCGCGACGTGGAAGGCGCCGCCTCTGGGCAATCTCAAGAAAGACTCCCTCCCGGAGCTTTGGAACTCGGAAAGCGAGAGGCAGCTGCGGCTCAACATGCTTCGCGGCGAACGAAGCTCGGCCTGCTCGCGGTGCTACGAGGCCGAGTCCCACGGATCGCCCAGCCAGAGGCAACGGATGAACAAGAATTTCCCTCACCGATACGGCCTCGCCGAACACACGAAGCCCGACGGCACGGTCGAGCCGTTTAAGCTTTTCTACCTGGATTTTCGCTTCTCCAAC
The DNA here is from genome assembly GCA_035533295.1 of Elusimicrobiota bacterium. Classification (GTDB taxonomy): domain Bacteria; phylum Elusimicrobiota; class Elusimicrobia; order UBA1565; family UBA9628; genus JAGWJU01. The sequence continues at coordinate 71,282 of DATLUA010000014.1, read as the reverse complement.
GTCTGCAACTTCCGCTGCCGCATGTGCGGCCCGATCTTCAGCAGTTCCTGGCACGCTGATTACGCGGCGCTCACGGGGAAACAAAGCGAGACGATGGCCCTCTTGCGGCCCGGTGAGTCGGACGCGCTCTGGACGCAAATCGAAAAGCTGCTGCCGGACTTGGAGGAAATTTACTTCGCCGGCGGCGAGCCCCTATTGATGGAGGAGCATTTCCGAATTCTGGATTTCCTCGTCAAGCGCAAGCTCTTTCACGTGCGGCTTCTCTACAGCACCAATTTCTCCATGACCCATTTCCAGGATCACGACATCTTCGCCCTCTGGGACAAATTCGAAACCGTGCATGTCGGCGCCTCCATCGACGCCATGGGCCGGCGGGGAGAATACATCCGCAAAGGGCAGAAATGGGAGGACATCCTGGCCAACCGCGAGCACATGGCGCGCGTCTGCCCACGCGCCCAGCTCAACTTGATCTCGACCTTGAGCGCGCTTAACTCGCTCTGCCTGCCGGATCTTCAAAAAGACTGGCTGGAAAAAGGCTACGTCCTCGCTAAAAACATGGTCATCAACTTGGTCATGACTCCCGAGCACTACCAACTGCAGATACTGCCCCCGAGCCTGAAGGAGCGCGTCCGGGAGAAATACGCCCGCCACATTGAGACGGTTCTGGCTCCTTTCGGGCACGAAGCGAGCGCGGCTGTTGATTACATTAATGGAGCCGTGGAGTTCATGATGGCTCGCGATCTTCCCGAGGAGCGCCTCCGGTTTCAGGAAATCACGGCGAAGCTTGACGCCCTGCGCGGCGAACGCTTCGCCGACGTCTTTCCCGAGCTTCGGGAATTAGCGGATTAGCGCTCGTGCCTAGCCGATTCCAGCGCCACGCCCTTAAGATATCCCTTTCGCTCATCGCCGCCGCATTGACCATAGGCCTGCTGTGCGAGGCCGAGTGGATCGCGCGCTGTTACGGACCCGGCAGACAGCGTCAGCCGCTTACGGCGGACTACCTGACATATCTCAGGGAAAGCACCAAACCGCTTTTTAAAATTAAAACCATCGGCGGACGCCCCTCCCTCGTTCAAAACGACACTATCTGGAAGCTGGAAAAACGCCAAATAATGCCGCTTGACAAGCCCCCGGACGTACGGCGCATCCTTATCGCCGGGGAATCCAGCGCGGACGATTTGGGCGATGCGCTCCGGCAAGAAATAAAAGTCGGTCCCTCTCCGGGCAATTACCAAGTTCTCAACTGCGCCATCGGCGGCGCCGATCTCGACCTTGTCGAGCGGCGCTTTGACGAATGCATGAAATATTCCCCGGACGCCGTGATCTTCCTCTTTGGCCACAATCTCTACTATTCCCATCCCGATGCGTCTCCTTTGCTTCTGCGTTTAATTTTATGGACGCGCAAGAGCGCTCTCATATCCTATCTAAACGTCTTCGATCCGAAGCAAGACTACGAAGACGCCAAGCGCTGGCGCGCTCTGGAAAGCTTTATCGACACGATGGCCGAGGAAACCCAGTCCCGCGGCCTGCCCCTGATACTGGCGACGGTTCCATCCAATCTTTGGGTGGAACCCCAACCGAATGCGGGGGATGATTTTGCTCCGGTTTACTTGGAAGCTCGCTACGAATATGATTCCGGACACAGGAAAGAAGCCATCACTCTACTGACCCTGGCTCTAGATACGCATCCTTCCGCCCTTTGGCATTTTACCCTTGGAACCTGGTTTTACCGGGAAGGCACCTGGCAAAAAGCGTACGCACAATTAATCTTAGCGCGAGATGTTGATCCAGCGCGCCTGCGCGCCTCAACGGCGGTCAACAGCCTCATCCGCCGGGCGGCCGTCCGGGACGGCGCGATGCTCGTGGACGCCGAGCAAATTATCGAGAACCAAGCTCCGCACGGCATTCCCGGCTGGAAAAACTTCCATGACACCCAGCATGTCAAATACCGAAATTTCCAAGAGCTTGCTCATTTCTGCGCCTTGCAATTGATGGATCGCGGCTGGAGCGGCTTGACACCGAAGACCTACCGCTCCGCGCCGCTTTCCCCGCCGCTGAGATATTCGGAAATCGCCAACGTCTTTCACATGCTTCCCCAACCCGCTCCATCCGGCTGGCGGAGTTTTTCCTATTTCGCGGAACGCCATCTGCCGCAGCTAAGAGCGCAGGCCGATTCGATTTTCGTCCGCGCTTTTCCTGATCCTAAAAAACGATCGGCGGCTTTCCTCGGCTTGGCCGAGGCGCTCTGGCGCACGGGCAGGCATGGCGAAGCCCGGGCCGCGAATAAAAAAGCTCGGTTAATTTTCCCCGGATGGGCGGATCCTCATATCCAGTCCGGCTTCTTCGACATCCAAGAGAACCGCCGCGCCGACGCCCTGAAAGATTTCCGCCAAGCTCTGACGGCCAATCCGGGCGACCCGCGCGCCGTTTTTTTCATGCGCAGGCTCGCGGGGATTCCCTACTCCGCCTTGCGCGCCGGCGCGCCAAGGGCTAAACTATCGCGTCACCCGCGCTGACGCGCCAGGCGCACCAGGGCATGAAAGAATTGCGGCGCGGGAGAATCCTATGCGCGTCCTAATCGTCACGGCGCCGGTCCTCAACCGGGGATTTCATTGGATAGGGCCCGCCTATCTCAAATCCTTTCTCCAGTCTAAAGGGAACGTCGAAGCCGCCACCTGGAACCTGAATTATGACGTTGAAGTTCCCAACTCGGATGTTTCCGCCTACTGGCAATACCACGCCAAACCGGAAGATTTTTACCAACAGTATAGGACGGACGTAGACGCCTGGGTTGATAGAATCCTCGCCCATGATCCAGACATCCTTGGTTTTTCGGTCTGGGGAACGACCAAGATGGCGAGCTTTCTTCTCGCCGAAAAGGTGAAAAAGCGGGCGCCGCGCAAGCCCATCGTCTTCGGCGGATTCGATTGCAGCCTCATGGGGGAGCAATACATCCAGAATCCTAACGTGGACGCGGTGGTCCGCGGCGAGGGCGAGTTGACTCTCCTGGAGATGGCGGAGGCCGTCCGCAAAACCGGCGCCATAAAGCCCCTGCCGGGCGCCATCGTCAAATCGGACGGCATCACCGTGGATGGCGGCTGGCGTCCGGAAATCGAGGACATCAACGAATTGCCCTTCCCGGATTATTCCGATTACTCCGGCATCGAGGAGGAGCTTCCCCTGGCCACCAGCCGCGGCTGCATGTGGCGCTGCCGGTACTGCAACGTCTTCTGGCACATGAAGAAAGCCCGCATCCGTTCAGCCGAAAACCTCTACGCGGAGATGCGCCATCACATGGAACGGATGCCGCGCATCCGCAGTTTCGGCATCGGCGACGCCAACGGCATCATGGACATCGCGATGTGGGCGCGGCTCAGCGACCTCATCATCGCCGACGGCAGGCAAATTCCCTTCTCTCTCTGGGCCAGCCTGCGCCCCCGGCCGAGCTTCGAACTTCTCAAAAAAATGCGCCGGGCCGGGTGCCGGGCCATCGGCTACGGCATCGAGACCGGATCGGCGCGGATGAAAAAAGCCTTCGGCAAGGCTTACTTTACGATGGAGGAGGCTTCAATCGCCCTGCGCGACACTCACGACGCGGACATAAGCACCTCCATCAACGTGATCGTGGGCTTCCCGGGCGAAACCGAAGAGGACTTCGACGACACGCTGCGATTCATCGAGAAAAACGCCCGGTACATCGGCGAAATACCCTATATCCACATATTCCGGGTCATCCCTAAATCTCCAGCGCAGAAGCATCCACTCCAGCACAATCTCGGCACCGACGATTGGGAAGAACTCTCCCGCTATGAGCACCCGGAAGGCAAGGCCCGGGCGGCCAAGGCGCACCAGCTCATAAAAAGCTGGGGCATCCGAGTCGGCGCCAAAGTGGAGTAATTTTCACATGAACGAACAGCATGACGCTTTGACGCAAAAGGCCTGGGATGAAGACTTGGCGCGCGCGCGCGCGGCCGCCGGGCTCGGACGCCTGCGCGAAGCGGCAAACAGCTTCAACAATCTGCTGACGCGCGCCCGAGAGCTTTTCGGAGAAGCTGATTTCCGGGCGTTGGAAAGCGCCCGTTCCTTGGCGGAGTCTCTCTGGGAAATGGGCGATTACTCCCGATCCCGCGCGATAGTCCGTCGCATCCTGTCGCTGCGGCCCGCGGGCGCCCAAACGCTTATTTCGGCGGGCCGCATCCTCCGCTATCAGGAGCAAAACGCGGAAGCCGCGGCCGTTCTGGAGCGAGGAGCGTCCTCTTTCCCGGCAGAATCCGATTTTTGCTACGAGTTGGGCCGCGTCTATGATCGAAACGGCGATTTCGAGCGCGCGGTCCGCAGCTTAATGCGGGCGAGGGACCTATCCCCCGAGAAAAAACACGTCTGGAGCGAACTCGCCCAGAGCCTATTCCATTCGGAACGCTTCGGAGAGGTCATGGCTCTTGGGACCAAAGCCGCCGCGCTCGGAGCTTCCTCTCCCGAGTTGGACATGCAACGCGGACTTGCCATGGTCGCTTCCGGGAGAGTCGCAGAAGGCCAAGAACTCATCGCCTCGGCCTCGGACGCGGGCGTTTATGAATCAGGGTTATCGAACCTTCGCCAGCCGCTTTCGCGACGCAGGGCGCTCATTGGAAGGCGAGACTCTCCACAGCGAAGCCTGGAGAGGTCCCCGCTGCGCCGCCGACGCGCCGCGGAACGATTTCGAGGCCGCCCGGCTAACCTGCGTTTTCATGGGTCAAAAAAAATGGGGAGCGGGCGAAATCGTCGCCCGGACCGCCTTGGAGAACATGACGAACCGCGGACGCTATGATTACGCCTGGGCCTGCCAAACCTCGCAATTTGCCGATATCCTGATCGGCACCAGCCGCCATTGCGCCGCCGAAGACCTCTATCGGCAGTGCCTTGAATCCGCCGGCAAAATAGGAGCGGCCAGAAGCGTGCGATCCAAGCTCCTTTGGGGGCTTGCCCGCGTTAACAACACGATCGGCCGCAAAGAAAAGGCGTTGGACTTCATTCATCAAGCCCGCGCGCTGCGCGATGAGCCTTTCGGAGACGATCACGCCTATGAAATCCAGAGCCTTCACGAAAACGGCGCCACGCTGATCGACTTAGACAGGCTGGATGAGGCCGCCGAAATCCTATGCCTGCTCTCCGCGATGGCGCGACGGAGGCCTTTCAACACCCGAGTCATCATGGGGCACACGCTCCTGGGACGAGTCCGAGCCAGGCAAGGCCGCCATGACGAGGCCGAGCAGCTTTTCAATCGCGCGCTGAGCTTGAAGGAGAAGATAATCTACCAAGCTCCGATCTACGAAGCCCTCTACGCCATGGTTAAGCTCCTCATCGAGACCGGTCGGCTTCAGGAGGCCGAAAAGATGCTGCTGGATTTTCGGAACGATCCCCGCATCGCTCCCCTGACGGTCCTCGCCAGAACCCAGCAAAATCCAAACCCGAGCGGATTGGTCCACATCCTACGGCTCCTATTCGAAGTCGCGGCCCGGCAGGGGGAGTTTCCCGCCGTTTTGGCCTACGGCGCCCAAGCCGTTCGCGAAGCCCGAGCGCAGCACGACGCCCAGCAGTACGATTCATCATTCTCAGACTTGCAAAGAATCGCCGAGGCCTCCATCAAATAAAATCAAGCCGGCGAGCCATGACGCGGCTTCCTCGCCCGATTCTCTCAATTAGCGCCGTTGCCGCCGTTTTAATTCCGCTTCACCTGCTCACGTTCGGACAACCCGCGCCCGATCCGCGGATAGCTTGGCTGATCTCGGAGCGCCCCCTCTACCGCCAGGAATTCATCGATAACCAAGAATGGGCGGTTCCCAACCCCCATGTTATCTTCATCGATGGAGAGAATCAAAAAAAATTCCTTGCGGCGAAAGCGCCGGGAGCCTACCGCATTTTTTGCATCGGCCAATCCACCACCGAAGGCTATCCGTTCTACCCGCGGGCCGGCTATCCGGAATGGCTGGGCCATCTTCTCAAGGATGTGCTTCCGAATAGGCGCGTCCAAGTCATCAACGCCGGTGTTTCCGGATCGGACAGCACCCGCGATCTGGCCATCGTCAAGGAGGTTCTCAAGTACCACCCGGATCTTTTCGTGCTCTACGAGGGCAACAACGAGCAGCTCTACGGCCACCTGCGCCTGCTCCAAAATAAAATGGGCAATCGTTTCGGCCGGCTCCTATTTTGGCTGCGGGGCTATTTCCCCATCATGCGACTGGCGGCCGCGCATTTGTCTGAGCCGTCGCCCAAACCCGCGGCGCTCATGCCTCTTTACGAGCGTAATATCCGGGAAATGATTAGGCTCGCAGAAAGACGCTCCATTCGCGTCGTCCTTTTGGGCCAAATCAACATCCAGATATTGGCGAGCCGCAACTCGCCGCCTCCTTACAACCGATTTCTAAGCACCCAACAGAATAAAAACGCGGCCTTCATCGACACCAGGCGTTTTTTCAAGAACGCTGGTGACTGCCGTCAGTTCGTTCCGGAGTGCCTTATCGATTACGTGCACCCCTCTCTCCGCGGCCAGTGGCTGATAGCCCGAGCCATTGCCCATGGGCTTTACAAGCGCGGATGGATCGCTCCGCCCAGGCAATGGCGCTGGATGCGCGTCCGCTCAAAAGGCGTCTATAGCGAAGCACTTGGCGTTACGAAAGATTTTCTGGCCGAAGCGTTCGTCAGGGAAGCTGAAGGGCTGGGCGACGACTCCGGGAAATTAGGCGATCTGTCTTATTATATTTCCGCCGGCGAAGGCCTTGAAAAGGGCGTCTTTCTTCGCGCGTTGGCTGATCGGCCCGGGCGATTTTGGTCGCCGGCCTTGAAGAAGGCCATCCTTGACTACTATGACCGGGCTTACCCTGAAAAAGCGCGGGAATTAAGGAGAATTATCCTGCGCTCCTTTTGAGAAAATACGCGGCGTCTGCCCTGGCGGAATTTATTTTCAAGGCTTTGCGCAAAAGCAGCGCGGCCTCGCTCCGGCGGTTCGACCCAAGGTCGAACAAAGCCCGCTGAATGAGCGGCTCTTCCCAGCCCGGCGCCGTTCGGGCTGCGTCCGCGTTAAACCGGAACGCTTGGATTTTTTTACCGGCGCGCCAGCAGGCCTGCGCGAATGCCAGGAATATGATGGCGCGATGGATTCCCGCGGGGGCCGCGTCCTTCGCCGACGATTCCCCCCGATCCAGAACCTCCGCGAGCCGCGCCTGCGCCACATAACTCAGCGTCAGCCACAGCCTGGAAGATTTCACGGAGTCTCCCTGCCAAAAAGGAACAAGCGGGTGCTCCAACTGCTGCGTCAGCGACAATCTCTTCTCCCAAGGAAGATGCACGCGCGGCGCGCGCCCGCCGTTGACATCACCCAAAACCGAGGCGGCGAGGCTCGCGAACGCCGGATCATTGAGGTGCTGGCAATCAATAAAGCTCGTCCACCCCGAAATGCCGTGCGGCGAACGTTCCCGAACCATGAGATCCGCGTCCACCAGGGCTCCGAAGCGGCGGGCGGATTGCCGGATGACGTCGTTGACGGCGCTCGACGCGCGGTCACGCTCTTGGTCCAGGTTTCTTGCGTCGCTTAAAAAGAAAGCCGCTTCTCCGTATTGCCCATTCCGGTAGAGCCAAGCGCCGAGCTTCCAGCGCCACCAGGCAACGGGGGCGTCGAGAACGAGGTCCTCAAGCGTCTTGATGGCCTCCTCTCGTCGGCCGGTCGCGTAAAGGTAGCGCGCTTCCAAATAGCTGGGGTTATAAAGGATGCCGGATTTTTTGTCGGGCGGGATATATGGTGGAACCCACATATTGACCGGCGCCGTGCATAAAATTAAAGGGATATGCCGCGCTTGCGTGAAGGCGGCGACCTGCGCAATGAATTTATCCAAGCTCCGCCAGCGGGAGGCGGGATCGTCAGAAGCACTCCAGGAAGACACCAGATAATTGTCGCGCAGCATGGTCGCCAACCGATTCAAAAGCGCGCTGCGCCGCGACACCTCGAACGCCCAATAGGAAAACGAGGAAATGGGGCGCAGGGAGAAGAATAGGTTGTGCCCAAAAAGGAGAACGGCGGCATCGGGAGAGTATTGGGAGCATTCCCTAAACCTGCTTTTCACCATCACCAAACTGCCTCCGCTAACGGCGCAATTGAGCACCTCGAAGCGGTCCAAATCCGGATCACTGTCAATAATCCTGCGCGTTGCGGTGGCGGACAGCCCCGCGCTTGACTCGCCGATGAACAGCAGCCGCGTCTTGCTCGGCGGTTTTTCGAGCGGAAGAATCCGTTCCGGGCCGGTTGAAAACCGCATCGCAGAGTACGCATGCACCAAATAATATCGTCCACCCCGGTTCACGATGCGGAAAAGCGGCTTGTCCATCTCTCTTTGCCACGTCAGCTGGTTCTCCGTGACGAAATCAGAGGCCGCCGGGCCTGAATGAAAGGCTCTCTGCCACGCCTCCAACCCGGCCGCTATGATAACAATCGCGGCGATGGAACACCCTGCAAGAATCAGACGTGCCCGCAAAGGATGACGAGCCATGGTTTAGGGCAGGATTTCTCTTTTTCGCGCGAGCAGGAATTTTTCGTCGGAGCGGCTAAAAATCCCGCGCACTTCCTCAAGCGGCTCCGACCGCCGCCAGCGCCCGCGAAAGCTTCAATATCTTCTCTTTTACAAAGGCGTTGGAAGGATCCTCTCTCAAATATTCCCAGTAATGATCAAGGGCTTCCCGTGGCTGGCCCAGATTTTCATAGTAGCCGCCGAAATTAAAATGCGTGTAGGCGTTCAATGAAAGCACAAGCCCGTCGCCCATGGGGAGCTTGCCCAAGGAGACAGCCAGTTCCCGGAACGCCTTATAGCGCTCCAGGCGCTTAGGAAACGTATTGCTGCCGTCGTCCGATTCCCAATACAGGTAATGCTGATTTTTTCGCACGCCCCACTTCTCCGGGTTCTGCGCCAGCCGGCCTTCCAAATGCGTGAACGTGTAACTGGGGTAGGCTTGGTAAATATACGGGTGCATTTCTTTTAGAAAATCCATCGTCCGGCCAAAATCCTCATCGGTCTCGCCGGGGTGGCCGAACATGAAGTTGGCGCGAACTTTGAGGCCGGCGCGGTGGGCGTTTTTGAGCACTTCCTTCATCTGGCTCACGGTTTGCCCTTTGTCCATCGCATCAAGGACCTTCTGCGAACCCGACTCCATGCCGATGATCAGGATGCGGCATCCCGCCTGATAAAGTCTGCTGCAAATATCGAATGTCATTTCCGGACGCACGACGGCGTTGGCGTCCTTCCAGGGCAGCGGCGGTTCCGGCCCCTCGGCCAGAAGCTCGGCCATCTTACCCATTTTCTTCATGTCGCCGTTGATGAGCAGATCGTAAAATTTAATTTCGCTGTCGGGATGAGAGAGGCTCGGCATGGCTCGCCGCTGATGCTCAATCTCGGCGTAAACCCGCTCTCCGCTCATCTGACGAAAGCCCTTCCACGCCGTGCGGTTGCCGCAAAAGGAGCAACGCCTCACGCAGCCGCGGCTTGTCATCAAGACCAAGTCGTGCCCGCTGACGTGGTTGCTCCCGTAAAGACTCATGTCGAAAGCAGAGTAATCGGCAAAAGGCAGGCTATCGAGATCCAGAAGCGGCCGCTCTCCCATAAAGCGAAAGCCGCCTTTGGGGTCGCGCACGTAAAGTCCGCGGCAACTCCCCCAGTCCCGGCCCTCGCCATAGAGAGCGGCCAATTCAGCCAACGTCTCCTCCCCGTCGCCAAGAATGACGGCGTCGACGCAGGCGTCCTCCATGGCCTGCCGGTAGAAAAACGGCTCCACCGCGAAGACTTGGCCGCCCATGACTATGAGCGCGTCCGGACGGATGTCCTTAATCCAGCGCGCCAGCACTTGGCTTGAGCGCAAAGAGGGGCCACTCACCGAGAAACCGACGACGGGATTAGGCGCCGAAAGAATTTCCTTGAGGCAACGTTCCTCCATCCATTCCTTGTCCTCAGCGAGAAATCTGGATACGAACGCCTCATCCATCCATATGGACCAAGTCTCATCGGCCCACAAATTCGCCGATACGGCCTTGCGGCGATGGTAGAGGGCGATGCTGATGTCCATAACCCGCGTCTGGAATCCTTCCTTTTTCATGTAAGCATAGAGCTGCGCCAAGGCCATGTTAGGCTCGGGGCAGGCCTGAGGCATTTGAACTAGGAAGACGTCGGCTTTATGGCTCATGCTCGATTCAAAATCGCCGGCTTTAGGACCAGTACCACTCCATGTGGTGCTTCCAGGTCTCCATCAGGGCCCCGGAGAGGCAGAAGTGGCGGCAGACGCCGCCGAAACGCCGTTCCACAATCCCGCGGCGCACGTTCTGCATGGGTTCGCCGTTCCAAATCTCCAGAAGCGAGCTCTCATGGATGCTGCCGATGTAGCGCTCGCCGCAGTGCCAGTTGGGCAGGACGCCGCCGCCGTTTCTGAGAATCATATTCTTCCACGGGGAGAGGCAGAAATAGGAGTACTCCTTGGAAACGTAGCGCGCTCCATCCTCGAAGGGCATGGGGTAGAGCGAAAATCTCTTCTCGCTTTCCTCCTCGCTTATGGGGTGCGGTTTGTCCTCCAGCGAAGGCGGGGGCGGCATGTTGTCCTCAAGGTAAATCCCGTAGTCGAGGCACATCTGCCGGGCCCGCGCGCGCTGCTCCTCGATGGAGCGCCAAATCTCCGGATCGCCGTAGTTGAAGACGTCTATCTTGCGGTAGAGATCCCCCTCCATGGGACTCAAGGCCACGCCGTCAAAGCCGTACTGGTGGGCGAACTCGATCATGTCCGTGATCTGGTGGTAATTCAAGCGCTGGACCACCATGTGAATCCAGAATCCGATGCGCCGGTTTTGCCGTGTCATTTCGCCGTTGAGATTCTGGATGGAGGTTAGAATTTTTTCGAAGCTGGACTTCACCCGGATCTTCTCGTAGACTTCCGCGGTCGTGCCGTCGATGGAAATCTTCATATGGACGTTCATGCTCACCAATATCTTGGCCCAGCGCTCATCGATGTGCTGCCCGTTGGTTATGAAGTTCTGGAGCATGCGCGGATAGTCGCGGCCGCGCAGAAGAATGCGCTCAAGAATCTCGCGATCCATCTCAAAGGGTTCGCCGCCCTGCCAAAGGATGTCCTCCAGGTAAGGATAGAGATCGGCGACCTCGTCCAGGGTTTTTTGCGGCATATCCCACGGCGTTTCCTTCCAAAATGTGCACATGATGCAGTGGACCGAGCAGCGGCTCGTGGGCCGCACGGTCAGGCGCGTGGGATACGACTCTATCTTAATGCGGCCTTCTTGAATCTCCTTTTCGTTGAGCAGAAGATTCCGGATGTATTTCTCGCCGCTTTCACCGTAGCGGCCCTCCATCTCCCGCAGGACCGCCCACGCCTCGTCCTGCTTGCCGAAACGGCGCAAGCTCTGCAGGATAAGGAGCCGCATGCGCAAGTCCTTGTGCTCGGGCACGACGGCGGTTTCAAGGCAACGCTTGAGATCTTCGACCGTGGAGGGATAATCCCCTTTCAAATAATGCTCGCGCGCCTGCTTCTCGTGCCGTAGGGCGAGATCCCGCGGCGAGAGTCCCGATGGGGCGGAAAACGGTGCCGGCCGAGCAGGCGTCACGACTGACCTCCGCGCAGCAAGACCGCGGCTTGGCGCAATTGCTCATGGTATTTTTCATCATCCGTGGGAGGCGGCACCTCAGGCGCGTGACGCATCAACAGCATCCCGACGAGAGCCAATAAAACGCCCCCAAAAGCAGCAGCCGCTTGCGGCTGGTCGCAGTATTCATGGTGGAGAAAATCCCAGATCTGGCCGATGGTGATTCGCGTGTCGCGGATATTGAAGCGAACGAAAGGACGATACTGCAGGCATCCCGAGGGCTCAAAGCCGTTAGGCGAAAAAATCATAAAAGGCAGTCGTCGGGGAGAATTCCGTATATAACCAGCCTCCAAGTTGATGCAGGAGAGGGCCGGACCGTCAACCGTCAGCCAAAAAAGTGCGAAATCCGCGGAGTCGATGGCTTCGGCGACCTCCGGCGGCACGGCGTCCTGAGACGGCCATGAACGAGGAGCCGGCACCACCGTGACGCCGAAATCGGAGGAAAGTCCCACGATCTTATCCAAAATAGACTTATCTTTCTCGGCGAGACTGTAGCTTAAATAAATTTTCATGCGGCATTTTTGGCCACGCCGACCCAATGGCGCAGCCAGCGGCCCTCCTCTCCGACAATCATGCTCTTCCAGCAGCTGCAGGCCGGATATTCGCAGAGTTCCGGCTCATCGTAGAGCTTAAAGGTCCCGTCGATGAGATTGCCCATCGAGCCTCGCTCGTCGATGAAGCAGCACCGCAGCGCGTTGCCGTCGGGATGGATTTTGGCGTACATCTGGCCGGCACGGCAATTGACGGCCGTACGACCATGGCTGGCGCAACCTTCTCCCCGCGTCTTTTGCGCCTCGTGGGCGCGAATTTCCTCCAGCGCCCTGGCCGCCGTCTCCGAGGCGACCTCAGAAGGCTCCGGCGTGGGGCCCGCCGCAATTTGCGAAGGTGCCGCCGCCGGCTGGGCCGGCGTAATCGGCGCGACGGCCGCGGAAGACGGCAACGGCTCAGGTTCTTGCTGCGGAACTTTCTCCACCATCAGATTCTCGTGTTTTTTGGATCCCTGGCCGGTGCCGTTGTACCAGTTGCCGTAGTCCTCCGAAAGCACCGGATTGCCGCTGTTCTGATTGATCCAGCGCCTCTCCTCCGGAGTGTAGGCGTCGGGATAATCCTTACCCGCGAAGCTCCCGCGAAAGGGAATAAGCGTCAGAACCACGCCTATTTTGTTGAACGCCTTTTGGAACTCAGGGATTTTCTTTAAATGCGGCGGCCAGCAGATATAATTAACTCCCTCCAAGTCATAGCCCGCCTTCCTTAAGCGCACGCATTTTTCGATGTAGGGGCCTATCTCCGCGAACTCGGGATGAAACGACGGCGCGAAACGGAAGCGCCCCCGCTCGACTTTGTCGATGAATTGGTCGACAGGAAAGGACAAGTTGGTGTCGCACTCCATCGTATGCTTCTTGGTGATGTGGGCCAGGATGTCGATGAAGCGCGGATAATAGAACGGCTCGCCTCCTGAACAGTGGATGTGAGCGCTGCCGTATTGATCGTGGATGTCGTCCCAGATTTCCATCCAGCGCTCCGCAGGGATCGGCGGCCGGTCCTTCTTGGACAGGAAGGAATCCCATTGCGGGCTCTTGAAGATGATGCAGTAGCTGCAGCGGTAGTTGCAGGCGTACTGGATGTCCCAGGTGAAGAAGACCTTAAAGGGCGGCAGGTAGCGCCTAAAGCCGGGCGTTCGGCCGCCGCTGTTTTTTTCCACAGCAGCCGTCGGCGCCGAAGCGGCACGAGACGTCAAGGATAGCTTCACCGGCGCGAAGCTGCTCACCTTGGGCTTGGATTCAGATCCGCACCCCCCTCCGCATCCTCCGCACTTGTCGCCGCATCCGCTCATATCAATCTCCTGTGCCTTCGACTGCCGTCAAGCCGCCGCGAAAGCCGGCTCCGGCAGCCACGCCGCGATGCCTTCTCTTTGGGCCAACTCGATAAAATCCTTTTCCAGCGCGGAGCCCGGCTCGGCATGCGTGAGCGCCGCCATCCGCAGCCCCATGTCTCGAGCCAGGGCCACCGCCGTTCGGGCGGACATCAAGTCCTCGGCCACCGGAAGAAAGCCCGCGTCCGCCTTGAGGCCGCGCAATTCCGGCACGACAGCAGTATCTCCGGCGCAGAAAATGCGGACGCCGCCCATCTCGATGAGGTATCCCAACCCTCCGGCTTCTTTGGGATGCCGGGCATCATCCGGACAATACGCGGGCGTCGCCATGACGGAGACTCCTAGAACCGTTTTCGATTCCCCCGCTTCAAACGGCAGTTGATTGAGCCGGAAAAGCCCCACGCAGGCCGCGGGCCCTGCCACCACGGTCTGCGCGCTGGACACCTTCGCAACGTCGTCCGGAGAAAAGTGTTCCGCGTGACCATGGGTCAGCAGCACGATGTCGGCCTTGGGCGCGCCGGGCTCGATGACGATCGGATCTATATAGAGGATTTTTTCGGCGTCCAACCGGACGCCGGCCTTTCCGAACCGCCGCCAGCGGCAAAACGACGCGTTTTTATTTTCAGGCATTGGGCGCCTTCACCGGATAAACAGGATGATCCGCCGACTGCCACAGCATGTGTACCTTCTCCTCGTATTTCCCGGCCACCATGGGCTTCCAACAGCTGCAGCTCATCACCGTGCAGGGCTCCGCCTTCTCGAAAAGCCGCAGATTTTCATCGGTGATGTGGCCCAGGACATCGACGCCCGTGTGGCAGCAGCGGCGCACCGTCCCATCGGAATATATCTTGGCGTACATCTCGCCCATATGACAGGGCATGCCCAGGAAGTTCTTATCGTTGGGCTTGGCATTGGCGTAGTCCTGCCACTGCTTGTTGAGCGTCTTGCCGAGTTCATCGGTCGATCGCTGCACCTGCATCCCCAGCATGACCCGCTCCATATCGGTATAAGCGCCGGGATAGCGTTTGCCCTCGTAGACGCCGTTAAACGGAATAATCTTGAAGAGAACGTTCTCCTTTTCGAACATAGCCCTAATGCCGTCGATTTTATCCACATAAGTGGGATAGGCGACCAAGGATGCGGAGATGAGCTGGTTCCCCTTATTGCGCAAGACGAGAAGTTTTTTCAAGAAATCCTCGGGCTTCTGATGCTCCAAGTGCAGGCTTCCGGAAATCGCGATGCCCTGGCTCGGGACTTTCTTAATCCACTCTTCGATGTCGAAGCTCAGGTTCGTCGTGATATCCACGGTATGCATCTCGAGAATCATCCCGACTAAATCGATGAAGTTTGGATAAATCGTCGGCTCGCCGCCCGCAAAGCGCACCTGGCAGCAACCGTAGAGCTTGAACATCCGCTCCCAAATCTTGCGCCATTCGGGGACGCCAAGGATAAGATACTGCGCCGCTTCGTTATGGACGACACAATAGCTGCAGCGGTAATTGCAGGGCAGCATGATCTCCCAATTCCAATGGACCTTGTACGGCGGCGCGTGACGAGGCAGCAGAGGACGGTATTCCTGCTCTTTGTGGGGAATGGCCGCGTCCAACTCTCCGTGCGCGGCCATGTCTCCTTCAGGAGCCTGCGGCCCCTCGTGCTTCGTGCCGCAACCGCTGCAACCTCCCGTCCCGCACGAACCCATAGGCCTTCCTCCCTTTCTAGCGCGCCGCCAACACGGCGGGCTTTGCGCTGCGGCTCGCGACGCGCAACCCCGTCGTTCCCTGGCTGAAAAATGGAGACCACGTCATTCCCAAGGTCCCACAAAAAATCTCCAGTTGCTCCTCGCGCGCCGCAATGCCCGGCACCGAGCCCCGGTGACGGGCAGGCACGTCTAAAACCGTCCTGTCAATCACGACGCCGTCAAGCCATGGCCGCAGATGGTCGACTGCGCTTAAAATAGACGAAAAATCGGATTTAGGCGTATCCGCGCCTCCAATAGAAGAGAGAAAAACAGCGCAATCGATCCCAGCCTCATGGGTATCTCGAAGAATTCGTTCAGCCGCTTGCGGCACGACGGGCGGCGAATCGGCCTCCAAGGTGTAAACGATTTCCCGACAGCCCGCGCTCGCGAAAAGGGCGAGTCTTTGCGCGTCCGCTCCCGAATCAAGCGAGGCGTTCATGCTCCAGGTCAAGCCGGCCTCAGGAAGACGGTTCTCAAGAATCATTTCGCTAAAGCGCTTGAGGCTGTCCGGTTTGCCGTTCGCGTCGAGATCGTAAAGCTCAAGGTGCCGCCAAAATCTCTGATCGTGGAGCTGCTTGGCTGCCTCGCTGAATATCCTGTCTCCGCTTTTGAATGAATATTTGCCCCAATAATCCCGCGCGCAGGAAGGGTGGGACCAGCGGCAGCCGCGGCTCGACGCGAGCGGCATCTGGAGGGGCTTGCGGTAAAGTTCCGTTTTGAATCCAGAAAAATCGCACAGAGGCGCCAAGTCCCAGTCGAACGTAAAAGGTACCGGGCGGCCTCCGCTAGCGATGGCCCCTTTCTCCTTAACCGTCATCCCCGGTAATGGCATCCAGCGGCCGCAGGCCTGGTAAAGCCCCAGGAGCTTCGCCAGCAGGTCGTCGCCCGCTCCAGCCATGACTCCGTCGATGCAGGGCTCGGCGATAAAGGCACTCACCCGGGCCGCATCGTTGAAATAGGGCCCGCCGATGAAAACCGTCGCGGTGCCATTGCGCGTCTTGATGCGCTTGGCCATCTCAAGGCTAAACCATTGGGACCCTTCTGCCGCCCACAAAAGCACGGCTCGCGGATCATCGGCCAATATCTCCTCCGCATAACGCGAGAGCTTCTCTTCCCATGCCTCGGCCCTAGCCGCGACCCAAGAGCGATCATTCCACGATGGCAGAACATCCTGACCCCAGAAACGCCGCTCCTCTGGAGCGCATTCCTGCCAAAGACGGATATTGACGTCGAAGGGACGGCCGTGATGGTTGCAGTGCGCCACGCAGCCGAGCAGTTGGGCCACCCCCAGAGGCGGATCGTCGACGCCCCAAGCGGGGCATTGGACCAACGTTAATCGGATCACGGCAGCCACGCCCCCGCCTTCTCCGGCGGCTTTTCATCCGGGATGACTTTCCACTCATCGCAAGGGCAAAATTGCTCATCACAGGGCATGGGCTCTTTCATCAAAGAAAACCCTTCCTGGAAAAAATCCCCGATGAGATAGCGGTCGCCGATTTGCCCACAACGGGCCACCTTGCCGGTCGGCAGAAGAAGCGCCGACTGGTGCCCGGCGCGGCAGAGCATGCCTTCGTGGCGCTTGCTCTCCAGCCAATTATCGGTGAGCCCCAGGATTTTTTTTTGCCCTTCGCTGTAGTTGTCTGGATAATTCACACCCTCATGAGCGCCGATGAAGGGAATAACCTTGAGGCTCTCCCCTTCCGCCTGAAACCGGCGGATATATTCGGCCAAATCCTTCAAAAAAGGCGGCCAGGCCACGAAATTGATGCATCCGATGTTCGCGCGGCGCTCTCTCAAGAACCGCACGGTTTTGAGGAACTCATCGATCGTGTGGTACTGCGGATGAAAGCTGATGGAGATGGAGACCTTGGCCGGATCGACGCGGCCGACAAAATCTTTAAGGTGCAAGGACGTGTTCGTGGTGACGTTGATGGGCCAGTGCAGAGACGAGACCTGGACCATCAACTCCACGAAGTTGGGATACGCGAATGGCTCACCTCCGTTGATGGTCAGATAGCACCGCCCGTATTTTTCATAAATCCGCCGCCAGTGTCCCATCCACTGATCCACGCTCTGGTAGACGTTGCGACGTCCGTACTCCGCCCAGCGTCCATCAAAAAAACAGTAGGAACAGCGGTAGTTGCAGCTCCAGTGGATGTTCCAAGTGAAGCGAACCTGCGGGCTAGCCATGCCGGGCCTCCCGCGTTTGCGCCTCTTGTCTGCGCAGGGAATTGGCAACGGCGAATTCAAGCCGCCCTTTTTTCCGGGTCCAATCCTCCCATAAAAACGCGAACTCACCGCAACTGCAGTGCTTATACGGGCAGGGCGCCGGCGCCTTGTGCAAACCGAAGCCCACATCGAAAATATTCCCAAGCGGCTTGGCGCCGCCGAGGCAATCCTGGCCGCAGCGGTAGACGTCCCCGTTCCCTTTGATGTTCGCGTAGACGTGCCCGGCGCCGCAGAGCTTGCCCTGTGTGCTTTGTCGCTCCAAGCGGTAGCGCTGCTCTTCCGCGATGGGAATATTCAAGCCCAAAAGCGCTCTCTGATCCGTCGTGTAGGATTCGGGATATTCCCTTCCCTCATATCGACCCTGGAAAACGCTGGTAGTGAAGGGAACATCCGCTTGCCGAAAAAAATCGCTCCAACGCGCAAGGTCCTTGAGCAGCGGCGGCCAGGCCACGACCAGAACGTGCGGGAAGTAGCCCCGCTCCTTCAGGAATCCTATCTTCTCGATAAAATCATTCCACTTCGCGAACTGCGGGTGGTAGCTGGCCGCGAAATGAATACGCTCGGGGGAAACCCGGTCCGTCATCTCCCGCAAATCCGCCATCGAAACGGAAAGGTTCGTCGTAATGGAAACCCGATGCCGCCGCGAAAGCCCTTCGAAAAGCTGCTTCCACGAAGGATAGCGCAGGGGTTCCCCGCCAAGCACGTCCACGCGCGTCGTTCCATAAAGATCGTAAATCCGGTCCCAGCACGCAAGCCACTGCTCCGGTGGCAGGATGCGGTGTTTTTTCGCGAGTTCCGCCCAGAGGTTGTCCATTTCCCACCAGCAGTAGGAACAGCGGTAGTTGCAGCCGTACCATAAATCCCAGGTAAAAGACACGCGGTCCCAGACCTCGTTGCTCCACCAGGGCCACGCCGTCTTATCGGACGGCTCCAGGGCGGTTCCGGCGCGCTCGGAGGTCATGCGCGCTGTGCCGGCGCCGCGGCGCCGGCGTCCTCAGCCAAAATTTCGTTTTTCTGCAGCATCTTCTGCTTTTCCTCGTCTTCCCAGGCCGCTTGAAATTCCTTGGACTTGCAATAGTCCACGGCGCAGGGCCGTCCGGTGGGATAAAGCTCGAACCCCGGATCGAAAATGCTGCCCAAGGACATGCCCTCGTGGCAAAGCTGGCCGCAGCGGTAGACCCTGCCGTCGGCCTGCACCACGGCGTAGCGCTGGCCGGCGCCGCAAACTTTCCCTTTAATGACCAGCGGATCAAGATTGACGGTCTCGGGGCCGGTTTCATACCCGATGACTTCCTTGATCCAGGCTTTTTCCTGCTCGGTATAGGCGAACGGATAGTCCTTGTCCTTGTACTTTCCCCAAAAGATGGCCATGTTCATGTAGACGCCGCGGTCCTTGAAGCGTTTCTTGAACTCTCCCATCCGGGGCATCTGCGGCGGATAGGCGAGGTAGCAAACGTTGGCGGTGAATTGGCGGCGCCTCAAGCGCAGAACATTCTCCACGAAAGCCTCGAACTCGCCCTGCAGGGGATGGAACGTGCAGTCCACCTCGACGCGGGCCGGATCGGCCTGGGCGGCGAATTTCTCCATGGCCTCGGTGTTCGAGCAGTTGCTGGTGATTTGCACATCGTGCCACTGCGTCAGGGTTTTGACGATGTCCGGGAAATCGGGGTATGTGAAGGGCTCGCCCGCGGTGATGCGCAGCTGGCAACGGCCGTATTTTCGGTGCATCCGCTCCCACACCGCGGCCCACTCCTTGGCCGTCTTGTAAACGCTTTTCTTGGCCAGCTCCGTCCAGCCGGTCGTGGTGTACCAGCAGTAAGGGCAGCGGTAGTTGCAACTGTAGTGCATGTCCCAGGCGAAAACAACCGTGCGCTTGGGCAAGGCGGAAGCCATGTTCAGGGAGGTTTCGGCGTTCATGGCTTTCTCAGGGCCTCCCGATACTCCTTCGCGATTTGGCGGTCCTCTTTGGGGCGGTGGATGACGTGCGCGCGCCAATCGTTGATGCCGATGGGGTTATGCCGCGGGCAGGTGGTCAGGCACCCCCCGCCTCGACGCAGGGCGGCCCGAATCACGCGGTAGGCCGGTCCGTTCCAGATTTCCATAAAGCTTTTCTGGTTCAAGTTCTCGTTGAAGCCCCCATAGACGTCGCAGGGAAGAACCGCCCCGTCAGGATTGACCATCACCTGATGCCACGGCTCGATGCAGGAGGTGGGCTTGGAGGACGCCTCGGGCCGCTGCCCGAACTTGTGCGGCAGGCGGACCTCGATGCCCACTTCTTGCGCGACGCGCCGGGCCTCATCGATGATTCTATTGGCCAAGTCCTGCTTGAAATAGAGGGACAGGTATTTTTGCTGCGCCTCGTAGATGTAGAAATAGCCCGCCAAGACCCGTTCGGCGCCCATGTCCTTGGCGAAGCGCACAAAATCCGGAAGGTTTTCCACGTTCAAGGTCGTCATGACGAACATGAAGGAAATCGAGAGATTGCCGCCGCGGCCGCGCGCCTCCATCAGTCGGCGGACGTTTTCCATGACGCGCGGATAAGAGTTGTAGCGCATCATGAGCTTGTGGGTTTCCTCGTCGCTGCCGTGCAGCGAGATCTGCAGGGTGTAGCGGCTGCCGGAGCCCGCGATTAAATCCACAATCTCGGGTTTGAGATGGGAGGCGTTGGTGGCGATGTATTTTTCGACGTGAGGGAACTCGTTGTTGAAGTAGCGGATGATCTTGGGGGCGTCCGGCAGGCCCATGAACTCGCCCGAGCCGGTCAGAATGACCTCGCGCGCTTTTTGCAGCACCGGGGTGATCTGCCTCCCGTATTTCTCCCTGTATTCATCAATGCGGAAAAGCGGGTAATCGTAGCCCTTGGAGCAGAAGACGCAATCCGCGTTGCACACGGCGTTGATTTGCAGGAAGATTCGTTGCGGGGTGCTGGAAAGAATTATTTTTTTCTCTTCCCATTCCCGATTGTTGAGCGCGACATTTTCGCGCTGCCGCTGCTCTAAAAGGCGGCGGCGAAGCGCGGAGAAAGTGGGGGGCGTTTTTTGCGCGACCGCAGCCAACGCTTCAGCTTCCATGGTCGATGTCTTCATCGCGCGATAATCTCATTAAGGATAGCGGCATGCCCCCCCATTGTCAATGGCGGCCTCATCTCACGCACGCGGGCGCGGGCTTCCTGTCCTCGCCGCGGCGAATTTCCACCTCGGCGAGCCTTAAATGGAGGTCCATACGGCTCCTCAAAGCGCGCAAATCCGCGATTCCCGGCGCCTTTTCCTGAGACCAATAGAGGACGAACGAACCTCCCTCCCATGATATCCGAAAAGACTGCCCCGGCAAGCTTTTGAGGGAACACCAGGCCCGCGCTAGAAAGCGGGCCAACTCAAAGGCTTCTCCCTTTCTATCTTTGCATTCAGCCAAAATAGAGGCGACCCCGGCGCCATCGCGAACTTGGCGCTCCACGTCCCGCCCAATGGCCTCCGCCTCGGGAACGGCCTCGGCTAAAAGATTGGCCTTGGTCAGCGCTTTTTGCGCGCGTAGGAGCGCGTCCAGAGCCGGCCTCTGCTCGGCCAAATGACGGTGGGTCGGATCATGGTAGAGGTCGCCATCAAGATAATCAAGGTAATTTGCGACGGCGGAAAACGGCTTGCCTGCGTAGTGATGATATTGCGCCAGATTGGCCAGATGATCCTGTTCCAAGGAACCGTTCACCCCCTTATAAGCGTCGATGCCCAAAGAAATCGCCAGGGCACGGAATCTTTTGTAGCGTTCGAGGCGTACCGGATAGGTATTAGCGCCGTCGTCGCTTTCCCAATAGAGGTTGTGAAACCGCTCGGGCGGGACTTCCTTGATTCCAAAATCCTTTTGATGATCCTTAAGATAGCTTTTTTCCTCGAGGCTCGTGAACGTGGCGCTGGCGTAGACTCGGCTGAAGCTGGCGTGGTTGCGGCGCAAAAACTCGAGCGTCTGCGCGAAATCCTCCTCCGTCTCACCGGGGAAGCCGAACATGAAGTTGCCCACGGTCACGATGCCGGCCGCGCGGGTATTCCGGAGAACTTCCTCCGCCACGGGGACGACGAAGCCCTTGTTCATCGCTTTAAGCAGCCTGGGCGATCCGCTCTCAATGCCGTAGATGATGTCGTGGCAGTTAGCCTTGCGCAAATCGCGCAACACCTCGGGTGTCATCTCCGGACGGATGATGGCGTTGATTTTCCAGCCCGTGGCGCGCGCGGGGCGAGCGGTCACTTCGTCGATCCAGAGCCGGCTGAAGCGGTGCAGGGCCTTCACGTCTCCGTTGGCGGTGATGTCGTAGAACTCCACGTGGCCGCGCGGCGGGTAGAGTTTGCGGTGGTGCAGGACTTCCGCGAAAATGCGCTCTCCGCCCATGTAGCGGTAGCCGCTCCAAAAAGCGCGTGCGCTGCAAAAGCGGCACTGCCAGACGCAGCCGCGGCTGGCGGCGATGGGCAGGCGCTCCGGATCGGTGTAGAGCTCCATTGGAAAACCTGTGAAATCGGCGAAGGGCACCCGATCCAAGTTCCTGATGGCAATAGGCTCTCCGCCGGAGATCAGCCCGCCCGCGCGCTTGATCCAGACCCCGGGCAGCGGCTCAATGCTGCCGGAGCAATCCAGGCGCCTGATGAGTTCCGGGAACGACTCGTCGCCCTCTCCGCAGACAACGGCGTCGACGCAAGACTCCGAGAGCATCTCCTTGACCTTGTCGCCGAAGAAAAAATATTGTCCCCCCAAAACGATTTTACGGCGCTTATCGCCGGCTTTGATGCGGCGCGCGATTTCCAAGGCGGCCAAGTGCGAGCCGTTGTGCACGGACAATCCGATGACGGGCGCGTCCGTGCGCAGAATCGACTCGACGTAGCGGCTGACCAGCGCTTCATGCTCCGCAAAGAAGCGCGAGACGAACTCCGGTTGGTTCCAGAAATGGAACTGCTCCCATCCCCACAGGCTTTCGTATTTCTTGAGGCGGTCCTTCCAAAGAAGAATGTTCAAATCGAATACGAACACCTCGTGGCCGTGATGCTTGAGACAGCCGGCGATTTGCGCCAAGCCCAAGGGCGGGTCAACGGTCCACCAGACGGGAGGCTGGACAAGGGCCGCCTTCATGCGCTTTTGCCCTCCGGCGCGTCCTTGGTCCACTGAATGGGAAATTTAAAATTGGCGTAGCCGATGGCCGTACAGCGTTCACAGACATGATCCGCGTGTGGAAGAACTCCGCGGCGATTTTTAACGTAACGGCGAACATGTCGTCGGGACGCGCGATATTTCGGGCCGTTCCAAAGCATTCCCCAGCCCTGCGCGAAGGCGCTACCGAAATCGTCGGACTCGCTCTCAATGCTGCAGCAGGGCGACACGCTGCCGTTGGGATTAACCGCCATGCCGGCCCAGGGCCATTTGCAAATAGCGCGAGCGCCTCCCTTGGCTCCGGAAAAAGGCGCCGTGTCCAAGCCCGCCGCGGAAGCCTTCGCCTGGGAAATGGCCGCCCTCATCCGCCGCCAGATTTCCCTCATCCCACTCTCAAGACCGCGCGCCTGCGTCAGTAAGCCGGAAAGGTATATCCAGTTCAGCAGGTGGCGGGACTGAAACCGTCGCGCGTGAAAAGCCTCCGCCGAAGGAACCTGCTTTACATGAACGCTGTTTTTAGCGCGCTCCATTTCCTCGGGCGTCGGTTCTTTTTCCGGCAGGGGGTAAAGGCGAAAATTGGGCGCGCGAGCGGACCATTCCGACAAATAACCCGGCTCGTTGGGCAGGAAGGGGGCCACGAAGCTCACTTGGTCCACGCCGCGCGCGCGCGCGAATGACTCGACGCCTCCCGCCTCGTGCTCGTTGTGGCGGAAAACCAGAAATTGCCAGATGATGTGCGGGGTGGCTCGACCCAGTTCCCGGCGCTTACGCACCAAAACCTCAAGATTCGCCAAAACCCGATCCAGTTTCCCGCCGACGCGGTATCGGCCATAGGTCTCCTGGGAAATTCCATCGATGGAGACGCTCAGAACGTCGAGGCCCGACAGGACGAGCCTCTCAACGGTCTCCTCGGAGACATCGTTGAAGTTGGCGTCGAGCTTGACTTCGATGCCGTAGCGCTTGGCGTGGGCAATCATGTCCGGCAGGTTCTTGTTCAGCAGCGACTCGCCCCAATTCATCATGTCCATGTGGATGACGCACGGACCGACGCGATTGAGGAACTTCTTGAAATGTTCCAGGGACATGGACGATTTACCGCGCACCCCCCGGTTGGCGCCCGTGGGGCAAAAGGGGCAGTGGAGCTGGCAAAAATTCGTCGGATCGACGGTGAGCCAGTAGGGCTTGCCCCCCCACATGCGAACGGAGCCCCGCCCGATTAGAAATTCAACCCAAAGATAATTGGCGAGCTTGCGCCAAAGACCGAGACGACAGAGCCGCCGCGCCACCCTCTTTTCAGCGTAGGGGAACAGGCCGCGAAAGAGCCTAGCGGACATCGATTCTGGCATGTTCCCACCTGAGAGCCGTTTCGCCGGATTTCTCAAAGTCGCAGCCGTCGAACCGCGCCCAGGAATACCCTCGGGCCGAAACGGCGAAATCTCTGTTGGCCGTGAATCGGGATCCCGTCGCCCGGACGAGCGCCCAATCCTCCGCGCAGAGCCCTTGCGGCGAATCCAGAATCTGAGTCTTGTCCAAGGTTATACGCGAGCCTTCGCAGGCCACCGCGCCGCAGCGCCCAGCGCGCACGCGGCCGCCTAAAATGCTAACGTGGGAAAGCCCGCGGGACGCGATTCCCACCTGCGCCTCTTCCAACCCGCAGTCCTCCAGGGCCAAGCGCGCATCGTCGAAAGCCTGCAGAGCGTATTCAGTTCCAACTTTAATTACGCAATGCTGGAGAGTTGCCGCCGCGCGCTCCAAAAAAATCATGCCGCCCCACTGGGCGTCCTGGCCGCCAAAGACGGCAGGGTTTTCCGGTGAGCCAGCGACTTCGAGCTGGCCCAAAACCACGAGATCGCAGGCTTCCCGATCGGATGCCTCGATGGGGTAGCCCTCCGGCGCCGCGCGAAAAACCGCGCAGGACCACTTCGGTCGGGAAGCGAAGCTGACCCGGGTGCCGGCTGCCACGCGCAGCTTGGCGCCCGGCGGAACGACCACGTCCCCGGAGACCAATACGTCGCCGCTCCAGACGGCGTCGCCCTCGAGCCGCCCGGACCATTCGGTCATGCCGCGAGGACCCCCGAACCGGCAGGCATATTCTTGCCGAGCATTTTCGCGGCCGCGGCCTTGTCGGATTTTTCCAGAGGCAAGCCTCGCCGCAGAACTTCCCGTAAAACTGCCTTTTGGGCCTCGGGACGGTTGGTGATGTGGCAGAAAATACTGTCCACGTTGTAGCCGGCGTAGCGCACGCAGCTTTTGCACCAAGGATGCGGATCCCCGGAAGCCATGCCGCGGCGCAAGTCCTGGTAGAATCGGCTGTTCCACACCTTGTCGATATCATCGCCCTTGTTCAAGTTCCCAATGTGGTCGCCCCACATGCAGCAAGGAATGACCGAGCCCTGGAGTTCGACATAGACATGCTGCCACGGATCGTAACAGACGGTGTTTTGCAGTTGGGCGCGGGAACCAAAAAGAGGCGGCAACGAGGCAATAAAAGTCGTCTTCGGGTGCTTGAGCTTGATCGCCTCCACCAAGGTCGCGGCGCGTCGGATGCTGGCGTTGGCCCGTTCCTGATCGAAAAAGCAAGATTGCTCGATATGCTCGGGAACGAACATCGTCACATGCTGACAGCGGACGCTCTGAACGCCCAAATCCACGGACATTCGGATAAAATCGGTCAAATCGTCGATATTCCGCCGGGTCAGAACGTTGACTAAATGAACGAAAATCCTTTTATCCAATCCAGGGCGCTGCCGCAGTGCGCTTAGGCTTCTGATATTTTCCAAGATTTGTCCGAACTGCCCGTTCAAGAGGGTCAATTCCTGATGAAGCGCGGCGTGGGAGGCATGCAGCGAGATTTGGATGCCGTATTTCCCCTTCGCGATGCGTTCAAGAACCGAAGGACGCAGCGGCGTCCCATTGGTCGTGAAAATTTTCTCCGCGTCGGGGAGAGTCTCATTGATGTAGTCCAAGAACTCCTCGATGCCGGGTATCCACAGGATTTCTCCAAAGCCGGTGAAAGTCACCCGATCCGCTTGGCGTATGAAGTGTCCCATCTTCGCCTCGAAAAATTTCTTGTAGATATCGAGGCTAAAGCGCGAATAGCTGCCTTCCAGACAAAAGACGCACTTGGCGTTGCACGCGTTATGGGTCCCCAAAGTGACCAACGACGGGGTCGAGGAAAGGACCTCCTTGCGGCCGTTAAACTCGTCCCCGTTCAAGGCGATGTTCGCTGCGCGGCGCGCGGCTTCCCCCGTGCCGTTACGCTCCGCAGCAACTGAATCCGCCTCTTTGAGGCGCAGGGCGCGTCCCCACGGCCTGCGCCTGAGCCAGATCATCGCGAGGGACTTATCCTGAACGGAAGGAAAAAGGGCGTCCCGGCGGACGCGCAGGCTATCGTCGCCGGCATCCGCAGCGCCCTCGGGCGTCAGACTCAGGGCCGCCTGCAGTAAAGCCCAGGCGCGGGCCGGATGCCGCAATTGCGCGTAAAGCCCGGCCAGCCGGGTCAGAGTGTCCTTGCCAACAATTTCATGGAGGAGAGAGCGGCGCAGATAGAGCACGGCCTTGAGCGGCTGCTTTTTATACTCGTAATACGAGCCCAGCAAAAACCACTTATCCGGCTTGCGCGAGAGCACGCCCGAAGTTTCCGGAACTCCCAAGAACAGCGCCAGCTTGCAAAATTCTTCATAGCGCCGGAAGCGCTCGGCGTAGTTGTTCTCGCCGCCGTTGGATTCCCAAAAAAGGTGGTGATCCTGATTGGTGATCCCGTAGCGCTCGGGATTGCGGTGCAGGGGCGTGTCCTTATCGATGACGCAGAAGGATTGGCTGGCCAGAATCGAGTCCAGGTACGGTCTGACGCGGGTCAAGAAGGACAGCGTCTCCTGAAATTCGTCACGCGTTTCGCTGGGCATGCCGAACATGACGTTGATTTGGGCCTTGATGCCCGCCTCCGCCGTCGCTCGGAGCGTCTTGTATGCGTTCTCGTTGGTGAATTTCTTATTGATGCGCCAGCGCACCGCCTCAGATCCGCTCTCGACGCCGTAGCCGAGCCACCGGCAGCCGGCCGCGGCCATCTTCTTGAGCATCTTTTCATCCATGCCGGGCTGGACGATGGACTGCCCGCCCCAGGTGAACTTGAGGCCGCTTTCCAGAACCAAGTCGCAGAAACGCGAGAGCTCGCGCAGATTGCCGTTAACCAGAAGCCCCGTAAAATAAAAATGGTTGATGGTGGGATGCTCCGACATCTGGTGCCGAATTTCCTCTAAAATCCGCCGTCCGCTGCGGGAGCGGAAGCGCCCCCAAAACTGCCACTCGTTGCAAAAAGCGCAGCGCCGCACGCAACTGCGCCCGTCGAAGACATCGAGGCGGCGCGGATCGGAATAAAGCCCGGCGCGGATGTCCTCCCGAAAGTCGGAATAATCCGGGAACGGCATCGAGTCCATGTCCATGATGGGCTCGCGGTCGCCGGAATCGACGACGCGGCCGTCCTCGCCGCGCACCAGAAGGCCAGGAATTGCCGGCAGGCGTCCCGTGCGCTCCACGCCGGCCAGGGCTTCGACGAGGGTTTGCTCCCCCTCGCCGACGGCGACGCCGTCGACGCGCCAATCGGCCGCGAAGGCGAGGCCGGACTTCTCGCGCGCGCACTGGTAGCCGCCGAAAACGATGAGGCGAGAGGGATCCTCGCGCTTGATTCTTTCGGCCAGCGCCAAGCTCGCCAGAAAAGACGTGGTATGCGTCGCGAAGCCGATGACGCGCGCGCCGCTCTCGAGAATGCGCCGGATAAGAGCGTCCGTGGTTCCACGGGTCTCATGAAGCAGGCGTTCGATGGCGTCGGGATTTTCCCAGAAGGAATACCGGTCGGCATTCCACATGACCCGCGAATCCGGGGAACTGGCATGGTAAAGGGCGTTGCCGAAATCGATGGAAAGCGGCGCATGGCCGTGATGGCGCACGTAGCCGGCCAGGCAAACTACGGAAAAGGGCGGGGCCTCGCGGCCGCGGTAGCCGTAGGGCGCCTGGACCAGGGCGACTTTCATCGCAGCGCGCCCTCGGCCTTGCCCGTCCCGAGCGCCATCGCGCGATCTAGAACGGGATTGGCGATGCAATTAAGCCAGCAGTCGCATTGGCAGGAATCCACGTAGCCCCGTTCCGACTCGGCTTTTCGAGAATCCCAGACCCCGTCGAACGATGCCTCCTTCACGTTGCCGATGGTGCGATGCTTGTTCACGGGACAAAAGAATACGTCGCCCTCGGGGCTGAGCATGGCGTATCTCTGCCCCGCCAGACAGTCCTTGAAGAAGCGTTCGGGCTTGCGCGCGTATTTGCCCAGGTACCACCAGTACAAAAGTCTGGTCCAAAGCCACAGGGACTCGCGGTCTTTGCCTTGCATCAAGCGCTCCAAAGCCAGGTTTTCATCGGCCAGGTGCCGCAAAATCCGCTCAATTTGCCCCTCAATCTCGGAAAGCTGCCCATCGGTCCAGGAGAATGTCTCGGGCGCCTCGAATTTCTGGTGCTCGACCACCATTTGGGCGCCGAACCACAAGCCCATGCCCGAGACAAGTTCGTAGGCGGGCCAAAGCTCGCGGTAGTTCTTGGGCGTGATGGTGAAGCTGAAGCTGAAGTGGACCTCCGGAAACTCCGCCCGCATCATGCGCGCGGTTTCCATAAGGCCTTTAAAGGCTCCCTTTTGCCCGCGCACCTCATCGTGCGCCTCCTCCAAGCCGTCCAGGGAAGAGCCCAGCCAGAGGTTTTTGACTCCGCGCGCGCGCAGCTCGTTCAAGCGCCGGCGGACCATCTCCGTGTTCCAGAAATTGCTCAAGATACCCAAGGACGCCTTGGGATAATGGCTGGATAAAAAAGCTGCGACATCCACGATGTCCGTCCTAAGCCACGGCTCGCCGCCGGTCAAGACCACGATTTCCACGTCCTTCAGCCTTTGCGAGCCTTCGACGAAGGAACGGATTTGCGCCAGATTCATCTCGCGCTTGACCGATTCCCGATCCTTGAAAGGCATCTCCCAATGGTGGCACATGACGCATTTTAGGTTGCAGCGGTGGGTGAGCTCCAAATGCAGCTCGCGGATGGGCTGGCCGTCTTTTTTTCCGTCCAGCCGCGCGACGCCGGCGTCGACTTTCTCGGCGAGGAGCTTAAAAATCAAGCTGAGGCGCGGGCTCATTTATTTCGCCTTGGGGAAATCGGAGGACGCGCGTTTAACGGTTTTTTCACCATCGTTCCCCATTTTTTTTGTTCCATTCTTAAGAAAAGGAACAGGTTTTTGCTGCAATGCGAGGATGGCTGCTAAAAAGCTTCCCGCCACCGCGCTCAACTGTTTGCTCATCTGAGCAGTGATTCTCCGGAAGTCGCGACCGAGCTTATCATAGCGGTCGTCCATATCCTCGCGCAAATCCGTCACCCGGGCGCTGTTATCCCGCTCCCATGCGCGGATTTCGGATTCTTGCTTCTGGAGCTGATACAGCACGCCGGCCAGTTCTGGCCGGATGGATCTTTCCATGTCGTGCTGCATCCGTTGCGATTGGGCGCGCAGGCTTTCCGCCGCGCTCCAAATATCCCGGGTGATCTGGCCATGACGCTCGTCTATAGCTTTCCGGAGTTCGCGGCTCAACCGGTCATGGCGGTCCTCTATGGCCCCGCGGAAATCCGCGTACAAACGCGCGCTCTCGTGCCTGGATTGATTCATCAAATTCCTCAGTTCAGCGCTCATGCCTGCGGAATCCGACCGCTCGTGGCGGAACCATGCGCCGAAGACGGAATCCTTTTCGTTTGCTCGGGCAGCAACGGCTTTCCCTCCGCCCTGGGTTTTGCGGGAAAGCCTTAGTATAGCTCCGATTCCGTTTTCACACCACTTTCTCTCCAAAAGCTCCAGATCTCGCTCGGCGCTGCTGGATGGTTCACAAGCCTCGCCCGCCTTCTTCCCGATGCGCCAAGCCGCGATATCCGTGGCGGTGAAAAGCCGAAACCCGGCTTGGCGCAAGCGGAATCCGTAATCATAGAGAGCGAACCGCCGGCAGCGGAACCTTTCATCCAAGAAGCCCGTCTGCCTCAAGGCCTGCCGGCTAAGCATCCAGCAGTGCGCATGCAGGAAGCGCCCGCATTCCCGATGCCCTCCGGACATGTGATGGAGCGAAGCCAGGCGGCGAACTTCCTTCAAATCGGCGGCTTCCCGGCTCGCGGCGCCGACCACGGCCAGCGCGGAACCCATCTTGAAGTACTCCAGCATCCGGGCCAGGGCTTTGTCCGGAAGCCAAAACAGTTCGTTCAAAAATACCAGGTAATCAGCGCGAGAAGAGCGAAACGCTGCATTCCAAAAGGCCGCGCCTCCATTGGCTTGCCGAAAACCACTCAGCTCGACATGCCGAGCGCGCGCCGCAGGACCCAGTCCGCCAATCAGTCGTTTTATCCGAGCGCGCGCTTCTCCCCCTCGACGCGTGAAAATATCGACGGTCGGCGGGCTCTTGGGCTCCGGCGCGCCGACATGCAGCCATTGCAACGCGAAGCGGTTGCGGATGTGCTGCAGGACGTCTTCCGGCTCTCGGATGAACCCGATGCACGAATCGCGCCCGCCGCCGCTTTTCCAGTCTCCCCGGTACAAAACGAGATCAGAGCAGTCAGAAATAGATTTGAGACGCAGCGGCCTTGGGCCGGAAAGATCCGCCTCCAAGAACAAGGAGACGCGCGGAATGTTGGGCGCCCAGCCGGACAAGGCGTCAAGGTTCTCAGCCTTGGCGGCTTCTCCTATGGCGACGACGACTTCGATGGGATTCTCGAAGATCGCCTCCTTGCACTGTTCCCGGAAATCCCGCCAGTGCCGGTGGGAGAAATGAAGCCCGCCCCGGCGCTCGCCGGGGAATCCTGGGTCATGGACGATTATAGCGCCCAGAGATCGGCCCGACTGGCGCAACAGCGCGGAAATCCACGCCTCTTCATCCGAGCTTCTTTCCCGCCAAGCCGGAAGCAGGACTAGCGCCTTGGGTCGAACGTTAAATGCCGGAGGCATGGGATATTATGATTGTTGACGGACTGGTATTCTACTGAAACGCGTCCTCGTCGAGCAATGAATTTCAGGCTTCAGAAAACTCCATAAGCCGGTAACGCTCCTCTCCTCCCGCCGTCCGCCGCCACAGGCAGGCGCCTCTCGGATGAACCCAAACCCCTTCCATCTCACCGAAGGGGTCGGTGATCCTATAGCGAGAGGCGCTAACGTTTTGTCCGCGCCACTGCGCCGGCTCGTCCTCAAGCCGCTCGATAATCCGGTAGGTTTGGACCGTTTCCAGGCTTTCTTCCTGAACCTCCAACAGCTCGATGCGGATTTGACTGGCTGCAAGAAGGCCCAACCGGCGAAAAAGCAGGCCGTCGAAGAACGCCAGCGGACAGCAAACCTCCAGCCCTTCCACCATGGGGATATGGCAATCACGGGCGTTTCGGCCGGTTTCAGAGACGCCGCCGCCCCACCCGCCGGCGCACCAACGATACGACGAGGAAATCTCGCGCGAGCGGGTTTTGAGCTTGGCCTCAAGCGCCGAGACCCGCCACGTTTCGTCCAAAGCCGTCTCGATCATGAAATTCGCGGGATATTCCGGTCCCACCGTGTTTTTACCGCAGGCCGCCTTCCACTCTCCATCTTTCCGCACGCTGAAGGACTCGTAGGCCGTGATGATTCCCCGCCGCAGATGGACATATTTGCCGGACATAGCCTCGAGCATGGCTTAATTTTACCTTACCTGATGCCCGCAAAGATGGGTCAAAACGGCTCCTTGCGGGCGGCGGAGGCAATGCACTACACTATGCGCACCATGGCCGCCCGAGGTCCCTCCCGCGCCTCCGCGCAAAAAGAAATCCGGCGCGTCATCGGCGTCGAGGCCAGAGCCCTGGCTCTCCTACGGCGAGCCGTAGGCCGAAGCTACGCCGAGGCGGTGGAACTCCTCGCGCGCTGCCGCGGCAAGGTGATAGTGACGGGCGTTGGCAAATCCGGCTTCATCGCCCAAAAGATAGCGGCGACCCTCTCTTCGACCGGCACTCCGGCCGCCTATTTGGATCCTGGCGACGCGCTGCACGGAGGGTTGGGTTTCATCCAAAGGCAGGATTTGGTCCTGGCCGTGGGAAAATCAGGGGAATCGGAGGAGCTCAACCGCCTCCTGCCCGCGCTCCGCTCCATCGGCGCCCGGCTCATCGCCCTGACCGCGAGCCCGCGTTCGACCCTGGCCAAGCACGCGGCCGTCGTCTTGGAAATTCCCGCCGTTGAAGAAGCCTGCCCCTTGAACTTGGCTCCCACAGCGAGCACCACCGCGGCCCTGGCCGCCGGCGACGCCTTGGCCGTGGCGCTCATGAAGCGCCGCAACTTCAAGGCTGAGCATTTCGCGGCCAACCACCCCGCCGGACAGATCGGACGGCGGTTGACCCTGCGCGCGCGCGACATCATGCGCGGCGGGCATTTAAATCCCGCCGTGTTCGTGGGAGACTCCGTCGAGCGTCTTATCGTGGAAATCACCAAAAAGCAGGCCGGCGCGGCGGCCGTCACCGACCGCCGTGGCCGCCTCGTCGGCCTTGTGACTGATTACGACATCCGCAAAGCCTTGAAAAAAGGTGGGAACATCTTCACCAAAAATATCCGCACCATCATGAACCCCCGCCCCACCGCCATCGAGGAAAGCCAGCCCGCCGTCAAGGCCATCGCGCTCATGGAAAACCGGAAAAACCCCTTCAACGTCCTTCCCGTCGTGGACCGCGCGCGCCACGCCGTGGGCATGATTCAAATCCACGACGTCCGGGCCCGCGGGCTCTAATCCGCCGCCCCTCGATCCGCATAAAAAATTGTAAACTATGCGCCGTCTCTACCCGCTTTCGGTGCGATACCCAAGTGGTCCAAGGGGACGGTCTGCAAAACCGTTATTCACGGGTTCGAATCCCGTTCGCACCTCCGCCCTGACCCTTCGGACTTGAAAATATCGCTGCCTCCTGGGACCTTCGGGCCTCCCATCGCGGCCCCGACGGCCCATGCGCGCACGAGCCAGGATGAGCCATAATGGCCTTATGCGGATTTCGCGCGGCTTGTTGTTGAGCTTTTTAATCGGCGCCGGCCTTCCGCTGGCGGCATCGGCGCAAACCCAGGATTTTTCCGCGCTGCAAGCCCTGCAGGCCGCGGCCGGAGTTTCCGGGAACTTCATCCATATCAACCGCCTCAGGCAAGGGCTCGCCGCAATGCCTTCCGCGGGGCCGGATCACCTTCCCGTGCGCTCAGTTGGCAAACCCCTCGCCGAGGTTCCACTGCCGGGGCTCCTCGACGCCATCCGGCGGACCGACACCGTGTTCATGTCCGGCGGCGTCCCCGTGCATGTTTTTGGAATCAAGAGCCTGCAGAACTCCTGGTTTCTCGGGTTCTGGCCGGAAAACGCCGTCAACCCGATTCTGGCGCGCGGCAAGGAGATGATTCACCATTGGCCTTTCTGGTCCGGGACCCTCCATCCCTGGATCAATGGCCAACCCTACAGCGTCTATGTCCAAGCCAAAATACTTTCCCCGATGCAAAGCACGCTCATCATAGCGCCCAAGCGCGGGCCGCGCACGGTCTTCACCATCGCCCAACTGATCAGCAATGCCTACCAAGTCGGCTATCCAGTTCGTATCGCGGGCCGCAATTATCGGGTCTTCTACAATCGCGACTTCACCCAAAATGCCGCTGGCGATTTCGGGGGCTATACCGGAGATCGCTCCATCGTCTTCCTTTATAAGGACGGCGACAGCGCCAAGGGATTTCAGTTTTTCGAGAGCAAAATTCCGCACGGCACGCCGCAGGTCCTGGTCTCGACCCCGCAGGAAGAAACATCGGATGAGAATGGGAACCAAACCGGCCTCACTCTCGGGTTACGCATAGATTACGTCGGCAACCTGCAGATTTACTACCCCGTTCCGTAATCCCGCGCCGGGCCTGAAACGTTCCGGCCTAGTTCAAAACCGAGGAAAGAGTTTCCTCGAGGCGGGACTTTCGCTCCAGGGCCGCCCGGTACTGGGCGCGCGCCGTTTCGACCTCCTCGGCCCGAGCGTGCTTCAAAAAATCTGGATTCTCGGCTTTCGCCGCGATTTTTTTCACGTCCGAGTCGGCCTTGGCCAGTTCCTTTTCCAGCCGCGCGCGCTCCTTGGCGAAGTCGATGACGCCGGCCAAGGGAATCAAGAACGTCATGCCCCGGGCGAGCGCCGTGGCGCTTTGCGGTTGGCGGCTTTCCTGGACCGGGGAGAATTCCACCTCCCCGAGTCGGGCCAAGACTTGGATATAATCGGTCCGCTCCTGGGCCAAGGCCCTGGTTTCCGGATTGCCTCCGATGGCGACCGCCCGTATTTTGAGGCCCGGCGGAACGTTCAACTGGGCGCGCAGAGCCCGGATGGAACCCGTGATCTCCATGACGGCGGACATCCTCTCCTCCGCCGCGGCGTCGCGCCACCGAGGCGCGGCCTTGGAAAATCCGGCCGCAAGCAGAAAATCGGCGCGCTCTCCGGCGTAGGGCTTCAACTGGGCATAGAGCTCCTCGGTGATGAAGGGCATGAAAGGGTGGAGCATTTTAAGCGTTCCGGAGAGGACATGCACCAGAATCGAGCGGCAGGCGTCCTTGGCTTTTTCATCGGCGCCGCTCAGCCTTATTTTGGCGAGCTCCACGTACCAGTCGCAGAACTCGTCCCATAGAAATCCGTAAATGGACTCGGCTGCCTCGGCCACCTCGAAAGCGCCCATTCTGGCCGCGACTTCCTCGGAAAGCGCTTCGTAGCGGGATAAAATCCACCGGTCGGCGAGCTCCAAAGGAGCCTGCGGGTCCGACTCATCCAAGGAGTACGCCCGGCCGGGAGTTTCCGGCAGATTCATGAGCGCGAAGCGCGCCGTGTTCCATATCTTGTTGACGAAATTGCGCGACCCGGCCACCGTCTCTTCCGAGAAATGGATATCCTTGCCCAGGCGCGCGTCGCGCATCAGGGAGAAGCGCAGCGCGTCGGTTCCGAACTTATCCATGAGCACCAGGGGATCGACCACGTTCCCAAGCGACTTGGACATCTTGCGGCCGCTTTTGTCGCGCACGATGCCGTGGATGACGGCCGTGGAAAACGGCGGCCGGCCGGTGAACTCCAGCCCCATCATCTGCATCCGCGCGACCCACAGGTAGATGATTTCATAGCCGGTCACCAGGACCGAGGTCGGATAATACGCTTCAAAATCGCGCGTCTTCTCCGGCCAGCCGAACACGGACATGGGCCACAGCGATGAGGAAAACCAAGTGTCCAGGACGTCGGGGTCCTGCATGAAATTCCCTTCTTGGGACCGGCAGTAAGGGCAGGCCGCGGGCTTTTCATCAGAAACCACGCCTTTTAAATCCCCGGCTTGATGGAAGGGTCGGCTCGACAAATCATTGCAGTCCAGGCAGTACCAGACCGGGATGCGGTGCCCCCACCAAATCTGCCGGGAGACGCACCAATCCTTGATGCCGGAAAGCCAGTCCCGGTAGGGCTTGGCCCAATTCTCAGGGCGAATGGCGAAGCTTCCGCCATCCAGCGCCTCCAAGGCCGGGCGGGCGAGATCCTTCATGCTTACGAACCACTGCGGGGACACCAAGGGCTCGATGGGGCTCGCGCACCGGTAGCATACCCCGACCGAGTGCCGGTAGTCCTCCTCCTTGCGCAACAGGGCCGAGGCCTTCAAGTCCTCGACGATTTTCTGCCGCGCCTGCTCGCGGGACAAGCCCGCGTAGAGTCCGCCCTCGGCCGCTATGTGTCCGTCGAGGGAAATGACCGTGATGGACGGCAGCGAATGCCGTTCGCCGATCTCGAAGTCCGCCGGATCGTGGGCCGGCGTGACCTTGACCGCGCCCGTCCCGAACTCCATGTCGACGACCTCGTCGGCCACAACCGGGATTTCCCGCCCCAACAGGGGAAGCCTCAGCTTCTTGCCGATAAGATGCGCGTAGCGCGCGTCCTTGGGGTTGACCGCCACGGCCGTATCGCCCAAAAGCGTCTCCGGCCGCGTGGTCGCCACCATCACGCCCTCCGAATTGTCGGCCAAGGGATAATGGATGTGCCACAGGCGCCCCTTTCTCTCCTCGTACTCGACCTCGATGTCGGAAAGCGCCGTGCCGCAGCGCACGCACCAGTTGACCATCCGGAGCCCGCGGTAAATCAGGCCCTTGTCCCACAGGACTTTGAAGGCCGCGCGCACCGAGCGTCCCCGGGCCTCGTCCATGGTGAAGGCTTCGCGGGAAAAATCGAGCGCGCAGCCCAGCTTCTCCAGCTGGCCCAGGATGGTTTTCTTGCACTCCCGCGTCCAGTCCCGCATGCGCTCCAAAAATTTATCGCGGCCCAGGTCGTGCCGGGACAAATTCTCGGCCTTGAGCTGTTTTTCCATGACGTTCTGCGTCGCGATGCCGCCGTGGTCCGTTCCCGGGACCCAGCACGTCTGATCGCCGGACATCCGCCGCCAGCGGACCAAGACATCTTGGAGCGTGTTGTTGAGCGCGTGGCCCAAATGCAGGGCGCCCGTCACGTTGGGCGGCGGAATCACGACCACGAACTTCGGCCCGGCGCCGGGCTGCGGCTTGGGCGAAAAAAGTCCGGCCGTTTTCCAGGCCGAAATCCACCGCTCCTCGACGGGCTTGGGCGCGTAGGCCTTGTCGAGGCTCATGGCCGAGGATTCACCTTGAGCGCCTTGCGGATTTTCTCCACCAGCAGCTTGGAGTCTACGGGTTTGACGATGTAGTCGAAAGCGCCCGCGTTGATGCCCTCCACCACGTCCTTGACCTCTCCCGAGCCCGTGAAGATGACCACGGGGATGCGCACGGTGTCCTTCTCCGCCTTGAGCTTCTTTAGGATTTCGATGCCGTTGATGCCGGGCATGTAAAGGTCGAGCAGGATGACGTCCGGCTTGGCGGAGGACGCCAGGCCGAAAGCCTCCGTCGCCTCGCCGGAGTCGATCGCGTCGAAATTCACGTAGCTCAGGGCGATCTTGAGCGTCGCCCGGAGCATATCATCGTCGTCGATGATGAGGACTTTCTTTTGCCGCATTCCGCCTTGATTATTTTCACTCATAAATTCACCGGGCGCTTTCGGCGAAGGGCGCCACGAAGCGGCAGAACACCTCGTTGGCCAGAAACACGCCTTCGCGGGACAGCCGCACGCGGGAATTGGCGCGCTCCACCAAACGCAAATCCTCCAGTTCGCTCCACTCCCCGGCGAACTCCCGCTCCTCGGGTCCTTCCAAATCGATGCCCTCGGCCAAGCGCAAGCCAAGGAGAATTTTTTCCCCCAATTTCTCCTTGCCGGAGAGCCGCTCCTGTTCGACGATGGGCCGAACCCCGCCTTCGACCTTCACGCAGTAAGGGATAAGCGCCGGAGCGTTCGCGCTGCGCACTCCGTCTAAATGAGCAGCGGCGCCGCAGCCCAAGCCGATGTATTCGCCGTCCCGCCAATAAATGGCGTTGTGGAGCGATTCGAATCCCGGCCGGGCGAAATTGGAAAGCTCGTAGCGGACAAGCCCCGCCTTATCGATAAGCTCCAGGCTCGTCTCGTACATCTCGCGCCCGGCGTCCTCGTCCGTCTCGAACCCCTTGCGGCCGAAAACCGTCTTGTCCTCGACGTGCAGGCCGTAAAGCGAGAGATGCTCCGGCTCCAGGGCCAGCACTTCCTCAAGGCTTTTGCGGTGGGACGCCGCGCCCTGGCCCGGCAGACCGTACATCAAATCGACGGAAACGGCCCAATCCCCCATCTCCCGCGCCAAGCGGAAAACCGAAAAGAAATCCTCCCGCGAATGGCGGCGCCCG
This sequence comes from Elusimicrobiota bacterium, assembly GCA_035533295.1. Classification (GTDB taxonomy): domain Bacteria; phylum Elusimicrobiota; class Elusimicrobia; order UBA1565; family UBA9628; genus JAGWJU01. The sequence goes on along the minus strand of DATLUA010000014.1, from coordinate 33,855 downwards.
ATGGATTTGAGCAGGGCTGCGTCGGTGGTCTGCAAGCCCAGACTTAGGCGGGAGACCCCCCAACGATTTAAAACTTCCAGTTTCTCAGCGCTCAAGCTCTCCGGATTGGCCTCAAACGTAGTTTCGATGAAGCGCGACCGCGGATAAGCCTCGTAAATCAATGAGAAGAGGCGCTCGATCTCGCCGGCGTCCAGCTCCGACGGCGTGCCGCCGCCGATATAGAGCGTCTCGGGTTTTCGCCGTCCCAGCAGGGCCGCCTCGGCCTTAAGCGCGCTCAAATAGCGGGCGGCCACGTCCTTGCGTCCGGCGAAAGACGCGAAGTCGCAGTAGAAGCACTTGACCGAGCAGAAAGGGATATGAACGTAAAGCCCCAGCTTCGGCGGCACGACGCGGCGCCTCCTAGCCTTTCTTCGTCTTCACGAAGTCCATGAACGAGGAGAGGATGTCCACGGGCACCGGGAAGACGGTGATGGTGTTCTTATCGGTGGAAATCTCGGACAGCGTCTGCAGGTAGCGCAATTGAATGGAGGCCGGGTTGGCGGATAAAATCGCGGCGGCCTGACCCAGCTTCTCCGAGGCCTGAAGCTCGCCCTCGGCATGAATAATCTTGGCGCGGCGCTCGCGCTCGGCCTCGGCCTGGGCCGCGATGGCCCCCTGCATGTCCGCAGGAATGTCCACGTTTTTCACCTCGACGTTGGAGACCTTGACGCCCCAGGGCTCGGTGTGGGAATCCAGAATCTGCTGCAGCTCCATGTTTATTTTGTCCCGATTGGCCAGCAGGTCGTCCAATTCCATCTTTCCCAGGACGCTGCGCAGCGTCGTCTGCGCGATTTGGCTGGTCGCATAAGCGTAATTCTCGACTTGGAGCACGGCCTTCTCGGCGTCGATGACCCTGAAATAAACCACGGCGTTGACCTTGACGGAAACGTTGTCGCGCGTGATGATGTCTTGCGGCGGAACTTCGAGCACCAACGTCCTCATGCTCACCCTTTGCGCGCTCATGATGACCGGGACGACGATGCAGGGCCCGGGCCCGCCGACTTTCCAGATGCGTCCCAAGACAAAAATGACCAGGCGATCATACTCCGCGATGATTTTGACAGAAACGGCGATGAGACCGACGAGAACGACCAGAGGAGCCAGCATGGGCATAAGGGTTTTACCTCCCTAGAAACGAATCAAAGCGACTTGGCCTCGTCGTAGCCGACCGAGCGCACGCCTTCCGAGCCCGCCGCGGCGGGCTCCAGGACGACGCGGTAGCCGTCCACGGCTGAAATTTCATGGAGGCCGTCCACGTGCATCTTCTTGTCCTTGAAAAGCGGCTTCTCCTTCACCTGAGCCTTGGCCACGGCGGCATCGGAGGCGGCGACATAGAAATTGTGGTGGCTTTCAAAAATATTGCGCCCACCCTCGGCTAAAGCTTGGTCGTAAAAACCGCAGTGCGCCAGGAATAGCTTCATTCTTCTGCCCTCCGAAAGGTCTTACCAATGCTACCTTTTCGCGTAGGAGGCGGACAAGCGCCCGCGGCCAACGCGCATTTGTTAAAATCGCCGCGTGGAGAATCCTCCCTTCAAATCGGGATTCGTCTCGATTTTGGGCCTGCCCAATGCCGGCAAATCGACGCTCTTGAACGCGCTCCTGGGGACCAAGCTGTCCATCGTTTCGGCCAAGCCCCAAACCACGCGCCACAAAATCTTGGGGCTCTTGAACGGCCCCTATTACCAAATCGCGTTCTTGGACACCCCCGGCCTCATCGCCAAGCCCAAGAATCCGCTTCAAAAATCCCTGCGCCGGCAATCCGAATCCTCGGCGCGCGAGGACGCGGACCTCGCCCTCATTGTGGTGGATCCGCAGGCGCCGGCGGCGGGTCCTATGGAGGAACTCGCGCTTCTACGCCGCCCTGAAATCCCGGCTTTGCTGGCCTTCAACAAGATTGACCTTCCCATTTCAAACGAGGTTCGGGAAGCGGCGCTGCAATCCTACCGGACGGCCCTTAAGCCCGCCGCCGTTCTGCGCGTGTCCGCTTTAACGGGAAACGGAATTCCCGAGCTTATAAAGGAGATCGTCTCGCGGCTCCCGCAATCTCCCCCGCTTTACGATCCCGGGCAGATGTCCGATCGCTGGGAGCGCTTTTTCGCGGCCGAGTTCATCCGCGAGCAGGTCTTCGCCCTTTACCGCGAAGAAGTTCCCCACGCCACCGCCGTAGTCATTGAGGAGTTCAAGGAAAAAGTCGGCGCGAAAGACGCCATCCGGGCCGTCCTCTACGTGGAAAAAGAGGGGCAAAAGGGCATCATCATCGGCGCCAAAGGGTCCGCGCTGCGCGAGCTTCAAAAGAAATCCCGAATGGCCGTTGAGCGATTCCTGGGCCGGCCCGTCAATTTGGAAATCTGGGTCAAGGTGCGCAAGAACTGGCGGAAAGATCCGCGCTCCCTCAACGAATTCGGATATTAGCGTTCCGCTCTTCCCACGGGCCCGAAAGTCCTAAAAACGCCTGGGCCTTATGCGGCGCAAACCGCGCCCCAAAGCCTCACGCGCCCGGCCGCCGGGTGCGTTAAAATAAACCTATTCGGAGGCGTGATAATGAAAACCAATGTTCCTTTCATTTTTAAAACGGCGGCGGCCGGGACGGCTGCGCTGCTGCTCGCGGGGATTCCGCCGATTTTTGCGGCGCCCGTGGAGTCCGTGGACGCCGCCGCGAATTTCTCGGCCGTGGAATCGCCCGCCTCCGACGCCTTGGCCGGCGCGGACATAAACAGGATGGCCCTCGGCGGGCAAATCGCCGCGGGGCTTTCCGCCGCCGCCATGAGCGAGGATTTCGCCCAAAGCGAGGCCTTGCTGCCTCTTTCAGCGTCCGGCCTATCGCCCGCCCCTTTGGAAGGCGCCGCGAATTCTTCTTCCAACGCATTCGTTCCGATGAAAAAAACCGCGCCCTCTTCCGTGGTGACGGCCAAGCAGGCCTTGATTCATGCGGACAAAAAAGGGGCCCGGCCCGCGCTGGAGAGGGTCGCCCGCCTCGCCCAGGAAATGCGAAAATCCGGAGCCGGAAACCGCGCCCGGGAACTCAATGCGTTTTACGGGGACGACGACGGGAGCGCCGCGCTGCAAACAGAGATACAGAAGGACAAGGACGGAATCAACGTCGGCGTAAACGCCGACAGCGTGGCCAGGATACTCAGCGAAGCCAAGCATCCCAAGATAGCTCTTGAATTGGCCCGTCAAGGCCTGCGCGCGGCCAACCACATCACCGCCGAATATACCGCGATGGCGCTGGGTCAAATCGCGCGAATCAAGGCCATGCGTCGCCACCCAAAGGAAATCGCCGCGCTCTACCGCACCGCTCTAAGAAAGAGGGACGTCGATGTGCGCCGCTACGCCGCCTGGCACATGGATCTTTTCGCCAAGGCGTTTCTAGCGACCCATCCCAAGTTGGTCGCCGAAATCTTCAAGATGGCGCTACGGGACAAGGACGCCTATGTTCGCGGGTACGCCCTTCAAAATCTGGAGGAGTTTCCCGGCCTGAGCCGCGCCCTGACCGCCTCAATTCGGCGCGCCCAAGCGCGGCCCGCAAACTAGCCTAGACGCTGCCGGGGCTAGCCACAGCTTTTGGGGCTTCCGCCGTCCGCAGCGTCGCCTCGGCGGATGCCGTCGCGGGCTCCGTTGATTCGATGTAGGTGTACTCGTCCATGAGTTCCTGGTATTGGTTCAACAGGTCGGCCCCTTCCCGCGGCTTGATGTCGCCCGCCTTCACCTTGGCGTCAACGGCGGATTTGATGCGCTGAATTAGCTCGAAGTCGCTGTATTGGGTGTCGGAAAGCACCTCGCGCACCGTTTGGCCGCGGATGATCTCCTCCAAATAGTAGCCCTCTGGGGCCGTCTTGTCCTGGAAGACGTGGACTTCGTTGACGCGGCCGAAGAGGTTGTGGATGTCTCCCATCGTGGCCTGGTAGGCGCCCATCAAGAAGACGCCGAGATAGTAGGGCTCTCCATCCTTAAGAGGATGCAGGGGCAAGGCGCCTCCGGCCTTGCGGTGGCACGCGAATTGGGAAATTTTTCCGTCCGAGTCGCAGGTGATGTCGACCAAGGCCGCGTGCCGGGTGGGCCGCTCATCGAGCCTCTGCAGAGGCACGATGGGAAAAAGCTGGCCGATGGCCCAGCTGTCCGGAAGGGATTGGAACAGGGAAAAATTGCATAGATATTGATCCTGCACGGTCTTCGACATCTCGAGGAGCTCCTCCGAGACATCCTTTAGATTTTGCGCGAGCCGATCTATTTCAAGGCACAGCCGCCAGAACAACGTTTCCGCCCGAGCTTTGTCCTCGAGCTCCAAAAACCCCAGCTTGAAGAGGCTAAACGCCTCGTCGCGCCGCTCAAGGCCCTCATGATAGCTCTGCAGAAGGTTATCCTCCGATAAATCCTTGATGAGCCGCCGCATTTCGGCGGCAGGAGTCTTTTTCTCCCCGGGCTCATCTTCCTCGTCCGATTCCGCGCTCGTCTCGATGCAGCCGAAGACATTGACCGCGAGCATGGAGTGGTGCGCGACCACGGAGCGTCCCGACTCGGTCACGATATTAGGCTCGGGCACCTTTTCCTGGAGGCAGACCTCCTGGATGGTCGACACGACGCCGCCGACGTACTCGCGCAGCGAGTAGTTCATCGAGCTGTCCACGGAGCTGTGCGTGCCGTCGTAATCCACGCCCAGGCCGCCGCCGCAGTCCAGATATTCCAGGCCGAGGCCCATTTTCTTGAGCTTGGCATAGACGCGGCTGCCCTCCCTCACGGCGTCCTTGATGGTCTTGATGTCGGTCACCTGCGAGCCGATGTGGAAGTGCAGCAGCTTGACGCAGTCGAGCATTCCCATTTTTTGGAGGCTCTTGGCCGCGGCCAAAACTTCCGGCGTGGTAAGCCCAAATTTCGCGGCGTGTCCCGTGGAGTACTTCCACTTCCCGCTGCCCTGAGTTTGCAGCTTGGCGCGAAGCCCGATGAGCGGACGCACTCCCAAATCCCGCGCGGCATCGAGCAAAAGCGGCAGCTCGGCCGGCTTCTCGATGACCACGATCACTTTTTTGCCTATCTTGTTGCCCAGCGCGGCCAAGCGCATCATCGCCTTGTCCTTGTAGCCGTTGACCACGGTCAGGCCATCGCCGTCGCCCATGGCCAGAACCGCCATCAGCTCGCCCTTGCTGCCGGCCTCCAGCCCGTAGCCGTACTCGCGCCCGGCATCGATAATCTCCTCGACCACCTCGCGCAGCTGATTGACCTTGATAGGATAGACTCCGAAATAGCGGCCGGCGTATTTCTTGTCGGCGATGATTTTGGAAAACGTCCCGTTCAAGAGCTCCACGCGGTGCCGGAGGATGTCCTGGAACCTGAAAAGCACGGGAAACTTGACGCCGCGCCGGGCCACGTCGTCGATGAGCTTCTTGACATCGATGGCCGGCTCGGCCGAGCGCCGCGGATGGACGCTCAGATGCCCTTCCTCGTTGACGCCGAAATAGCGCAGGCCCCAGCCCTTGAGGTTGTAGAGCTCGGCCGAATCCTCGACCGCCCAGCGCCCGTTCCCTTTCTCCTTGTTCATTATCCTCGTAGCCCTCCGCCTATAGTTTAGCGAAAAAAAGAAGCGCCCATCCGGATAAAAACAGCAGGCCGCCCGCCGGAGTGATCGCGCCCAGGAGCTTGATGCCCGTCACGCTGAGCGCGTAGAGGCTTCCGGAAAAAAGCACGATGCCGAAAACAAAGCACCACCCCGCGGCGCAGACGGCGCGGGAAGAAGGATTGACGCGCGCCAGACAAGCCACCGCGAACAAGGCCAGCGCGTGATAGACTTGGTAGCGCACTCCCGTCTCGTAAACTTCCCGCATCGACTGGCTCAAGACGTTCTTGAGCCCGTGCGCGCCGAAGGCTCCCACGGCCACGGCCAGAAACATCGCGCCGCTGGCTGCCTTGACCCAGAATCTCCAGTCCTGCGCCGCCATCATCGCGGTCGGCCTTCCCGGCAAATTTTCAAGAACCGGGAAAAATCACCCGGAGGGTTTCTGCGGAAAGAAAGCGCCTTCCCGCTGATCGGATGCGCGAAGCGCAAGGCGTAGGCGTGAAGCATCAGCCGGGGCGGCCGGGGCGAGGCGGCGGCGCCCCTGTCGAAATCGATATCTCCCGCCACCGGATGGCCCACGAAGCTCAAGTGGGCGCGGATTTGATGGGTGCGGCCGGTCAAGGGCTTGGCCTCCACGTAGCTCGCGGCGGGAAAGGTTTCGAGCAGGCGCAACGCGGTCCGGGCCGGGCGGCCGAAAGGAGTGGTTTTGATGCGGCGTGATCCGGTCAAGCGCCCCACGGGAGCGTCGATTTCGGAAAGCTGCTCGGAGACCTGGCCACGCACGACGGCGCGGTAAGCCTTCTCTATCGAACGCTCCTCGAAAGCTTCCGTCAGGCGTCTCCACGCGGCCTCGGTCTTGGCCGCGACGAAAATGCCGCTGGTTTCCGCGTCCAGACGGTGGACGACGCCGCAGCGCTTGACGCCCGAAGAAAGCACCTCAGGGCGGCGCGCGGCCATCAAGCCCGCGAAATTGGGGGAGGCTTCGTCCTGGGCGGCGCGCGGATCCTCGAGCCAGCCGGGGCGCGCCGGGTGCATGAGGAGCGCCGCGGGTTTGTCGAAAATCAGAAGGTGCTTGTCCTCGAAAATCACCCGGCTCTCGAAGTCGAACTCCTGAAGCCAGGAACGCTTAGGGAAGGATACGCTCACGCGCTCGCCCGAGCGCAGGCGCCGGTCCGGCTTGGCCGCGGCGCCGTCCACTTCCACTTGGCCGGCCCGGATCATCTCCTGCAGCGCCCCGCGGCTGCGCCGAGGCATCTTTTGCGCGAGAAACACATCGAGTCTCACGCCGTCCCAGTCCGCCGTGAACTCTAGGCCGGAACGAGGCGGCGAGGGCGCCTTCATGGCTTGCGCCGGATGAACGCGAAAATTCCGCCGGAGAGCGCCAAGAGGCCCAGGCAAAACGCCTGCGCCGCGGTCAGGCCGATGGGCAGCGTGGTCACGTCCCCTCGATAGAACTCGATCATGAAGCGCAGCACCGCGTAGGACGCCAGGTAAATCACGCAGACCATGCCGCGAGGAAGCTCTTCCTTCTCGATGCGGTCGATGACGAGGAAATAAAGAGCCAGACCGATGGCCAAATCGCCGAACGCCTCGTAGAGCTGCGTAGGGTGGATGAGCCGGCCCATAAACAGAGGGTTGACCTGCGCGAGCGGGTTGGTGAAGGTGACTCCCCACGGCCACGGGCGCTCCATCGGCAGGCCGAAACAGCACCCCGCGGCGAAGCAGCCCCAGCGCCCGAAGAACTGCCAGAAAGGGGCCGCCAAACAGAGATAATCCGTCAGGCGAAGAAACGATATTTTTTTCCACCGGCTGAAGCCGTAGGCCGCGGCGATGACGGCGCAGAAAGCGCCCATGACCGCGAAGCCCTGGCTGATGGAAAAAGCGGCTTTCCAAAAATTCGGATTATGAATCCCGACGTCCTCGAATTGATCCAGCAGCCTGCCGCCGACGAATCCGCTCACGATCAGGACGTTGATCAGAAGCCAGAGGTCCTCCTCGCTCGCCAGGCCCATCTTGGCCCAGCGCCGCCGCCAAAAAAGCGCGGAGAAAAGGCCTCCCACGGCGATCATCACTCCGTAGGTGTAAATCCGGATCTGGCCGAAGTGCAGCAGGACTGGATGCATGGGCGGCAGGAATTATTATACGACTTTAGGCGCCGTCCCAAACCTACGGACTTTGGAAGTTTGGGGCGGCCAGCCGCATGAAATCGGCGAGATTCTTTCGGGCCGCGGCCAGGTAGGCGTTGCTGCGCAGCTGCCGGCCCACGGTGTCGCTGGAAGCCGGCGAATAATGATGGCCCGGCCAGACCACCGTATCGGGCGCCAGCTCGGAAATTCTCTTGAGACTCTTGGCCATCTCTTCCGGATCGGAGGTCGGCAAATCCACGCGCCCGCACCCGTCGATGAACAGCGTGTCCCCGGTCAAAAGCCGGCCCGCGACCGAAAGGCACTGCGAGCCGGCGGTGTGCCCCGGCGTATGCAGGAAAGCGACCTCGATTTTTCCGACGGCGGCCTTGTCGCCTCCGGAGATTGGCCGCAAATTATCTCCGGCTATCCTCACGAGCGCGGACGCGTCGCTTTTGTGCGCGTAGACGGGGACGTCCGCTTCATTAAGCAGGTCGCCGACGGCGCCGACGTGATCGAAGTGGTTATGGGTGACGAGAATCGAGGCGAGCTTAAGCCCCCGCTCCCTAAGGGCGTGCAGGATGGCGCCGGCCTCCCATCCCGGATCGACGACCGCGCACTCGCGGCTTTGCTCGTCTCCGATGAGATAGACGTAGTTCGCCATCGGGCCCAGCTCGATCTGCTCAAAGAGCATTGGGCGCACGCTAGGGAGCCGCGGGCGGAGGCGGCGGGAAGCGATACTCGATTTCCCCCTTCTTGACGTAGCCCAACTGGACTCGCGCCAAGCGCTCCAAGGAAGAGCCGCCGGAGGAAATAAGCTGGAGACGCTCGGAGAGCTCCGTCTGCCGGCCGCTCAACTGGGAAATCTCCCTGCGCAAGCGGTGCAGTTCCAGGCAGTTGCCGATCAGGCTGCGGAAGCCCCCGTTCCCGAAAAAAACGGCGAGAATCGCCGCCGAAATCAGCAGCCGCGGCCAGTGCGCCTTAAAAAACGACTGCGCCTTCTTCACGGCCTAGAATTTGCCCTGCAGGAGCTTTTTGCCCGCCTCCACCAAGCCGCCCAGGGCCTTGGGCGTGGCGGCTTCGGCGTAAACTCGGAAGGCGGATTCCGTGCCCGAGGGCCGCAGACCCAGCCAGCTGCCGTCGCGCAGGATGAACTTGAAGCCGTCCGACTCGTCGATGCGCCACACCGAGCCTCCGGCCAAATCCAAGGGCGGCTTGACCCGCAGGCGCTCCTGAACCTCGATCATCTGCCGAAATTTCTCAATCCGGAAATTAATGCGCGCGCTGCAGAAATGCCCCACGCGCTTGAAGAGGCGCTCGCGGACCGCTGCGAGGGGCTTTTTCTCCTTGGCCGCGAGCTCCACCATCAGAAGGCAGGCCAGAATCCCGTCTTTTTCCGGAACGTGCCCGCGGATGGAAAGCCCGCCGGACTCCTCGCCGCCCAGGATGAAATGCCCGGTGCGCAAAAGTTCGCCGATGTACTTGAATCCGACCGGGGTCTCCCGCGTCTCCAACCCGTAGGACTTGGCCACGGCGTCGACAAAATGGGAAGTCATCACGGTGCGGGCGACCTTGCCTTTCATCCCCTTGTGCGCGACCAAGTGCTCCAGGGCCAGGGCCAGGACGTCATTGGGGCCTATCCATGTCCCGCCGGCGTCCAAAATCCCGAAGCGATCCGCGTCGCCGTCCATGGCCAGTCCCAAGGACAGTTTTTTCTTGCGCATGACGGCCGCCAAATCCTGCAGGGACTCCTCGGTCGGCTCGGGAGAGCGCCCGCCGAACAGGACGTCGCGATTTTTATTGAGTTCGACCACCTCGATTCCCAAGCTCTCCAAAAACGGCGCCAAATAATTGCGGCCGGCGCCGTGCAAAGAGTCGACTCCGATCTTCATATGAGAATTTTTGATCGCCTTCAAATCCAGCAGAGAGGAAACCTGGCGCAGGTAGCCTTTGCGGAAATCCTGCGACTCGACCAGGGACTCTCGGACCGCCTTGTCCCAAGCCATGGCCCGCGGAGCCTGCTCGCCCAGAAACTCGATGCGCCGCTCCAAGTCGTCCGTCACCGCCGGAGTGGCGGCGCCGCCCCAATACGGCATCCATTTGACGCCGTTATAATAGGGGCCGTTGTGCGAGGCCGTGATCATGGCCCCGCCCACGGCCTTGCGTTCCAGAATGGCCCAGGCCGCCGCCGGGGTAGGAACCTCAGCCTGCGAAAAATAGCTTTTAACGCCGGCCGATGCCAGGACGCTGGCGAGCTCCTGCGCGAACTCCTCCGATAAGAAACGGGTGTCGTAGCCGACAATCACCTCGGGAACGACCGGGGGTTCTCTTTTGATGTGGGACTTATAGTCGGCGCTCAAAATTCCGGACTCGGGGTTTTCCTTGACGAACCCCGCTATGGCGTAGGCGACCCTCCGGACGTTCTGGAACGTGAACTCCTCGGGAACCACGGCCCGCCAGCCCGATGTGCCGAACTTGATCATCGGCGGGAATCTTACAAAATGAATTCGGATATAGGCAAACACGTTGACGCCTTTCGCCCAAGAGTCCTAAGCTCTCAAGCCACAGGGTATGCAGCGCAGAAACCGCGATTTTGCCGTCGCCGTCCTGGCCTTCATCGGCCTTGGACCCCTTACCCGGAGATGGGAACGCCGCTCATCGGAAAAATGCAGAACGGGATTTTCTACCAGTTCCACGTCCTTTACTATTTTTCTTCCGCCCGCTGGCGGCCCTGGGCTTTCACCGCGGTCCCGTTCCTGATCCAGACCTTCGCTTTCGCCTGCCTCTATCTTTTTGCCCGGCTCCTGGGCCTAGCCGAACTCCATCACCGCGAAGACCGGTGGCGCGCCTTTGCCCTGTGGCTTCTGCCGCCGGCCACGGCCCTCGCTTTTTTCGCCGGGGCCCAGGTCATGGGCGTTTTGCTCGCCGCCGTTCAAATCCTCCCGGGCATGGAGTATGTCCGCTGGAGCTACAACCGCGTCTGGCGCACTCGGCCGGAGTTCGGATGGATTTACCATACCATCGAAAAGCATCTGGGCCTTTCGGATATTCCGTTGCTCGTCCTGGGGCTCGACGCCACGGCCTCCGAACTTTTTCACGGCGAAATGATTTCCGCCTCCTGGCGCTGGGCGCGCTCATCCAACTCAAGGCTCCGCCTCTTTCCAATCTTCTCGCCCGCCTGCCTATCATAAAGCTATTCGACAACACGCAGTCGATGCCGGAATTGACGCTATCCACGTGTTTTTTGGCCGCGGCGGCCCTGGCGCGCTGGAGAAAAATGGACATCCAGAAACGCAAGAGCGCCGCCGCGAAAATAATCCTGGGCCTGATTCTTGCGGCCGGCGGCTGGAGCGCCGCGCGCGCTGCGCCGGATGATTCTGGGCCTCGTCGTCCCCGCGATGGCCTTCTGGACTTTATGGGGGCTATTGGTTTTCGGGGGAGGCGTTCAAAGCGGCTTCAAGCGTCCGGCTCCGCTCTTTCCGACGCGGGCCGCCCAAGCGCCGCCCGCGTCGCGTTAGCGCGGAAGATGGTGGTCTTCCGCCTGCGAGTTCGCGGGTGGAAGCGTTTTTTGCAGGGCCTCGTCTTCCTGGATGCGCTTGTTCTCCTCGTCCGCCGCGGCTAATATCCGATCGAAGTTGGCGAACAGAAGATCGACCACCTTGGGATCGAAAATCTTGCCTCTTTGCTCGTGGAAATAGGTCTTGACCTCGGACACGTCCCAAGCGCCCTTGTAGACTCTCTTTGAGATCAGCGCGTCGAAAACGTCGGCCACGGAAACGATGCGCGCCTCCAAGGGGATTTCCTCGCCCTTGACTCCCAGCGGATAGCCGGTGCCGTCGTAGCGCTCGTGGTGGCCCAGGGCGATGCGGGAAGCCAGGCGCAGCAAACGGCTCTCGGCGTTGGCCAGCATCTGCCCGCCGTAGATGGTGTGGCGCTTCATTTCCTCGTATTCTTCCGCCGTCAACGCGCCGGGTTTTCTCAGGATGGAGTCCGGGATGGCGACCTTGCCGATATCGTGGAGCGGCGCGGCGTAACGGATGTCCTCCGCCTCGGCCTCGGAAAGGCCCATGGCCCCGGCCAGGATGCCGGAGAACCGGCTCATGCGCCGCAGGTGCCGGCCGGTGTCTTTTTGATCCCGGAACTCGGCCACCAAGGCCATGCGGTAGATGGTTTCCACGTGGGAGCGCCGCAAATCGTTGTAGAGCGTCGCGTTCTCGACGAAAGAAGCGGCCATGGTCGCCAAGATGCGCAGCAGCCCCTCGTCCTCCTCGGTGAAGGATCCTTTGAGCTTGTTCAAGACCTCGAAGACGCCCAGGATGCTTCCGTCATGCCCGGTCAAGGGGACGGCCAGCACGGTCTTGGTCTGGTAGCCGGTCAGCCGGTCCAAGTCCTCGGTAAAGCGCGGGTCGCGGTAAGCGGAATGAAGATTGACCGCGCTGCCGGTCTTGGCCACGAAACCGGCCACGCCGCGGCCGAGCGGGACGCGCAGAATCTTGTCCTCGTTTTCCACGATAACGCGGGTCCAAAGCTCTCCTTTATAAGGATCAATCAGGAAAACCAGGCAGCGGTCGGCGGAAAGGATGTTTTTAAGTTCCTCGGAAATGAGCGAGAGCAGGGACTCCAGGCGCGTCTCGGCCGCGATGAGGCGCCCGAACCGGGCCAGGAGATTCTGCCGCCTCTCAAGCTCTTGTCTTCGTCCCATCGTTCGGCGCGAGCGACTGCGCGAGGAATTCGGTTAAATGAGCGGCCCGCGCTTGAGGATAGTATTTCCGAAGGCCCCGGGCAAGCTGAAGCAGGCACGAGGTGGAGCTGGCCAGCACGACTTCCGCGCCGGTCCGCGCCACGTTGGCGATCTTGCGCCGCAGGACTTCGTCGGAAAGCTCCGGGTGCAGGAAGGAGAACGCCCCGGCGCCGCCGCAGCACACGTCCGCCTCGGCCAGCGCGCGGTAGCCCTCGCCGCAGGCGCGGCGCAGGACTTCGACGGGCGCGGCCAGCCCTTGGCCGTGCCGGGCGCGGCACGATTCGTGGTAGACGACGGCGCCCGCGGCGGCGGCCGAGGCCTGGGCGTCCGCGCCCAAAAGCTCGATGACGTCGCGCGCGCGCGCGGAGAAAGCCTCGGCCCGCGCCTTCCACTCCGGAGCGTCCAGGAAAAGGCGCGGGTAACGCTTCAAGAAATCCGCGCAGGAGGAACAGTCGGCCACCACCGGCGCCTCTCGGTTTTCGAGGGCTTCCCAGCGCTCGATGGCCCGGCGGGCACCGTCGCGCGCATCGGCCAAGCTCCCGTAGTTGTAGCTTAAAAGCCCGCAGCAGGCGTTGTTAAGGAAGCGCCCGGGGCCCAACTGGCGCTCCAGGACCGTCCAGGTCGCCAAGCCGACGCGCGGCAAAACGTAGTTGGGCCCGCAAGCGGCGAAATAGAGCCACGCCGGCTTTTCCGGCGCCGTGCGCCTGCGCAGCGAATCGACCAGGAATTTCCGCGGCGCCTCGTCCATGGAAGCGTCGGCCTCGGCCAAGGCGCCAAAACCCACGGCTTTCAAGAGCGGCCGGCCCAAACGCGAAATCCCCGCGCGCTTGAATGCGTAGCCGATTTTAAGAAGGAAGGCGAAAGCGCGCGGGCGGCGGACCGCCAGCCGGCCCAGAATCCGCGCGGCCAGCGGAGCCTCGGGCTCCAGCATCCGGCGGCCCTCCAGGACGATGTCCGCGGTCGGCACTGCGGCGTAGCAGGCCGTGGAGCAGGCGCCGCACAAAAGGCAGGTGGACAGGGCCTCCTTGACGGACTCGCGGTCGGGCGCGCGGCCTTCCAGCATCAGGCGCACGAGCTGGTTGCGCCCTCGGGCCGATATGGGCTCGCGTCCCGTGGCGACATAAGTCGGGCAGGACTGCTCGCAGTAGCCGCAGCGCGAGCATTGGCTCACGGCGTCGTAGGTCGAGCGCTCGCCCAAATCCGTCTGCAGTTTTCCGGCGGTTTCAGCCATGGCGGTCAGGGCGCGAAAATCCAGGGGTTGAACCGGTTCTCCGCGTCGAACGCGGCTTTAAGCTTCCGGTGCCAGGCGTTGGGCTTAAAAAGCTCCGGCGCTGCGGCGGCCGCCGTCTTGCCCTGCGGCCGGGCGTAAACCCTCAGCGTCGCGTCCACGATGAGGCCGAAGGCGCCCCAGGAGCCCATCATCAGCCGCGGAATGTCGTAGCCCGCCACGTTCTTGACCACCTTGCCGCCGAAATCCGCGGCCTCGCCGCCGGGAAGCAGAAGCCGCATGCCCAGCAAGTCCTGCCGCGCGGCGGGCCAAGCCTTCGCGGCCAAGAATCCCCCCAAAGTGCCCGGCGCCTTGGGAAGCCCGAGAAAGAGCCCGCGCTTCTCCAGCTCCCAATGCAAAGCTTCCAGGGAAATTCCGGCCTCGACGGTGAGCGTCATGTTTCCCGGGTCCAGGTCCAAAATCGCGTTGAGCCCGGGCGTCTCAAGCGGAATAAGATCCGCCGGAGCCGGATTTTTCCATTTGGATCCGCTGCCCGCAATCGCGAAGCGGCGCCCCTGGGCCGCGCCGGTCCTGATTTTTTCCGCGAGATGCGCCGCGTAGGGCGAGAGCGGGCGCGGCGGCCGGCCCGGCCCCGCGGCGGCTTCCTCGGCCGGCAAAGGAATGACCTTGTCCGGGTTGGCCAGCAGTCCGGGGTCCAAGGCTTTTTTCACGCGCCTAAAGCACTCCAGTTCCGCGCGGCCGAAAAGCCGGGCCATGGCCGCGCGCTTGTCGCAGCCGATGCCGTGCTCGCCCGAGATGGAGCCGCCCAAATCGATGCAGGCCTGGAGCATTTCCTGGCCGGTCTCGTGCGCGAGGCGGGCGGCCGCGGCGTCCCGCTCGTCGTAAGTCAGGTGCGGGTGGATGTTGCCGTCCCCGGCGTGAAACAAAAGCGGGGTCTTGAGCCCGCGGCGCGCCGCGACCCGGCGGATGCGGCGCACGACTTCGGAAAGCTTGGGCCTGGGCACGACGCCGTCCTCGACCAGCACGTTGGGCGCCAGACGAGCCATCGCCGCGTAGGCGCCGCGGCGGCCTTCCCACAGCCTTTCGCGCTCCCGCGCGTCGCGGGCCGCGCGCAAATCCACGGCTCCTTGGGCGCGGCACAAAGCCCCGACCCGCGCCGCTTCGTCGTCGACTTGCGCCGCCTCGCCGTCGAGCTCGATAAGCAGCACCGCCGGCGTTCCCGGATAGCCGCAGGGGGAGCGCGCCTCGATGAGCTTGACCAGCACGTCGTCCATCGCCTCCATGGCGCGCGGGATGACGCCCGCGGCGATGACGGCGGAGACGCAGTCCATCGCGCTCTCCACCGAAGAAAACCCGGCCAGAAACGTCGCCACCGCGCGCGGCGCGGGCGCGATTTTCAAGCGGGCCTTGGTGACCAGCCCCAAAGTGCCTTCCGAGCCGACTAGAAGGCTCATAATGTCGGGGCCGGGGTCCGCGGAGGAAAAAGTCCCGAGGGACCCGTCCGGCATCACCGCCTCAAGCGCTAGGACGTGGTTGGTGGTCACGCCGTATTTCAGGCAGCGCGGCCCGCCGGCGTTTTCCGCGATGTTCCCGCCCAGCGTGGAGACTTTCCAGCTGGCCGGGTCCGGAGCGTAAAAATAATTTTCCTTCTCGAGCTCCTTCTGCAAGACGGCGTTGACCGCGCCGGGCTCGACCAATGCCTGCCGCGCGGCCGTGTCCACCGCCAAAACCCGGTTCATCCGGGCCAAGGAGACGACCGCCCCGCCGGAAAGGGGCACCGCGCCCCCGGAAAGGTTGGTGCCCGCGCCGCGCGCGGTGTAGGGCAGGCCGCGCTGGACGCAAAACCGCACCGCCTCGGCGGCGTCCTCTTCCCGCCCGGCCAGGACGACGGCGTCCGGCCGGGAGCGGATGGGCGCGGCGTCGTAGGAATAGGCGTCCAAATCGGCGGGAGAAAGCTTCAAGGCGCCCCGGGAGAGGCTTGGCTCCAGGGCCGCCCAAGGAGACTTCACTGCGGCTTTGGGACGGGCAGGGTGAAGTAAAAACGGGTGCCCACGCCCAGCTCCGACTCGACGCCGATGGCGCCGCCGTGCATCTGCACGATTTCGCGCGCGATCTTGAGGCCGAGGCCGAAGCCCGCTTTTCTCATGGCCTGCGCCTGCTCGCTCTGGAAGAACCGCTCGAAGACGCGCGGCAGGTCCTGCTTGGAGATGCCGATGCCGGTGTCCTTGACGCTGACCACCACCTTGTCCGGCCCGGCTTGGATGATGATGGAGACTCTGCCGCCTTCCTTGGTGTATTGGATGGCGTTGGTGCAGAGATTTTGGATGACCTGCCCCAGCCGGGCCGCGTCGCCCGCCATCGGCGGCAGGGCCGGCGGCATCTCGACCGAGAAGACGATTTTCCTCTGCGCGGCCGCGATCTCGATGCGCGAGCGCACCTCGGCGATGACCGCGGACAAGTCCATGGGGCCCATGGTCACGCGCAGCTTGCCCGATTCGATGGCGGCCAAGTCCACCAAGTCGGAGATGAGGATGTTGAGCGTCTTGGCCGCGGAATAGACGTGCGAGGCGTTCTTCAAGTCCGTCGGCCGATCGGCCAGCTTGGACTGCAAAATTTCCGCGTAGCCCAGAATCGCGGTCAAGGGATTCTTGACGTCGTGCGCCACCATGGCGAAGAATTTTTCCTGGAAGGCGTTGATCTGCGCCAGCTGGCGGTTGGACTCCTGGACTTCCTTCAACAGCCGGGCGTTCTCCATCAGCAGGAAGCGCCGCTCCAGCGCGCGCTGGATGGAGAAGATGAGGCGCGAGGACTCGACGGGCTTTAAGAGCGCGTCGTCCAGGCCCAGCTCCACGACCTGGCTCATGCCCTTGAGCGCGGACTGCAGCGGATACTGATCGACCATGAAGATGATGCGCAAATTGGGGTCCCGCTCGCGCAGGGCCAGGGCCAGGTCCGCGCCCGTGCGCTGGGTGTAGGCCAGGGCCGCGCCGATGACGGCGAGATGAAAGCTGCCGGGGTTTTGCGCCGCGGCCAGGGCCTGGTTGCCGTCCATGGTCGCGGCGACCTCGTACTTGGCCGCGGCCAGGGCTTGGGCCAGGGAATCAAGCGCGGGCTTGTAGTTGTCGACCAGGAGAATTTTGGCGCCGCGTTCCGGGACCGGGCGCGCCGCCATCTCTCCGTCGAAAAGAAGCGCGGGGATGCGGCGGAAATCCTCGCGCAGCAAAATGGCCGGGCGCTTCTCCCGAAGCGCCGCCATGGCCGCCCGCGGGGCCTCCAAGCCCGAGACGTGATAGCAGGCCGCGCTGGGCAGCGTCTGGCGCAGGCGCGCGTCGAAAATCGCGGCCGCGTTCAAGTCCCCGGTGAACTGCGCCACCGCGACGCGAGGCTTCGCCTCCTCGTCCGCGCCGCCATCGGAGCCGGTTAGTTTCTCCCACAAACTTTTAGTCCGCGTCGGCGCGGCCGTGAGGGTCTCGCTCAAGCCCACGACCGAATCGAGGATGAGCGGCTGAAGCCCCGCCTGCTGCAGCAGAATATGGAGGGCCCGGCTGGCGAACATGGTTTGATCCGCGAGAAAGATGACCGGCTTGGCCGCGGTGCGCACCAGATCCGCGAATCCCTGGGGCAGAGGCCAGGGCAGGCGGCGCAAGGACGAGGTCTCCAGGGGCGAAAGCGTGCCCAGGGTTTCCAGGATGAGGAGCGGGAAGTTTTTCTGCGCGTGGACCTGGACCAGGCCCGCGCGCTCCGCCGCGCCGATGCGCGCGGCGTCCGCGACCACCGCCAGGATTTTCTCGGACGCCATCCTGGCCTGGGCGGACGCCAAATTGGCCGCGACCAGCACCTCGACGCCGCGGCGGGAAAACAGGGACGCCGCCTCCTCCGCCAGCGCGCGGTCGGTGGTGAGGACGAGAATCTTGCCGGGCGCTTCCATCATTGAACTAAGCCGGGGCGGGCTCAAGCCGGGCCGTGAAGTGGCGCAGGACCTTCGGGTCATCCACCACGCGCAAGCCGCGGACGTCCCGGCGCCGCCGGACCAAATCCGCGAAAACCTCGATGACGAAATCGATGTGGCTCTGGGTGTAGACCCGCCGCGGCACGGCCAAGCGCAAAAGCTCCATGGGCGCCGCGACGAACCCCTCCGGTCCGTCCTTGCCGAACATCAGCGAGCCGATTTCGACCGAGCGGATGCCGGCTTGGCGGTAGAGCTCGCACGCCAGGGCCTGGGCCGGGTAGCGCTCGGGCGGGATGTGGGGCAAGAAGCGCCGGGCGTCCACGTAGACGGCGTGGCCGCCGGGAGGCTCCACGATGGGAACGCCGCTCCGGCGCAGCCCGTCGCCCAGGTATTCCACCGAGCGCAGGCGGTAGGCCAGGTATTTTTCGTCCAGGACTTCGACAAGACCCTGGGCCATGGCCTCCAAGTCCCGCCCGGCCAGGCCGCCGTAGGTGGAAAAGCCCTCGCCCAGAATCAGCAGCGCCCGCGCCGCGCGTGCCCATTCCTCGTCGTTCAAGGCCAAGAATCCCCCGATGTTGACCAGGGCGTCCTTCTTGGCGCTCATGAGGCACCCGGACGCGCAGGAGAACATCTCGCGCGCGATGTCCCGGGCGCTTCGCTTCTCCTGGCCTTTTTCCCGCAGCTTGATGAAGTAGGCGTTCTCGGCAAAGCGCGCGGCGTCCAAGAACAGCGGAATCTTATGCGCGCGGGCGACGTCCGAGACCTCATGCAGGTTCCTCAAGGACGCGGGCTGGCCGCCCAAGGAGTTGTTGGTCACGGTCATGATGATGAGCGGCACATCGGCCGCGCCCAGCTCCCGGATTTTTTTCTCCAGGGCCGCGGCGTCCATGTCGCCCTTGAAGGGGGCGCCGCGGCTAAAATCAAGCGCGCCCGGCGCGGGCAAGTCCAGCGCCTGGGCGCCCGCGGCCTCGACGTTGGCGCGGGTGGTGTCGAAATGGGAGTTGGCGATGACGGTCTTTCCGGGCTTGGCGATGACGCCCATCAAGATTCTCTCCGCGGCGCGGCCTTGGTGCGCGGGCAGGACGTGCTTGTAGCCGGTCAGGTCCCGCACGGCCGCCTCGAAGCGGAAAAAGCTCTTGGCCCCGGCGTAGGACTCGTCGCCGCGCATGACCGCGCTCCACTGCTCCGCGGACATCGCCGACGTGCCGGAGTCGGTCAGCAAATCGATGAGGACCTTGTCGGCGGGGATATTGAAGAGATTGTAGCCCGCGCGGCGCAGGACTTCTTCCCGCTCCTTGGGCTCGGTGAACCCCAGCGGCTCGACGCTTTTTATTTTGAAGGGCTCGATGATGGTCTTGTAGCCCGCGCTCATGGCCGAGCCTCCTCGGGCCGCAGCGGGGCGCATTCGGCGCAGGGGCACAGGCGGCGCAGGGCCTCGAAGGTGTAAATGCCCGAGCCGTGGCCGTCCGAAAAAGAGAAGCTCACGGCGTAGTTGCCCACCAGCGCGGCGCCCGGCGCCTGCAAATCCGCGGGGACGCTCTCCGGCGTCAGCAGGCGCCGGCCGGAAAGCTCGTCCACGCAGCCGGCGCACGGGCAGCGTTGGCGCAGATAGCGCGCGGGGTAGACGCTCTGGTGGCCGTCTTGCCAGCGCACGCGCAGGGCCGAGCCGTTGATCCGTTCGAGCGAGTCCGGAACGGCGGCGTTCGGCATAAACCTAGCGCTCTTCAGCTGGTTGGTATAGGTAGGAAAACCGCTTCTTGGCCGACTCGTAGCCCGCGTGGTTGAATTTTTCGTGCTCCGGCTGCAGGCTGCCGAAAACCCAATCGAAGAAAAAGAAGCAGATGCCGAAATTGCGGTTCATGAGCCCCGAGTCGGCGATGCGCATGTGGTGGATGTCGTGGCGCTTGCGGGCGCGCACAAACCAGCGGCCCAGCGCGGGATTTTTCTCCATCCAAAAGCGCTTCAAGTGCATGGCGTCGTGCATGTACCAGAACATCGCCGTGCCCCAGCCCAGGGCGGTCACGACGAAGACGGCTTGATGCAGCGAAGAGGCTCCCGCCGCCCGGAGCGCCAGTTCCAATCCCGACATGATGACGGCGATGGGAACAAGCCACTCCATGCCGATGCCCAAAAGGCTGGCCCGGCCCTGGGTCGAGAGCAGGTATTCCTCGGACGGGCGCATGGGCCTGTCCGGCGGGTAGCTGATCAGATGGTGAATCATGTGGCTGCGGCTCAGGAACTTGATCTTGTCGCTGTGCAGCAGGATGTGCAGCCAGTAGCCGGCGAACTCGGCCGTGACGCAGGCGGCGGCGAAAAATTCCAGGGTTCTAAGAGCGGCGGGCATATTTTCTTCTCGGCGTCATTTTAGCAAAATCAGCGGGCGCGGCGGCGCGGCGCCGGCGACGAAACGCCCCGGATCCATCTCAAAAAAGCCGCGGTAAAGCGCGCGTCCTTGAACATCTGCACGCCGTGGCCGCCCCGGGCGGCCAAAAAGACCGAGCCCTTCATGCGGCCGGCCATCTCCAGGCAGGTGCCGTAGGCGTATGCGTCGGGAGGCGAGGCCGCGAAAAGGACGCGCCGCCCGGATAAATCGGCCGGCAAGATGCCGTGGTAGTCCTCGCCGGGGGAAAGCAGCGCGGTCCAGGGCGAGGACTTGAGCCTGGCCGCGGCCCGCGAGGCCAAATTCGCGCCGACCGAGGCACCGATGAAGACGACGCGGCTTGCCGGGATTCCGCGCCGGCGCAGATACGCCGCCGCGGCCAGAAGATCGTTGACCGCCTTTGGCCACTCGCCCTTCTGGTCGAAATCCTGCCAGCCCTCCGCGCCGCGCGGGCCCGAAAGGCTTTGGCCGTGGCCGCGCAAATCAATGGCCAAGGTCCCCAGGCCCAAGCGCCACAAATCCGGGGAAAAACCGCCCCACTCGTTGTTGCTCGAGCCCAGGCCGTGGATGAGCACGGCCACCTCGGCGCCGGGGCGGGGCGGGCGGTAGAGCGCCGCGATGGTCCAGCCGTCGGAGGTCTTGAACGAGACGGGCTTCGCCGCGGCGGGCGCGGCGGCCAACGCGCCGGTCCCGGAGGCGCACAGGACGGCGGCCAGGCTAACGGCAGCGCAGCGCGAGATCACGGGCGGAGTCGTACACGGAATATACGGAGTTCTGGACGCGGCGCATGCTTTCGACCAGCATCCACACGGAGCTTCTCAAATATTTATCCTTCGGGCGCGAGAATTCCCAGCCGGCCTTCTGCGTCGCGACCGCGTTGAGATAGACGGAATTAAGATCCAACTGAAGCCGGCGGATTTCCGCCAGGATGATGAGGCTCGCCTGCTCCATCTTCGGATCGGACAGGGCCTGCGAGGAAGCCAAGCGGCAGCGCACCGCCAGATAGTCGAGGTTGTTGCTGATTTGCCCGGCGCCGCGCGTGAGCGTCATGAGATTGGAGAGGATGACCTTCAGGCTGGGGTCGGGGTCTTTTTGCGCGAAGGCGAAGCGCACGTTGCCCTTCTGCGCCGCGATGTAGAGCCCGAGGCGGTTCAAGTTCAAGCCCTGCTGGGCCACCTGGCCCGCGATGGCGCGGAGCACCGGAATCATTTCCGGGTCGCTCTCCTCACGCTGTTGGCGGTCGCGGGCCTCCAGGAGAGCGTCGAAATAGTAGCGCTCCTGCCAAAGCACCGGGGATTGCACGACGGCCGCGGAGGCGCCGGGCGCCAGAAGCCATCCGGCCAAGAGCGGCGCCAGGATCATCGCTTTCATAGTCCGGCCCAGGCCTGGCCAGGGCCCTCTAGGCCTAGGGTAGGTCTAGGTGGGGTCTGGCTAGGGGATAGATAGGGGGTTGATAGGGGATAGATAGGGGGGTTGATAGGGGGGTTGATAGGGGATAGATAGGGGGTTGCAGGGGGATAGATAGGGGTAGATAGGGGGTGGTGGGTAGCGCCGGGGTTGGCGAGAGTCGCACGCTGACCATCCGCTCTAAAAGGAGCGCGGCGCGGGCGCGGCAATGCGCGATGATGGCGGCCTTGCGCTCGGCCTCGCCCAAGGCCGCGTCCGCGAGCACCGGGCGCGTATATCGCGCCCAGTGCCGACCGGGAGGAAGCAAATCCTTTCCGGTCGGCATGACCGCGAAGGCGGCGGCCAGCCACCCCCATAGGTTTTGCGCGGCCGCGAAAAAGCGCGGGCTCAGCAGGCCGGTCAGGCGCGTCGGGTTCGTCGGGCGCATGGGAAGTCCAGGGCGATTTTAGCAAACGCGGGCGGCCAGTAGTTACTACGCCGCATCTTTGAGCACTGCTGCGCTCGGACTGGCCGCACGCGTATTTGCGTCGCAGAACTTCCCTTATCTTTCGCATAGGCAACCTCGGATAGGCCATAGAACCCCCTCTTATGGAATGGTTCCATGAAACCTTGTTGCCCAGCGTCGCCAACAGGCCCTTGCCAACCCCCGGGCCTCAGGCCCAGGGGCGGCCGACTTGGAACGGAAAACGCGCCCTTCAGATGTGTCGTTACGCATAATATTTATGTAACGGATTGCAATAGTAACGGCCGTTATGTTAAAATAGCGACCATGAAGACCAGGCCCCCGCGCTGGATTCTCTTGACTCACCAACTGCCCAACGAGCCCTCGAATCTGCGCGTCAAGGTCTGGCGGAAGCTCCAGGCCCTCGGAGCGGTGGCCGTGAAGAACTCGATCTACGCCCTTCCCAATCGCGCCGCGACGCGAGAGGATTTCGACTGGCTGCGCAAGGAGATCATCCAGTCCGGCGGCGAGGCGACGGTCTTTACCGCCGACTCCCTGGCCGAAAAAGACGATCAGCAGATCGTCAAAAGTTTCCAAGAGGCGCGCGGGAAGGACTACGACGAGCTTGCAAAGGCCGCGCGGGCGTTCAACGACAAGGTCCGTTCGGCTCTCGATGGCGGCCATCTGAAGGCGGAGACGCTGGAGCGGTTGGAAAAGCACTGGTCGGACCTCCAGTCGGCGCGCGAACGCGCCGCGAAGATCGATTTCTTCGCGGCGCCCGGTCGCGCCTCGGCGGAATCGGCGCTCAAGGAGGGACACTCGCTCCTCAATCGAGCCAAGTCCATCTCGGTACGCCGGGCTCCGGAGCCCCCGCCGCCGGTGGCCGCGAAGGACCTCACGGGCCGGGTCTGGGTGACGCGGGCATCTCCCCATATCGATCGCCTGGCGTCCGCCTGGCTCGTGCGCCGATTCGTCGATCCCAAGGCGCGCTTCAAGTTCGTGGCGTCTCCCTATGCGGCCCGCGCCAAAGAGCTCCGCTTCGACATGCCGGAGGGCGAGTTCACGCATTTCGGCGATTGGTGCACGTTCGAGACGCTGGCGCACCGGCTGCGCCTGCACGATCCCGCGCTCGCGGCTCTGGCCGAGATCGTCCATGACATCGATCTCAAGGACCGGAAATTCGGGAGGCCCGAGGCCTCCGGCGTCGCGCTGGCGATCCGCGGGTTGTGCCGCCGCCACACGAACGACGCGCCGCGCCTGGCGGCGGGAATCGACTTTTTCGAGGGTGTGTACTCCGCGCTCACGGCCGAGCTCAAGAAATGAATCTGGTTCGCGGCTCGATGCGTCGGCCGGTCACGGTGCTCGTCGCCGTGGTCGCCGTCGCGCTCGGAGCCGTCTTGGCCGCGCTCAAGATGCCGCGCGACGTGCTGCCCAACCTGGGGGTGCCCACGATCTACGTCGCGCAGCCCTACGGCGGCATGAGCCCGGCGCAAATGGACGGCTACCTCGCCTATTACTACGAGTACCACTTTCTTTTCATCGCCGGCATCAAGCACGTCGAGTCGAAGTCCATTCAGGGCATCTCGCTGATCAAGCTCCAGTTTCAGCCGGGCACGAACATGGCGGAGGCCATGGCCGAGACCGTCAACTACGCCAACCGCGCCCGCTCCTTCATGCCTCCCGGAACCGTCCCTCCTTTTATCATGCGTTTCGACGCGGGCAGCGTTCCGGTCGGGGATCTCGTCTTCAAAAGTTCCTCAGAGACGGTCGGCCAGATCCAGGACCTCGCCCTCAACCGGGTCCGTCCGCTCTTCGCGACCTTGCCGGGCGTCTCCGCGCCGCCGCCGTTCGGGGCCAGCCAGCGCACCATCGTCGTGCGCGTCGATCCGGTCAAGCTCCGGAACTACAATCTCTCGCCGGACGATGTGGCGGAGGCGATCTCCAAGGCCAATCTGGTCAGCCCCGCCGGCAACATCGACCTCGGCGACCGCTATCCGATGGTGCGGCTCAACTCCGTAGTCACGAACATCAAGGAGCTCGAGAGCGTTCCGCTGCGAACGGGAACCTATCCCACTGTCTTCCTGCGCGACGTGGGCAGGGTCGAGGACGCCACGGACCTTCCCACCGGCTACGCCCTCGTCAACGGACGCCGGGCGGTGTACATCCCGGTCACCAAGCTCGCGGGCGCCTCGACGCTCTCCGTCGTCAACCTGGTGCGCCGCAACCTCAAGAAGTTTCAGAGCGTGCTGCCGGACGACGTGAGGGTGAGCTACGAGTTCGACCAATCCGGCTACGTCCGCCGCGCGATCCGAGCCTTGATCTTCGAAGGCGGGTTGGGCGCCATTCTGACGGGACTCATGGTCCTTCTGTTTCTGCGCGACTGGCGAAGCTCCCTGATCGTCGTGGCCAATATTCCTCTCGCGCTTTGCGCGGCGCTCCTGGCGCTCTGGCTCTGCGGGCAGACCGTCAACATCATGACGCTCGGCGGCCTTGCGCTCGCCGTCGGCATCCTCGTCGACGAGGCCACCGTCACCGTGGAGAATATTCATAGCCACCTGGCGCGGGGCCAAGAGGTCGCGCGGGCCAGCCTCGACGCGACGGCGGAGACGATCCTGCCCCGGATGCTCGCCATGCTCTGCGTGCTGTCGGTGTTCATCCCCTCTTTTTTCATGACCGGCGCGGCGCGCGCGCTTTTCGTGCCGCTGTCCTTGGCCGTAGGGTTTTCGATGGTCGGCTCCTACCTCTTGTCGGGCAGCTTTGTCCCGATTGTTTCGACGTGGTTGTTGAGAGGCCGGGCGCCCGAGCGCCATTCGGATTCGGGAAGATTTGCCGCGCTTCGGCGGAGATACGCGTCGGTTCTGGACCGGGCTTCGCGGCGCGCTTGGCCGCTGATCGCTTTGTATTTCCTGCTTTCTCTTGGCGTCATCGCTTGGATCCTGCCGAGGCTGGGACGAGAGCTCTTTCCGGAGGTCGCGGCGGGCCAGCTTCAATTGCGCCTGCGCGCGCCGGCCGGCACCGCCATCGACGGCACGGAGCGCATCGCCGAGCAAGTCCTTGATCTGATCAAGCGGGACGCGGGCGAAGGCAACGTGAATATCTCTATCGGCTTCGTCGGAGTTCAGCCGCCAAACTACCCGATCAACACGATCTATCTGTGGACCTCGGGGCCGGAGGAGGCCGTCCTGCAGGTGGACCTCAAGCGCCGCGTTTCGCTGGAAGCGCTCAAGGAGCGCCTGCGCCGGGAGATTCCCGCCGATATGCCGGGCGTGCGCGTGTCCTTCGAGCCGGCCGACATCGTCAGCCGCGTGATGAGCCAGGGCGCGCCGACCCCGATCGAGGTCGCTTTGAGCGGCCCCGATTTCAGCGCCACTCAAGCCTACGCGAAGAAGGTCCTTTCGGCCCTCCAAGGCGTCAAGTCCCTGCGGGACTTGCAGTTGGCCCAAACCCTCAACTATCCTTCGGTGAACGTCACGATGAACCGCGAGAAGGCGGGCTTGATGGGCCTGACGGTTTCGAGGGTGGGCCGGGCGCTGACGGCGGCCACCTCGTCAAGCCGCTACGTGCTGCCCGACTTCTGGGCCGATCCCAAGAGCGGCATCGCCTATCAGGTCCAGGTCGAGGTTCCGCAGAGCCGGATGGCCTCCCTCGACGCGGTCCGGCGCATTCCCGTCGCCGTCGGCGGCGGGGCCGTCCCCCTTGAGCGCTTCGCGACGGTCGTGTCCTCGGTCGCCGTCGGCGAATACGATCGCTACGACATGCAGCGGATGCTGACGTTTACGGCCAACGTCGCGGGTTCGGACCTCGGACGCGCTGCCGCGCGCGTCCGGCGCGCTCTCGCGTCGGTGGAAAGCGCCAAACCCAAGAACGTGACGGTCGCGCTGCGCGGAGAGGTGGCGCCGATGCAGGAGATGTTCCATGGCTTGCGCGCGGGCCTCGGTCTTGCCGTCGTCGTCATCTTGCTCCTGCTCGCGGCGAACTTCCAGTCGTGGAAGCTTTCTCTGATCGTGCTGTCCACGGTCCCCGCCGTGCTGGCCGGCGCGGGCCTGATGCTGGCCGCGACGGGGACCACGCTCAACGTCGAGTCGTTCATGGGCGCGACCATGGCGATCGGCGTGGCGGTCGCCAACGCCATCCTGCTCGTCACCTTCGCCGAGCGAAGCCGGATCGAAGGGAAGCTCGGTTTCGCCGCTGCTTCGGCTGGAGCCGCCAGCCGCCTGCGTCCGATTCTAATGACCAGCTGCGCGATGATCGTCGGCATGATCCCGATGGCGCTCGGCCTGGGGGAAAGCAGCCGCCAGACGGCGCCTTTGGCCCGCGCCGTGATAGGCGGCCTGGCGGCGGCGACGGCGGCCACGCTTTTGGTGCTGCCTCTGATCTACGGCCATTTCGAGCGCGGGCCGGCGCGCTCGGCGTCGCTCGACCCGGATGACCATGAAGCTCGCTAGCCTCGCCGTCGTCCTTCTTTGCGCTCAAACGGCCTCGGCTCGCGAGATCGGCGTCGGGGAAGTCCTGGCCGCCGCCGAGCGGGCAAGCCCGCAGCTCAAGGCCGCCGCGGCCCAAGAGGCGCGCGCCCGCGACGCGATCGAGATCGGCAAGTCGTCTTATTACCCCACGCTCGACGCCGAGGCCGTTCAAAGCTACGGTTTTCCCGGCTCGAACGGCGGGCTTGGGCTTGGTGGAATCATGAGCTCGCCCTTCCGTTCGGGGCCGAGCGGAGGCTTGGTCTCGCGCATGACGTTGTTCGACTTGAGCCGCGGTTACGGCCTCAAGGCCGCACGCTCGCGCCTGGATGCGGCCCAGGCCGAGACCCGCGTGGCGCGGTACAAAGTCGATCAGGCGGCCTTGAGGATCTATTTCGAGGGCGTGCGCGACCGCGGGCAGATGGAGGCGTGGCAGGAGGTCGACGGCCAGACCTTGAAGGTGCTCGCGGTGGTGGAACGCTTCGTGCGCGCCGGCCAGCATTCGCCCGTCGATCGCTTCCTTGTCCAGGAGCAGGCCGACGACGCGGCAATGACGGCGGCGGCCTACGCGCGGCGCTACCAGATCGCCGTCAAGCGGCTTGCCTTGCTGACCGGCCTGTCCGAGGCCGACTTGGCCTGCCCAAGTCCGGCGTCCGTCTCCGAGTCGAGCATCGGCGTTATCATGCCCGGCGCGGCGCCCCCCGACATCGCGCGAGCCCAAGCCGAAGCCGAGGCGGCCAAGAATGTCGTCGGCGCGCGGTCGGCCGGGAACTACCCGACGGTAACGGCGCTGGCGAGCGCCGGCGGGATGGACAGCGTCAGGCTCGCGCAACGTCAGGACTACTCGGCGGGCTTCGCGATCTCGCTCCCGCTTTTCGAAGGATTCCGCGTGAAAAGCGAGATATCGAGCGCCAAGGACGCAGCCACGCAACGGGATTATGACGTCCTGGCGGCCAAGCTCGATCTCGCCGAAACCGATGCGGCCTACGACGATTTGATAGAGACGGCACGCATCAAGCTGGGATTTCTCGACCGCGAGCTCGACGAAGCCGACCAGGCCTTGGATTTGGCGCTGAAGCGCTATCTGTCCTTCGAGGGTCCTCTCGTCGACGTGCGGGAATCGCTGCGCGATCTTGGAAGCGTGCAGTCGCGGCGCATCGACGCGAAGGCCGACCTGCTGTTCGCGCTCGGGGCCAAGGCCGTGCTTGACGGCGGGCATGTTCAAGAGGCGGGACGCTGAAAATCATCAAAATCAATAGGGCAGGAATGGAGGGAAAGTGAAACAACACACGTGGATTCCAAGGGAGGCGTTCCTCGGTCTGTTTCTCTGCTTAGGGTCCGCGGCCTACGGCAAGACCGGCCCCGGGCTCGACACGGCCGGGATCGCGAGGGCCCTGGGAAAGAAGGGCGAGGTCATCGGAGAGACGTACAAAGTCTCGTTTCCCCGGTCGGACCTGAAGGTCATGGTGGGCAAGGTCCGGATCAAGCCCGCGCTGGCGCTCGTCAGTTGGGCCGCCTTCGAGAAGGCCGACTCTTCGGCGCTCGCCTACGGCGACCTCGTCCTCCTGCAGGATGAACTAAATCCCGTCATCAGCAAACTCGAGGACAACGGCATCGAGATCACGGCCATCCACAACCATCTGCTGCACGAGACTCCGAGGCTCTTCTACATCCACTTCATGGGCCATGGCGACGACACGGCGCTCGCCAAGGGGTTACGGGAAGCGCTTGCCCTGACGAAGACGCCCATGAAGCCTCAGCCGCCGGCGCCCGCGGAAAAGACGCCCGCCGTGGCGGAGCAAATCGAGGATATCCTCGGCGCCAAGGGAGCCATGAGCGGGGGAGTGCTCCACGTCAACGTCCCTCGTCCGGACATTCATGTGACGATGATGGGGACGGCGATGCCCGGCGCCATGGGCATGAGCACGGCCCTGAACTTCCAACTCGAGGGGAAGAAGGCGGCCATCAACGGCGACTTCATGCTTTTGGGCCCGGAGGTCAATCCCGTCATCAAGGCTCTGCGGGCCCATGGGATCGAGATTGCGGCGCTTCATAACCATATGCTCGACGAGGAGCCGCGCCTCTTCTTCATGCATTTTTGGGCTTACGGCGACGCGGTGACGATGGCCAAGGGACTCAAGGCGGCGTTGGAGGCGGAAGGGCGGAAATAATCCCGCCGTGACTTCGCGCATGCTCTTCGCCCTGGCGGCGATGCTGCCGCTGTGCCGCGCAAATCCGGCCATGGCCCGGGCTCCCGCGCCCGGCCGCGGCGCTGCCGTCTTGGCGAAGGTGGTCGATCTGCCGCTGCCAGGGCCCGAGGGACGCTTCGATTACGAGGCTTTCGACGCCGAGACCGGGCGCCTCTACATCAACCAGATGGGCGCCGGCCGGGTCCTGGTCTATGACGTGAGGCGGCGGCGCTTGATCGCCGCCTTACCGGGCTTTCCGGGCGCCACCGGCATAACTCTGGCGCCGGAGACCGGGCTTGCCTTCGTGAGCGCGACGGGAACGCTCGTCGGGCGGGCGCTGGGGCGGGGGAGCGTGCGCGCGCTGAGGCTGGCCGACCTCAAGACGGTCGCCGTCCTGCCCGCGGGGGGATTTCCCGACGGCAGCGCCTGGGACCCGGCGCTGCGCCGGCTGTTTGTCTCCAACGAACGAGGCGGGCGCGAGACCGTGATCGGCGGTTCGCCGCCGCGCGTGCTGAAGACGCTGCCGCTGGGCGGCGAGGCCGGCAACAGCGCCTACGACGCTGACGGCCGGCGCGTGCTGGTCAACGTGCAGACGCGCCGCGAGGTGGCGGTGATCGATCCGCGGGCGCTGACGATCGTCCGCCGGGTCGCTCTTCCGGAGTCCTGCGACCACAACCACGGCCTGCTGATCGACGCGGCCGACCATGCGGCCTTCGTCGCCTGCGACGGCAACGCCCGCCTGCTGACGCTGTCGCTGCCGGACCTGCGGGTCACCCAAGTTGACGAGACCGGGGGCGACCCCGACGTCCTGGCGCTGGACCCCGCGCGCCGGCTTCTTTACGTCGCCGGCGAGAGCGGCGTGACGGCGGTGTTTTCCGTGCGCGGCGGACGGCCGAAGCGGCTGTGGCGCGGTTGGGTCGGCCCCGACGCGCACAGCGTCGCAGTGGACCCCGCGACGGGGTTTGTCTACTTTCCTCTGGCCGACGCGGGCGGTCGTCCGAGGCTTCGCGTCATGCGATTCTCGGCGTCCGGCGATTAGGATGAGGGGGCTTACCCGAGACGGCCGTCTGTTGTTTCTCACGCGCTGCCTCCGGCTCTTCGACTACGGCCTGATCTCGGTCATCCTGGTGCTGTATCTGGTCCAGATCGGCCTGCCGACTCCGAGGATCGGGTTGCTCTTGACCCTGACGCTAGTCGGCGATACCGCCGTATCGCTGTGGATCACCACCTCGGCGGACCGCCTGGGCCGGCGCAAGATGCTGATCCTCGGGTCGTTACTCTTGGGCATGGCTGGGCTCGTCTTCGGCCTGACGAGGAGCTACTGGCTGCTGCTGGCCGCGGCGACGGCGGGCGTGATCAGCCCCAGCGGCAACGAAGTCGGGCCCTTCGTGTCCGTCGAGCAGGCGATCCTGGCGCAGATCGTGCCGGGCCGGGATCGCACGGCGGTGTTCGCCTGGTACAACCTCGCCGGATCCGTCGCCACGGCGACGGGAGCTCTGGCGGGCGGCGGAGCGGTCAGCCTGCTGGAACGCCTGGGCTGGCCGGCCGTGGAGAGCTTTCGCGCCGTCATCTACGGCTATGCGGCGCTGGGCTTGATCTTGGCGCTCGTGTTCCTCTGTCTCACCCGCAAGGTGGAGCCGCAGCCGGGGAGACGGAGCGCGTCCGGACCGACGCTGTTGGGGCTGCACAAGTCCAAGGCGGTCGTGTTCAAGCTCTCCTCCCTATTCGCCCTGGACGCCTTCGGGGGCGGCTTCGTCGTGCAGAGCATCGCGGCCTACTGGTTTCATGCGCGCTTCGGCGCGTCGCCCGTGACGCTTGGGGCCATCTTCTTCGGGGCCAACGTCCTGGCGGGGATTTCCGCGCTGGCGGCGGCGGCTCTGGCCCGCCGGATCGGCCTGATCCGGACCATGGTGTTCACGCACATCCCCTCCAACATCTTGCTGATGCTGGTGCCCTTGATGCCGAACCTGGGATTGGCGATCACGGTGCTGCTGCTGCGCTTTAGCATCTCCCAGATGGACGTCCCCACCCGACAGTCTTATACGATGGCCGTGGTCGAACCGGATGAACGCTCCGCGGCCGCGGGGATCACGGGCGTGGCCCGCACGGCCGGAGCCGCGATCTCGCCTTCGCTGGCTGGAATGCTCCTGGCCGTGCCGGCGCTGCTCAGCGCTCCTTTCTTTTTCTCGGGTTGCGTGAAGATCGTTTACGACGCGCTGCTCTATCGCAGCTTCCGGCGCTTGAAGCCCGCGGAAGAGGCCGCGTGACCATCACGGGCGAGCGTTCCCGGTCGGCTTCCATCATCCCTGGGGTCCGCAAGAAGCGATCCGGCTCTCCCTCCGCGGAAAGGTGGAATAGCGCCATGCACGCGCCGATGGGCTCCACATGGCTTCGCAGTCGGCCTCGGGCGATTTCGGGACTACGCGGGCGGCCAGTAGTTACTACGCCGTCAGCAGGACAAAGAGGCAGGATGCGGATTCTCCCGGTTAAATTCCGGACCGAAAAGGGCCTGCCGCATAAACCCCGCCTGATTTGAGAGAATCTCCCTACGCGCGCGCATGGAGCGCAAGCTGCTGACAAAACGAGGGCGGGCGATCTACAAGCCGAGGGGATGGGCGGGTTCTTGCGGCGAGGCCTGAAAGCGGCCGACAGCGGGTGGCCGCTGATGTGCGCGGCGCACCACCTGCTCAAGCTCTGGAGGAGCGGGAAGGCGAAGATAGGGCGGATTTTGGGCGAGATGGCGGCCACTGCGCCGATTTTTACGCCGTCAGATGGTTTGTGCGACGGGCTCTCTTCAGTGAGCGTGATAAAATGGAGAAACGCCATGGAAGACTCAACGACGCAGACCGCCGAGGAGAATATCCGCATCGTGGCTGTGCCGCCGCGAGGGTCATAATCCCAGAACCAACGGCGCCCATTCTGAAGTATCATGCTTTCACCTCGCGAGTGAAAAGTTCGCCCTTTTCACCGATTCTTCCCTAATTACTCGGGACGCGAGGTATTTTATTTCTTCCTCTACAGGCCTTGCTTGCGGATTTGGGGAACTATGCGCCCCTTGACAAGAAGGGTGTTATCGGGTATAAATTAAGCATAAGTATACCTGATATAGCACATTTAGACGCAGTTAAACACAGTTTTACATCATATCGGGTATACTGATTCATCCCATGAAAAAAAATCCAATTGCCGATTTTGTCCAGGAACGACGCCGAGCAGCCGGGCTCACCCAGATGGAGCTTGCGGCCAAAGCAGGCGTCGGATTACGTTTTATCCGGGACCTTGAGCAAGGCAAGACATCCCTGCGTACCGACACCGTTAACAAAGTGCTCTTTCTTTTCGGCAAGTGCTTGGGCGCGACAGACTTGGTCAAGGAAGAGTCGAAGACGCCGCTAACGCGGGTGATGGAGTTCTTCGATAAAAAAATCGCGGAGGCTAAGCAGATCAAGAGCGTCATCACGCCGAACAACTTGAGGGCCGAGTTTGAGCTGTTCAAAGAATGGAAGGAGAAGGTTGCCAGCGCTATTGACATCATGTTTACCCAAAAGGGAGCTATCATTGAGCGAAGCAAGTTCTATAACTACCATCCCTTGCACGCTCTCAATTTTTACGTGGAAAGCATGGGTGCAAACCCGAACGGCGGCCTAGCGAACGTGATCGACATCCATATCAAGCTTTTGGAGGACTTGAAGAAATCGAAGAAGTCGGCAGATCTGAAGCCGGGATTCAATCCCGATCACTTAGCAGAATACGAACTGTATGGATGAGAATAGCGCGGAAGTCTTCTATGGGCAGAAGCTGGCCGGCATGCTGACCAAGACAGCCGGCGGCTTTGAGTTTGCCTACGATGCCGCCTACTTGTCTGATAAGGAGTCCTCGCCGATCAGCCTGTCGATGCCGCTGCGCTCGGAAAAATACGAGTCAAAGGAACTCTTTCCATTTTTTGATGGTCTCCTGCCTGAGGGCTGGCTACTGGACATGATTTGTTCCACAGTGAAGCTCGATCCGCATGACAAGTTTCGGCTACTACTCCACACCGGCGGAGACCCCATCGGCGCGGTCAGCGTCAAGGCAACTGGAGAATCCAATGGCTAACTGCCTCTGCTGCCAGGAAGATATTGAAGGTGAAGAGCGTTACCACTCCCGCTGCATAAAAAAGCTTTTCGGCACTACGTGGGCACCGACGATCTCTTTTAGCGTCAGCGACATGCCGTCTCTAGTCGAAGAGGCCAAGGGACATATTTCGATCTCGGGTGTCCAGATGAAGGTCTCCGTCCAGATCAATGAGGAGAAGCGCGAGCTTGAGTCTGTGTCTACAGGCGGCACTCATATTCTTAAGCCCGAGCCTGATCGCTTTCCGGAAATTCCGCAAAACGAAAATCTTTGCATGAACATGGCGGAGTCGCTGGACATGCGCGTTCCTCCCCACGGTTTGCTTCCGATGGCCGATGGGAAGCTTTGCTACGTCGTGAAACGGTTCGATCGTGCTGACGACGGCACGAAGATTCCGAATGAGACGATGTTTCAAATCCTTGGTTCGACCGATAAGTACAAAGGCTCTCTCGAACAGATAGGCAGAGCGTTGCGCGCCCACACGACAAACGTCGGATTGGATACGGTTGATTTTTTTGAGCGAGTTCTCTTGTGCTTCCTAATCGGGAACGGCGACATGCACATGAAAAATTGGGCGCTCCTCGGCCAAGGAAAAGAAATCGGGCTTGCCCCCGTCTATGATTTTGTCAGTTCTCGCCTCTATATAAAAAATGAGGAAGATTCCGCCCTCACGATCCATGCAAGAAAGAGCAAATTGACCCGCGATGATTTCGAAGCCTTTGCTACCGTCCTCACGATAGCCCCGCGGGCAGCACAGCACGTTTTCGACAAACTTAAAATGGCACAAGACACTTTACGCCTCATGGTGATCCAATCCGAACTTCGCAACGACTTGCGCCAGGACCTCGCGGCAATCATTTCCGCCCGTTACAAGCGACTTTTTCCCAAGGGAGAGTAAGGCAGGGCTCTATAATGCCTCCAAAAAAGAAGAACCACCTCGTCCCCCAGTTCTATCCCATCCAGTAGAATTGAGACGTTCGTTAGCCGTTAACAGGCTGCCGAAAAAGGGTTGATTTTTAGCGAAGAGGCTTGAGATCCGGGCTCTCCGTTGGTGTGAGCGTTGTGGACAACTCCACCAGTCGCCGTTTTTGAGCCGTGGATCATGTGGATCACGCCGTCGCCCTCGATTCGAGAACCGCCAAGCGCTTTAAATTGAGCAGCCACCCGATCATCCAGGCTTCCTGACGCACGTTCACGAGCATCCGCCTTGAGAATCGCCTCAGCCCATGCCAGTCC
>DATLUA010000013.1:0-2879 GCA_035533295.1 Elusimicrobiota bacterium | reverse complement strand
CAAACCATAATAGGTGTTTCGTCGCTCATTGGTTTCGCTCGAAAAAAGGACGCCCCGCCGGTGGTTGCTCTGTCGGGCTGGCCGCGCTCCGTGACGCGGTATCCCACCGGCGGGACTTCGGAGATTGGTTAGGCGTCGTTGCCTCCGAGGACTGCGCCGCGGGCTTCCTTGATCGCCTCGGAAAGTGCTTCGTCACCGTCCTGACCGTCTATCAGGTAATCGACGATGTGCGGGTTCTCGGCCACAACGGCCGATGCGTATTCGCCGGGCGTCTCGTAAGTCGTGGTCACGGACTCCCCCCGCTGAAACTGGCTAAAGCCGGAATGCGCTGGTGTGATGGTGCAAATGCTGCTCATGTCATTTTCCCTTTCGGTCGGTTGTTGTTCGTTCCCCCGTTCGCGCTCCGTGGAGCGCGGGCGGGGCTGCCCCGAGGCGGTGGTTATTCAGGCAAAGTCTCCGCACGTCGCGCCGCAAATCTCGCAATACTGCGAGACTGGACCGTAGTGCAGCGTGTGCTTCCGGCAGCCGTCACAATAGGACAGCTCAGTCCGAAAGCCGATGGCAGAAGAAAAGTCGTGGATCAGGTCAGGCATGTATCGCCGCAACATGGTCAATCGGTCGTGCAAGAATCGCCAGTCCGAAGTCTTGTGCGAGTGCAGGTCACGCACATAGCCGATCGCACCGGCCGGCAATCGCGGGTCGCTGCCCATGCGGATTAGAAGCAGCGCGGCGTGGGCCTCTTTTTCTGCGCAGTATCGATCTGCTTCTTCTGCGGCGCCGGGGCCAAACATGATTTCAAACGGGTGCGTTTACGATCCACAGTATTGCAAATTGTCCGCCAGCGGTCAATAATCCGCGCGGAATTTCGGGGCCGGTTGCGGCGTAAGGAGTTGCGCCGACGGGCGGCCGGCGGACGCGGGGGCGGCCGGCTTGGGACGGCCTGCCGAAGCGGCAGGCCTGCCGATTCCGGCTGCCAAAATCATTTTGTGGGCTCACTTTTCCCGTTTTGGGACCGGCACGCCGTTTGATTTTCTGGGCGGCTTGCCGACCTTGCGGTCGCGTAACCTGTTCGCCAGGCCGCGCAGCTCGACCTCGCGGATCAGCCACAGGGTTCCGACCTTGCGGCCGGCGAAGCCGGCCTCGCAATACCTCCGCAGGCTTCGTTCGGCGTGCGGCAGCCGCTGGCGCAGCAGCGCGCGGATGCGGGCGGCGGCCTGCGGGACGGTGAGTGTATCGTTGGCCATGCGGTGCATCGTTCTAATTGTCCGCCGGCGGACGGCGGAGTCAAGGGCGCCCGGTTCCGTTGCGCTGCGCTCTCCGCATCGGGCTCAAAACCCAGTGTCCGCAAGGACGTGCGGGTTCAAGTCCCGCCTCCGGTACTGTCCGCGAAAAAAAAGCGGCCGCCGGTCCGCGTCGTGCGCCGGGCGGCCGCCTGGGAAACCACGCGTGCCAGGCGCAGCATAACCGGGGCCCCCAGGAAATGGAAATGTCAAACAGAAAAGAAAGATGGGCAATGCACATCCATGCGACAATAATATCAGGGCGAGAAAAAACCGGCCACCATCGCCGACGCCGCGGCCATGGCGCTCTTGGACGGCGCCGGCCGGCCCGAGTGTTTGACCGCCGGCGCACGATCGCCGGCGCGCTTCGGCTTCGGCTTCGCGCGGGGCATGCTCAGGCCGAGCTGCTTGAGCACGCCGGACGCGATCGGCGGCGGCAGCCGGATCCGCTGGCCGCCGATCAGGCACAGCTCGAAACAGCCGTCGCCGACGCCCACGACGGCCGAAACGTGGGCCGCATCGAAGAACAGCGGCTCGAAGTCGGGGTCCGCGACGCGCGCGAAGCGGGAATCGGGGGAGGGTTCGACGCTGGGCATGGATTTGGAGCCTCGGGACCTGGGGTTTGGGGCGCAAACAGGGGCAAAACCGCCGTGAAGCCCGTTTCGCCCGCGAAAACAGGGCTTTTTCGGCCGCCGCCGGCCCGTTTCCGGGCCCGCACCTCTATTTTACCACAGAATCGGGGGGCGTCCGCGCACTGGATTGCAAATCCAGTGCGTGGCGCCGATCGGCCGGGCGTCCGAGCGGAGGTTTTGCTAGGATAGCGTGAAGCTGGACTGTCTCCGCGGGTTGGTCTCACCAGGGTCCCGCGGGAGGGCCGTTTCACGAGCCGGCGCGGCGGGCCTGATAACCCGCCGGCGCCGGCATTTTTTTGCGCGACCTAGATTTGAACGAAGGCAACGAAGACCTTCGTTGCCTTCGTTGCCTTTTCGTTGCCTTCGTTGCCTTCGTTGCCTTTTCGTTGCCTTCGTTGCCTTTTCGTTGCCTTTTCGTTGCCTTCGTTGCTTCCCAAAAATGACCCTCCGCGAAATCATCCTGCGCCGCATCGAGCAGACCCTCCGCCGCGAGGTCGAAGGCGCCGACGTGGCCGACATGCTCGACCTGAAGAGCGACGACGAATTGCTGGCCTGGCACGACCGCGTGCAGGCGCTCAGCCTGGCCCGGCGCAATTTTCGCGTCGATCGGCCTGGCGAGTGAACAGTTTTGCTTGTGGCGTTGTCGATCTAGGTGTATAAGGATCTGTGGAGGTGAACCTATGGTGACACAAACGGTTGACAACGGCCGGCTGATGAACGCCCGTATGCCCGGCCGCTGCGCTGAATGCGGGCAGCCGATCGCCGCCGGCGACAAAATTTATTTCCAGCGAGAGAAAGGCTCCCGCCATGCTGCCTGCGTCGACGGCGGCTGCGCGGCCGAGCAGCCGGAGCAGCTCTCGCCCTCGCGCAATCCACGCGCCGACTTGGAGCGCGAAGACGCCGAGCGATCGCCGGCCAAAAACGTGTACCGCGAGCTGGCCCAGCGGGAGGCCGCCCGCAAGGAGCT
>DATLUA010000012.1:0-177565 GCA_035533295.1 Elusimicrobiota bacterium | reverse complement strand
TTGTCCACAGCAATTCACAGAAAAGAAAAAGAAGCAAAAAGAAAAGAGGAACGGCCGACGACGGATATCTTCCTCTCTTCGAACGACAACGGCTACCTTAAATCAGGTCCACGGTGGTCGGACAGACGGGGAGCCCCTTACAGATCACGGATGAAATCGTCGCTGGAATCCGCCGAAGCAAATTCATGGTGGCGGATATTACGGGAGACCGATCTGCGGTCTATTATGAAGCCGGACTGATGCATGGATTAGGCCGCCCGGTAATTTTTACCTGCAAGAAATGTGATTTCGAAAAAGCGAGCTTCGATACCGATCATTATCCGCATATTACTTGGGAAACGCCGGAAGAATTGAAGGAAAAGCTACTGAACAGAATCCGGGCGACGATCATCGACTAAATGCCCGACCCGATTAAGCACGTCGTCCTCCTGATGCTGGAAAACCATTCTTTCGATCAGATGCTCGGGATCATGAAAGAAGTTTATCCGGGGCTTGAAGGCATCGACCCCAAAGCGCCGCCGAGGTTCAACTTGGACGACCAAGGCGTCAAATACGAGCAGCGCCCCGCCACGGAACGGCAGATGATGCTGGACCCGCACCACGAGGCCGAGCACGTCCAAATTCAGCTCTCGGAGCAAAACGGCGGCTTCGTCAAAGACTTCTCCACGTTTTATCCGGATTCAACGCCGCAAGACCGCCGATGCATCATGGGCTACTACCCCATGGATTTTCTTCCCGCGCTCCACGCCTTGGCCAAGGAGTTCGCCGTCTGCGACCATTGGCACGCGTCCTTGCCGGGGCCGACGTGGCCCAACCGCTTCTTCGCCTTGACCGGAACCGCGCAAAGCGTGCAGATGTTCGAAAGCTCGCAGGACCCGGAGCTCAAGTCCTGGTTTAAGGAAACCCAAGACACCATTTTCGACCGCCTTGATGAAGGCGGCGCCAAAGGCGGCGTCTCTTGGAAAGTTTATTATCACGATTTCCCTTGCTCGCTTTTGCTCACGCATCAGCACCGCCTAAAAAATCTTCTGCGCTACGCGCCCATCGACGAGTTTTACGCCGCCGCGCGCGGCCCGGAAGCCCGCTTCCCGGCATTTTCCTTCATCGAGCCGCGCTACAACGACGCCGGGCAAAACGACGACCACCCGCCCCATGACGTCATGAAGGCGCAAAAGCTCATCGCGGACGTTTACAACAATATCCGCGCCAACGAGGATTTGTGGCGCTCGACGCTTTTAGTCGTGGTTTATGACGAGCACGGCGGGTTCTACGATCACGTCGTGCCCCCCAAGGCCGTGCCGCCCAACAAGCCGCGCGATCCGAATTTCAGCTTCACCCAATACGGCGTGCGCGTGCCCGCGCTGCTGATTTCGCCCTGGGCGAAAAAAGGCGTCTTGTCGACCACCTTCGATCACGCCAGCCTGCTTAAATACTTGATTGAAAAGTGGGGCCTGCGCGGGCTCACGGACCGCGTCGCCGCGGCCGCGCCCATCTCTTTGGGAAATCTCTCCGCGCCCAGGACCGATTGCCTGAAGTTTATTTCCATCCCCTCCCAGCAGATGGCGCTCATAAATCCGGAGCTTGATGCTCTCGCGGTCCAGTGGCGCAATTCCCATCAAAAAGCCTTGGCCGCGTTCAAATCCACTTGGCGAGGCCGCGGCCTGACGGGCGTCTTGGCTCTGGTCAGGCTGGTTTATCGCATTAGGAGAATGTTCGCATGAGCTCGCCGGCCGGATCAAACGCGGTTACAACAGTTTCTTGAATTTTGGGGCAAGGTGCTTGCTGTTCTTGGCGCCGGCCAAAATTTTCCGCAAAATCGACGCATTCGCCGGATACTGCATTACGAACGCCGGAGTGGCCGCGGCTAAGCGGGCCGTTGGAAGAATCTTCGCAAAGCCATAGGCAACGACAGAGTCTTCTCTAATCGCAGGATGTCCATCGCCGGGGACGAGCACGCAGGTTCTATCATTAAAGGGATCGTTGGTCGTGATATTGACGCAAAGGGCATCGCCATCCGGGCCGCTCGGCGCGCTGATGACGAACCAAAGATGAGTCCACTCGCCGGATTGGGAATCGTGAAGCTGAAACGAGGCTCCCGGCAGGACCGGCACTAGAGCTTCGCGAACAGCTTGTCTACAAGCTCAATGCGCGAGAGTTCCGCGGCAAGGACGTCAATCTGTTCCGTTTTTCCGACGTTCTGCAAAATCGCGCTCGGCTTGATTGGAAGGCTCGTGCCCTGGGGATCAACCCATTCACCGCAATTCTCATGGGTGTAATAGACCAGCTGCCACTGATCCATCGCGCCGAATCGCGAGAAGACCCAATCTAAAACCTCAAGCTCCGCGGGCGAGAGGTCATCCGGCTCAATGCCGTGGATCAGGCGAACATCATATCCTTCTTTTCGGAAATGCGAGGTCCAAAGAGGGAATTTCTGCGCGGGCGACTTGATTGCGTCCAATACGGGGCTCGCCACCGGCCCCTGATCCATCGACACATAGTTCCCGCCGACGATGGGCACTCCCCATCGCTTCAGCGCTTCGCGATCAAGCAAATAAATCAACTTGATCAGCTTCATATAGTTGATTTGATTTCCCGTTCTGGCGGCAAACAGAGCGGCGGCCTGCACGGCCTTCGTCTCATTGAATGGAAAGTTTTGCAGCTCAGCCATAGTTAATGGAATACAGGGAAAGTTTAAGGTGGGTCTGCCGCCCTCCCCTCATCTCAGAAGGAGTATAGCTTCCTTTAGGCTGCTTCGCAAGGTCCATTTTGTATGATAAGATGCGCGCTGGGTTGGCGCTCGGAACTGGGCTACCAGGTTCTCCACGGCCCGGACATCGCGCTCGGAGGCGGGAGTCGCCCAGCGCGGAATTCTCAACGACTCTATCGTCGTTCAATCCACTTCTGAATTTTCGGGTCGTCCGGCCGGCGGGACACTTCGCCGCGGCGAAGCATGGCCTTGAAGACCTCGTAGGGATCGCCGCGGCCGCCTTCTTGACGCGGAGTCTCGGCCGAGTTGAGATAGAGAAAAACGATGATGGGCGGATTGTCGGAAAAACAGAAAAAAAGCCGGTAGCGGCCAAGGCCCCTCTTGTAGCGGCGGAATTTGCGCAGTTCGTCATGCAGCAAATATTCGGCCGCCTTGGGATTGGCGGCGATTTCTTTTTCAGCGTCCCTGATGCGCAGAGCGAGCTTCACGATTTCGTGCCGGGCGAATTCCTCCGGCGAAAGCGCCCCCCTAAGCTCTTTGACGCGGGCCTTGAGTTCCGCGATGCGCTCGGCGTAAAAGGCGTGATACTTGAGAAGGTATGCGGGCTTACTTTTTTCCACGCCGGGCGTCCTTGAGGAGAGCGCCCCACTCCGCGTCCCAGACGTCTTCGGCGTTCTTGAGCCCGGCGGGATGCTTGAGCGCGTCGCGCAAAAGAGCCTCGGCGAAAACCTTGAACTCGGGCTCGTTTTCAATGGTTTCCGGCGCCGTTTCGGCTTCGATAAGGATTTTGCCGTTTTCCCTGACGACCGTGACGGTCTTGGAGCCCAATTCCCGGACGAACAAAACCGGCAGGTCAACGGCGTAGCTGCCCCCGTGCTTAAAGAGCGTTTTCTTCATGCAAGAAGTATATATTTAAATATATACTTCGTCAAGGGGCCGGTCATATTGTATGATGGCGGTCGATGG
Source organism: Elusimicrobiota bacterium (assembly GCA_035533295.1). Lineage (GTDB taxonomy): Bacteria > Elusimicrobiota > Elusimicrobia > UBA1565 > UBA9628 > JAGWJU01. The sequence goes on along the minus strand of DATLUA010000012.1, from coordinate 173,892 downwards.
GCCATAAATTCACCGAATCGGACGTCGAGGACGCCGCGCTGGAATGGCTCTCGGAACTGGGCTGCCAGGTTCTCCACGGCCCGGAAATAGCGCCTGGGGAACCCGCGTCCGAGCGAGCGGATTTTGGCGCCGTCGTCCTTGAGGCGCGCCTGCGCCGGGCGCTGGCGAAATTAAATCCCGAGATTCCCGCTTCGGCGCTCGACGACGCGGCCAAGAAAGTCCTGCGCTTCGAGCACGCGGCCCTCATCGAGAACAACCGCCGCTTCCACAAGCTCCTCATCGAGGGCGTCGAGGTCGAATATCAAAAAAACGGCCGCGCGGTCTCTGATTTCGCGCGATTGGCGGATTTCGAACGCCCGGACGGCAACGAGTGGCTCGCCGTCAACCAGTTCACGGTCATTGAAGACGGGCGCGACCGCCGCCCGGACGTCGTCTTGTTCTTGAACGGCCTGCCGCTGGCTGTCATCGAGCTTAAAAACGCCGCGGACGAAAAGGCGACCACGCGCTCGGCCTTCAAGCAGCTGCAGACCTACAAGGCGGAAATCCCCTCGCTTTTGTCCTACAACGCGGTTTTGATCGCCTCGGACGGCGTGGGCGCCCGCGCGGGCACCGTGAGCTCGGACTGGGAGCGCTTCATGCCCTGGCGCACCGCGGACGGACAAACGCCGGCCGCGCCGACGGAGCCGCAGTTGGAAGTTCTCATCAAAGGGATGCTGGCTCCGCGCCGGTTTTTGGAGCTTGTCTCGCGCTTCGTGGTCTTCGAGGAGGTGCGCCGAGGCGCCGCGCCCGTCAAGAAGCTGGCCGCCTATCACCAATACTTCGCCGTGCAAAAAGCCGTGGACAGCACGGTTCAAGCGCTCAAAGGTGACCGGCGCGTGGGCATCGTCTGGCACACGCAGGGCTCGGGCAAGAGCTTGACCATGGCCTTTTACGCGGGGCAAATCATCCGCCATCCGGCCATGACAAATCCCACGCTGGTGGTCCTGACCGACCGCAACGACTTGGACGACCAGCTCTTCGGCACTTTCAGCGGCTGCCGCGACCTGCTGCGCCAGAAGCCCGTCCAGGCCCAAAGCCGCCAGGATTTGCAGGAACGCTTGAACGCCGCTTCGGGGGGCGTGATTTTCACCACCATTCAAAAATTCCTGCCCGCGGAGAAAGGCGGGACCTACCCCACGCTCTCCGAGCGCCGCAACATCGTGGTCATCGCGGACGAAGCCCACCGCAGCCAGTACGACTTCATGGACGGCTTCGCCAAGCACATGCGCGACGCTCTCCCCAACGCGTCCTTCATCGGCTTTACCGCCACGCCCATCGAGAAGTCCGACCGCAGCACGCGCGCGGTTTTCGGCGAGGTCATCGACGTCTACGACATCCACCGCTCCATCGAGGACAAGGCCACCGTGCCCATCTATTACGAGGCGCGGCTGGCCAGGCTGGGGCTCAAGCCCGGCGAAAGGCCCAGAATCGATCCGGATTTTGAGGAGATCACCGAGGGCGAGGAGGACGCGGTGCGCCGCAAGCTCAAGAGCAAGTGGGCCAGGCTCGAAGGCCTGGTGGGCGCGCAAAAGCGCGTCGACTTGATCGCCAAGGACATCGTGGGGCATTTCGAGGAGCGCCAAGACGTCATGGACGGCAAGGGGCTCGTGGTCTGCATGAGCCGGCGCATCTGCGTGGAGCTGCACGACGCCATCGTCCGCCTGCGGCCGGGCTGGCGGCACAAGGACGACGAGCGCGGCTTTTTGAAGGTCGTCATGACCGGCTCCGCGGCCGACGGACCGGCCTGGCAGGAGCACATCCGGGACAAGAAGCGCCGGCACGACATCGGCGAAACCTTCAAGAATCCGGCCTCGCCCATCAAGCTCGTCATCGTGCGCGACATGTGGCTCACGGGCTTCGACGTGCCCTCCCTGCATACGCTCTACCTCGACAAGCCCATGCGCGGCCACGGGCTCATGCAGGCCATCGCCCGCGTCAACCGCGTGTTCAAGAACAAGCCGGGCGGCCTGGTGGTGGACTACCTGGGCGTGGCGCACGATTTGAAGAAAGCCTTGGCGGAGTACTCGGCGCAGGACCGCGGGGACACCGGCATTCCCCAGGAAACGGCCGTCGCCGTGATGCAGGAGAAGCTCGAAATTCTGCGCGGCATGATGCACGGCTTGGACTGCTCGAAGTTTTTCAACGGCTCGCCCGCGGAGCGTTTGCGCGTCATTCCCAACGCCATGCAGCACGTTCTGGCCCAGAAAGACGGCAAGACGCGGTTCTTGAAAACCGTGATGGAGCTCTCCCACGCCTTCGCCTTGTCCGTGCCCGCCGAAAAAGCCTTGGCCGCGCGCGAGGAAATCGGATTTTTCCAGGCGCTGCGCGCCCAGTTCGTCAAAAACACCATCGCGGACGGCCAAGACCCGGAGGATTTGGACTCGGCCGTGCGGCAAATCGTGTCCCGCGCCGTGTCCTCGGGCGAGGTCTTGGACGTCTTCGGCGCGGCGGGCTTGAAGAAGCCGGATATTTCCATTCTCTCGGACGCTTTTCTCGAAGAAGTGCGCGGCATGCCGCAGAAAAATCTGGCGCTCGAACTCTTGAAAAAGCTGCTCAGCGATTCCATCAAGCTGCGCTCGCGGAAGTTCCTGGTCGAGTCGCGAACCTTCTCGCAAATGCTGGAGGAAGCCTTGCGCAAGTATCACAGCCGCGGCATCGAGGCGGCCCAAATCATAGAGGCGCTGATCCGCCTGGCCAAGGACATGCGCGAAGCCCAAAAGCGCGGCGAGCGTTTGAATTTGTCGGATGATGAACTGGCTTTCTACGACGCGCTGGAAACCAACGACAGCGCGGTCAAGGTGCTGGGGGACGAAACCCTGCGCGGCATCGCGCGGGATCTGGTTGATGCCGTGCACAACAACGTTTCCATCGACTGGACCCTGAAGGAAAGCGTGCGCGCCAAGCTGCGCACGCTGGTCAAGCGCATTTTACGCCGCCACGGATATCCGCCCGACAAGCAGGAAAAAGCCGTGCGCACGGTCCTTGAGCAGGCGGAAATCATCGGCAAGGATTGGGCCGCGTAAAATCTCAATTAGCTACAATCGAAAAATGAGCCGCGGAGCCGCCGCGATGGTCCCCGCCGCCACGGCCAACCCATGAACGCCCCCCGGCTCATCACCTCGCCCATCCAGCGGCTGCGCATCAAACTCCAGCGCGCCCACAAGATTCTGGGCGGGCGCTACTGGTTTCCCCACGCGCCCCTGGCCGCGATGCTGGCCTTGGCCGGCGGCTTGATCCTGCGCGCGGGCTTGGGCGGCGCGTGGCGCGAAGGGCTGCGCGCCTTGGCCGGCGCCAAGCTCCACCTGCGGCTGCGCGCGCTGCCGCCGGTCTTCATCGGCGGCGGCATGGCGGCCATGGGCCTGGGCCTGCTCTGGCGCTCGCGGCTGGCCTGGTTGACGGCCTTGCTGCTGACGGCCACGGCGATTGTCTACGCCTTCATCGGCATGCCGGGCCAGCACCAGCTCCTGGCGGCCTATTTCGCCTTCCTGCTGGTTTGCCTCGCCCTCTCCTGGCGGAGCTTCGACCGCTCCAGCCTCACCGCGAGCACGCTCTTTGCCTTCACCTCGGTCTTCATGCTCCTGGTCTACGCCACCTTCGGCGCCTACTACCTGGGCGCCAAGTTCAAGCCGCCGATTACCAACCTCGTGACCGCGCTCTACTACGCCATGGTCACCATGAGCACCGTGGGCTACGGGGACATCATCCCGCAGACGGCCGAGGCGCGGCTCTTCACCATTTCCATCATCATCCTGGGCATGGCGGTCTTCGCCACCTCGCTCTCGGCCGTCGTGGCCCCCTTGGTCGCGCGCAGCTTTCAACGCATCGTCAACCGGAGGAGTTCAAGCATGAAACGGGAAAATCATTTTGTGGTGGTGGGCAGCACGCCCCTGGCCGCTAACACCGCGCGGGAGCTGGCCAAGCGCGGCTTGAGCGTGACCCGCGTGGTCAAGGACGGCGCGCCCGCCGTGGAGATGAAGGACGCCGACGTGGTCGCGGGAGACCCCAGCACCGAGGAGGTTCTGCGCGAGGCCGGCGCGCACCGCGCCGCGGCCGTGCTGGCCATGCTCTCGGATGATTCCGAAAACGCCTTCGTGGTCCTGGCCGTCAAGGAGCTGGCCCCCGGCGTGCGCACCCTGGCCGCGGTCAACGACGCGCACCATTTGAGCCGCGTCAAGCTCGCGCAGCCGGACGTGGTCATCGCGCCCCAAGTCCTGGGCGGCGAGCTGACCGCGATGCTGCTCTCCGGCGAGCGGGTCACGCCGGACTTCGTGATGCAGCGCGTGTTCTTGAACGCCGAAACCAGCACAATAAAGTAGCGCTTATAAGCGGCAGTTTTTAGGCTATCCTTCAGCCATGTTCCCGGTCCTGCCGTCCAAAATTCCCCCGGACCTAGACCAGCTCATCCTGGACGTCGCCACCGCCTCGGCCGCGTTGGGGCGCGGGATTCATCCCTTGATCAGGGAGGAAATCGCCCGCGCTCGACAAGCATCGGTCCAAGGACAAGACCGCGCGCAACTATCAGCGCGAGCACCTGGCCCACATCGAAGTCCAGGAAGCGATGGCGGCGCGGCTCAAACACGAGCAGTTCTACAACAGGCTGCCCGAGGACATCCGGTTGCGGTGGTTCCGGGAGAGCTGCGCGACCGCGGCATGGCTTCTTCCCATCACCGGTTCCTCTGGATTCACCACTTTCCCGACGGCAGCGGAAGGGTCGCGCGGCTCTTGAGCATCGCCTACGCCTATAAAACTGGAGAAAGACGATCTCATCTCGAAATCCGGCGCGGAGGTCCAGGACATCTGCGGCGTGAAGCAACGCCGCGCGGCGGGCATCGTCAAAGAATTGTTTGCCGCCAAGGCCGTCCGAAGCCAAACGCCTTGCGGCGCCTTGCGGCTCGCCATCTCGGCCGACATGGCGGCCGTGCTGTTCCCGGAGCTGGCTTAATGACGAAGCCCCCGCCCCGTCGGCCCTTTTGTATAATCGACGGATGGCCGCAGCGCGCAAGATTCTCGTCGTGCGCCTCTCCTCTTTGGGCGACGTCCTTTTAGTCGCCCCCGTCCTGCGCCACCTAAAGACCGCCTGGCCCGAGTGCTCGGTCTCCGTGCTCGTGAAACGGCGCTTCGCCGCCGCGCTTGAGGGCAGCCCGTTCGCCGACGAGATTATCCCCTTCGACGGCCTGCGCCCGGCGCTTCAAAAAATCCGCGCTTCGGGCTTCACGCACCTCTTGGACCTCCACGCCAACCTGCGCTCCGCGCTTATCCGCCGGCTCTCCGGCATCCCCGAGGCGTCGGTCTACCGCAAGGACGCCTGGGCTAGGCGGCTCTTCGTTTTTTTCGGACGGCGCTCGCCGCGCTTGGAAAAACACGTCTTGCAGCGCTACTTGGACGCGCTCGCCCCTTGGGGCATTACCGCCCGCGAAACCGGCGTGGCGCTGGGTGATTACGGCGCGGCCCAGGCCGGCGCAACCGGCGCGGCCCAAAAAGGCGCGGCCTCCTTTCTCATCGTGCAAAGCGCGTTTCTGGGCGACGCGCTGTTGACCGTGCCGCTGGCCGACGAACTCAAGCGCCGGTTTCCCCGCGCGCGCCTCACCGTTTTGACTTTGGAAAAAACCGCGGACGTGTTCCGCGCGCACCCATCCATCGATGAAGTCCTCATCGATGACAAGCGCGGGCAAAACCGCGGCTGGGGCGGCTTGCGGCGCCTGGCCCGCGGACTCGCGCAAAAAAAATTCGACGTGGCCGTCGTTCCCCACCGCTCGTTTCGCAGCGCGCTCTTGGCGCGCATGGCCGGCATCCCGCGCCGCGTGGGCTTTTCATCGAGCGTCGGGCGCTTCTTTCTGACCGACGCGGCGCCTTGGACCTGGCTCATGCCCGACGCGGAGAGAAACCTGGCGCTCTTAAAGCCCATCGGGCACGGCGCGACGCCCGGCGCCGCCCCGGCGCCCGGCTCCGTTTACCTGCGGCCGGACCCGGCGGAAAAAGAAAAGATGGCGCGCCGGCTTGAAGAGGCCGGAGCTTCGGCCCGGCAGACGCTCGTCGGCGTCCACCCCGGTTCGGCCTGGCCCACCAAACGCTGGCCCGAGGAGCGCTTCGCGGCCCTGTGCCGGCGCTTTGCCGAGCGCGGCATCACGCCCGTCTTGGTCGGCGGCGCGCAGGACTCGGAGCTTTGCGCCCGACTCGCGGCCTCGGGCGCGCTCGATTTTTGCGGCAGGACCGACCTCAAAGAGCTCAAGGCCCTGATGTCCTTGTTCTCGCTTTTCGTCACCAACGACTCCGGGCCCATGCACATGGCCGCGGGCCTGGGCGTGCCGACCTTGGCCATCTTCGGCCCGACCACGCGGGAGCTGGGCTTTTTCCCCTACGGCCCGCGCCACCGCGTTGTCGAGACGGAGCTCTCCTGCCGGCCCTGCCGCCTGCACGGCGGCAAGGTCTGCCCGCACGGGCATTTTTTGTGCATGCGCCTCATTATGGTCGATGAAGTCTGGGACAACGCGCTCGAGATGCTCGCCGAAAAGCCCGCTGCGGCGGCCGGAGGCCGAGCGGCGGCGTGAACATTCTCCACCTCCACGACGAAAGCTGGGACTCCGGCCTGGCCCATTACGCCTTGACCGCGGCCGCGGCGCTGCGCGACAAGGGCCATGACGTCCAGTTTTGGGCGGCCTACCGATCCGACGCGGCGAAACAAGCGCGCGCGATGGGCCTGGTCACGCGCGAGCTCGCCCGCGCTTGGTCGGCCTTGCCGGCGTTGCGCCAGGCGGTCAAGTCCGCCGACATCGAGCTCATCAACGCGCACACCGGCTCGTCGCACTCCCTGGCCGCCGCGCTGGCCATGGGGCGGCGCGTCGCGGTCGTGCGCACCTGGGCGGACGCGCGGCTTCCCGAGACGAGCTTCGGACGAAAATTCCTGGCCCGGCGCACGGCGCTTTTCATCGGCGCCAATTCCCCCATCACCGCGGCCCTGGCGGCGGCGTTCCCCTTTGTCCGCGCGCGGCGGGTGCTGCCCGGCATTCCCGATTTTCCGGCGGAATTAAAAGCTCCGCCGCGGGAGCCCGTCATCGGCATCTTAGGACGCTTGGACGCGGTCAAGGGTCACGACGACGTTCTGGACGCCGCCGCGATTGTGTGCCAACAATACCCAAAGGCGATTTTTCTGGCCGCAGGCGAGGACAAGGGCGATAGGCTCTCCAAGCTGCGCTGGCAGGCGGACTTTCTGGGCCTGGGCCAAAAGCTGAAATTCTTGGGGCGCGTGCAAGACGCCGCCCAATTCATGGACGGCTGCTCGCTGGGCTTGGTGGCCTCGCGCGGCTCGGAGGCGGTTTCCCGCGCGGCCTTGGAATGGATGGCGCGCGGACGGCCGGTCATCGCCACCCGCGTCGGCGGCCTGCCGGACGTGGTCGCCCACGGCGAGACCGGGCTTTTGATTCCCCCGCGCGATCCAAAAACCATGGCCAAGGCCGTCGCCGGACTCGTCGCCGACCCCGCTTTTTGCCGCCGCGCCGGAGAAAACGGCCGCACGCGGTTTTTGGAGCGCTTCTGCCAAGACGCTTTCGCGCTCGCCACCGAAGACGCCTACGAGGACGCCCTTGGACATCTTCCACATTGACGGCGAGCCCGGCCTGCGCGGCGGCGAACGGCAACTCCTTTACCTCGCCTGCGCCTTGCGCGAGCGCGGGCACCGCAACGTGGTCGCGGCCCAGAAGCGCTCGGCCTTGGCGCGCGAGGCCGAGAGCCTCGGTCTGGAAACTTTGGAGCTTGACTTCGCCTTCGAGTTCGACCCCTTGCCCGCTTTGGCCCTGCGCCGCGCCGCGGCCGGTTCCGAGCGCCCCATTTTGCACGCGCACACGGCCCACGCCGCGTCCTTCGCCGTGCTGGCGCAGGCTTGGGGCGGGCCGCCGGCCGTGCTGCACCGCCGCGTGGATTTTCCCGTGAAGTCTCCTTTAAGCCGCGCGCTCAAATACGACCGGGCCGCGCGCGTCATCGCGGTGTCTGCCGCCATCAAGGACATCCTGATCAAAGGCGGCTTAAAGCCGGAGAAAATCGCGGTCGTGCCCGATTCGGTCCTGGCCACGGACGAGGAAGCCCGCTGGGCGCGCGCTCCGGCCGGGCGCTTCGCGCCGCCCACGTTTCCCGAAAAAAAATCCCTGCGCGCGGCCTTGGCCGAGGAGTACAAACTCGATGCGGAAACTTTTTGGATCGGCAACTTGGCCGCCCTGGTGCCGCACAAGGACCACGACACGCTCATCGCGGCCGCGTTCCTGGTATTGGCCGAGCGCCCGGACGCGCGCTTTATCATCGGCGGCGAGGGGCCGCTGGAGGTCCACCTGTGGGATCAAGTCCGGCGCATGGGCTTGGCCGGCCAGGTGCTGCTCCTGGGCCAAGTCCCCGACGCCGCCAAATTTCTAAAGGCCATGGACGCCTTCGCGCTCTCGTCGTGGGGCGAGGGCATGGGCAGCGTGCTGCTTGAGGCCGCGGCCTGCGGGCTGCCCGTCGCCGCGACTTCGGCCGGCGGCATCCCGGAAATCGTCAAGGACGGCGAGACGGGGCTCTTGTGCCCGCCGCGCGACCCGGAGGCGTTGGCGAAAAATATCCTGCGGCTCATGAAGGACGAGGACCTGCGCAAGGATTTGGCCGCCGCGGCCCGGCGCCGCCTGCCCGAGTTCGGCTTGGCCGCCCAGGCCGAGCGCACCGAAAAAATCTACGAGGCCATTTATGGATAAAAGCGGTTCACCTACGGGCGAGGGGTGACGGCATGGGAGGAACCGCCGATAACGAACTTCAAGGACGAAACCACTCATGATCACTAAAAATTCCCCGCTGCTCTCCGCCGTCATCATCGCCAAGGACGAGGAGCGCGATTTGCCGGGCTGCCTGGAAAGCCTGCGCGGGCTCTGCGACGAGATCGCCGTTGTCGTGGGCGCAAAAAGCGCGGACAAGACCGAGGCGCTCGCGCGCGCGGCGGGCGCCAAGGTCCTGGTGCGCGCCTTCGACGGCTACGCCGGGCAAAAGCAGGCGGCGCTGGACTTGGCCTCGGGCGAGTGGGTCTTGTCCATCGACTGCGACGAGCGCGTGAGCCCCGAGCTGGCCCAAGACATCAAGCGCATCATCGCGGCGCCGGGCGAGCGCGCCGGCTTTGAAATTCCCTTCCGCGTTTTTTTCCTGGGCCGGCGTCTGCGCTTCGGCGGATTGGGCTCAGAGCGGCACCTGCGGCTTTTTAAGCGCGCGGCCGGGCGCTTTACGGGCGGGCAAGTCCATGAGGGCATTCAACTTGACGGGCCCGTCGGCCGGCTTTCCGGCGCGATGAACCACGCGCCCTACCGGGACATTTCCGAGTACCTCGCCAAGATGGATTCCTACACCGGCTTGGCGGCCAAGAAGCGCTTCGAGAAGGGCGGGCGCTTCCACCTCTGGCATCACGCGCTTTTGCCCTGGGATTTTTTCTTCCGCGCCGTCTTGAAGCTGGGTTTTTTAGACGGCCAGGCGGGCTTGGTGTGGGCGGGCCTCTCCGCGTTCCACCATTGGCTCAAATATGTCAAACTAGCCGAATTGGAGGACTCTCAAAAAGCGTCATGATCATCGCAAGCGCGCTGGGCGCGGGAGCCGCGGCGGGGCTGGGAGCCAGCGCCCGCTGGAACTGGTGGCGGCCGAAAATCAAGAAGGGCATCCCCGCCTTGATGTACCACAAAATCGGCGATTATCCCAAAGGCTCCCAACTGCAGAAGCTCTGGGTCACGGCCGCGGATTTCCGCCGGCAGATGAATTATTTGAAGTCGCACGGGCACACCACTCTCCATTTCCAGGATTTGGCGGACATCGAGGACGGCAAGGCGCCCTGCCCGGAAAAACCGGTTCTGATCACCTTCGACGACGGCTACGCCAACAATCACGAGCTGGCCTACCCCATCTTGAAGGAGCTGGGCTTGAAGGGCAACATCTTTCTGGTCTACGAGACCTTGGAGAGCCACAACGCCTGGCACAACCCGGACACCGAGCCGTGGATCCGCATGCTCTCCTGGCCCAACATCGAAGAGATGGCGCGCTCGGGCGTCATCGAGTTCGGCTCGCACACCATGCGCCACCGGGTCCTCCCCGAGATTCCCTTGGAAGAGGCGCGCTGGGAAATGTTCGAGAGCAAAAAGCGCTTGGAGGAAAAAATCGGCCGGCCCATGATCGGCTTCGCCTACCCCTACGGCGCGGGCGCCTACGTCCCGGCGGTGCGGGAGCTGGCCCGCGCGGCGGGCTACCGCTACGACTTCGGCATCAAGCAGGGCATCTCGCCCTGGCCTTGGAAGCCGGAGTCGGGGCCTTTAAAGCGGCTGCTTATCCGCGGCGACGACTTCATGTTAGATTTTCACCTGAACCTCACGCGCGGGAGGGCAAGGTTCTGACCAACGCCGCGACCGCGGAGACTCCCCGCAAAATCCTGGTCATCCAGCTCTACCGCATCGGCGATGCGCTGCTCACGACGCCGGCGGCGCGGGCCTTGAAGGCCGCGTTTCCGCAGGCGCGCGTGGATTTTTTGTGCGAGAACCCCGCCCTGCAAATCCTGCAGGGCCACCCCGACGTGGACGAAGCCGTCTTCTACGACCGGATGCGGCCCGCGGCCATGATTGGGGAGATTCGCCGCCGCCATTACGATTGGGTCGTCGATTTTTTGGGCACGCCGCGCACCGCGGTCTTGACCGCGCTAAGCGGCGCCTCCGTGCGCGCGGGCTCGGCGCGGGTCTTCCACCGCTGGGCCTACAACCGCAAGCTCAAGCAGCCCGCCAAGCCCGCCTACGTCGGCCTGGAAAAAATGCTGATGCTGGAATCCTTGGGCGTCAAAGCCCTCCCGGACGTCCTGCCGCGGCTCAGGATTCCCCAAGACTCGCTCGATTTCGCGCGCCGGTTCTACGCGGCGGCCGGCGTGTCGCCCGAGGACGCCGTGGTGACTCTTTCCCCGGTCTCGCGCCGGCATTTCAACCGCTGGTTTTTGGAGCGCTACGCCGGGCTCTGCGACCGGCTCAAGGAGCGCTTCAACGCCAAGGTCGTCATCCTCTGGGGCCCGGGCGAGCGCCAGGAAGTCCAGAAGGTCTTGGCCGCGGCCAAGAGCGCGCCCTTGCCCGGCCCGGAGACCCGCTCGCTCATGGACTTGGCCGCGCTTTTGTCCGGCGCGGACCTCCACGTCGGCAACGACAACGGCGTCAAGCACATCGCCGCGGCGGCGGGAGTCCCGACGTTCACCATTTTCGGCCCGCACAGCCCGATCTCCTGGACGCCGCCCGACCCCACGCGCCACCGCTTCATCCAAAAAGACTGCGCCTGCCGCGGCGATTCGGCCCGCAAGCACGCCTGCCCGGACCTGCGCTGCCTGGACGCCGCGTCTATGGGCGAGGTCGAGCGCCAAATCGATCCGTTTTTATCGGAGATATTGGCCGCCAAGCCCAAGGGAGCCGCCCGATGAATTGGGAGCACCGCCGCCGCAAGATAAAGAAAAACAAGTTGGGCTTCGCTTGGCTTTGGATTTTATCCTTGCTCTACGGCGCCGTGGTTCTTTTGCGGCGCAGGCTCTACCGCTTGGGCGCGCTGCGCGCCAAGAGCCTTCCCGCCAAGGTCATCTGCATCGGCAACTTGACCGCCGGCGGCGCCGGGAAAACCCCGACCGTGCTTTTGGCCGCGCAGACCTTGGCCGACCGCGGCATCCCGGTCTCCATCCTGAGCCGCGGCTACGGGCGCCGCGGACGCGTCAACGACGTGCTGACGCTCTTGGACGACAACCCGCCGCCCTGGACCGCCTGCGGCGACGAGCCCTGGATGATGCACCACACGCTCTTGGGATTGAACATCCCCATTCTGGTCTGCGCCAACCGCTTTAAGTCCGGCGCCGAGGCGGTGCATTTCTACCACTCCAAGGTCTTGGTCCTGGACGACGGCTTCCAGCATATGAAGTTGAAGCGCGACTTGGACATCGTTCTCCTCAACGCCGCGGATCCCTTCGGCGGCGGGCGCGGCCGCAAGGGGCGGATGCTGCCTTTGGGCAATCTGCGCGAGCCCGTTTCGGGACTCGCGCGCGCGGGCCTCGTTCTCCTGACCCACGTGGACCGCGCGGACAAGGAGGAATTAAAGGCCCTGCGCGAGCGCGTCGCGGAGCTAAACCCCGAGGCGCCCATCGTGGAATCGGTGCACGAGGCGGACTTTTTCCTCGACCTGAAGACTCAGAAGAAATACAAGCCCAGCCACATCCAGGGCGAGCACGTGGTCGCGCTCTCGGCCATCGCCGATCCGGAGCAGTTCGAGGAAACCCTGGTCGGGCTGGGCGCGCGCATCGCGCAGAAGTGGCGCTACCCGGACCATCACCCCTACACGCTCTCCGAGGTGCGCGCGGTGGAAAGCCTGCGCGGCGACTACCCGGTCGTGACCACGCTCAAGGACATGACCCGACTGCCCGACGGCTGGCAGGAAGCGACCCAAGGGCAGTTTCTGGCCCTGGCCATCCGCTTGAACATCGTCAAGGGCCGCCAGGCTTGGACCGAGAAGCTCGCCGCCGTCAGCCAGCTCGCCCGCTTGGCGCCGATTGGCTAGCCTGTCTTAAAATCACCCGATGACGGAAGCACGATGAGCCCGGAAGCGCGCGAGTTTCCCTGGCTGGATATGGGCTTGATCCTCCTCTGTTGGGCCTCATTTCTTCTTCTTTTTCTTTACGTCTGGCCTCATCTGGGGATCGCCTTTGGCGAAGAACTTGCCGGCACGGCCGCCTATGCTTGGCTCCACCAAATTCCGAACATGATGTGCGAACCTCACATACGGATTCTCGGCTGGAATATCCCCGCCATGCTGGATGCGCTTCACGGCCCCTGGAACATCTACTGCCTGACGCCTTTCATCGCCGTTGGGGGATGCACTTTGGCGGCCCTGCGGTTTTATTCAGCCTTCATGTTCCTCATCGCCCTATGGGGCACCTGGCGCTTAGCCTCGCTGGTGAGCGGCAACCGAACTACGGCCTTTCTCTCCACTCTGCTCCTAGCCGTCTGCCCGATGATGATTATCACGTCGCATAGCCTATGCGTCACGGAGCCGGACATAGCCGCCTCCGTCTGGGCCCTGTGCTTCGGAGTCTTGTTCGTCCGCACGCGCAAAGGCCTTTACGCCTGCGCCGCCTGCGCCGCCCTCTTCATCGGCCTCGGTTCGAGAAGCTGGGTGGCGGGACTGTGCGTTGGCTTAATGCTCTTCATGGCCTTGACTCGGCGCCGCGCCTTGGCCCTGCTGCCAGAATCCAATGCCGCCAAGGTCCGTCTCATCGCGGGCCTCATTGCCTGCGCCGGCCTCGTCCTCCTGCTCCCCATCGCTTGTAATGCGGTCAACGATTGGTTCACAATCAAGTTTTTCGCTCAGCATGCCGTGGCGCGCGACGTGCTTTCCGGCGCGCGCAGCAACCTCAATTACTGGACGAACCTCAAGACAAGCCTTTCGCAGCTCGGCCGGCTCTGCGACGGCGATGAGGTTGTCAGGGCCGAGCCCTGGCATTGGCTTTATGTCCTGCCGCTGCTTTTATCCTTCCTTCATGCGGCGCGCGGCGTTTGGCGTCGGCGCACGTTCTGGAGCGCATCGGCCATGCTTTGGATCGTTATGATCGGCTATGTGCTGGCTTCGGCCGTCAGCCCTACGGAGCAGATGCCCCAGCATTTCGAGTCCCTCGCGCCCGTCTTGTGCGTGCTGATGTTCGCTTGGCTGGACGATGTTCCGGCCGGACTTTGGCGCCGGGCCGCGCTTTTGATCATGGCGCTCATCTGCGCTGCGCAATTCGCAGGAGATTTTCATCTCTTCAGGAGCAAAAACATAAATCTCGACCGAACGGGCGATTATTCTGAATCTCCCCTGCTCATCGAAATTTCCCGCTGGGCGGCGCGGCATCCTCGAACGCCGCTCATCTCCCTTTTCCTTCCCTTGACCGACGCGATCCCATATTTTTCGCAGAACCGGGCGCGGCTCATCAATTTCTCACCCTGGGCGGACCTCAACCGCATCCCGTGGAAGAGCTGGCTGCGCCGCAAAGACAAGCCTTGTTTCATCGTTGAAAACCATGGCGCAAAGCGGCAAATGGCCATGGAACTGCGCGCCCACGCTGCCCGGCTCGGCGTTGCGCTCAAGATCATCAAGATCTTCCCTGATTCCGCGGGCCGTCCGGCCTTCGAGGTCTACCGAACCCGATGACCGGGACCCTGGAGATATTGGTGAAGGGCGGATTCTTGCGTCGCGGGATGCGCAAGCCGCATCCTGCGCTTTTCAAGGCGTTCGTCCTGTCCGGAATGCTCTTGAGCCCAGCGGCCCTCGCGGCGCTTCCGGTCGCCATCTCCTCGGCCGCCGTTTCCGATCCGCACCATCTGGTCGGCGGCGCTCTCGCTCCGGCCAAGGACGACAAACCCTTGAGCGTCTTCCCGGAAAACCTGATCTACGAGATTTCCTGGGCCGGCATCCCGGTCGGCGAGGCCACGCTCTCCGTGCCGGAGTTGGTCTCCTTCAACGGCGCGCCGGCCTACCACATCGTCTCGCACGCCGACTCCAACGACTTCGCCGACGCCTTCTACAAGGTGCGCGACGTCAACGAGGCCTGGCTCGACGCGCGGACGCTCGATTCCCTGGGCTACTACAAGAAGCTGCGCGAGGGCCATTTCTACCGCGACGAATGGGTGCTCTACAATCAGAAAGACCACCGCTTCCTGGCCAAGACCGTCAACCGCGATGGCAGCTTTTCCTGGCGCGGCGGGACGGTCCCCGTCTCGGTGCAGGACGTGCTCTCAAGCCTCTACTACATCCGCAATCAGCCGCTGGTTCCCGGCAAGGACATCATCTTGGACGTCAATACCAAGCAGAACTGGCCGCTGGTCGTCCACGTGCTCGGCCGGCGCGTCATTAAGACGCCCGCGGGCACGTTCCACACCATTTTGGTCAAGCCCGCCGTCCGCCGCGACGGGATTTTCATCCAAAAGGGCCGCAACCTGCAGATTTGGCTCACCGACGACGCGCGCCGCATCCCCGTCTTGATGAGGGTCCAGCTCTTCTTCGGGCATGTCGAGGCCTCCCTCAAAGTGTTATAATCGCGCATGAACATGCCTGCGGAAGCGGAAAACGTTTTTAAGAACCGCCTCCTTACCGCGGCGCCGGGCGCACTGTAATGCGCCCGGTGGCCCTTCCCGCGGCCGAGCGCAAAGCCTTGCGGCAACTTGCCGCCGACTTCAAGAACCGGCGCGTCCTCGTCGTCGGCGACGTCATGCTCGACCGCTACATCCGCGGCAGCGTCTCCCGCATTTCCCCGGAAGCCCCCGTTCCCGTGGTGCGGGTCAACGATCAGGCCTCGGTGCCGGGCGGCGCCGGGAACGTCTCCGCGAACTTGGCGTCCCTGGGAGCCGTGGTCGATTTAATGGCCGTGGTCGGCGCGGACGACGCCTCCACGAGCCTGGCCGGCGAGCTCTCCCGCCGCCGCATCCTGACCCAGAACCTGGTCGCCGACACCGAGCGGGTCACGTCGCAGAAATGCCGGGTGGTGGCCGAGCGCCAGCAGATCGTGCGCTACGATTTGGAGAGCTCCGGGAACTTGAGCGCGGCGACGGAAAAGGAAATTTTGGCGCGGCTGCCCCGGGCCATTTCTGAGGCGCGGGCGGTCATCCTGTCCGACTACGGCAAGGGCGTCATTTCCCCCAAGATTTTATCCGCGGCCATCAAGCTGGCCAAGCGCCGCGGCGTGCCCGTCACGGTCGACCCCAAAATCGAGCACTTCAAGCGCTACCGAGGCGTGACCTGCATCACGCCCAACCTGCACGAGGCGTGGTTCGGCATGCGCCAGGTGCCCAAGGCGGGCGAGGCGGAAATCGAGAAGCTGGGCCGCGCCATCTTAAAGACCTTGCGGAGCGAGTCGGTGCTCATCACGCGCAGCGCCGACGGCATGAGCCTATTCGAGAAAGACGGCAAGATTTCCCACATCCCCACCAAGGCCCGCGAGGTTTTCGACGTGACCGGCGCCGGCGACACGGTCGTCGCCACGCTCACTTTGGCCCTGGCCTGCGGCGCCTCGGTCAAGCGCGCGGCTGAAATCGCCAACTACGCCGCGGGCATCGTGGTGGCCAAGCTGGGCACCGCGGTCACCACCATCGAGGAGCTGCAAGGAGCCATCGCATGAGCCGCGACTGTTTGGTGGTTTTGCCGGCGCGCCACGGCTCCACGCGGTTTCCCGGCAAGGTCCTTAAGTTGCTGGGCGGCCAAAGCGTGCTCGAGCGGGGATATCGCGCCGCCAAGGCCGCGGGCATCGGGCGGGTGATTATCGCCACCGAGGACAAGCGCGTGGTCCTGGCCGCGGCCCGGTTCGGCGCCGAGGCGGTCTTGACCCCGGCGAGCTGCGCCTCGGGAACCGACCGGGTATTTCTGGCCGCGAAGAAAAGCCGCGAGCCCTTCGTCATCAATCTGCAGGCCGATCAGCCGCTCATCAAGCCCGAGACCCTGCGGCGCGTGGCCCAAATCCTGCGCGCCAACAAGGCCGCCGACATGGCCACCGCGGTCATCCCGCTTAGCGACGCGGCCCGGGCGAAAAACCCCAACGTGGTCAAGGCCGCGATGGCCAAAAGCGGGCGCTGCCTTTATTTCTCGCGCTCGCCCATCCCCTTTTCCCGAAACGGCGCGCCGGCCAAGCAGTGGGAGCACCTGGGCGTCTACGGGTTCACCCGCGCGGCCTTGAAGCGCTTCGTGAGCCTGCCCCCCTCCGCGCTCGAAAAAACCGAAAGCCTGGAGCAGCTGCGCGCCTTGGAGGACGGCATGACCATTTTCGCGGCGGCGGTCGCGGATGTCCCCGTCGCCATCGACACGCCCGAGGATCTGCGCCGGGCGGAAAAATTCCTCGCCAAGGAGGCACGGTGAGCAGCAAATATATTTTCGTCACGGGCGGCGTAGTGAGTTCCCTGGGCAAGGGCATCACGGCGTCCTCCATCGCCAAGCTACTCCAAACCCGCGGCATCGTCGTCCACATGCTCAAGTGCGACCCCTACATCAACGTGGACCCCGGCACCATGAATCCCTTTCAGCACGGCGAAGTCTACGTCACCGAGGACGGCGCGGAAACCGATTTAGATTTGGGCCATTACGAGCGCTTCCTCAACAAGGAGATGCACCGCATCAACAACGTGACCGCGGGACAGATTTACGAGACGGTCATCGCCAAGGAACGGCGCGGCGATTTCCTGGGCACCACGGTCCAGGTCATCCCGCACATCACCGATGAGATCAAATCCCGCTTTCGCGCCGCGGCCAAGGGCGCGCAGGTCACCATCGTCGAAATCGGCGGCACCGTGGGCGAC
Organism: Elusimicrobiota bacterium; assembly: GCA_035533295.1. Lineage (GTDB taxonomy): Bacteria > Elusimicrobiota > Elusimicrobia > UBA1565 > UBA9628 > JAGWJU01. Next base: position 156,538 of record DATLUA010000012.1, on the reverse strand, counting down.
ATCGAGAGCCTCCCGTTCATGGAGGCCGCGCGGCAGATGGGGCTGGAAGCCGGCGACGAGAGCGCGCTCTACATCCACGTGGCGCTGGTGCCCTACATCCGCGCGGCGGACGAGCTAAAAACCAAGCCCGCCCAGCACTCGGTGGGCAAACTCCGCGAAATCGGCATCACGCCGGACATCATCGTCTGCCGCAGCGAAAGGCCCTTGAGCCACGAGATCAAGGCCAAGCTGGCCCTGTTCTGCTCGGTGGACCGAGAATCGGTGGTCGAGGCGCCCGACGCGGAGAGCATCTACGAGGTCCCGCTTGACTTCCACCGCCAGGGCTTGGACGAGCAGATCGTCATGCTCCTGCATTTGCGCACCCAGTCGCCCAACCTGGAAGCCTGGAGCAAGATCGTCGGGCGCATCAAGAAACCCCTGCGCGAGGTGAACATCGCTTTGGGCGGCAAGTACACCGAGTACAAGGACGCCTATAAATCCGTGACCGAGGCGCTGGCCCACGCCGGGGCGGCCAACAACGCCAAGGTGCGCCTCTGCTACGTGGACACCTCGGCTCCGGACATGGAAAAGCGGCTCGCGGGCGTGCACGGCATCTTGATTCCCGGGGGATTCGGCGAGCGCGGCATCGAAGGCAAAATCCGCTTGGCGCAAATCGCCCGGAAGAAAAAAATCCCCTATTTCGGCCTTTGCCTGGGCCTGCAAATCGCGGTCATCGAGTTCGCGCGCAACGTCCTGGGCTTGGCCGGCGCCAACTCGACCGAATTCGATCCCAACACGAAGCACCCCGTCGTCGATCTCCTGCCGGAGCAAAAAGCGGTCAAGGACAAGGGCGCCTCCATGCGCCTGGGCATCTACGAGTGCCGGATTCAAAAGGGAAGCCTCGCGCACAAGGCCTACGGCGAGCTCGTCGTCTCCGAGCGGCACCGCCACCGCTACGAGGTCAACAACCGCTACAGGAAGGATTTAGGGACGGCGGGCTTGAAGGCGACCGGCCTTTACGCGGACAAGGACTTGGTCGAAATCGTCGAGTTGGCGGACCACCCGTGGTTTTTGGCGGTGCAGTTCCATCCCGAGTTCAAGAGCCGGCCCGAGACTCCCCACCCGCTGTTCCGGGATTTCGTGGCCGCGGCCCTGCGCGGCGGCGCGCGGACCGGACTGCGCGCCGCGAACGGCAAAGCCAAGGCGGCCGGCCATGTCTAGCGTGCGCGTCAAAGTCGGCAAGGTCGTATTCGGCAACGATTTGCCCCTGTGCTACATCTCGGGGCCCTGCGCGCTCGAGTCGGAGAAGCTCCTGCGCCAGGTCGGCCGCTCGCTCAAAGCGACCTTCGCGCGGCAGGGCGCCGGCTTCGTGCTCAAGTCCTCCTTCGACAAGGCCAACCGCACCTCGATTTCCTCCTACCGCGGCCCGGGGCCGGAGGCTGGGCTAGAGACTCTTAGCCGCGTGGGCCGGGAGCTGGGCGTTCCGGTGCTCACCGACGTGCACGAGGCGTCCCAAGCGGCCCTGGCCGCCCGCTACGTGGACGTCATCCAAATCCCGGCGTTTTTGTGCCGGCAGACCGATTTGCTCCTGGCCTGCGGCGAGACCGGCAAGCCCGTCAACATCAAGAAGGGCCAGTTCTTGTCCCCCTGGGACATCGTCAACGCCATCAAGAAAATCGAGTCGACCGGAAACCGGCAGATTCTGGTGACCGAGCGCGGCACCACTTTCGGCTACGCCAACTTGGTCGTGGACATGCGGGGCCTCGAAATCATGCGCGGCTTCGGCTACCCCGTGATTTACGACGCGACCCACTCCGTGCAGCTGCCCGGGGGCCTCGGCCACGCGACGGCGGGCGAACGTCAATACGCCGAGCCCCTGGCTCGCGCCGCGGCGGCCGTGGGCGTGGCCGGCATCTTCTTCGAGACCCACCCTAACCCGGACAAAGCCCTTTCCGACGGACCCAATTCGGTGGCGCTCAAGGACGCGGCCAAGTTCATCCGCGCGACCCGGCGCATCGACGCCTTGATCAAGGGAAGAAAATCATGACCAACGGAAATGGTTTGCGTCCCAAGAATATTGGAGGCAAACCATGAGATGCCTTAACTGCGGACAAGAAAACAAGGACACGGCCAAAAATTGCCGCAAGTGCGGCGGCGACTTCACCCTCGCTCCGGCTTGGTTTCCCGACTGGCGCTGGCACGCGAAGACGCTGGCCATCATCTACGCCGGCGTCATCGTCTTCTACTACGGCGTCACTTTCCTGCTGCGCCGACTGCCCGCGCCCTATCAAATCCGCCACATCCCCATCGAGATGACTCCTTGGCTCAGGCACGGGCAGAAATTCCTGCCCGATGATCAGTTAAAGCCCCCGCCGCCGTGGCCGGCGCCAGTTGGAAATCCGTGATCGGGGCCAAGAGGCTCCTGCCCCTGTTGGGCGCCGGCTGCCTCGCGTTTTCCACGGCGGCCTGCCGCCGCAAGTCCCCCGTCCTGCCGGAGCAGCCCCAGCAAACCTTCACGAACCTTTCCTTGAACCAATCCCATCTGGGCCGCAAGGTCTGGAGCCTTGAAACCGCGGCCGCCACGTTCGATCAAAGCCGCCTCATGGCCGACCTCGCCGCGCCGCGGATGTCCTTTTATAAAAACGACCGGCTGGCCTCGACGCTCACGGCCGACTCGGGGATTCTCTACACCCAGACCAAGAACGTCCATATGGAAGGAAACGTCGTCGCGCGCTCCCTCGCGGACAAGACCGTTTTGAAAACCAGCTCCTTGGACTACCTCGCCAAAACCGGCACGTTCGTCACCCTCAAGAAAGTCGTCATCACGCGCCCATCGGGAACGGTCCACGGCGACGGGATGGAAGCCGACTCCAGTTTTTCGCGCATCAAAATATTCCATCAGAGATCCGTGATCCGATGAAAACGCTGATCGCGGCCGCGGCCGTTCTGGGGCTCTTGGCGGCGGGAAGCCCGCTTTTGTTCGCCGGCGCCTCCGAGCCCGTGGCCGGAAGCGTGGTCCAGAGCCGGGAGTGGATCGTGCACCGCGGCGCGCATGAATCCGAGGAGTTCAAGGGCGACGTCCGCTACCGCGCGGGGCCCAACGTGATGCGCGCCGACTGGGCGCTTTACAAGCACGACGGCAAGACCTGGCGCCTCAAGGGGCACGTCCGGGCCCAGCGCACGCTGGCTTCCGGGGACGTCATCACGGCCGAGGGCGAGAGCGCCTTCTACGACGGCGTTTCCCGCGACGGGTGGCTCACCGGCCTGGACGGCGTTTTCTTGACCCGGCAGCCGGCCGACGGCTCCGCGCCCGACCATGCCGCGGCCCGGCGGCTCGACTGGCGGGGCGAAAAAGAAGCCGTCTTGACGGGCGGCGTCCATTCATACGGCCCCCGCCTGGAGACCTGGTCCGATGCGGCGCGCTATCTCGCCGCCGCCCACAAAACCATTTTTTCCGGAGGGCGCCCCGTGGCCCGCAAGCTCTTCGGCGACTGGACCGGCGCGATGAAGGCCGACGTGATCAAAACCTACGACTCGCCGCGCCGCATGACCGCGGACGGCCGCGTGGTCGGCTGGATTGAGTTCCCCCGAAAATCCGCCGCGGGGAAGGCGCCATGAAGCTTTTGGCCTCGGAGCTGCGCAAGAAATACGGCGAGCGCGAGGTGGTCAAGGGCGTCTCCATCGAGGTCAACTCGGGCGAAATCGTGGGGCTTCTGGGCCCCAACGGCGCCGGAAAGACCACGACCTTCTACAGCCTGGCGGGATTTGTCCGCCCCGAGTCGGGCCGCATCCTCATCGACTCCGAGGACGTCACCGGGCTGCCCATGTACGAGCGCGCCCGCAAAGGCCTGGGATATCTCGCCCAGGAGCCGACGGTGTTTAGGGGGCTCACCGTGGAGCAGAACCTGCGCGCGATTTTGGAGCGCGGCATCAAGAGCCGCTTGGAGCAGATGCGCCGGGTGAAGGCCCTGTTGGAGGAGTTCGGCCTTTGGAAGCTCCGGCATCAAAAGGCCTGGAGCCTCTCCGGAGGCGAGAAGCGCCGGCTCGAGGTCGCCCGGGCCATGATCAACAACCCGAAAATCATCCTCTTGGACGAACCGTTCGTGGGCATCGATCCCATCACGGTCAGCGACTTGAAGGCGATGATTTCAAAGCTGCGGGATCAGGGAATCGGCGTGCTCATCACCGACCACAACGTGCGCGAGACCCTTCCCATCATCGAGCGCGCCTACCTCATCTACGACGGCCATATCCTCGTCAACGGAACCTCCAAGGACCTGCTCGAGGATCCCAACGCCCGCCGGCTCTACCTGGGCCAGGACTTCCAGATTTAGGGATCGACCTGCGTCCGCACCCGCTTCCGTTGATGCAACCGGCGGCGCGAATCGCGGCGCGCGCGACGCCGGCGGCCGCTGCGGACGGCATCCCGGAAATAATGATGCTCGCGGCCGGGCCGAATCAAGAGCACCATCCCGGGCCGGATGAGGCGCGGGCGCCGAATTTTATTGGTCTCGATGATGCTCCGCACGGTCGTATGGTGAAGGCGGGCGATTCTCCCCAGGAAATCTCCCGGCCGCACGCGGTAGCGGAGGAGCGTGGGGCCCGGGTTCCAGTCCTTGACCTGGTCCAGCGCCGCCAGAAAAACATCCTTGGTCCCGCGCGGAATCTTCAGCTCGAAATTGGGAGCGTCCTTGGGCGTGCACCACTCCCGCAGCTCGGGGTTGAGGCGGCGCAGCTCATCGAGCGTCGTGCCGGCGCAGCGCGCCGCGATGCCTAAATCCAGGGCGCGCGGCAGCTTCACCGCGTCGTAGGAGTCGGGCGTCTGGTAATGCGGGTGAAGTCCGTATTTCTCGGGATGCTCGCCGATCAAAACACAGGCCTCGAACTTGGGAACGTAGAAATGCGTCTGCTCGGGCAGGGCGTCGCGGCTGGAAAGCGCGTTAAAGCTCAAGGATCGGCTGGCTTGCAGGTCCTGGCCCAGCCCGCCCTCGCCGCGGTTATACGCCGCCAGGGCCAAATCCCAGTCTCCAAACCATTGATAGAGATTGTAGAGATAGTCGACCGCGGCCTGGGTCTCCTTCTCTGGCTCATAGCGCTCGTCGTTCCAATACGTCACCTTAAGCCCGTACTTGCGGGCCGTTCCCGGCATGAACTGCCAGAGCCCGGCGGCCCCCGAGCGGGACAAGGCGTCGTACTTGAACTCGCTTTCCGTCATCACCAGATAAAGCAGCTCCGGGGGCAGGCCTTTTTTCTTGAGCGCCTTTAAAATCATGCCCCGATACAGGCCGGAGCGGGAGAGCGCCTCCTCGACCGAGCGCGGGCGGCGCTGGGTGTAGATTTGAATGAAGCGCTGGACGATGGGGTTGGTCGGGTCCAGAGGGATGGGCTGCATCTTGACCACGTCCGTTCCCGAGGACAAATTCAGCGCCTCGGGCGAGACGTCGAGATCCGGCGCCGCGTCGCCAGCTTGGCGCAGCTCGTTCCAATTGCGGATTTTATAAAGCATGGCCCCGAACTCGGAGTGCATCGAATCGGTCAAGCCCGGATCGCTCAAGTTCGAGACGATGACGCCGAAAGCCCGCGCCATTTCGGCGCGCCCCTGCGCGATCTGGGTGGACTCGAAATCCTGGAGGCCGGCCTCGTAATCCCGATCGGCCATCTTCAACTCCTCGTCCAAGTCCGGGGCGGGCCGGCTCATCGCGTCCGACGCCGCCGTTGAAACGAACGCCGCCGTCTCCGCAGACGAGGCGGCCGCGGGCGGCGTTCCCGTCGCCAAGGCCAAGACCGGAGCGGCGGACAAGAGGGCTAAAAACGGCGCCAGCAACGCGGGTTTCGTCGGATTCACGTCAGCGCCTCCAAGTGCGCGTGGATTTTCGCCCGGCGGCTCGAGAGCAGCGCTTGGCGAAACAAGGATTCCGCCGGCTTGGTCCGCCCGCCGGCGTGAAGCGCGGAGGCCAGCGCCATGCGGGCAATGACCACGCCGCGCGCCTCTCCGGCTTTTTCAAACGCGGCCAGGGCCGCTGCAAATTTCCGGCGGGCCGATTCAATGTCCCCGGAATGAAAAGCGACTTGACCCAACCCCCAGTCCACGTAAGCCAGATCCACGGCGTCGCCCAACGAGGAATAGAGCCGATAGGCTTTTCGATAGCGCTTGGCCGCCGCCGCGTAGTCGCCTTTCTGCCGCAAGGCGTTGGCCAGGCCGCACTCCGCGTAGGCCCGCCCGAAAGCGTCCTGCGTGCCGGCCAAGAGGCGAGCGGCCCGCGCGTAGAAAATCTCCGAATCGCCCAGCCGGCCCGCGACGCGCGCCGCCCCGCCCAGGCCCAGAAAGGCGTAAGCCGCGGCCGTCTGGTCCGAGGCCTTTCGCGCGAAAACCAGGGATTTCTTGAAATCGCCGATAGCGCCGCGCAAATCCCCGGAAAAGCGCCGGGCCCCGCCCATGGCCCAAAGCGCGAAGGCGGCCGACGCGAAGTCCCTCTCGGCCGCGAAGGCGGAAAACAGTTTCCGCAAGCGCGCCAGGCATTTCGGATAAAGCCCCCGGGCCCTGTCGATCAAGGCGTCCTCGAGATCCAAGCGCCGGGCGTAATCCGGCGTCCGGAATTTTTTGGAAAAGCGCCGCGCGTCGTTCAAGAAATTCCGCGCCCGGCCGACGCGGCCCAAACTCCTGTGGATGGCCGCCATGGCCATGGCCGAATCCGAAAGAAGGTCTTGGTCCGCTTCCCGCCGGGAAAGCACGCGCCGATAGAGCGCCTCGGCCTTTGGAAAATAACCCATGGCGCGCCACGCCTCGGCCGCCACGAAATCGCGCTCGACCGCCATGGCCGCCGGAACCCGCGCGCCCAGAATGCCTAGCGCCGCGCGGGGCTCGCCCCGCTCCAGCGCGTCCCAAGCCCGCTCCAAAGCCGCGCCCTCAGGCATGCGCGGCTCCGTAGCGGCAGCCGTCAAGCAGCGGGCAGCCCTCGCAGCGAGGCGTCGCGCGGCAATGCTCCTTGGCCAGCCTCACGGCCAGGGCGTGAAATTCGTTGTAGAGGCGGGCTGATTTGGGCAGGCGGCGGACCAGGTACTCCTGCGCCGCGGCGTAATCGGGACGGCGCAGCCAGCCCAGGCGCTCGGCCAGGCGCCGGGTGTAGGCGTCGACGACGAACGCGGGACGCCCTCCGGCATAGAGCAGAATCGAATCGGCGGTTTCCGGGCCCACGCCCCACAGGCTCAGGAGCTCGCGCCTTAATTCCGGCAAAGGCGCCGCGAGCCAGCGCGCCAGCGTTTTGCCGCGGGACGCGGCGTAGGCCGCGAAGGCCTTGAGTTTTTTCGCCTTCTGCCGGAAATAACCGGAGGAGCGAATGAGTCCGGCCAGGCGCCTCGGCGTCAATTTTTCCAAGTCCTTGAGCGTCCATATTTTCGCGCGGTGCAGCGCGGCCAGCGCCTTTTCCGCGTTGGACCAATTGGTGTTCTGGGCCAGGACCGCGCCCACGCAAATTTCCGCGCGCTCCCTTTCTGAAATCTTCGCGCCGCGCCCCGGATAATACGCGGGGGACTCCGCGCCGCGCGGCGTCGTCGGCCACCACCCCTGCGCGCCGTAGGCCGTATAAAGCCGCCGGTAAGCGCGGCGGGGAGAAATCGGAGAGAAGCTGTATCTCATGTCCCCGCGAGAAGCTTTTCCACTTTCTGGAGAAGCCGGACCGTCCCGAAGGGCTTGATGATGTAGTCGGAAGCGCCGCACTGGAACGCCTTTTCCACGTCGCCCATGCGGTCAAGGCCCGTGGTCATCAGGATTTTCATCTTGGCGCCTTCCGCGTCGGACTTCAAGACTCGGCAGACGTCGAAGCCGTCCATCTTGGGGAGCATCACGTCCAGGAGAATCAAGTCCGGCTTCTCTTTACGCGCCTTGGCCACGGCCTCGGAACCGTCGAAGGCGCAGAACGTCTCGTAGCCCTTGGCCGATAAAATGGCCTGCAGATTTTCCGCGATGGCCGGCTCGTCGTCAACGATCAATATTTTTGTCGCCATTTATGGCCTCCCGTCCGCCACGGCCAGCTCTATGCCGATGGCCGAGCGACCGTCGGGCAGGACGGAAACAAAAAGGTCCCCGCCCTGCCCTTGCAAGAACAACCTCAAAACGCCCAGTCCCAGCCCCGTCGCGGTCAGGATATGGTCCTTGCGCACGCGCGCCGGATAATAAAGCGCCAGAGAACGGCCGCTTTCTTCCGCCGAAGTCTTCGCGCCCGCGTAAACGAAATCGATGCGGACGCGGCCGGGCGGCGCGGCCTTGACGGACGCCTCGATGCTCCCGGAAGCGCGGAACTTCCGGCAATGATACAAGACGGCGGTGATGACGCGCTGCAGCCGCTCCGCGTCGGCCCGGACCTTCGGCAAATCAGCGTCCGCCTCGGTCCGGACGGCGACGCCGGCCTGGGAAAAGCCCCAGGAAATCGATTCCACCGCGGCCGTCAAAATCGGCGCCGGCTCGACATCCTCAAGCTGCAGGGATATTCCGTCGCGCAGCTTCAAGTGGATGAAGTCTCGCAAGTCGCCCATGATTCCGGCCAGCCGCTCCGCCTGCTCGCGCAGCATCTTGAACCACGGCTCCTGGGTTTTTTCCACCGGGCCCAGGGCTCCGGAAATAAAATTAAGGACGGTCATGTTGACCGCGGTCAGCGGCGTGTTGATCTCGTGCGCGGCGAATGACAGAAACCGCCCCAGCCGCCGCCGCCACAGCATGGCGGCTCCGGCCACCGCCGCGGCGCCGCAGACGGCGCCCGTGGCGAACCAGGCCGCGGCCATCTCAAAGCTGGACATGGGATGTGGCGCGGTGCCGGCGCGCCAAGGCGACGTAGGCCGCGGCGCTTTGGCGCAGGGATTTCAACTCCGCGGCGGAAAGCCGGCGCGCGGCCTTGGCGGGCAGACCCAAAACCAGGCTTCGCGGCGGAATCTTCGTCCCCGGCGTGACGACGGCGCCGGCGGCGATAAGGCACTCCCGGCCGATGTCGGCCTCCATCACGACCGCGCCCATGCCGATCAGGCAAAAATCCCCGACGCGCGCTCCGTGAACCACGGCGCCGTGGCCCACCGTCACGCCGCGGCCCAGCCGCGTGGGATGCTCCTTGCGGCAGTGGATGACCGCGCAATCCTGGATGTTGCTCTCCTCGCCGACGCGGACGCTGCCGACGTCGCCGCGCAAAACGGCCATGGGCCAAATCGAGGACTTTTGGCCCACCCCCACGTCGCCGATGACCTCGGCGGCGTCATGAACGAAAGCGTCCTTATGGATGCGCGGAGAGCGGCCTTCAAAGCTTCGGATCATGTGTATTCGATTATGCGAAACGTATATGTTAAAATTTATCATTCCCGCCTCGAGAAGGCAAGGAAATGAACCAGCAATCGGATTACCTCATCGTCGGCAGCGGCATCGCGGGGCTCTTGAGCGCGCTCAAGCTCGCGGAGCTGGGAACCGTCGCCGTCGTCACCAAGAAGAAAGCCGCGGAATCCAACACCAACTACGCCCAGGGCGGCATCGCAGCCGTCACGGCGGAAACGGACAGCTTCGATAACCACGTCCGCGATACCCTGGTTTCCGGCGCCGGCCTGTGCGACGAGAAAATCGTGCGCCTGACCGTGGCCGAGGCGCCGGAGCGGATTCGGGAGTTGCAGGACATCGGCGTCAATTTTTCGCGCAAGGGCGCGGCGGTCGACTTGGGCTTGGAGGGCGGCCATTCCCACCGCCGCATCCTGCACTGCGGCGACTTGACCGGCCGGGAAATCGAGCACGCCGTGCTGGCGCGCTGCCGGGCGCACCGCAACATCCGGTTTTTCGAGAACCACATCGCCGTCAACCTCATCCAGGACGGCCAAGGCCGCTGCCGCGGCGCCTACGCCATGGACCGCAAGACCTCCCGCATCCACGCCTTCACGGCCTCGGCCGTCGTCCTGGCCTCGGGCGGCGCCGGCAAGGTCTATCTTTACACCACCAACCCCGACATCGCCACCGGGGACGGCATGGCCATGGCCTTTCGCGCCGGGGCGGCGCTCTCCAACATGGAGTTCGTTCAGTTCCACCCCACCTGCCTCTATCACCCGAAGGCGCGCTCGTTTCTGCTGTCCGAGGCGCTGCGCGGAGAAGGCGGACGCCTAATCCTCTCCGACGGAACGGCCTTCATAAAAAAATATTCCGCGCAGGGCGAACTCGCGCCCCGGGATATCGTGGCCCGCGCCATCGACGCCGAGATGAAGCGCACGGGCGACGACTGCGTCTACCTGGACATGACCCATAAGCCCGCGGATTTTCTGGCCTCGCGCTTTCCCCACATCAACGAGAGGCTCTCCTCTTTGGGCATCGATATGGCCAAGGAGCCCATCCCCGTGGTTCCCGCGGCGCACTATTTCTGCGGCGGCGTGCAGGTCGACGAGTGGGCGCAAACGCAGATTCCGGGGCTTTTCGCCTTGGGAGAGGCGTCGTGCACCGGCCTCCACGGCGCCAACCGGCTCGCGTCCAACTCTCTGCTGGAGGGCTGCGTCTTCGCGCACCGGCTTTTCCTGCGCCTTAAAGAAATCGGACGCAAGCCCGAGCTCTCCGCCTACGAGCCGCCGGCCTGGAACCCGGGGCGGGCCATGCCGGAAGGCGAAGCCGTGATGATCAGCCACAACTGGGACGAGATCCGCCGGCTCATGTGGAACTACGTCGGCATCGTGCGCACGGACAAGCGCCTGGAACGGGCTCTGGGACGCCTGCGGCTCTTGAAGCAGGAGATTGACCGCTACTACTGGGATTTCATTCTGACGCCCGACCTCATCGAACTGCGCAACCTGGCCGAAATCGCGGCGGCCGTGGTCATCTCGGCGATGCGGCGCAAGGAAAGCCGCGGGCTCCACTGCACGTTGGACTACCCCAAAACTTCCCCGACCGCGCGCGACACCGTGCTTTTGCGCGAGGACGCGCTTAGAATACTGGAGGGCACGCCGGCCGCAGCCGGTCAAATGCCATGAAAAAAAGATTATCGCTGGCGCTTTCCCTCTTCGCGCTTTTTCCCCTCTTAGAGGCTTTGCCCGCTTCGGCGGCCTCCCGCGCCGTCTGGCTCGTCGCCGCGGGAAAGACCGACATCACCCCCGATTTGGCCCACGAAACCATTTGGCTGGCGGGCTTCGGCGCCTCGGGAAGAAAACCCACCGGCATTCACGATCACCTTTACGCGCGGGCCCTGCTCGTGTCAGACGGGCGCAAAACAGTCGCTCTCGTGGCCGTCGACACCATCGGGCTCTACCGCCGCGACGTCCAAGACATGCGCCGCGAGGCCGGGTGGACCGGCCCAAACCGCTATCTCTTCGTCTCCGCCACGCACTCCCATTCAACGCCGGACTCCTTGGGGCTCTGGGGCCGGTTTCCGGGCGTCTCCGGCGTCAACAAGCGCTACCGCGAGAGCATCATCAAGGCCGTGGCGAATTTGGTCAAGACGCTGGATAAAAATCTCAAGCCCGCGCGCTTCTACGCGGCGGAAACGGACGTCAACCCCGCCGGATTGTGCCGCGACAGCCGCGACCCGGTGGTCATCGATCCGGAGCTGGATGTCCTGCAGTTCCGCGGCCTCAAGCCACCCACGAAGACCATCGGAACCTTGGTGCGCTGGTCCTGCCACCCCGAGGTCATGTGGGACGACAACTACGAAGTCTCGGCCGATTATCCCGGAGTCCTGTGCAAGACCGTCGAAGACAAGACCGGCGGTGCCTGCGTGTTTCAGAGCGGCGTCATCGGCGGGCTTTTGACCCCCGACGTCGACCGCAAGGGCGGACCGCCGCAGGAAATCAAGGACATGGACCGCGTCGGGACCACCCTGGCCGACGACGCCTTACGAATCATCGCCAAGGCCAAGCCCATCGCGCCGCCTTCCGTCTCCTTTTCCAGCCGGACCCTGCTCGTTCCCGTGGAAAACTCGCGCTATCTGCTCCTGCTCCCGCACCTGACCTACGGGCACCGCGTCTTCGGAAAGGACGGCAAGCCTATGCCCAAGTGGATGACTTACTGGATTCCCCTCAAGCAGATGCTGTTCTTCCCGATTTCCAAAGCCCAGGAGCCGCGCGTCAAGACGGAGATCGCCCTGGTGCGGCTGGGGCCGGTAGAGATTCTGGGCGTGCCGGGCGAATTGTTCCCCGAACTCGCCATCGGAGGCTACGACGGCCGCTACCGCTTCGGCCACCCGCTCATCAAGCCCAACAACCCAAACCCTCCGGACTTGGCCCGCGCGCCCAAGGGACCGTATCTGCGCCAGGAACTTCACGCGCGCGTCGGCATCATCGTGGGCCTGGCCAACGACGAGCTCGGCTACATCGTGCCCAACTACGACTTCAAGATTTCAGACACCAGGCTGATGCTGCCGCGCCTGCCCGGCGATCACTACGAGGAAACCAACTCCATCGGACCGTCCGCCACCCATATCCTGATGGACGCCTACCGGAAAATGCTGGCCGGCGAGGCTTCCCGGGCCGCAGTCTCGAAATTCAAGTAAGGCAGCAGCCACCAGCAGGACAGCGTGCAGCACGCGCCCACCGCGGAGAGCGCCACGACCGCGGCGTACGCCGGATTCGGCGTCCGCGTGAAAACCGCCTGCAGCCAATCGTAAAGCCTGCCTCCGACCGCGTTCGACCCGGCTTCGGCGAAATCGAACGCCGCCATGTAAACGGCGAAAGCCGTGGCTTCGGCGTACGGCGGGCAGAACTGCGCGGCCAAATCCATCAGCGCCAAGCGGAAAAAAACTCCGACTAAGCCCCACACGACGGTGACGGCGATGACGGACGCCGGCCCGAGATAAAAGACGAAGAGAAGGCTCAAGGGACAGCCGAAGAGCACGGCGCCCTTGACCAGGCGCTCCGTGCTCCACACCCGCCCCGCGACGCGCGCGTAGAGAGCCGCCGCCGCGACTCCCAGAACTCCCGAAAGAGTGCCGAGGAAGCCAATGAACACGGGGCCGAATTTCAAAACCTCGCTTTGGTAGTAGAACTGGGCCGTGCCCAGGAAGGGATAAAAGCTCCAGAGAAAGACCACCACGCCCAGAATCCAGAAGCGCCGATCGCTCAAAAAAGGCTTCAGGACGGCCAGGCGGGCGGTCCCCTTCGCGGGGAAATCCCGCTCGCGGGAAAAAGCCGCCCCGACGAAAATCATGAGCGTGAACAGCGCGGTCATGGCGAAAATGAGGCGCAGGGGCACGTGCGCGTAGAGCCACCCGCCGCCGATGCCCGTCGCAGCCAAGGCGGCGTAGAGGGCGCCGACCTTGACGGCTTGGTAGGCGCCGGTGGCCCGATCTTTTTGCCCCTGCTCCACCATGACCGCCTCGCAGACGACGTCCGACGCGCACATCCCGACGTTGACGAGAACGAGAAGCGCCAGGACCATCCCATAATCGTAATGATGCATGCGGGCCAGAATCGCCCACGCCGCCGCGGCGACGCCCGAGGCGATCATAATCTGCGGCTTGCGCCGCATCCTGCCGATGTGAACTAAATCGCTCAAGAAGCCGAAGAGAGGCTTAATCAGGAAAGGAAAGGTCATCCACCAGACGAACATGGCGCTTTGCCCGGCCGAGAGATGCAGATCGTTCTTGAGCAGGTAGGAAACCGGCTCGTAGGCAACGCCGGAAAAGCCTTCCGCCAGGTAGGTCGCGGCCAGGAAAATGTAGAGGCGGTCCCAGCGCCGCGGTCGTCCGGGAATTGCGTCGGGCATCGGCGGCGCGCCGGCGCCTATTGGCGCATGGCCAGCAGAGTGATTTCGAAAAGAACGATGGAGGGGATGGCGATGCAGAACTGGGCGAACACGTCGGGGCTTAGGAAGGCGCCGGCCACGAAGCACAGGAAATAAACGCCTTTGCGGTAGCTCGCGAAGGATTCTCTCTCAACCAGGCCGGCCCGGTTGAGCGCGTAGAAAACCAGCGGCATCTGGAACACCGCGCCGAACGCCAGCGTCATCTTCACCACGAATCCCAGGTATGCGCCCAAGGTCATCATGGGCCTGACGCTCTGCGTGCCGAAAGCGAGCAGAAACTTGAGCGTCGCGGGGATGACCACGAAAAAACCAAGCGATGACCCGGCCGCGAACAAAAGATAGGACAGCGGCAGCATGCGCAGCACGGTCTTGCGCCATTCCACGCTCAAAGCCGGCGCCAGAAAAAGCCAGGCTTGGCGCAGCAGCAGCGGCATGGTCAGAATCAGCCCCCCCGCCAAGGCGACTTCCAGCCGAGCGTGAAAAGCCTCCAGCGGGGAAATGAAAATCAGCGTGCCCACCGGCCGGGCCAAGTAATCGAGGATGCGGTTGGAAAAATAAAAAATCAGCACGGCGCCCGTCGCCAGAATCAGCACCGCGTTGATGAGGCGGCGGCGCAGCTCGTTTAAATGCGCGGCGAAAGGCATGGGAAAATCGGAGACCGCTCCGGAACGGGCGATTTTATCGATGAGCAAACTCAAGGGTTTTCTCCTTGCCCGCGAACCACGGCAGAACCACGATCTTGATCTTCATCCGTTTGATTGCCTTCTCCGTTTCCTTATCGGGCAGCCTTTGGTCGTGCCCGAGCGCCAAAACATCGGGCTTTATCCGCCGCAGGGAGCGGACGAAGCTGTCGGGGCGGCCCACGATGACCGCGTCGGCGATGCCCAGGCTCTTGAGCCGAGCGAGTCGGATTTTCGCGGGCACGGCGTTGGGCTTGCGGTTGTGGGCGTCGTGGGCCAGGACCACGACCAAGCGCTTGCCCAACGAGCGCGCGGCCTCAAGCATGAGCACGTGAGCCGGATGGAGGCGGTTGAAGCAACCGGCGGTAAAGACGACCGCCGAGCCGGATCTCATGCGGAAAAGCCGGCTTTACTGGTGCGGCAGGCTTTTCGTGTCCTTCGCGTCCGGGGCCTGTGCCTCGTCTTGGGTTTTCTTGGGCCGAGCGGCGGATTTGTCCTCGTCGTCGAAGCCTTCCTTGAGCCCCTTCTTGAACATGTTGACGGCGCGGCCGCACTGGCGCGCGAACTCGGGGATTTTATTGGGACCGAAGAGAATCAATCCCACCACCAAGATGACTATGATTTCGCCGAAGCTGATGTCGCCCATGATTTTTTACCTCGTCCAGCATCCAGCTCCTCTCACTGCAGCCTTATTCTATCATATCCTAAGAATCTTCGGCGGTCCTTTTCGAGGCGGCCGCTGCGACCCGACCCTGTATAGAAGCAGAACCGGAACGCCCATCCCGTCAGTGAAGGTTTTTTCGAGAATGAGCGTTTTATGCTCCTTGTAAAGCTCTTCCTCCAAAGCGGCTCGTCCGTTGAACCTTGACGCGGGGCCGGCCGGCATCAAATACCGCCGGGCTGGGTCGCGCAGCCATCCGCGATAGGCCGCCAGAAGCCGCGGAGAAACTCCGCCTCCGAAACTAAATCCGTCATCGGGGATGATCTTTCCTTTGCTGACAAAATAAATCTGCTCGGCCATTCCCCACGCCAGGCAAACGACGGTGTCTATATGTTTTTCTCCCAAGTAATACGCCGCATCAGTCGGCGCGCCGCTCCAAAAACCTTCGCCCTTCGTGCTCTCAAGCGTGGAAAAATACGCGCGATCGAACCGCCAGGACCAGGCCGCCGCGGCTACGAAACATCCCACTGCCAGCCAACGGCCGATTCCTCCGAAACCCCGGATTTCAAACAAAGAAAAAATGCTGAGAACAACCACAAGCATGGCAAAGGGCCAAAGGATGAGCGGATGCTCGGCAGACAATGCCGCCGGCGTAAAACAAATGCATAAAAAAAGAATGCCGCACAAGGCCATGATTACCGCGGCAGGTTTTCGAAGGCTCCATCTCTTACTCCACAGGCATTTTCCTATAAGCCACAGGAAGCTGATAATAAACAAGTCTGGAAAAAGCCGGCTGACCGGCGCGTTGCCGCCGGTGCTAAGAGCCGGCGCTTGCCCGTTGAGGACATTGGCAAACTGCCGCCACCGAACGGTCATGTTGCCCGCGATATGCAGATTATCGACGCCCCACGCCGTGGGGACCCAAAGATGAATCAGAAGAACGCGAAACGTCGGAAATCCGCGGACGACGTTGAAGATGATGAAATTGGCGGCCCCCGCAGCGAACGCCAAGCCGCAAAAGAACAGTTCCATCCCCCGCAGCCTGCGCTCCTTCGGGATAAAAAGAAGGTAAAGGACAGGATAAGCAACCCAGAACGCAAGGATTTTAACGCTTCCGTTGATGCCGAAACCTAGAAAAAAACATCCCCAATATAGGGCGGCACGGCTTTTCGAACGCCACCACCGTGCGAAGCACGCCGCCGCAGTCAGCGCGAAAAAAGCCGCGAGCATCTCAACCGCCCAAAAGCAGAGCCGTCCCCAAATGACAAAGGCGGGATTGACCGCCAAAAAAAGCGCCGCGGCAAGCGCCCATAGCGGCGGCAACCAGAAGCGGCAAAAAATAAAAAACAGCACGATCATCGCCACGCCCATGGCCGCTTCGGTACCGCGCAGAGCAGCGATGGAGCATCCGGCACAATGAAAGACTGCAGCCGTCAAGTACATGACGAAGCCCGACCAGTCGTAGGGCTGAGGAACCCACAGCGGCCATTCACGCCCGGCCAGCGTGACGAACCAGTCGGTCGTTGGAACCTCCGCGCAATGTTCCGTTACGGCATTGATTCGCGGATAAAGATTTTCCGCCATCGCCATCCCGAAGTTGGGTTCCATGACTTCGTCGTACGCGATGCCGGGCGAACCGGGGCGGCGCGCCGCCAAAAGCAGGAACACGCCGCACACGCCCGCCAAAAGCAGCCACTCCCAAACGACGGAAATAATTTTCGCTGCCCTCACCGAAGATTCCGGGCGCGCTTAATCGTCGCGCAAATATACCCGATCTCTTTCCGCGTCAAGGCCGAGGAAGACGGAAAATAGAGGCCGTTGTTCCCCAAAAATTCCGAAACGGGATAATGCTCCCCCGTGAACATCCGTCTGTAAGCCGGCTGGCGATGAATGGGAATGAAGAACCCCCTGGTTTCAATCCCGTTCCGGGCAAGAAACCATCGCAGCGCATCGCGTGAAATCCCAAATTCCGGCTCAACCACGGTTCCAAAGACCCAATTGGAATGCCCTTGGCATGGGAGCGGAAGCCTCAGTCCGGGAATGCCCTCAAGCGCGGCGCGATAAATCCGCGCATTGCGGTCGCGCGCCAATTGCAGCCGATTGAGGCGCTCAAGCTGAGCCAAGCCCACGGCGGCTTGAAGCCCGCTCATTCTGTAGTTGTACCCGATTTCCGCATGCCAGAAATGCCTTTCCTTGCCGAAGGCGAAGTCCCGCAGGAACCGCGCCCGCTCCGCCATGGATGAATTATCCGTCACGACCATTCCGCCCTCCCCTGTGGTCATGACCTTGTTGGCATAAAAGCTGAAAACGCCCGCATCGCCGAAAGTGCCCAGCGCGCGGCCGCGAAATCCGCCGCCCAAGGCTTCGGCCGCGTCTTCGATCAACCGGACGCGCCGCTTCCGGCACAAGCCGGCGAGCCGCGTCAAATCGGCCGGGCGGCCGTAGGTATGGACGGCGATAACGGCCCTGGTCCGCGCGCTCATCCTCGCCGGCAGGGACTCCGCGTCCAAATTCCATGTGCTGGAATCACAATCAACAAGCACAGGCTTGGCGCCGCAGTACGTCACGGCGTTGGCGACCGCGATCATGGCGAACGCCGGAATAACGACCTCATCCCCGGGCCCCACGCCCGCGGCCTTGAGCGCCAAATGCAGGGCCGCCGTCCCGCTCGAGCAGCTCACGGCCCGCGCGGCTCCTATTTTCCGCGCGAACTTTTTTTCAAACAGCCGCACCATGGGGCTTAACGACGAAACCCAGCCCTCGCGGATGCATTTCCGAACATACTTCTCTTCATTCCCCCGCAAGACAGGAGCGCAAACCGGAATGGGAAAACGGATTCCGGCGCCCTTCCCCTTCGGAAGCGGCCGTCGAAGCCTGGGTTCAAGCGAAAGGTTCGCCCCGATTGGAATCATCATCGTCCTGCTTCAAAATCCAAATCGCAAGCCAACCGCCACGGCCGCGTATCCCCAGCCGCGGCGCGCGTAATCCCATGGGCACCGCCCGGTTTTTGATTCTCCGCGTGTGCGCGGAGTGCAAACGTAGGGGACTTCAACGACCTTATAGCCTCGTTTTTGCGCCAGATAAGCCAAGGCGATGAAATATTCGCCGTGCCTGCCGCGAAAGGGAATATCTTCCAGTAGTCCGCGCCTCACGGCGGCAAATCCGCTCGTGTAATCGGTGAGGCGCGGGGAAAGCCACAGACGAAGTATAGAATTTAGGGCCGAACTCAGCCAAATCCCCAAACGGGAATCTTTCGCGCAGGTTAAATGACGCTTGGGCGCCCCTCCCGGCAGATAGCGGGAGCCTACGGCCAAGTCGCTCCCCGCGGCGACGCGCCGGACCAGTTCCGGAACCATTTCCGGCGGCATGGACAAGTCGGCGTCCATGATGACCACGATGTCTCCCCGGGCAAGGCTCACGCCTTCTTGAAGGCTGCGCGCGAGTCCATGATCGCGCAGGCGGCGCACCGGCCGCACGTGCGAATCCGGATAAAACGGCGCTCTCTCGGCGGCGATTTTCCACGTTCCGTCAGAGGAGTCATCATCCATGATAAGAATCTCGCGGGACCCGCTAAGAGCCTGGTCAAGCCGCTTAATGAGCGGCAAGATATTCTCGGCCTCGTTGAACGTGGGTATGATGAGCGAGACCATCATGAGCCAATTGAAACAATTTCTCCCGGCACGGGCAACAACCGGCGTCGAATTGCCGCGCAATCAGCACCGCTGTTTTGTGGCGCCAACTTGGATTTGGTATCGTTGCCGCATGTATCCTCTCGACGCGCCAGTCGTAGGCGCGCGCGAAATCGCCTACCTTAAAGATTGCGTGCGCCGCGGCTGGCTGTCGTGGCAAGGCGAGTACGTCGCCCGCCTGGAACGGGCCTTCGCGCGGTATTGCGGAGCGCGCTACGCCATGACCGTCTCCAGCGGCAGTTCCGCGCTTATGCTGGCGCTGCAATCATTGGGAATTGGAAAAGGGGATGAAGTCATCGTCCCCGCTCTAACCTTTTCCGCCACCGCCTTCGCCGCGACGCTCCTAGGCGCGTCGGTCCGCTTCGTGGATTGCGCGCCGGGAACCCTGACAATCGATCCGGCCGCGCTTTCAGCGGCCATCACCCGGCGCACCCGCGCCGTTATCGCCGTGCACCTCTACGGGCGCCCGGCAGACATGCACGCGGTAAAAAAAGCCGCGAGCCATCGGCGCATCGCCATCATCGAGGACGCCGCCCAGGCGGCGGGAGCCGAATGCAACGGCCGCCGCGCAGGAAGCATCGGCGACGCCGGATGCTTCAGCTTCCACAACAAGCTCATCGCCAGCGGCGAAGGCGGAATGATCGTTTTTCCCAGCCGACGCTCCCTAAAGCGCGCGAGATTGCTGCGTTCCCCGGCGCCGGAAAACCGCACGGCTTTTAACGGTTTGGCGATGAACAACCGCATGTCGAATCTCCATGCCGCCGTCGCGCTGGCCCAATTAGAAAAACTCGAGCGGACCGTGGCGGGCAAGCGCCGGGTCGCGGACCTCTACAATCGCCGGCTGGCCTCGGTGCCGGGCATCGAAATACTGCCGGAGCCGCTTCATACGCGCAGCGTCTATTGGCGCTATACCGCCTTCGTCTCGAGCGGCTTTCCCATGACGCGGGACCAGTTGGTCCATTTCTTGAATTCCCGCGCGATCCAGACGCGGGCTATTTTTCGGCCGCTGCACCTGCATCCCGTTTACAGGGGCGCGCGGCAGGAAACTTTTCCCGTGGCCGAAGATTTCTCCAGAAGAGGATTCGACCTGCCCACCAGCCCCAAGCTGACCGCCCGGGATGTCGACGATATCGTCAGCGTCATCGCGACAGCCGCGCGGACTCGACGCCGTTCGCGCCTGAAGACGAGGCGAAGCGGGGCTGGACCGGAAGAATAGAGCCCTACGCGGTCGCCAAATGCTTGGTCAGAACCGCCGCGTGCTTTTCGGTCTCCTTTCCATTGGTCTCAAGGAGGGCTTTCAACTCGCCGTCGGGAGCCGCCTTGGCCGCGTTCTTGTAGGCCACCAGAAGCTTGAGCTCCGATTCCAAAAGATCGAGCGCCGCCTGGCTCTTGCCGCGCCCCAAGGCGTCTTTCTTAAAGCAGTCCAGATGGGCCGCCCCGGCCTTGGTGAAGGTAAAAAGCTGGTCCCAGCTAATCGCGGACTGGCAATACGAGCACGACCACGGCGAATTGGCACTCATCCAGAAGATTCTAACTTAAAAGACGGCCCGGCGGCCATTCCGGGATTGAATGTGATAGAATCACCTGGCAAAAAAACGCTCACTGACATGACACAGTTCGACCGCATCGAAGACGCCATCGCAGACATCCGGCGGGGCCGCATGGTCGTGGTCATCGACGATCCCGAACGGGAAAACGAGGGCGACCTCGTCATCGCGGCGGAGAAATGCACGCAGAAAGCGGTCAACTTCATGGCCCAGCACGGGCGCGGCCTCATCTGCGTGCCCATGACCGCGGAGCGCCTGGACGCCCTCGACATCCGCCCCATGGTCGAGCCGGGGCGCAGCGCCCTGCCGAGCCCCGGGCGCGACACCGCTTTTTCCGTATCCGTGGACGCCAAGAAGGGCACGACCACGGGAATTTCCGCCAAAGACCGCGAGAACACAATCAAGGCCCTTCTGAACCCGCGGACCAAGCCCGAGGACCTCATCCGCCCCGGCCACATTTTCCCCCTGCGCGGCAAACACGGCGGCGTGCTGGTGCGCGCGGGGCACACGGAAGCGGCGATGGACTTGGCGCGGCTCGCGGGCCTCTACCCGGCCGGCGTCATCTGCGAAATCCTCAATACGGACGGCAGCATGGCGCGGCTTCCCCATCTCGCGCGCTTCGCCAAAAAGCACAAGCTCAAGCTCGTCACCATCAAGGACCTCATCGAGTACCGCCGCGCCAAGGACAGGCTCGTCCGGCGCATGGCCAGCGCCAAGCTTCCCACGCGCTTTGGCGAATTCACCGTGCATCTCTACGAGGAAACCTTGACCCAAAAGCAGCACTTGGTCCTGGTCAAGGGCTTCGTCGCGGACGCCCGCAACGTGCTGGTGCGCGTGCACAGCTCATGCCTGACCGGAGACAGCCTTTTCTCCATGCGCTGCGATTGCGGCGAGCAGCTTTCCGCGGCCATGCGGCAAATCGCCAAGGCCGGACGCGGCGTCCTGCTCTATCTTTACCAGGAGGGCCGCGGCATCGGGCTCCTGAATAAAATCCGCGCCTACGGGCTCCAGGACAAGGGCCTGGACACCGTCGAGGCCAACCTGGCGCTGGGCTTCAAGCCGGACCTGCGCGAATACGGCATCGGCGCGCAGATCTTGGCCGACCTGGGCTTGAGCTCGATTAAGATCATGACCAACAACCCGCGCAAAATCGTGGGCATCGAAGGCTACGGGCTCAAGGTCGCCGGACGCGTCCCCATCGAAATGCCGGCCAACAAGCACAACGCCGCCTACCTCAAGACGAAGAAGCGCAAGCTCGGCCATTGGCTCACGGACGACATCCTCCCATGAGCCAAGCGCCGCGCATCGCCGTCGTCGCCTCGCGCTTCAACGAGCGGGTCGTTTCGCGCCTGCTCAAGAGCTGCCTTGCGGCGCTCAAGAGCAAAGGTTTTAGGGCCACGCAAATCGAGGTCGTGCGCGTGCCCGGCGCCTATGAAATCCCCTGGGCCGTCCAAGAAATGGCCCTTTCCGGGGACTTCGACGCCGTCATCGCGCTGGGCGCCGTTCTCAAGGGCGAAACCCCGCAGAACCACCACATGGCCCGGGCCGTCATCCTGCACCTGCAGAAAATTTCCTTAAAAACCCGGATTCCCTGCATCCTCGGGGTCATCACCCCGGACGACGAAAACCAAGCCCTGGCGCGCACGCGGGGAGAGATGGACCGCGGGCGGGAGTCGGCGTTGGCCGCCGTGGCCATGCTCAAGCTCAAGGAGCGCTTCAGCCGTGGGACGGCGTAGGCTCGCTCGCGAATCGGCGCTGCAAGCGCTTTACCTGCTCGACGTCTCCTCCTATCCCGCCAGCGAAGAAGCCGCGATGCTGAGCCTGCGGCGCGGCAAAAAGCCGCAGCCGGAGATGGACGAGGAGACCGCGGCCTTTTCCGAGGCTCTCATCATCGGCGCGCGCGCCAAACAAAAAGAGATCGATTCGGCCATAGAAACCGCGGCCCAAAACTGGCGCCTGGAGCGGATGGCCCTGGTGGACAGGAACATCCTGCGCGTGGCCGCCTACGAGCTGCTTTTTTTACCCGGCACCCCACAAAAAGCCGTCATTGATGAGGCCATCGAAATCACGCGCAAATTCTCCTCGGAGGAGTCGACCAAGTTCATCAACGGCATCTTGGACAAAATCGCACGCGACGCCAAAGGCAATGGTTCCTCCCAAAACCCTCTCTAAAATAGCGAAGCTGCGCGACGAAATCCGGGAACACGACCGGCGCTACTACCTGCTCGACTCCCCCAAGATTTCCGACACCGAGTACGACATGCTCATGCGCGAGCTCAAGGATTTGGAGGAGCGCTGGCCAGAAACCGTTTCCCCCGACTCGCCGACCCAGCGCGTGGGCGGCCGCGCCTCCGCGGAGTTCAAGCCGGTGCGCCACGCCGCGCCCATGCTTTCCCTGGACAACGTGTACGACGAAGAGGAATTCAACGCCTGGAACGCGCGACTGGAGAAGCTTCTTCCCGCGAACGAACGCCCCGTTTTCGTCGTGGAGCCGAAAATCGACGGACTGTCCTGCGCCGTCACCTACGAGAATGGAATTCTTGTCCGCGCCGCGACCCGCGGCGACGGGGAAATCGGCGAGGACGTCACCCCCAACGCCCGGACCATCCGCTCCATTCCCCTGCGCTTGAGAGCCGCGAAGAAACCTCTCCCGAAGCTTTTGGAACTGCGCGGCGAGGTCCACATCACCTTCGAGGACTTCAAGAAAATAAACGACGCCGAGAAGAAGCTCGGGCGCGAACCTTTCGCCAATCCCCGCAACTGCGCCGCGGGCTCGCTGCGCCAGAAAGACCCGCGCGTTACGGCGGGAAGGCGGCTGCGTTTCCACGTCCACTCCTGCGGCGTGTGCGAGGGAGTCGCCATCGCCAGCCACTCCGAATTCCGCAAGCTCTGCGGCGAGTACGGCCTGCCCATCTGCCCGGCCGAGTCCTTCAAGAACGCCGCGGGTGTCGCCCGCTACTATCATGAGTTCAGGGAGCGCGCGCTGCCCGACTTGGCCTACCCGGTCGACGGCATCGTGGTCAAAGTCGACGCTTACGCGCAGCAAAGCAAGCTGGGTTTCACGTCCAAAAGCCCGCGCTGGGCGGTGGCGTTCAAGTATCCGGCGCAGCAGGCCACCAGCGTCGTCCAAGCCGTCGTATTCTCCGTGGGACGGACCGGCGCCATCACGCCCGTGGCCAAGGTCAAGCCCGTTTTTTGCGCGGGTGTGACCATCGGCTCCGTGACGCTCCACAACTTCGAGGAAATCAAGCGCTTGGGGCTGCGCATCGGAGACAGCGTCCTCATCGAGCGGGCGGGCGAAGTCATCCCCAAAATCGTCAAGGTCGTCTCCGACCATGACGCGAGCCGGGAATCCGACATCCGGCCGCCTAAATCCTGCCCGGCCTGCGGCGGCCCGGTCGTCAAGGAAGAGGAGTTCGTGGCTTTTCGCTGCATCAACCCCTCCTGCCCGGCGCAGTTGAAGCGCCTGCTCCTGCACTTCGCCTCGCGCTCGGCCATGGACATCCGCGGCCTCGGGGAAGCGGTGGTGGATCAATTGGCGGACGCCGGCCGCGTCAAGAGCATCGCCGACGTCTACACCCTTGATAAAAACGACCTGATGAAGCTGGATCTTTTCGCAGACAAGAAAGCGGAGAATCTGCTCTCGGAAATCGCCGAGAGCCGAAAGAAGCCGCTGGCCAAGCTGCTCTACGGGCTCGGCATCAGGCAGGTCGGGGAAAAAACCGCGGAAACCCTGGCCGCGCTTTATTCCCTGGACGAGCTGGCGTCGGCCGCCGCGGACGACTTGGAAAAAATCCAGGAAGTCGGGCCCATCGTGGCCGCGTCCATCAGAGAGTTCTTCGCCGCGAAGGAGGCGCGCCATCTGCTTAAGCGCCTCGCCGCCGCGGGCTTAAACTTCCAAAAAGACGAGAGCGCGTCCGCCGGAGCGGCGCTCTCCGGAAAAACCTTCGTCCTCACCGGTGAGCTCTCCACCATGACGCGGGAAGAAGCCGCCGCCAAAATCAAAAGCCTGGGCGGCAAGACCTCGTCTTCGGTATCCGCCAAAACCGACTTCGTCGTGGCCGGAAGCAAGCCCGGCTCCAAGCTGCGCAAGGCCCGGGAGATCGGCGTGCGCGTCATCGAAGAGAACGAATTCAAGGAATTAATCCGCCAATGAACCAGAACAAAGGACGCGCGCTATTAAGCGTCACGGACAAGACCGGGATCGTCGATTTCGCCTATTCGCTCAAATCCATGGGCTATGAAATCCTTTCCTTCGGCGCCACGGCCGCGACCCTGCGGCAAGCCGAGCTCGAGGTCACTGAAGTCGGACCCGCGTCTTCCCGCCCGAGCGCAATATCCGGCCCGCTCTCGCTCCTGGACCCGGCCATCCTGGCCGGCATCGCGGCCGATCGCAGCGACCCGGCCCGCATGGGCGAATTGGACCGCCTCGGCATTCCCCCCTTAGACATCGTCGCCGTCAATCTTTACCCCGTCGCGGACATCATCAGCGATCCGGCCCTTTCGCAGGCCGAAATCCTCGACTACATCGACGTCTCGGGCTCGGCCCTTTTGCGCGCGGCCGCGCGGAACTTCCGACACGTCGTCTGCCTCTGCGATCCCGACGACTACCAGCCGGTCCTGGAATCCCTGCGCCAGTACAAGCGGCTGCGCTTGGAGCGCCGGCAGAGCCTGGCGGCCAAGGCCTTTCATTACAGCGCCTACTACGACACGACCGTGGCCCAATACCTGGGCGACAAGTGGGACAAGCTCCCGGACGAGTTCGCAGTGGGCTTGAAGAAAACCGCCGACTTGCGCTACGGCGAAAACCCCCAGCAGCAGGGCGCTCTCTACACCTTGAGCGGCGCCAGGCCCTGGGGCATCAACGCGGCCACGCTGGTCTGGGGCAAACCGCTTTCCTATAACCACTACCTGGATATTGAAATCGCATGGGCCTTGGCGACGGACATCCAGGACGCCGCCTGCGCCGTGGTCAAGCACGCGGCGCCGGCCGGAGCGGCGAGCGCGGAAAAACTCTCCGAGGCCGCCCGGGCGGCCTACCGCTGCGATCCCCGCGGCGCCGACCGGGGCACGGCCGCGGTCAACCGCGAGGTGGACGAGGATACCGCGGTTTTTTTCGCCGAGGAATACGTCGGGCTCATCGCCGCGCCGCAGTTTTCCCCGAAGGCTTTTAGCGTCCTTAAAACGAAGAAAGACATTCGCCTGGTGACCCTTCCCTCCATTCTCATCTCAGCGCACGAGCTCGATTTGCGCAGCGTGGCAGGCGGCGTCATGGTGCAGGACCGCGACAACCAGCCCTTCGGCGGCGAAATCAAAAACGTCTCCAAGCGCGCCCCGAACGAGCTTGAAATGAAGTCGCTCAAGCTGGCCTGGCTCACGGCGAAGGAATGCCGCACGCACGCCGCCGTCATCTGCCGCGGCTCGGCCACTCTGGGCATCGGCGGCGGACAGACCGCCCGGCTGGACGCCCTGCGGCTCGCGCTCGTCAAAAGCCAGGAGCGCCATCCGATTCTCACGGCCGGGTTGCCGCTGGTCCTGGCCTCGGACGGGACGCTTTCCGCGGAGCACGTCTTGGAGGCCGCGCAGGCGGGAATTTCCGCCATCATCGAACCGGGCGGCTCCTCCGAGGACAAGGACGCCGTGGCGGCGGCGGACGAGCGCGGCCTAACCCTGCTTTTTACCGGGATGCGCCACTTCCGGCATTAGCGGAAGTTGGGCAACGTCGCGGGCTCCAGCTTTTCCAGCAGCGTCTTCGCGTCCTTCACGTCGTCGGGATACTCGGCCGGATCGTCGGGATTTTTGACCTGCATCATCCGATTTAGCGTCTCAACGGCCTTGGCCTTTTCCCCGACGGATTTATAAGCTTGGGCCAGCGCCACGTAATTGCTCGTGGCCGACGGCGCCAGACGCACGGAGTCTTCTATCTCCTTGATTCCCTTGGAGACGCTGCCCCCCGCGAAGCGCGGAATCTGGAGATACATTTCCCCAAAGACCCGGTGCGCGCCGGCGTAATTGGGATCGATGGCAAGCACCGCCTTCATCTCCCGGCGCAGAGGCCCGACAAGGAACAAGGAATGCAGGATGCCCTGCGCCTGCCCCATGCGCCCCATGGCCACGCCCAGCCAGAAATGCGCGTCGGCGTCGCGCGGCGAGAGCGCCACGGACTTCTTGAGCGTGTCCATGGCCTCGCGGAATTCCACAATCTTGGCTTTCCGGCCTTGCAAGGATTCCCCGGCCCGGATCATGGCGCGGCCCTCGCGCCAGAGGGCCTCGCCATCCTTGGGGTTCTTCGCCAGCAACTCGTTCAAATCGGCCAGGCACTTGTTCAAGTTGTCATCCTGGTTCCTGTGGAAGTAAAGCCAATCGGCGCGGTCGAGGCCGGAGGCCGAGCGTCGCGCGAGCTCTCGGGAAGGGCGTTGGCTCGCGGCGGCGCGGGCCATGCCCGCGGCAAAGCAAAGCACCAGCGCCGCAGCCAAGCCTCGGGCGGCGATCCGGGCGGCTTTCGTCGCCCAGACCTTCGCTCGGGACAACGTGTTTTTGGCGCTCGCGCCCGCTTCGGAAAAGCTCACGGCCGCCTTGACGCCCAGAGAGCGCAGCCGGCGGCGGGCGTCCGCGTCGATGCCGCCGCAGACAAAGGCGCCTGGGATTTTTCGCGCCGCGGCCAAGCGCGCGATTTCAACGGGAGCCTTCCCGTAAAAGCTGGTCTTGTCGAGCCTGCCCTCGCCGGTCATCAAGGCGTCCGCGCGCGCGAGCGCTTTCTCCGCCCGGCAGCGCCGGAGAAACCACCGCGCGCCCGGCGCCACTTCCGCGCCTAAAAAAGCCATTAATCCGGCGCCAAGCCCTCCGGCGGCGCCGCTGCCGGGCGCTTTGGAAACGTCCACGCCCATGTCTCTTTTGATGACGGCCGCGTAGCGCGCCAGGGCTTCTTCCAAAATTCCGACCATCGCGGGGGTCGCTCCTTTTTGCGGGCCGAATACGCGGGCCGATCCGCGCGGGCCCAAGAGCGGATTGTCCACGTCGGAAACGGCGATGACTTTGACCGCCCGGGCCGCCTTTAAAAACTGCTCGACGTCAATGCGGGCCAGATTTTTCAAGTGTTCGGCGCCCCGCGAAAGCTCCCGGCCTTTGGCGTCCAAGAAACGAACTCCAAGAGCCCGCGCCATACCCGCGCCGCCGTCCGAACTGGCGCTGCCGCCCATGCCCAGAATGATGGTCCGCGCCCCCTTGCGGATAGCGGCGGCGATCAAATCACCGGTGCCCCACGACGTCGTCAGAAGCGGATTGCGGCGCGAAGGCGGAACCAAAGCCAAGCCCGAGGCCTTGGCCATTTCCACGACCGCCTCGCCGTTGGGAAGCAGTCCAAAAGCGGCCCGCCGCCGCTCGCCCAGAGGGCCTTTGACCCAAGCCCGGACCTTGCGGCCGCCCTCGAACCAGAGCAGCGCCTCCATCAAGCCGTCTCCGCCGTCCGAAATGGGAAAAATCGTCACGATGGATTTGGGCGATTCGCGCAGAATCCCCGCTCCAAAAGCCCGCGCCGCCTCAAGCGCGGACAAGCTGCCCTTGAAGGCGTTGGGCGCGACGAGAATCCTCACGGACAACCGGGCAAAACCCGGGGGAGATCAGGGGAACCGTCCGCGCAGGCGCACGGCCTTGGCCAGGCGGTTCAAGCCCACCATGAACGCCGCCAAGCGCATGTCCACCTTCTCTTTTTGAGCCATGTCCCAGACGTCGCGGAAGGCCCGGACCATGATTTCCTGCAAGCGCGCGTTGATGTCCTTTTCGCTCCAGAAATAGGCCTGGATGTCCTGCACCCACTCGAAGTAGCTGACGGTCACGCCGCCCGCGTTGGCCAGGATGTCCGGAATCACGATGATGCCGCGCTCGTTCAAGATGCGGTCGGCCGCGTTGCTCGTGGGCCCATTGGCGCCCTCGATGATGTACTTGGCTTTGATGCGCCCCGCGTTCTCGTGGGTGATCTGGTTTTCCATGGCGGCGGGGACAAGAACGTCGCAGGGCACCTCAACGAATTCGTTCGCCGGAACGCGCTTGCCTCCGGGATAGCCCGCCAGAGAGCCCTGCCGGGCGACATAAGCGATGACCTCGGGGATGGGCAGGCCGTTGGGATCGTAGATTCCCCCAGTCACGTCCGAGACTCCGACCACTTTGCTGCCGTGCTCGAAGAACACCTTGGCGGCGTTGGAGCCGACATTGCCGAAGCCCTGGATGGCGACGGTCGATTTCGTCAAGTCGAAGCCCTTGGCGTCGGCCAATTCGCGGGTGATGTAGAAAACTCCGCGGCCCGTGGCCTCGCGCCGCCCCAAGGAGCCGCCCACGTCGATGGGCTTTCCGGTCACCACTCCCGGGCAGGAATAGCCGATGGTCATCGAGTAGGTGTCCATGACCCAGCTCATGATCTGCTCGTTGGTGTTGACGTCGGGCGCGGGAATGTCCTTGTCCGGGCCGATGATGATGGAGATTTCCGACGTGTAGCGGCGCGTCAGGCGCTCGATTTCGCCGATGGTCATCTTCGTGGGATCGCAGATGACCCCGCCCTTGGCGCCGCCATAGGGAAGATTCACCACGGCGCATTTCATGGTCATCCAAAACGCCAGCGCCTTGACCTCGTCCACGGAAACCTGCGGGTGGTAGCGGATGCCGCCCTTGGCTGGGCCGCGATCCAGGTTGTGCTGGATGCGGTAGCCTTCAAAAACCTTGAGCGTGCCGTCGTCCATGGTGACCGGCACGGAAACGGTGAGGATTCGCTTGCAGTGGCGAAGCCTTTCCAGGACGTCCTCGCCCATTTTCATCTTGGCTCCGGCCCGATCCAATTGCTCCATGGCCTGAACCCAAGGGTTGGACTCCGAAGACTCCACAGCCGCCGATGGCGGCCTTGAAATCCTGACCTGCGACGAGCGCTGCGTAGACTTGGCCGACGTTTTGGTTTCCATACGCCGGATTCTATAATTTAAAAATGATATCCTCAATACAATGACGGATCGGGGAAAATGGCTTTTCTGGGGAAGCCTGATCTTGGGCTTTACTCTTCTCGCCGTCCCCTCCACTCTTCTGCTCAAGTCCGTCCTGGGCTATCGGAATTTTTTAAGCGGCCTTGAACCAGCGACGCTGCGCCAAACATTTCCCGGCTCTTTCCATCACAACGACGCCTCCCGCCCCAAACCCGGCCGGCGGCTGCCGCAAATTAAATTCGCGACGTTTCGCCTGCGGGCTCCGAAGGCCAAATCCGTGTCGGTCATCGGCGAGTTCAACGCCTGGAAGGCAGGGACGTTCGTCTTGAACCGGAAATCGCGCGGCTGGTGGCAAGCCAGCCTGGCTCTGCCCGCGGGCCGATATCACTATCTTTTCCTGGTCGACGGCAAGCCCATGCTGGACCCGAATAACCGCAAGAGCGAGGAAACCGACGGCCGCTGGACCTCGCTCAAGATCGTCAAATGAACGCCTTCGCGGCGGCGCTAGCCCTGCTCTTTGCGCCCTCCGTCGGGCATTGCTTTACCCTGACGGAAAACCCGATGGCCGTCTTATGGGTTCCCGCGGCCGATTTCTCGAATTGGAGCCAATTCTCCACGGACTTCGTCGCGGCCGGGTCACCGGACTTGACCATCGCGGTTTATCCCAGCCAACTCACGGCCAAAGCGCGCGAAACATTGGCGCCCCTTATTCAAGGCGGGCGCATCGAAATCGCCGCCCGAATAGACGGAGATCCCATTCTTCCCCTCATCGCGTCCAACGGCCAAGCGCCCCGTCCCCAGGACGCCTTGGACCTTCTCTCCCTGGCCCACGAGAAATTCCAGAATATCCTCGGCTCCATCCCCGCGGGCTATGTCCCCGGCGGAGGGGCCGTCGCCCCTGGATTGTTCCCCGCTTTCAAAGCCATGTCGTTGAAATGGGTCGCGACCGGAAATTATCCCCGAACGGCCGGACAATGGGCGCAATTCTCCGGCATGGTCCTCGTGCCTTTTTCCCCCATCACGGCCGATGATCTGCCGGGATTTAGCTCTCCGTTCGCGTTCTCGGGCCGTGGCCCCGTTGTTATCGACGAGGCGGATGGACTGGCGCCCGAGGGAAGCATGCTGGGCATTCTTCGCCAAGCGGCGGCCGGCGGCGTGAGGGAATCGTGGTCGACCGTTTCCGACGCGGTCGCGCGGCATCAAGGGCTCTTGAGCGCCTCATCCGAAGTTTCCCTGTGGCCGACCTGGGCCGGCGATTATGCTCTTTGGAACTCTTCCGGCCCCAGCCAAGCCGCCTGGTCGCTCTATGCCAGGGCGGCCCTGGATATGGAGCAATACCAAAACTCCGGCTCCGCGGATTTAAGATCACTCGAGGAAGCGACCAACCAGCTTCACAAGGCCCAGGCGAGCCGTTTTTTCCGGCTCATCGCCTCGACCCAGCCGGCCACGGCGCTCGCAGCCGACAAGGAGTTCCGCGCGGCCCTTCGGACGCTCTATCGTGAAATCGACGAACCGAACCCCAACAGCCTGTATTATCCCCTGGTTCAGATTTCCAGCGCCGAGGCGCTGGCGGCGGGAACCCAAACGCAGGAAATGCCCACCGACGTCGCCTTCAGCCAAGGCTCTTCCTGGATTGAATTCGAAAACCCGCCTCAAAGCATCGGCGAGGTCCCGGCCAGCACCGGCCCGGCCGTCGCCGTTCCTCAATCGCCCTGGGGCATTTCCAGCTTCCGGGTCGATTGGAGCACCGCTTCGATTGATTTGAAGTATCAAATGCAGGCGGCCGTCTCTTCAGATGCGGCATTCGGCCAACCCTTCAACCGCATCGTGCTCGACACCTACATCGACGTCAATCACATCGCCGGCGCCGGCTCCACGCAGCTTCTGCCCGGCCGCAACGCCTACACGAAGGTCGCCGACGCGTGGGAGTACGCCGTAAGCCTGGACTCGAAAACGGCCTTCCTCTACCGCTCGCCCATCGACGGCCCGCCGCAGCTCCTCTCCCAGTTGGACGTCGCCTCCGATTCCGCGACGGCCACCCTGACGCTGTCCATCCCTCGATACCTCGCGCCGGGCGATCCGCGCCGATGGGGTTATATCACGGCATCCATGGCCACCCAGCCTCGCTCCGCCGAGGAGCCGCCGCCGCTCCGGCCGAACCCCGACTCAAGCGTCATCCTCTCCATCCTGGCGCCCATGGAGAGCCAGGAGGCCTTTTTCGCCAATCCTCTGCTGGAGCGCCTGGGAGCGCTCCGAGCGCCGCCCCTTAAAAACCCGTCGGACGCCGGAAACTGATCACTGGCCGCCCGGAGAATAACGCACAGTCCTGGAAACGGAAGCGCTTTGTCCGGAGGCATTCAAGACGGTCACGGTCACCGTGTTTAGTCCCGCCTTAAGCCGGATATCTGCGAAGAAATTCCCCTCCTCGTCCTGGCGCGCCGGCCGGCCGTCCACTGACACCGTCGCCTGATCCGATTTAAGCCGCCCGGAAACGCGGTATTCGGGAGAAAAAACGTTCTCGCCGTCCTGAGGATGAATCAGCAGCATGAGCGAAGAGGCATCAATGCCTTGGGAGGACTTGCCCGCGTCTAGGACATAGCGCTTGGGCGCGGAAAAATCCTCCTGGGAACCCAGTAAGTCGATAAGGGCGATGCGCCACCAATAAACCCCGGGAGGCAGGTTCGTCGATGCCGGATCGAACTTTTCGTCTTGGCCAAGAACCTTGTTAAACACCAGCGTGTCGAAAGCGGGCGAACGCGAGGCCTGAACCCGGTATCCGGAAACAGGAACGCCGATTTCCAGCGAGGATACTTCCTGAGCGATGCCGGAGGAGGCGTCCTTTAACGCCTGTTTCCTGAGATGAGCGCCTGCGTTCATGGATGAAGGGAAGCTCCCGGCGACTTTAATTCCCCCCAACTGAGCGGCCTGGTCCTGCAAAGCGGAAAAATCGGCTATTTTTTGGGGCAAATTAGGCGCCAAACCGTTGGGAACGACGCTGGTCATGCCCGCGTTGACATCCACGGTCTGGCCCTGGGCCGTGACCGCGGCGCGCCCGCGATAGACCTCGACGACGGTGCTCAAGTCCTCCCCGACTTTGGCCATGTACTGCGTGCCCTTGGTTTTGGGCTCGATGCGGGCCGAGGCGGTCACCACCCGGGCGTGGCCGACGAAAATGCTGCCTCGCTCCAGATCGACGTCGTAGTCCGCCTTGGGCGGCTGGATGATCGCCATGGAGTTCGCGTTCATGGCGAGCAAGCCGCCGGTCAGGAATTTCACGCGCGCGCTCGCGTTGTCCAGCGTCCGCAAAGAATCCCCCTGATACAAATCGAGGTGCAGCGCGGCCGATCTCCAGCCGGCCGTCTCGCGGCGGCGAAAATACACGGTGTTTTCTTTCTGCACGAGGAACGCCGCCTGCAGGCTTTGCTTGATAAGGCTCACCGGGACGCGCAGCACCATGCCTGGAAGAGCCACGGTCGGATCTTGCGAAGGCAGGGTGTTGTACTTGAGAATCTCATTCCACTTGTCCGGATCCTTGAGATAAGTCCGGGCGATGCCCCACAATGTGTCGCCGGGCCGCACGACGACTTTTTGAAAGGCTTGCCCGGCGAAGGCGCGGGCGCACAGCATCACAAAAAGGAAGCCGGCGACAAGTCCCGCCGCTCCGCAAAAACGCCGCCGAGCGCTCATGAGACGCTCTCCGCCCGGGAAGCTTGAACGACGGCGTTTCCCTCCGCGTCCACGGCCAAGCCCTTGGGAATCGTGAAGTAAAACCGCGCTCCCTTGCCCACTTCGGATTCGACCCAAATCTTGCCGCGATGGGCTTCGACGAAGAATTTCGAGATGGTCAGCCCGAGTCCCGTCCCTCCTTTGCGCTGCCCCGTGACCTGCTCGAACTTGGCGAAGATGCGCCCCAAATATTCCTGCGGAATTCCCTCGCCGCTGTCGGATACGCAGCAGGTGAAAACGGCGCCGTCATCCTTGATGGAAATGACGATATTCCCGCCTTCGGGAGTGTACTTGATCGCGTTGCCGAGAAGATTAGTGAAAACTCTTTCGAGCAAATCGCCGTCGACCTCCGCAGTGTATTCCTCGGCCGCGGCCAGATCGACGCGGATGCGTTTGTTAAGCGCCAGCGACTCCAGCGTCGCGATGGAGCGGCTGGCGATGCCAGCCAGGGATATGGGATTAAGCTGGAGCCGGATTTTTCCCGCCTCCATCTTGGCAATGTCCAGGATATTGTTGACCATCCCCATCAGGCGGCTCGATGAGCGCTTGACGGAGGAAACCATGTTCGCCTGGGGCGGGGACAAAACGCCCGCGGTCCCCTTGAGCAGAAGGTCCAGAAATCCCATGGCCGAGCCCAGGGGATTGCGCAGATCGTGCGTGATGCTGTGCAGAAACTCCTCCTTCATCTTGTCGAGCTCTTTTTCCAGCGTGATGTCCCGGATGGCCACGATCACGCCCAGATACGACTGCCCCTGCGGGCTGACCACGGGTTGCGCGCCCACGCGCAGAGAGCTATGCTTGTTCTTGGTGGAAAGGTTCAAATCCTTGAAGAAGTCCGCCCGCGGCTTTTGCGCGACGGCGGCGACCGCGTCGCGCAAAGGCGATTCGGGGAATGCTTCCGCCAGGGACTTGCCTTCGATGGGGGCGTCCGACTCAAGCCCAAAGAGCTCGAAGACCCGGCGGTTGGCCAGCTGAATCCGGCCTTCCTGATCCAGCATCAAAATCGCGTCGTCGATGGAAAAGAGCAGGGCGTTTCTCTTGCCTTCCTCGGCGATGATCCGGTCCACCTGCAAGTCGGAATAATGCCGCAGCTTCTCGGTCATCGTGTTGAACGTCTCGGCCAACTCCTGGAGTTCGTCCTTGGTGCCGACCGCGACCGTGGTTTGGAAGTTTCCCGCGGAGACCGCCTCCGCCGCGCGGGTCAGCGTCAGGAGCGGCTGGGTCAGCCGCCGCGCCAGAAAGAACGCGGCTAAAAGACAAAAAACGAGAACAAGAAAAACCGCGCTCATCGCGTCCTGCTTCATGCGGATCGCGGACGCGTAGGCGTCACGCCACGGCTGGAGGATGATGACGGCCCCGCCGATGGAGGCCACCGGCGCGTAGGCGCCGACGTATTTCATCCCGGCCGCGTCGCTGAATTCGCTCGACCCCACGCTGGTCGCCTGGAGCGCGTCAGCCACGATGGGCCAGGAATGAAAGGACCCCACGTCCGATTTGGAAAGCCTGCCGGAGGGATAAAAAAGCGGATTCCCTTTGGGATCAACCAACACCGCGAATCCCGTGCCGTTGACCGTCTCGGATGAGATGCGCGAGGCGAGGGTTTCCAAGGACATAAAAATGCGCGCGACGACGCTTTTGTTGAGCGGGATGTAAAAGCAGAGCGCCGGCAGATTCTTGTCGGGCAGCAACGCGACCGTCCTTTGCCCGGTCTTCTGGAACTTGAGAAAGCCTTTTTCGCCGGAATATGAGGAGAGCTTGTTGTCGCACGGCAGGGACGGCCCGCAAATTTTGACGATTTCCCGGCCCTGCCGGTTGAGCATCGATATCTTTTGGATTCCGGCGTTGGTCTCGACCAGGCTTTCCAGCAGCTTCTGCTTATCGCTCCAAGGCAAGCTCCCGTTAAGCGCCGATAAGGCGAAAGAAATGTTGGAGTTCGCGGCGTTGAAATAATCGTCCACCTGCTGGGACAATTTTTCCGCCAGCTTGGTCTGCAGCTCCAAGACGGAATTTTGGATGCCGACGCGGCTTAGATCGACAAGGTGGTAGCCCAGCAAGGCCACGGGAAGCAGAGAAAGAGCTCCCATGACCAGCAGGAAACGCCGAAAAATGCCCGAACGAAGCCATGTCATGGCTTAACCCACTTAAGGATAGTGGAAGTTGCGGCTTTAGTCAATACGCCCGAGGCGCGGGCGCCAAAGGCGGAAAAATTCCCACGCCGCGGCGAGAAGGCTAAGTAGGCCGCCCAGGACAAGAATCCAGGGCCACTCCGGCTCGGAGGAGGAATTTCGGCGCGCCGCGATGGAGGCGCGGTCAAGACCGGAGATCGAGCGTCGCGCGAGCCCTCGGGAAAGCTCTTGGCTCGCGGCGGCGCGAGACACGGCGGTCTGAAGCTCTTTGGCGATGCGGCCCGCGTCGTTTCGCGCCTGCTTGAGCTGGGCCGCCAAATTGTTCGCGCGCTTCTGCCACACGCCCACCGCGCTCTCCAGGGCTTTTTCCGTCGCTATGTGGGACTCTAGATCATAATATGAACTCCACGCGTCACTAGCGGCCTTCTGCGCATCCGCCCTAGTCTGCAAGGCCGAATTCAAGGACTTTTGATCCGCGACCAGATTTTGTCCGAGCTTGGCGAGACTGCCTTTCGCGGCATTTATTGTTTCGCTGAGTTGGCCGTTGGAATACGCCTTGATGTTCTTGGAGGCCGCATCGTACTGCCGGGCGCCGAGCCTGACCCGCACGTCTCTTTCCACCCGCTCCGTCAGCACGTTGCCGGGGCTGGCGGATTCCGTGATTCCGTTCATGGCCGACCTCGGATCTGCCGCCGCGAGCGGATCGTAAGCCGGGTCGTTGTTTCCCTGATCCTGCAGCTTGCCCGAGATGGCCTCGCCGCCGCTGCGGACCATTTTCTCGGATTGCTCGTAGGTCCCGTCGCGGCCCCGCATGCGGCTGATGATCAAGTCCTCGTAGCCCCCCTGGAAATAGCTCAGGGTCTGCTGCCGGGCGTCGGCCAAGTCCTCAAGGGAGTAGCGCAAGCCTTGAGCCACCGCCTGGGCGCCGAAATGGACGTTCTCTTCGCCCGTGGAGTCTCTTAAGGACTTCGAGTAGATATCCTGGCCCGGCAAAACCGGGGAGTTGATCCGAGACTGCGCCGGGAATTGGCTGGGATCGTTGTAAATTTTCACGGGGTCGGGCAGCAGGTCAAGAACGTCCACGAAGCCCAAAGTCTTTCGGAAAAACCCGTGATGCTCGGTTTCGCCGCCCTCTTCGTGATTCATGTTGATGCGGCCGAGATAATGTTCCTGCCGGGGATCGCGCCCGGCGATCTCGATGGGAGTGCCGACGATCTCGTTGGGCACTTCCATCACCAGGTTAAGCCAATTCTGCGGCATGAAGCCCCAATGCGCCCGGTAAAAAAAGCTTCGTTTATCATGCTGGACTCTATCGCGCAAATAGCGCTCGCTGAGCTCGACCGGCAGTTTGACCAGCGGCTTGCCCGGCAGCTTGACGGAAGCCTCGTAATAATCCAGACGGTAATTAGTTTTAATCAAGCCGCCGCTTTCAATCGCGCCGCCTTCCCCCTTCATGACCACGCCCCGCATCTCCCAGTTCTTGGCCGCCTTCTCCAGAGCGCCCGAATCCTGATAGCGGCTGACGATGTCGCCATCGCGATCCATGATGACGGCGTAGAGAGGCCCGCTGATGACCTCCGCCTGCTTCGCCGTATTACTCAGAGCTTCATCGAGCGCCAGCTTCCCGTAAACCGGGGAAGCCTTGACGCCGACGACGGCGCCGTTCTCGGCGAGCTCTAAATTCATGTCGTCGGTCTTATACAGGCTCCAATCCCCGGCGTTTTGCAAAACAGTCTTGGCCTCATCCTGGGCTCGCGTATCATCGTCCACCTGAGCCTGAGCCGCGTCGTTCCTCGCCTTTTCCGCCTCATACGCCTTGGCGAACGGGTCCAATTCTTTCTCTATCCCCTGATATTCCACATCCCCTTTAATGAGAGCGTCCACCTTGCTTTCCACGCGGAGCTTGTAAAAGGAGTCGGATTCCCCGGGCTTTTGGGCCAAATCGCCCAGGGTCTGTTCCTCCAGCTTTTGCTTCCTGCCGGAAAGCTCCGTCTGGTATTTGGCAAGCTGCTTGGTGTAATTGCCCTCAACTCCCGTGAATTTGGCTTTTTCCTTGGTGGCGATGTCATTGTCGCGCTTAAGCGCCTGCTTGGCTAACTCCAAATTGCTCTTGGCCTGTTGCAGCTGCCTTTGCGCGGCCTCGAAGTCAGCCTGGGTCTGGTAGACCTTCATCACTTGCCCATGGCCGTCGAGCGCGAAGCCGTAGCTGTTGAGCTTGAGCGCGACCCAGCCCTTGCGCAATTCGGCAAACCCCATGTCGTCGGCCAGCCGGGACGCGTCGCCCGCGCCCCTGAGCGTGAGGTCGAGCCTCTGGAAATTCTTGTACTCGCCGGAATCCTTGAGGCTCGCGAGCGTGGGGAATTGATTATAGGACAAGGATTCCGGGCCGTTGTAGACGTAGGTCACGTAATTTCCGGGGTTCTCCTGCAGGGCCACGGCCTCGGGGAGCACGCGCCCGAGCGCGTCAACGACGTGGGTAGCGGGGTCCTGGTAGCCGGGAACCTGGAAGAAGAAAAACGCGGGCTGCTTTATGGGCGGCCCGACGGTCTTATCCAGCGGCGGCGGCACCAGCCCGAAGACCTGCTCGGCGGTGTAGCTCCCGGGCCGTCCGGGCACCGAGGTCTCCGGCACGAAATCAAACTTGTTGGATATGCCCAGGTTGGCCAAGTTTTCGTTTTTATCCAAGGTTCCCTGCGCGGCATCCACGCCGTTTTGAGCGGCGTCCACGCCCGAGAGAATCGGGAACCGCTCTGAACCGAGCTTGAGATAGAACTTGCCGTTTTCCTTGATGATTGTTCCACCCGCAAGCGACTTATCCTGACCGTCCGGCGCCCCGGCGTCAATTTCCTTCCGGGTCAGCCATTCCTGCACCACGGGAACGTCCTGGCCGTCGCGCTTTATGGAGACGACGTAGACGGGCGCAAGCGAGTCCTCGCCCTTCACCCAGCGTTGCTTCATCGCCTGGAGGGTTTCCAGGCTTTGGGAGATAATTCCAATTTCCTCGGGCCCCTTGTTCTCTCCGCGCGCCACGTCCAGCCGCACCTGGTCGAGCTCGATGAGCGCGTCCAAGGCCGCCATCCCGCGCCCGTATTGCGTGCTCTCAATCTCCTGATCCAGGGCCGAGCGCACGTCGTAGAGCGATTCGATGCCCTGCAAAATGGCGGCATTGTTGTTCACGTTACTGAGTTGGAGCAGCGCTATGATTTCCTGGTTGTAGGCGTGCTGATCCTTAAGATAGGCGTCCAAATCCACGTCCTTCATGATGAACGGCTCGGCGCCGGAACCGTTTTGCATATAGCCGTCTAACAACGCCTGCCAGTCCTCGCGTATTTTTTTCTGCAGGGACTCCAGCTGCTTAAAGGAGCCGGCGACGTCGGCCGGCAAATTCATCGACTTCCAGTACGTCTTGCGTATTTGCTCGACGCTTTTATTGTATTGGAGACGATCGCTGTCGGCATTATTCGCTTGGGTGTTCAAATCGCTCTCCAAGAAATCCAGCACCGTATCCAGATCCTTTGATGAACCCTCGGACGCCGACGCCGAACCCGATGGAGACAGCGCGCTCAAAAGGGCCGCCAAATCCTGCTCCACGGCTTGCTGCTTGCCCGCCGCGTCGTTGCGGATCAAAAGATCGGCTTTTTGCTCGGCGGGGATGCTCTCCGATCGGAGCTTGCGCGCCTCGGCCCGGGCTTGGCTCCAAGCCTGGGCATCCGCGGCGAGCCTTTCCTTAAAAGCTGGAGTAATCATCTGTCCGTTCCCTAAACTATCCAGAAGGCTCTCTTGCGCCGTGGCAAAATCCGTATTCGCCATCCGGTTAGACCAGTAGGCCATTAAGTCCTGGGGCGACGCCCCCTCGGGCTGAGCTTCTTCCAAGCCGGGAGAAGCGAGCCCGGACTGGTCCGGAGTATAGCCCAAAGCCCGAATCTCTCCGGAAAGTTCGACAAGGTCGGACTTGGATTTCGCCGCCTGATTGTTAAAGGCGATCCACGCCTGGATAAGCTCGCTTTGAGCGGCTTGAATCTCCGTCACGGATTGGGGACTGCCGGCCTGGCCGAGCAGCCCCTCGTACTGGGCTTGGGCGGATTGGATAAGTCGCCGCCGGCTCTCCAGAGACTGCGCGTCGTCGTGCACGGCCTGCATGAGCTGGCTTAAATGGAGCGTCAGGCCCTGCAGCTGTCCGCTGGCCTTGAGCTTGGCGAGCATGTCCTGGGAAAGGACGCTTTCAAGGCCGGCTTCGATGCTCGTCGGATCGGGGGTCTTCAAGAAAAGCCCCTCGATGGGCTGGCCGCGGAAAACGCCGAACGCCGCGACCGGCGTGATGTTGGCGGAGGACATCTTTTCAAGCAGGAGGTCGGTCCGAATATCGCTTAACGCCGCGGCTGAGTTGGTTCCCGGCAGCGGCGATTGGCCGCCGAAAAGCATCTGCTGGATATGCGCGAAGCTCTGGTCGTTGAGCCGCGCGATGAGATTTTCTCCGATGGACTGCGCGTTCCCCCCTTGCTTGGGCACCAGGGCCATCAAGGCTTCCATGGTCTTTTCCGTTATGCCCATTGTGCCCGCCGTGTCCAAAGGCAAACCCAGAAGCGTCGCAATCCGCACCGTATCCGGCTTGAGCGCTTGGCGCAAGTCCGTAATCGTCTGGGCCACTTGGCGCTGCCCATTCGGGCCATAGTCCAGCGCCTCCTGGCGGTCCTCGATGTAGCGCAAGGTCTCCACTTTAGCCGCAAAATCAGCGGCCAGAATATCGCCTTGGGCGGCGACCGCGGATTGGCCGACCCGATAATCCTGGTCCGCTTCTTCTTCCCTAATTTTTTCCAATTGAAGAAGTTCTTTGGGCGGCGTGCCGCTTGAGCGCAGCCTGGCCTCAAGCCAGCTCTCTACATAGCCTTCATGAACCTGAGTTTTGCCCAAGGTTTGGCGAAGGTAGTAATAGCGGGTAAAGGACTCAGACTGGGCCTTGGAAACTTGAGGATTGGCCAGACCGACGCCTTGAACCTCCGGCTCCAGCATGGCGTTTTGCTCCGCCGCCTCCAGGCGGTTGCGCAGCTCCGCGAAATTGCCGGGCGGCGCGGCGGACGTCGCTGCCGAGGCGTTCGCCGGACCCGAAGCCGAT
Organism: Elusimicrobiota bacterium; assembly: GCA_035533295.1. Lineage (GTDB taxonomy): Bacteria > Elusimicrobiota > Elusimicrobia > UBA1565 > UBA9628 > JAGWJU01. Next base: position 116,310 of record DATLUA010000012.1, on the reverse strand, counting down.
GGGCTGACAGCCCCTAAACTCGCCAACTGCGCCTCCAGAATCATCTTTTCCGTGTTGAGGCTGACGAACTTAACGGAAGTTTTGTCGCCGCTCGGAAGCTGCGCGATAGCATCATTCGCCGCCAGGATTTGCCGCTGGAGCCGCGCGCGCTGGGCGGGAACGTCTTTCTGGAACGACTCCAGGGCCCGCTGGGCCTGCAAATTCTCGAGCAGCGCCTGCTCCTTGAGATTGGGGTCGCCCAAGCCGTTGCCGCTGAGCGTGCGGACGAGCCGGCCCGCGGCCCTCACGATCAAGGAAACCGGCTCGGTGCTCAGTTCCTGGACCTTCTCCTCCCGATCCGTGATGGCCTCGGCCGCCCGGGTGATTTGGACCTGGGAGGCCAGGATGGTTTTCTGAATCTCGGCGGGAGATTGCGTCCGGTAGAGCTTATCAATGGACGTCAGGGCATCGGACGGAGCGACGTCGATGCTGAGCGGCGATGAAGGGGCGCGCCCCAAAAGCATGTTGACGGAGGTCAAAGCCTGGGCGCCGGAGTATAAAACCTGCTCGCGTTTAAGTTTGGCCTCGTCCAGATGACGCTGGGCCTCGGCCGCGGCCGAACCGGACGGCGCCGCCGCGGCGGCTTTTTCAAGCCTGGGGATGACGACGTCGTTGAACTGGGAAAGCTGGGAAATCGCCTCCTGATAGGTCAGGATGTTTTGATAAATCTCGAAGGCCAGGTCCGTCCGCAGCTTGTCCTTGACCGCGGCGTAGTAATTGGACTCCCCCTTATGCTGCGCCTCGTCCAAATCCCTCAAGTCGGACGGCTCGAATTTAAAATTAAAAATCGGCATCACCGGGAATCCCGTCATGCCGATGCTGGGAAGCCAGCCGGTGCCGCTGGCCACAAGATTGCCGCCCACGGACAAATCGAGATCGATCTTCTGGATCCTATGGCTCGCGGCCTGGGTCATGGCCCGGGCCGCCTGCTCGCGCGCCGCCATTTCCTCCAAGGAACCCGACTGGGATTGCGCCAGCTTGAGAGCTTGGTCCAAGGACGTCAAATCAAGCGGCGGAGAATCAGGGCCCATCAGGCCCGCCGCGCCTTTCCAGCCTTGGCCGGGGGACAGGAAATTGCCGGCCAACGAGGCCGACGCGTCCGCCAAGGTTTTCGCGGCCATGGCGTCGTTATAGGTGTCGTAATACCACATCCACGCTTGATACGCCTTTTGAAGCTCAGCCGGGCCGGCCAGCCCGTTCCGGTAAGCCGCCGCGACGCGGGCCAACTCCTGGGAAGCTTGCGTCAAATTCGGCCGCAGCGTTTTATATTCGGCGCCGTTCAAGCCGCTTTCCAAGAGCTCCTTCTCCACGGCCCGGGCGTGGTCCTGGTAGACTTGGGAGATGCCCGCCAAGGCCGCCTTATTTTCAAGCTTGTACGCGTGGTTTTCCGCTTTCGAGGCCGGATCGTAGATGGGAAGCAGGACCGACCCGCCGATGCCCAAGAGCTGGCTGGACATGCTGTCCTGAAGCTGGGTTCCCACTCCGAGCGCCATGCGCTCCACCCAGGGAATCTTGTCCAAAATGTTAAACGGGGTCTTGCCGACGCGCGCCTGCAGCTGCTGCGGGTCCACCTGATGGAGAACGTTCGCGAGCTCGCTCGGCATGGTGATGGTTTCTTTAAGCTGCGCCATCAAATCCTCGAGAGTCGCGCCGTTGAGGCTCTCCAGCGGGAAATCAGCTCCCGGCGCTCTTCCGGTCATGACGTTGAATTGGATGACAGCCTGATGAAGCCGAGCCTGAGCCTCGTCGGCTTGAACCTGCGCCTCGTCCCGCTGCGGACCCTCGGGCAGCCGGGCCGCAGCGGCCTGCGCTATGCGCAGCGCGCCCTCGGCTTCGACCACGTCCTTGACCGCTGCCTGAAATTTCTGGGCGGCGCCGACCATCGTGTCCTGGAGCTGCAGGCCGTCGCGGATCAAAATCGCCGTTTTGTCCGCGATAAGCGCCTTTTGCGTCTTGGAAATCGTCATGGTGGTTTCCGTTCCCACCACGGGCCCTCCGCCCACGGCCAATTCGGTCGAATTGTTGGACACCGCGCCGCTGGTAAATCCCAGCACGGATTGGACTTTCGTATTGTCCATGAACGCGCCGGCTCTCTGCAGATCGGCGATCTGCTTCGAGAGGTCTCCGATGGCGTCGGATTGGACGAGTTCCTGAGCCGCGTAATGGTTGAAGACCTTCTGGAGTTCCGCGGCGGCCTCGTTGCCCGAGCCGGCCGAAAAGAAGTCGGCCAGGGAATTCTTGAAGGGCTTTAAGGCTTCTCCGCCCTGCACGTCCGTCGCCGCCTGGCGGCTGACCGTATTCCATATCTGCCTCAGGCTGAAGGTGGAGTTGAACGTCAAATTAAGCCTGTTGTTCATGCCGATGACGGGCGAGCCGTAGCCCAGCTGAATCTGGCTGGTATCGCTCATTTTCTTGGCGAGTTGGCCGTAGTAGGCGCGCTCGGAACCCATGATCTGGCCGTCGGCGCTCAGAACAATCCCGTTGGGCAGGTTGATGGCCAGGTTGTCCGAGGCCATATTGTACTGCTGCCCCGCCTCCCCGCTTAAATTATTGGTAATGTTGACCCAGGGCTTGCCGTCGGCGCTGCGCAGAGTGAATCCCTTCAAAACCGAGGCTCCCACGGCGTTTTGCGAGATGTCGTCCGTGCCCTGGATTTTATCGTAAAACAAGTTAAGCGTGAACGCGCCGGGATTGCTCTGGCTGTCCTGCCCGCTCTGATCCCGGTGGAGGAGCTTGTTCACGTCAAAACTCGGCCCCACCTGGGTTCTCGAAAAAGATTTGCTGTCCCCATGCGCGGCGATGGCGAAGTTCTGGTTTAGGCTGGGATCATTGCCCGTAAAATCAAGATTCACATTCTCCAAGAAGCTCCTGGGATCATTGGCGAAGAGCTCCTGCTGCTGGGCTGTCAAGCTCATGTACGGCGTCATCTCGATGGAGGTCTTGAGGTTGCCGCCGTAATAATAGGGGTTGCCCCGCGGATCATGCAGCGCGCCGTCGCCGAATCCGGCCAAGCCGACGTAGAGCTTGCCGTTGAAAGCCATCATGGCGTAATCGTCGAAAATGAGGATGCGGTCCTGCTCGGTTTGGGCCGCGAGGGTGTCGTTGGCGGGGACGCTTAGGCCGAAGCGGTGCAAATCGATGTTCAGGTAATTGACCCAGTTCTTGCCCTGCAGGGATTCGACCTGCACGCCCACGCCCTTGTCTCCCCAGGGGGCGTTGCTGGTTTCCGGCGGGCTCTCGAACTGATAGGCCTCGAGGCTGATATTGTTGCCGAAAATCTTCGCGACGTTGCCCAAAATGGCCGAGCTGCCCGTTGAAACGCCGTTGGGGATGGACAAATTAGTCTGGTAAACCAGATAGAAGCCGTCCGCCGAATTGCCGAAATTCATGACTTGCGATTGCGGAATGAGGCTCATCAAGTTCTGGGGGTTGCTGATGAGACTCTGTGCGACCTGATTGATGGCGTCGTTGGAATCCTGCGGCGCGATTGTTTTAAGAAGGGCCTGCACGAACGACGGGTATTGGGACTTGGGAACGACCACGAAGCTGCCGTCCTTGCCGGACTGCTCCCACATGCCCCGGCCGAACTTGAGATCCTGAAACCCTTGCGCGTCCTGCGGCGGCAGAGGCTTCCCCCCGCTGTCGTGGCTGTAATTGTCAACCGCCGTTTCCATGTCCTTCTGCGCGCCCTCGAGAGTCCGCGTTTGGGCCTGGATGATCTCATCGGAATCGTGGAGCTGGCTCTGCAAATCCTTGAACTTGATGTTCTGCTCCAGGACCTGTTGGGTCTGGTCCATGATCGCTGAAATCGCGTCGCTGGTGCGCCGCAAGGCGCTGTCGTGCGGATCGTTGAGCTGGGAAAGCCAGGTATCGATCTCGCTAAGCTGGCCCTGGAGCTTGGTCTGCTCCGCCTGCAGCGCTTGGGAAATCGTTTGATCCGCCTGCAGCTGACCCTGCGCCGCGGTGATTCCATTTTGATCGATGGTTTCCAAATCCTGATAATACGTCATCACGGTGGAAATCGTGCTCAAGGATTGCGCGTCGTAGTTGCTTTTTTGCCCGTAGAAGTTAATGGCCTGCTGCAAAAACCCGTTGAGCTCGTTGAAAATATTAATTTCCTGCTGATAAACCTGCGCCGCGGTCATGGTGGTCCCGCCGGAATTCACGTAGGCGAGACGGTTGTTCGCGTCCGTGACCGCGTCATTGACCGTTTTAATGCCCTGATTAATGAAGGGCAGGGCCGTGGACGTGATGAATTGTTCGCCGGTTTGAGACGCCTGGATGACGGCGTTCGAATACAAGAAGCGGGCGACCGCGTCCGTCGTGTCTCCGGCCGAAGGGTTGGTGACGCTTTGGCTCGCGGGAACAAGAAGCGGTCCGATTTGTGAGGCGAGAAGTGCGATTTTTTGGTCGTTTGAAATCGTCGGGGAAGGCTGGGTGCCGGAGAGAACGCTTCCGTTGCCCCCGCCGATGTTGATGTTCGTGCTGCCCGAGGCCGCCAGCGCCTCGCTAGCGACCTTCTGCAAGGCCGTCCCGAAAGCGGGCAGGGTGCCGGCGTTCGCCAAATTCGTGAGGGTCGTAACGCCCGCGGCATTGGCCGCGACGCCGATGGGCAAAAGGTACTGAGTCAAATCATACTGGCCATTGGAGAGAGTCTTAATCTCCTGAATCATCTGGTTGATTTTCGCGTCATTTTGATTAATCTGGGTCGCGCGCGTCTGCTCTTCCGCGGTATACTTGGTAATTTTATCGGGCAGGCTGAAAGGCTGGACTTCTCCGTACTTGGTTTCGGTGGCCGCGTAGCTGGAATCTCCATGGAAATTCGGCGTCATCCTGTCCTGAACTTCAATCAAGGCGACTTGAAGCCCCTGCTGCTTGACGCCGTTGCTGTCCGTGTAGCCCGTCAAATAGCCTTGCAGTTGGTTTTTCCAAGCGGTGACGTCCTGAATGGAGCCGGCCTTATCGCTCGGAACGCCCCCGAAGGTCTCGATGGACCACGGCATGGTGGTGTTGTTGAGATTTTCTATTTGGGTCAGGAACGACTGCTTTTGGGTGTACAGATAGTAAAAACCCGTGGTGGAGTTGTTTTGCTGGTATGACGCGATGGTTTGCTGCTGGTAGGGAATGAGATCGTTTTGCAGCATGGTCTGGGCCTGCTGCAGCGGCGGCAAGATTTCGTTTTGCAGAAGATTTTTCTTTCTGGTGAGAACCTGCTGCTGGGTTTCCCGATCGCCGTTGACGTAGGCCACGTCCATCTGCTCGTCCGCCAGGATATTTTTCACCATCTGCACGATGCCGGCGATGCCCTGCGCCGCCTGGGGCAAGGTCGTCGTCATCGCGCTGTCGATGGTCGTGACGGTCTGCTGGGCCACGCTTGCGTTGATGACCTGATTGCCCAAATCCGAGACCAAATAGGCCAGCGAGATTAAGTCCATTTTCGCCGCGACCGTCTTCGGATCCGTGCTCGAAGGCAGCTTGACCGCGAGCAAGTCGTTCGCGTAGTTCTGCACCTCGTTTTGAAGCTGGGTTAGGGATTGCCCGGAGAGCATCGGCAAGTTCGAGCCGAACGCCGCGTTGATGGCGCCGGCCATTTTGTCCATCTGCTGGGTGTCCGCGCTGATTTTCGATTGATCCTGGGTTAAGACGGTCTGCTCCTGACTTTTCCAAACCGGGAGGGACTGCGGCTCGGAATCGCCGAAAACGTTCTGTGCCATGGCCTTATTGTTCGGATCGGCCATCTGCTGAATAGTGGCCTGCAGGCTTTCGTAATTGCTCAATTGGCTCTGCCAATAAGTCTGCCGCTGGGACAGGATATTCAGTATGTCCGCCTTGCTCGGGTGGGGAGGCACGCTGACCGCCGGTCCCGGCGCCTCCAAAATGGCCGTTTCCGCGAACTCTTGCGACGCCTTCTCGAGCGCTTGGATGCCCTGCTGAGCCGCTTGGATATTGGTGGTGATCTCCTGAAGATAGCCGTTCAACTGATTCGAAGTGAACGTGACGTGGGGATTTCCCCCCGACGTCTCCCATTGCGCGATGGTGCCGTCCTCAATTAAAGCCAGACGCCGCGCGTATTCAGCCAGCGCGTTGCCGCTGGCGCCGCCGTCTGCCGCGTTGATGGCGGCTATCAGGCCCTTCTCGTTTTGGCTGAAATTTTGGACCGCCACGAGCACGCTGGCGGCTTCTCCCTGCGTCGCCTGCATATCGCTTTGCGATTGATTGTCCGAATTGACCTGCGCATTGGCTTGCTGCGACCATTGCTGCTGCTCTTGGCTGAGCAATTGCTGAATCTGCTGGAGATTCGCTTGGTCCTGGCTGATGGATTGGTTGATGGTTTGGTCCTTATTGTTGATGAGCGTCTGCATCTGGTTGATGGCCTTCAAGGCGGCGTTCAACTCGTTCTGGGAAAGGGCCAGACCCATGACCGTATCCAACTGGGACAAGCTTTGATGGAAACCCTGCATCGCCTTCCCGTCGCGGCGCTGATCCAGGGCGATTTGGCGCAGCCGGGCCTCCGCGTCCATGAGTTTTTCAAGAGCCTGCTTGCGGATGACCTCGGCTTGGAGCGTCTGCCGCCCGGCGTTGATCTTCTGAAGCGAATTGGCGATTGCCTGAAGGTCCGCCTGGGCTTTGTCCGTGGTCTGCGCCGCCGCCGCGGCCGCGCCGGGCGCGAGCGTTCCGGCATGGTTAGCCGTCGGCGGTCCCCCGCCGGCATGGGGGGCGACGGTTTCCGAGATACGGTGGGCAATCGACCTGTAAAGCGACTCCTTGACTCCCAGGCTGTGCCAATAATCCGTCTTGTCCGTCGGCTTGGGGTTGAGCCTGTTCGCGTATTGCTGTTTAAGCGCCGTCAATTCCTTGAGCTTGGCGGCATTCCGGGTGCCGGGCTTCTCCAAGTCGCGCTTCTCCGCGAGCTTGCTCTGGATATAGGCATTCTCGCGGCGGCGCTGCAAATCTTGAAACAGCTTTTCATACTTCGCTTTTTCCTGCGGCGTGACGGGCTTCAGCTGTTTTTTGAGCGCGAGAATCTTCGCCTGCGCTTGGGATTCCGCGCTGCTTAAAGAATGCTCCCGGGCTTCGGCCGCGGTCATTTCCTTTCTCAACTCCGCGAAGCTGGCGTTGGAGTCCATTTGCTTGAGATGGGCCGCCGCTTTTTGCGGAGACGTCAAATAATCCTTGGCGCTGTACTGGTAATCCTTCTGAATAGGGTTGAAAACCGCCATTTGAAACACGCGGTGAGCGTCCCCGTGCGCCAGCGCCGCGGGGTTGAGATGCGTCGCTATGGCATTCGAGATATTGAAATGAATCGCGTTCTCGAAGTGGTAAAGCAGCGCGTTGCCCCAGGTGATGGCGCCGCCGAAGGGAATGAGGCTCTGGCCCTTGGGGCTTTCCACCGCGGAGCCCAAGGCGTGGAAGACGTGGAAGTGTTCGTGCACGTGCCGCCCGACCATCTGGTAGAAGCCGTGGGAATCTATCGCGCTGTCGATGCCCGCGAAGTAGCTCAAGCACCCGGCGATTTCGGCGCCGATGGTCATCATGCCCAAGTACGTCTTGAAGCTTTCCCGCCAGAAAGCCCCGCTCTTAAGCGCGGGCCAATATTGGCGGACGGGGCGGCGGGTCAGCGCCATCAAAAACGAAAGCACGTAAGTATTGAGCATGGGCCCCAGCACCAAATCCTTCAGGAGAGCATTGACCGCCTTGGTGACTATCGGCAGCATGAAGTGCCCAACTCCCGGAATGGCCGCAACCGAAAGCAGGAAGAAATGAACGGCGTGCAGGATGAGCGGCCCCAGGAGGGGAACGGACAGGACGGAAATCGACAAAAACGGCATCGCCGGGGCCGCCGCGCCCAAAAGGCCCATCGCCACGGAACTCAAGATCGCCATGACCAAGCGGCGGCGCACGAACGTCAGCAACGGGTGGATGAACGGATGGACAATGGTTCCGGAGACCGCGCGCCCGACCGCGGTCGCGTTGAAGCGTTCCATCACGGTCAATTCGCGCCCATGAACGCCGGCGACCGCGGCGGCCAGGGCGTTTTCCGCCGCGGCGGAGGCGGCGCCGCCGTTGCCCGCCGCGATGCCCAGGAAATCCTCATGGCGGCGCCGGAAGTGGAAGCTCATCGCCTGCCGGAAATAACCCAAGATGAAGGAGTCGAAGCATTCGTAGACAAAACCGACCCAGAAGCCGATGATCAGGCGGTGAACGCCGGAGAGCCGCTGCAACATGCCCTTGGCGCCCGGCGCGTAGTTCTTGTTGGCCAGCCGGCGGAAATTCGCCGAATCAGGCGCCGGCTTTCCGCGAAGGCGGGCCCAAACCCTGCGGACTATCTCCCCAAACAGGCCATGGCCCGCGTTTTTCGCATGGTCTAGTTCCCGGAAGCGCTCGTAATTGGCCTTTTGAAGTTGATCATAGACCACCAACCACTGGGCCGCCGGGCTGGCCGCGGAAAGTCCCCCTTGGGACGCTATAGATAGTATTTTGTCACGAGAGATATTGAACTGAGCGGAGATTCGGTCAATAATTTGGGACTGCGTCGCATGAGAAGAGAGGGGCGGGAGTTTTGCGCCGGCCACGGCGTAGGAACGGCCTTTGATTCCCCGGAAGCCTAAAATATTTTCATAAACATGAGGCGAGTGGTTTTCGCTCTTGATTGCGCCCGGACTTTCTCCAGGCGGAGATCGATCCGGAGGAGATTCTTCCGGGCTCGAAACTTTTCCCAACTCCCCGGCCGAGGCGACGGCCCGGACGCTCTCGTCATTTTCGACCGCAGTCGCCACCTTATGATTGCGGTGCTTCCAGGCGAGGAGAAAGCTGATGGTCGAAAACAGGCCCCCGATGGCGTTTTGAATCATGTTGGAGACGGCGACCCCCATGGCGGCGGGATTGACGAAGTATTGGTTGCCCCAATAAATCAGGAATCCCAAACTCGCCACGGAAAAAATGAGGGAGGTTCGCCAGTTGAAATGCTTGGAGGAATCCTCGCCCACCAGCAGCGCGCGGATGACCTCCGGCGCGAACAAGAAGACGAAAAGCCCGCCGCCCGCTCCGCTCAGAAGCGACACGATTTTATCCGCGGTCATGGGCAAGGCCCAGGCGCTCGCCATCGGCCATATCCAGAAAGCCATCGCCGGGAAGGCGGCCAAGAGCGGCAACCCGATCAGCGCCTTTTTCCGCCACGATGCCGGGCTCTTCAAGAGGCCGCGCAGCCATCTCAATGCGACGTAAGCGGGGATGGCCAAGGCCGTCGCGATCAACACCCCCATTCCCGCGGCCGTGGCCGGAAACAAGGACGCGAGAAAATTAAAGAGCGGCGGGAAAATGGCCGGGCCAAAAACAGCGGCCAATTGGGTAAATCCCACCGCCGCGACGCCGATGAGAACAGCCGCCGCGACCGTCCGAAGGACGGCAGGATCCTTGAGGCTGTTCCAAACGCGTTTCAAGAGTCCGAGTCTGGCGGCGGTTTCTTCGCTCGGCTTGGGCGCCGGCAACGGTCCCCAAAAGTGCTTGCCGAAAATCTTGACGCCGCCACGGCTCATGATCCAACCGATAGGAAGGATGGCGAGCATGGACAAACCGCCATAGTTATTTTGGATGGCCCATCCCCAGTAGCCTTTCATCGGCCCGATAATGAACCCGAATATGGCGGAAGCGACAACGGCCATGGTCAATTCGCCGATAGGCGCCTGCTGGGCGCCGCCCCGTCTAAAGGTCCTGAGCACCTCCGGCAAGGCCAACCCCGCGGCAAGAATGTTCATGCTTAAATAGATGGCGTGGATCCCGGCCGGGCCGATGCCGACCAGCGCCGTGTGCAACGCGAGGCCAATCGCATGGATGAACCCCGAATGAGCGACGGCGACGACGGCGGCTTTCGCGGGCAACGGAATTCCAAGGGCAAGGGGCGCGACGGTGACCGCGGAAAGCGCCAAGGCCTTCCCCCTAAAGCTTTTGCGGCCGCGTGAAACCGCCTGGGACACTGCGAGCGCAGGAGCGGCCGCGGATCCCTCATACGCCGCGTCGAAGGATTTTTCAGATTCGAACTTCAGGTTCGCGACGGAAGCCTTCGGCTTAAGCAAGCCGCGCAATTTTCCGGCCGTTTTGCGCAGCCAGCCCAAGGGCTCCTGACGAGCCGGTGCGCCCTGAGCTGCGGCCGCCCCCGGGACAACGGCGGCCGAAATTCTCGCGGCCGCGTTTCCAGGCGCGGCGGAGGGCGCGCCGAGGGCCTCGCTGGCAACAGATGGCGCTTCTCCCGGTACGGCCGGCGATCCCTCGGGAGCAGCCGACAGCGCCGGAATAGATCGGGCCCGCGATTTCTCAACGGGAATGGCCGGATTGACCTTCGCCGCGGGCGCGGAAACGGAAATATCGGGAAGCTGGTAAAGATTCTGCAACTCGCTGGGGTTAACCGCGAGAGGGGCAAACGACGCTCCCCCCAGCGCCTGCCCGTTCAAACCCGTGTTGAGCGTAGCTTGGCCCTGCTCGCTTTCCCCGTTGACGTCCTGCGCAAGGACTTGATAGCAAGAAATACCGGGAGTCAACAGCAACAAGGCTCCCGCCACGAGGACGGCCGTCAGCTTATGAAGAAGCCTTTTCATGTTTTCACTTCGCAGGTATTGAAGTAGGATAGCGGTCCGCAGCCCGTCCGATGAGAGTCTAATGGCCCCTGAAAAAGCTTAAAAAGACCCAGGGGTTTCCAGGCCTTTAGTCCCAGAAGTAATTTCCTTGGCATGGCGGGATATTATGGCGGGGGTTTTTAATATTTTCAAGAGATAAATTCAATTAAAATTCATTGTATGGCTTAGGAAGCAACTCCAGCAAATCCGGCGTCCAAAGCGGCGCTTTCCTATTGACTTCGAGGCGGGTTTTTTTCCGCCGCAAGACGGTTCTGTCCGCCAAGTCGATAAAAATCGCGTCGCCTTTCAACTTGGAAAGCACGGCCGCGAGATCCTGAACCATGACCGTTTTCGCTTCATCGAGTTCGGGAAGGTAGAGATCGAAGCACACCCCCAAGCCGGCGCCTATTCCATTTTCCTCGGCGACGCCGGGCAGGCGCCCCAATCTCCAGGCCGTGATCACAACCGGCCCGTTAGCGACCGAAGACTTGGCTCCGGACATCTTGCCCGCGCCGCCAAGAACAGCCGGAACGGAACTCGGATCGGCGCTTGAAGCAATATAGAGCGTGTAGCTGATGGACACAAGATCAAGGCCAGAAGCGGCTGACCTTATTTCCCTTCACGACGATGATTTCTTTCAAGTCCTTGATGGGGCTGGCCGAAAGCTCGTTCTTGAGGCTCTTAAGATCCAGATCCGAATTATCCAGGTTCAAGACGATGCGATCCGCCTGGCCTTTCCCCACCTTGCTCGCGATATAGTCCGCGATATTTCGGACATTGCCGCCCTGCGGCGTGTAGCAATCAAAAATTCTTCCGTTGATTTTATAGTCCGGATTATTGGCGGCGCCCTTGGTTTCCTTCAATTGCTCCACGTCATAACCGTTGCGCCGCAGGACCACGGCCGCGCGGTTCTCCCCCTTGATCGCGTTGATGTTGGCCTTGTCGCTTTCCTTGCGGGATATCCGTTTGGGCTTGCCCCGGGGCTTCGCCTCGGGATTGACCATCAAGGTCGGATACGTCAGGTCCTCTTGGAAGCGGGATGTCCGCTCCGCCGCCGATTCCTGGTTCGACGCCCTGGAAGCCGCGCCAACCGCCGGCCGCGCCGTCTTTTTTGATTTCTTCTGGAGAAAACGCAGCACCTTAGGAAGTTTCGGCGGCTTGTAATCGAAAATTCCTGAAGACTTCAGCGCCGATTCTTCCGCTTTTTTCTGCGACTCGCGGACATACTTGTCGAATTCAGCCGTGAACTCCGGAGTGCCTTCCAGCTTCTGCAAGGATTCCGGCAAGTCCTTGCCGTCCACGATGCCGTGGAACGTCACGGAAACATCGGGCTTGCCTTCGGCGTTCTTGGGCAGGCGGCCCCTGGCCGCGCGGCCGACGAGCTGAACCAAATCCGTCATCGAGAGGTCCTGGGGATCGATGATGTCGAACTCGATGCGGCCGCCCTTGTAGCCGCTGAAATCGATGTCCAGCCCGCGGATGCCGGAGCGGCCGACGATTTCGACCACGTCCACGTTGCCCTTGCTCAGCGCCTTCAAGTTCTTGGCGTCGCGCACTTGGTACATCAGCCTTTCGTTTTCCTGCAGGCTTGAATCGGGCGTCACCACCACGGAGCGGCGGGACGCGGGAACTCCGGACTCTTCAAGCTTCGTCTCGACGGCCCGTTGCTTGGCTTTATTGGGAAGGAAAACGATATGCAAGACTTTCTCTTTCCCGGACCGGTTGCTCTTGGCGTCCTGGGAAATATCGTCCGCCAGCACCGAGTCGGCCGCGCCCGGCTTGACGGCCTGATACTCGACCTCGGCGGGAGCGCTGCCTTCGCCGGAAACATTCCAGCCCTGCTTTCTCAAAAAGCGCCGCTCGGGCTCCGGGAGCGTCCCGGACAGGGCGACCACCACGCCGCCGCCTTCGCGCGCGGCCGCGTTCAATTTTGCGAAGTCCACCACGGCCATATTGTCGTACTTGAGTTCCAGCGGCTTGTTCTCCATAAGCTGAAGCGCGCCGCGATATTTGGTGTCCAAGTTCGCCATGGGCACGTCGGCGTGATACTGCAAAAGCGCGTTGGGCTGGTTGGGGTCCACTTCCTCGCCGCGGGCGTAGATGGCGGAGAGCTTCTCCTTGCTAAAGGAGCCGACGATGTAGGCGCCCTCGATATTATCCTTGACCCAATCCTGCAGGCCGCCGAACTGCCGTTCGATCACGCCCACCTTGACGAAAGCGTCCAAGGGCAGGCCGGCCATCATGGTGCGGCTCTTGGTCACTTTTTGCAGCGATTCCGGCATGGGGAGATCGACATGCGCCCAACGGAAGGCGGTCTGCAGCCAGCCGGGCAGGGCATACTCGCCGAAGGCGTGGTTGATTTCCTTGCGCATCGTGCTGTAAACCTGCTCCGGAGTCATGTGGAAATACGCCTCGTATTCCGCTTGGGAGGAGAACTTGGGAAGCTGCCCTTTCTCCTGCGCCTTGCGGTAAAGATCCGAATTGATGTCCAGGACTTGGCTCTTGAACGCTTTCGATTGCACCTGCCGGATGGCGCTCTGGACGTTCTTGGCCGTGCGTCCACTCAAAGCGTCCATCTTCGCCGCCAGCGCCGGGTCTTTTTTCTGCATTTCAACGACGGTTTTTTCATCCAAGTCCGTCCCGCCGAACTCATCGTGAAGAGCGCCGCGAGACTCCAAGACCCCTTCGCGCATCGCCGTCTGGACCGGATCGATGGACGGGAAGCTTAAGCGGCCGTTGGGACTGCCCAAGGACAAGGCCGTCTGGGTGCCCAGCTGATCGTATTCGTCGTTGATGACGTAGTGCGTTTGGTAGGGGCTTAGCCGCCCCAGAGCCTGGGCCATGGCTTGATCCAGCATGACCTGCTCGTAGGTCTCGATCTTAAACGGCGGCTCGCGGCCCTTGAAGAAAGCCCGATAGGCCTCGTTGGCCTGCGCGACCAAGTTCGCGTTGGAGGTCGCGTAGATGGCGCCTTCGCGGCCCTTCATCCGCGCCATGGTGTCGAAGAGGCTCAGCAAGGTGAAGCTCAAAAGCGTCTTTCCGCCGCCCGTTTCGAGCAGTCGGAAAATCTTCTGGCGCCCGGCGGCGAGATCCTTGATGACCGATTCGATGGAAGCGGTCTGGAAATCCCGGAAACTGGTCACCAGATGCCCGTAGGCGTCCTTGAACTGATATTCCGGAGGAATGTCCCAAACGACATTCCCGTTTTCGTCCACGCCTTTCTTGAAGCGTTGGCCGAACACGCCTTCCTCCCAAACATTCCGGAACAACTTCACATCGCTGTCGAGATCCGCCTGGGAGAGATTCCCTTTCTTATAATCGGCGATATCGCCGACAATCCTGCGGTTGACGTAATCAATATACGCGTCCGACTCGATGGTTGAGCGGACCTGATTGAGCGCCCAGGCGTCGTTCTCCTGGTTTTGGGATTTTCTCAAATCGATTCTTTGCTGAAGCGCCTGCTGGGTGGACTCGATGATTTCCTTCGCCGTATCGCCGTGAATTTCGCCGCGCAAATCGGACACCAGGACTTGATAGCCGTCCTTGACCGGCTTGCCGCCCAGAGCGTCCTTGACGCCGTTCCAGAAGGCCTTGGTCTTTTCCGCCGTCGTGCGCGGCTGGGCCCCGGAGGCGATTCGCTGCAGCGCGGCCAGGTTCTTGAGCTTCGTCAACGCCTCGCCGCTCACGGCGACCTCGTTCCCCTTCCCGTCCGGCATCAAGTACTTCCCATCATCCTTGGCTTCGCGGATTCTCGTGATTTCAGCCGGATTTTTCTTGAGCCACTTCTTGAGCTGGCCGCGGGCCGCTTCCTGGACCTCGTCGCTCAAGCGCACGCTCTGAGCGTTTATTTTTTCCTGCTTGGGCAGGGACTCGTAGGAGACTGCGTTCTCGTCGCCTTCCTTTGCGCCGAGCTGGCCTTTCAAATCGGAAAGGTTGATGATCCGCCCGCGCACCTCGTCGCGCGGCGCCTCCGCCACTGCCAGCAGGTCCGCCCCGCTAAACCCTGACCCATTTTTCCCGCTCCCCTCCATGCGCCGCACGGCCGCCGCCTCGCGGGAAGCCTCGTCCACACGGAGCTCCAAGCGCGGCGCGGTCGCGGAATGAAAGATGCGCTCTTTCCAGGTGCGCTGGCTCCAGGGCTTGTCCACGTAGAGCGCCTGATCCTTGGTCGCCATCTCGATTTCAAGGCCGCGGTCCTGGTGGAACATCTCGCTGAGCGCCCCGGCCTGCTCCACCTGCCTTTCCCGGTCTTTCGAACTGCCGATTTTGTTTTGGGGAATCAAGAACCAGCTGACCTGGCCCGCCGCGTCTCCGGCCGACAGAGCCGAGCGCAGGGCATAGGTGCGCTGGGTCGAACCTTCCTGAGCCAACTGCGCCGATTCCGCTTTGCTTAGCTTTTTATGGGTGTCGCGCTCGTAGGTCGCGAACTGCGCCACGTTTTCTGCGATGGCGTTGGCGGTCATGTACTTCATGGCGCCGTCGACCATCGCGCCGAAGTGCGCCGAGCCGCGCGCCAACTGCTCCAGAAGAGGAGAATCCCCCAAAGATCCCAGCGAACCCCAGACGCCTTTGTCTATCAACGCTTCTCCGATGTCGGTTCCTGCCGCGCCGGGAATAACCTTCGCGCCGAAGCGGGCCATGGCATCCAAGGGGCCGGGGCTGTCGGCAAGCCCGCGCACGACCTTGCCCACGGTTCCCGCCCCGAATGCCGAGGCTTGCGGCATCAACAGGAAGAGCGGACCGGAGCGGGCCCCGAAGGACAGCCCCCCGATGCCGCCCTCGACCAAAGCATCGCTCAAGTTCTGGGCGTTCGAGGTTTCGGGATGGCGAATGTAGTCATAGCCCGAGATGCCCGCGGAAACTCCGCTCATCATCACTTCGTTGCCGACGGTAAATTTAGCGGATGATTGAATCATTTGGCGGGCGACGGCGGCCTTGGACGCCTCGGGAGAAACATCCGAGAGGCCCACGACGTTCCTCATGCCGGTGCCCCAGGATTCGAGATGCTTGCCGATAAAACCAAGGACTTTCGAAGCGGTGCCGCGGATGACCCCGACGTCTTCCGCCTCAGCCCCCACGTTGGCCACATCGGCGGCATCCGCGGCCAATTCCCCGGCCTCCGTAGCCTCGGCTATTCCTTCTCCGGCCTCCGCCGCGTCCGCGGTCATGCCTAGGCCGCGGGCGAGAAGCATGGCTCCCTCGCCCGTCGCGCGCAGCGCGGTGCCGACGGCGGCGCCGAACCCGGCCGTCACCACCGTCATCGCCACCGTATCAATGGCCGCCGAGGTCACCTGGTAGGCCGTGATGATGGGCTTCAACTCTTCCTGAAGGCCCTGCATGGCTCCCTCGGATTTGACCAGCGCCTGGCTGTCCGGCGCCTGCTGGACGAATTTCTCAATATCGAGGTTGTCGAGGTTGTCGTCCGCAGGTTTGGCTTGCCCGTGCAGGTTCCAGGCCTGCGCCGCGTCATTAGGGTCAATATCGACCAGCGTTTGCTCCGCGCCGGTAAAATCACCGGCCCGAAGCTGATCCAACAGTTTGGAGCGCAGATCGGTGCGCACCATGAAATTGTGAAAGACCTGGGGATTCCAGTTGACGTTATCGCCCACGGCGCGCAGCATTTTGGCCACCAACGCCCCGCCGCCGTGCTCGACGCCTGCGTCCGTCAAGGAATCATAGCCGGCGTGAATGTGCTTGTAGGAGATGTCGACTCCGGGCAGCCTGTTCAAGAGCCAGATGCCGGCATTGGTCACCCCATTGATGGCCTTGGCTCCGCCGGAAATCGCCGCCCCCTCCACGCGCTGCGGCAACTTGCTGTACCAATGGTCGTCGACTCCCGGCACCCGCTGGGAGCTGGCGTTCTCCAGCAGGATCAAATTCATTTGGTTGGCGCTGTCGAAGATATTCATGTGGATGGCGAATTCCTGCGCCGCCTGCATGAGCTTGGTCTGCTTCAAGGACGCGGTCTTGACGTCCTTTTCCACCTCCGCCTCATCCGGAATCCCGGAATACCCCAACTTCTCCGCGATGGCCGAAAACTCCTTCCACACCGGCCACAAGGCTTGACGCACCGCCCCGTCGTCCTGCAACGCCGCGATGGACTTTAGCTGCGCGTCCAAAGCGTCCATGGACTTCGCCAGAGACGCCACGGGAGGCGGGAGATTCTTCAGAAACTGCTGATACGCGTCGCCGGCCATGGCGGAAGTCTCATCGGCTGTGCGCAGGTTCGGCTTTTTCTTGTCAAACTGCTCGGACAAGTAGAGGCTCTTCATCTCCTCAAGCTTGGCGGCCATGTCCAAAACCTGGTTGCGCAGGGCGTCGCCGTAGAGATAGCTCATCTGGGCGTTCTGCAAATCCAGATAAAAGCCGGCGATGGCCTGCTTCATGAGATTGCTTCGCGCCTGCTTGACGCAAGACTCGATTGCGGCCAAGTATTGCTGGAGAGTGCTCATCAGTCGATCGACTTCGGCCCGCATTCCCGCGTCGCCCTGGAGCCCCAAATGACCGCGCATGTCGCCGTACTTGAGCTTGGCGATGGAAATCGCCAGCATCCTCATTTGGAACGAGAGGATTTGCAGGTTGGCCAAGCCCAGCCAGCCGTTTCGAGCGGCGAGAGCGGCCGCCTGCTCCTGCCGGTCCAACGCCGCCGCCTTCCCCCGTTGCAACGACGCGGTGGTGTGCGCGAACGCCTGGCTGGCATCGGTCGAAGCATAGCCCAAATCCGCCACGATTTCGGCCGCCTGCTGGCTGATTTCGCCCGGCCAATCCGCATAGTTGATTCGCGTGTCGTGCAGCCAGGACAACATGGTCTTGTAGCCTGCCAGCTTGCCCTTTTCCAAGCTGGAAAGCGTCTTTTGCAGCTGGGCCATGGGCTCGGCGTCCAGGCCCCCTTCCTGCCGGCCGTCTTTTTCCTGGGCCGGATTGCTGTTGGTGGCCATGGCGATGTAGCTGGTGAAAATGGCCAAAGCTCTTTTCTCGAGGCCCGTTCCCTGCTGCTTGGCGTAAAAATTCTGGGCTATCTGCGCGACCCGCTGATACTCCTCGTAATCGGAATTAGACCAATCGTGGCCGGCCAAGCCGCCGCTCTCTTTTTCGATTTGCGCGATGTGATCGACGTAGCTGATAATCTCCTTGGGGAACGCCTTTCTGTTCGCCAGCAGTTCCGCCGTCAGGCCCGGCTTGGCCATCCTGGAGGCCTTGTCGATTTTTGCCTGCAAGTCAGGCTGCTGGTAGTACAGCTTGATCAGGGCTTTAAGGAGGATTTCCATGCCGCGGCTGTAGACTGGATGCTGCACATCCTTCGCGCCCTCTTGGCCGACGAACGCGATGACATCGACGGCCTTGCCGCCCTGAACCGCAGGATCGGGCAGACTGCTGATGACCAAGCGGACCACGGCGTCTTCCTGGATGCTTCGCAGATACGAAACGACTTGGCCGGTGACCGCGTCCTTCTCGACGATATCGACTTCGCGCTCGTTCGGGTAGCTCCGCTGCTTGGTGAGGTTGTTCGCTTGCACGGCCTCGACCTCCGGGGCGGTGCCCGCGTAAAAATCGGTGAGCGCCACGCCCGGATCGACCTTGCCGCTCTTGATGGCCTGCATCAGCGTCTGGATTCTCCGCGCCACGTCGCGCGGCATCGTCCGCCCCGAACGGCCGTAGTACTCCCTCATCCTCTTCAAATACTGGAGGATCTGGTTGAAGTCCTCCTGAGACAAATTCGCCCCGAACAGCGAGCCCGCGCTTTGGGCCTCGTTGGATTGAATCAACTGAATCAGGCCGTCGATTTGATTCAAGGACAGATTCAGGCTTGTGACGTTCTGAGGAGTGATGCTTTCGTGAATCCCGGCCGCGGACATTTCCTGCGCGCAGACCACCTGAAGGCCGGGGAAAAACGCGATCAGGATCGCGAGCGCCGCGGCCAGGAATTTAGACGCCATAGTATCAGTGTATCACCGCGATTCCGATGAGCCAGGGCCTAGAGGCCTATACAAAAATTAGGACTTTAGACCTACTCCGGAAATCACGTCTTGAATATAGCCCCGGAACAAGAAAATTTCAAGGGAAATTCTTCGGAATTTCTCGTTTTGCCGGCCAGCCCAAAGGCGCAGGCGGGAACTTATTTTTTGGGCTCGCAGCGAGCCATGAACGGAACAAGCGTCACGCTCCGCCCGCCCGAGGCGTGCGCGAATTCATAGTCGACGAGAGTTTTATCGACCTGCTTTCCCCCCTCGCTATAAGAAGCGCCAACGGCCGGGCTGCAGCCCGTCGCGCCCGAGACCGACCGGCCTTGAAGATAAATTTCAACAATAGCATCTCCCGGAATCTTGCTTAACTGCTTTTCTAAAATCCCGTTTTCATCGCTCCGAAGAGCGGTCACTTTTTCCTGATCGGCATTCTTAAGATAATTGTCGACGGCGTTCTTAACCGCAGCCTCCACGCTGCCGCCATGAGGATAGACATCCAACTCCGCCACAGCCTTGCTCCCGGGGTCGACCATCTCAATGGAGTTTGCCTTATCTCCCAAAGCCGCCTGGCCTTTGGGCGCCGCGACGCCGGTCAAAACATCGGACGGCAGATTATAGATCGTCATCCCGGATTTTGTGTTTTGAATGAAAGTTATTTTTGCCACCAATGGGAAGTCGTTGAAAACCTGAAGGCTTTGGCCGTCCTGGGTACGCGCGTAGTACTCCGGCATGGTTTGTTCCGCGGCGTCCTTGCCGGAATGAATGGTGATATCCGCCAAACTTTGCGGCTTTACGCCCGAATCAGATTGCGCATTCACGACGGTGACGCCGATTTCCCCATTCGCCGATTGGCCGAATCCCCCATCGACGAGCCCTAAAACATCGAAAAGAGCGCCGCCTTTGCAGATATAAGAACTGTAGTACTGCCCATTCCCTTTTACATAGAGGGAATACCCGTCGCTCAAGTCCTTGACCTTAATCTTGTCGTTATCGCTCGCGTTTTCGCCGTTTAGCTTGAATTCGCACTGATTTTGCCCTGAATCTGGCTGCACGCACTGATCGCCTTGAAGCGCGGTCCCGGACGGGCAGCATTGGCCGCCCTGCAGCACCTCGCCGGACGCGCATTTGCCGTTCGCGGGCTGCGTCGGAGTCTGCGGACCATCCGGCTTCTTGTCGTCCGGCTTGGTGCCATCGCCCTTCGGCTGCGGGGGTTGGCACGCGCCCGTTTGCGGCGCGGCTAGCGGAATAATTTTAAAATTAGTTCCCGCCGACGCGGATTGCGGCTCCCACTCGATGGAGTAAGACTTTTCGAGATCGCCGCTATTGGGGTACGTGCCCAAGCACTGCGGCCCTCCGATCATCTCCGACATGCCGTCGCCGCCGACATGATTGACGCACGCCATCAGGTCCGGCTTATATCCGGGCGCCTCATCGTTAGGACCTGCGAGCAGGGAGCCGTCGGATCCGACGGCGAAAAAAAGCAGGCACCCGTGCGGGCCGCCTTGGCTGATGATATGGAATTTCTGCCCCCCTAGCGTGATCTGGGTCGCGGGCCGATTCTTGATCTCATCGTTGCGATCCGAATAGAGCTGGGCCGCGGAAGTGTAGGCCACGGGCGTCGCCGTCTCGCCGTGGAGCAGGCCGCCGAAGAAATTCTCGATGCTTCCCCAGAAGCCCTTCTTTTTTGTCAGCGGCTTGGTGTCAACCCGCGAGAGCGTGATGCCCCCGTCCTGGTCGATGTCGATTTTGAAATGATATTTCAGATGCTGGGAATCGCGGTCATCCAGATAAAAATCGTGGCTTCCCGAAACCGCCGGGAACGTCTGCTGAAAAATGTCGTTGGGATCGGTGTAGTCCACGATGGAGATATAATTTCCTTGCACTTTGCCGACGTTCGCTTGATCTTTAGCGCCCACGCTGGAAACGACCTTCAGCGCCAGCAGGCGGCAACCGCCGCCCTCGGTTTCGGGCCAGCAGACCTTTTCCTTCTCCGCGCCGTCCAAATACATGTCGCCGGCATCCTGCGAGGGAACCATTAAATAGGACGTCGTGTCGGCGAAAGAAGACATCTGGGCCGGCTGGGCGGCCGATGGAACGGGAGCAGTATTAGATGTCGTCCCCTTGCCATTATGCCGACTATTGCCGTTGCCGGGGGCGTGGCGCGGCATCTTCCCCCCGCCTTTTTTAGGAGAAGCGCAAACCAAACTATATCGAGGCATGTTCGCCGTGCTGCTCATCCGCTGGTTCCACCCGGCATTTTCCACCCACTTGCATATGCCCTCTTTAACACGCTCCGCGTCCTCTTTCTCTTTAGCTGCCTTTTGGGCCGCCGCCTTCTTCTCGTCCGCCGCCATCCGTGTCGCGATAGCCTTCGCTTTTCCGCCAAGATTATCTACAATGGCCAGGATGGGTTCGCAGGCCTGCTGATATTGCCCTTCGGAAAGCTGCGCGGGCAGCCCCTGGCCAGTCCCGCCAATAGTGCCGTCCATCATTCGCCCGAATACCGCCACCGACCACTCCTGCTCCTGGGAAAGCCGCTTGGCCGCGGACAACATGGTTTGCCGCGCGCTTGCACCGTTGGAAACCTCGCACTCCGCCAACAAGGCCGCATCATCAGCGGAAGAATGCGCGCTCACCCAGCGTTGGAGGCATTGCTGTTCCACGGTAGAACCGACGTTCGCCCCGGGCGGCGGGACCCACCCGATGCAATCGCCGATGGGGTTAGCTATGGAACGAGGGCAGGAGGGAGCCTTGGTGACTCCATCGCTCCAACCCTTGACGTCCGCTTGAAAGACGTCGGCCAGCAACACCAGACTTGCGCGTCCTCTGTCTTCCACGGAAGAGCACTCCGGCTTGCCTCCGCCGGCGCTCGGTAGCGGCCCGGCGGGCGCGCCGCCCTGCGCAAAGGCCGCGCCGGAAAGGCCCAGCGCAACCGCCGCCGCCAAAGCCGCCGCTATCCGCTTCATATCACTGTTGTAATCTCGTCAGACCTACTCCGCTAGGCCCAAAGGGCCCATTTGTCATTAGGACTTTAGACCCATAAGAGAATAGCAGGTGCCCAAAGATTTGTCCACCCTTGCGCCTGCCTCAACTTCCACCCGTAAGGCGGGATTGCATTTGCTGCGAGGTCAGCGGTGCGGCCTGCGCCGCCGCCGGCTCAGAACCATTGGAGAAATTCAACTCGGTCGTGAAAGTTGTTTCATCGTTCATAACGCCGCTTTGGGCCTTTTGCTCATTCGATGCGTCGGCGCCCAGTGTCTGCGCATCCGATGCCCGGGCCTTCGGCGCGGAGACTGCATTGACGTCTCCCTGAATAGCGGCCGCATTGCCGCCCAAATCCACGGACCCTCCGGAAGCACTGGCCATGATAGATTTCTGCACCCCTGCCGATATATCCGTGGCCTTCACCGTCACGTCCAAGACGGGGTTACTGGCATCAGTGGGAACGTCCGCCACCGTTATCCCTCCAGTCAAATTAGCTGCATCCTTATATCGGGAGCCTTGCTGCCCCACGGCAGCGCTCAGATTCGAGCTCAAGTCCGTGTAGTCGTTTGCGAACTCAGTCATGTTGCTGCCGGAGTAAAGCGCGTACTCGGAATTCGGATCTTTGCTGACTGCCGCGATTTTCGAGCTTAAGGTGGAAATATCGCTTCCGGCCGTAGACCCCTTAATCTTACTATTCGCGGCCTGCAAGGAACTACCGGCGTTTTGAATCTGCTTTTGCGCTTCGGCCAGATTCGTTTTCGCGCCGCTCAAAGCCTGGACTATCGTGCCGTTTTCGGCGTTGAGAGCGTTTTGAAACCCGCCGTTATTCCAGCCGGCGACATCGGGCTTAACCTGCGCGACCCCGCCCTTGCTGTCGGCGATAATCTTGGCCAGCAAGCACGATGAATCCTTCCCGCAGATGACCTGATACACTTGATTTGTCGCCGTAATCTCGTCTTGCTTTTGAACCGTCAGGGCCGTGTGCGCCAAGTCGAGGGCTTTTTTGCCGGCGTCGATTTCCCCCAACGCCGTGTCGCCTTGGCTGGACTCGTCCGCGTTGACGCCGCATTTCGGGGCTTCCGCGTCGGTTAATTGATAAATATCCGCAGCAACTTTGCTCGCCGCTTTATAGATATCAGGAGCTTGGGTCTTATAAGGAGACGTCCCGTGAAGCCATCCGCCCGAATTTCCATCGTCCGTCGCCTGCTTGCAGATATCGTTTACAACGCGCATAATCGAGGTGGCGTCCTGCCCCGCCTGAGGCGCAGTTCCTCCGATATCCTTCGCGATTTTCCCCGTGCCAGCGCCGAGGTCGCCGTTGTTTCCTCCTCTAGACGCGCTGTAATCGGAGTTAGGCAACGCGGTACATGAATCGCTTACTATCTGTGAAGTCTCAGTGGATTTACCGCCTTCACCCTTATCATGGAGTTCTCTTACAAGCACTTGTTGGCCTTGAACACAATAAAGTGAGCTGGTATTTCCGCAACCATAATAGGGTCCACCTGGAACTTCCTTAAGGTATTTACCTTTTATCACGCAACTATATCGCGTAGGAGCGCCACCAAAAGCATTGGTGGCTTGCTTCTTTAGTATGTCTCCAATGGCGCCCATCACGGCCTTAAGCGGCGTCATGACAATCTCTTCCTGCATCTTTTCCTGCAGTTTAATCGGCGCCATCTGCTGCTCTTCGAGCTTCTTCCAATACAAATTGATGGCGTGCTGCTGATTTTGCTCGGCGGCCTTTTCCGCCAGGGACTCCCCCGCGGACTTGCTGTTCTTGTTGGAATCCTGGCCCCCGGCCTTGTCCGCCTGGGAGCCGCCCGCTCCCGCGCCGGAGCTGCCCGAACCGCCGCTGGGCATGTTGACCGAGGCGGCTTTCTCCAAACCGCCCGCGGCCGAGGTCGGCCGGTTGAAGTAGGCGCCGGCCTGGTCCGCCGCGCTCTTTAAGCCCTCGGAGTTGCCTTGCCCCGTCAAGCTATAGGGCGACGCGCCGGTGACGCCGCCGCCGCGCACTTGGCCGAGAGAGTCGTTTCCCGCTGCGCGGTTGGGCACGTTGGACGCCGAAATCGGAGGCGGGGTGTAGGACGCGGAAGTGCTGTTCGCGGGCCCATGATCGGTGAAAACGCCGTCGCCCAAGGCCGGAGGCGCGACGGGCAGGCCGGCGCTTTGCGTGGCCGCGCCCGCGGCGTTGCCGCCGGCCTGGGCCAGCACGTTTTTCCATGGAGCCTGGCCGTTGCCCTGGCCGTTTCCGTTGTCCGCCGGAGCGTTCGAAGAACCCACCGGCGGCTGGGCCGCGGCGTCGGGGCTTAAAATGAGCGATGCGGGATCGCGGGCGTTGAAGGGCGTGATGATGTCGCCGTTGCCGCCGGCGGCCTGGCCCGGCGCCAAGCCGTTGATGCCGGGCTCGTAGGGAGAGCCGCCGCCGCCGAACCCTCCCGGCAGCCCGTTTTTATTATCCCAACCCTGCGTGAGGCCGCTGGGCTGCTGGCCCACCATTAAGTGCTCGGCCAGGGGCGCCGCCACCAAGACCCCAAGGCCCGAAAGGATGAACAGCAAATCCTTCTTGCGGAAGGATTTCATGCGCTCCAAGAGCGTGCGCGGCCCGGACCCCTGCAGCTTGATGCGGGTTTTCTGGAAATCCTTGAGCGTGGGCGGCAGGGCGTCCTTCTTGTCGTCCTTCTTGTCTCCGCTCTTGTTCAAATTATCATCGGCCATGGTAGTCTCCTAAAGCACGCACTGGGCGGGCTCGTACGGACCCATCCGCCGGTCAATCGGGCACGCCTCGTAATGGGCCAGCCGCACCGCGTCGAACTGTCGGCAGAGCTCCCCGGCCTTGTCCCGCGGCGCGGCGCACAGCGAACCGCTCGCGGACAGGCACCCGGAACGCTCCAAGCCCTCGTAAGCGCGGGAAAAATCCTGCTGGGCCACGACCTGCGGGCCCGGCTTCTCCGAGGTCCCGAAATAAAGCGCGTCGGCGGCGGCGCAGCGCTGAGCGTCCCGGGATAAAACCTGGGCCTGTTCCGAGGCGGACGCGTCGCTTTGGCCGCCCAAACCGGCCTGCGCTCCCGTTTTTATTTCAGGCGCGGCCTGATTCAAAGAGGCTGCGCCCAGGCTCGGCGCCGCCGGAGAGCCGTCGTAAACCGCGTTCTCGTCCGCGACCGCGTTTTCAACGACGCATCCTTTGATCGCCAGGCAAGGATCATGATCGGCGGTTAAGACCCGGACGTCGGATAATTTCCTGAAAGCGCATTCAACGCCGCTGCACGGCGCGAGCGCGCCCAACTTGTAGCGGCGGGAAAACCAGCGGCCGCGGAATCTTCCTTTAACAGCGGTCCGCGGCGGACGCGGCACGGACGTCGCTCCCAGCGCTTGGGCGACGGCGTCGGGCGCCGCGGCGGAAAGCCCGGGCGGGAGGCTCATCGGCAAAGCAACGGAAGGAAGCCGCCGGCCCGCTTGGCTGGGATCAATCAGGCCAGTGACCGTTTGGCCCGCTAAATCGCCGCGCCAATGACGCCCATTGACGCCTTTGGGATATTGCCCAATCAAAGCCAGGGATTCCGGGTTAGCCGGCTGCGCGGCATGGGGCAATTGCGGAACGCCGCGCGCTTGGGCGCTCACGGGCAGGCTCGCGTTCGGCGCGGCCGCGGCGGCGCTTGAAAAAATCCGGAAAGCCGAAAACGCCTTGCCGCCAAAAAGGAACGCCGCAGCCAAAGCCGCAGCGGCGAGAATCGCCGCGGAAATTCTCGCCTCTTTTTTGCGAAAAGCGGAGGAAATGCCGCCGGAACTCCGGCCCTTGAAGAACGGCGTTTTGGGATTCATGTCGATTCCGGTAGTAGTTTAGTCCGACCCTGGGAGCTTGTCAAGGGAGAACGCCCCTTTTAACCAAATTTCAATTTTGCAGGTTGGACGCGGCAAAGAACGGCGTTACGGCGCTTAGCCGCCGTTGGAGTTTCCCGTCCCGCCTTGAGACCCCGACGAAGAAGAGCTTCCGCTAGAGTCACCGCCGCTGGAAGACGAGGAAGCTCCCCCATCCGACGGCGGCGTCTGCGGCGTCGGGGTCATGGATTGCGTCATCAGGGACATGAGACCGCCAACCGCGCCGATGACGGTAGGAACGAGAGATGGTCCCGCTTTCATGCTGCCGGCAAAAGCGGCCCAGGCTCCAGCCGCCGTCAGAACGCCGGCAATCACGAGCGTTCCGCCGCCGGCATTTTGTCCGCCGCCAATCATGCCGGTCCCCTGCAAAAGAACAACGCCGCCAAGTATTGCGGCTATGATGGAAAGCACGTACGCAATGGGCTTCCCCAACCCCCATGGGATGTTGGACAAAATCGCCGCCAAAATCATCAAGCCTGCGGCGATGGGTAAAAGGGTGTTCATTGAGGTAAGAGACGACTGCCACGGAGCGGCGTTGCTTCCCGGCGGCGCCGTCGCGGAAACGCACCCGCTGCCGTTCCAGACCATGCCGTCTTGCGCGCAGGAATTATTGCCGACGCCCGATCCGCTCCCGCCGCCGGCATTTGGATTCGTCAAAAGATTGGGCGTGCCGTTGCCGATGGACGGAGCCGACGGCGCGCTCGCCCCGATTAGATTGGAGTGATCGAACTGCTCCGCCGCCAACTGCGCGGGCGTTTCATCCGGAACCGAGCCGCCGCTGGTCATCCCGGGAATGTAAGTCTTCATGCTGCGCAAAAGTCCCAGGGATTGGCTTAACCCGGCGCCAAACCCGCCCAACCTGGCGAAAGGACTCCCGCTGGTATTAGCCGCGACCAAGGCGCCGCCTACGCCTTTTCCATCGACGCTCTGCTCAAAGGCTCCGCCGACCTTTCCATCATGAACCGCCGCGGCCTTAGCGGCGCCGCCGGTCAAAGCTCCGCTCCCCGCTGAGCCGTTGAAAAAATTCTGCCCGCTCCACGGCGCCTCATTGAGCGCCAAGGGGCCGCCTCTTCCGCCCTTTTGGCCCACAGGAACTCCCGGGGCGACTTGGCCCGTGAAGCCTCCCGCCGCAACGGCATCCTCCGCTTTTCCAACGCCCGCCTGCTGCGCCGCGGCCGCAGAAGGCATGTTCCGCGCCGCCGCCGCCGCATAAAGGAGGCTTTTTGAGGGCGGCTTCCTATAATGCAGAGAACTTACGATACCCCCCAAACCGGACAGAGAAACGCCGGAGGAGGCGGCTTTTGCAAATAATGACGCGCCGCCGGCCAAAGCCCCTGCGGTGACAAGCATCATGCCCGCCGCGGCGATCTTTCCCGCTAAACTTTCTGGCCAGTAGGACAGCACGGAGCGCGCGATTTGCGATAGGAATCCACCGGCGGCCTCGGAAGAAGCCTCTACCGCCCCCCCGGAAGAAATCCCTCCCGCAGCTTCGGCGGCCGAGGCCGCGGTCCGAACCGCCGCGCTGGCCGCCGCCTGCGAGGCCTCCACCCCGGGAATTCCTTCCAAGGATCCATAAACGGCCTCCGGAGACTGCGCGGCGCCCGTCCAAAAAGGAACTCCCTGCTTTTTCTTCTCTTTTTCCTTGAGTTCCGGGATATCGACGGCCGCGGACGCGTCCGAAGGCTGCGGCGGCTTCCAAAGGCGTTTCTTCATGTTCTAAAAGCCTTGCGGCTTATATCGGGAGTTTAGCCCCCGCTTAATCTTTTGTCAATATCCAAAAGCTACTTTTAACCTGATTTTTACCCATAACCAGCGCATGGATTCCGCCGCCGATCTCCCGCGACCCCTTGACAAGTCAAGCCTTTCTGTTATACTCCCCGTGCTGCATCCCGATCCGACCGGTTTCCGCCGTCACGATCGAGGGGTTGCGATCACGGCCGCGGCGGGCGATGAGGACGGATCGGGCGATAAAGGCAAACTTGTCGGCCGGAAAGGAAGCGATTCCTACCGGTTGACGCCTGGCGCGCGTATCGTGCCTGGCGCCGCGAGGCAAGGGCGCAAAGCCACGACTCCCTTGAGGAGCGTCTGGTTGCCGAAGATATAATGGCCAAGACAAGAACTTGGGGGGTGCCCCCAAGACGGCGGCGCTTCGCGACAGCGGGCTTGCCCGCGGTGGTTTTTTTTATTCTCGCTCCCCTGCGCGCGCGCGCGCAATCCGGCGGCCAGGTCGGAGAGTTCCTCACCTACGGGGTCGGCGCCCGCGCTTTGGCCATGGGCGGAGCCTACTACGGCATCTCGGACGACGCTTCCGCGGTCAACTGGAATCCCGCCGGCCTGGCTCAAATCCAGCGCAAAGAATTCACCGCCATGGAATCGACCCTATTCTATCAGACAAACCTTGATTTCTTAAGCTACGCCCAACCGCTCAAAGGCAGCAGCACGCTGGACTTCAGCTTGACCCAACTCACCTCCAGCAATTTCCAAAACGTCAGCGCCGTTTTCGACCCCACCACGGGAGAACCCACCCAAATAACCACCAACGGGAGCTTTAACGAGCAGGATCGGGCCATTTCCGTCGGCTGGGGCAAATACATCACCAAGACGATGGCCTTTGGGACGGCGGTGCAGCAGGTCACCAGGGAACTGGGCGGTTCCTCCGACACGTCCGAGACCATCAACATCGGCGCCTTGAAACTGATGGGGCCCTATCACTTGGCGCTGGGGCTGCAAAATGCGTTCTCCCGGACCAGCGGCGACACCCAAGATAAATTTCCCGTCACCATCATTCTGGGCAATTCGCTCTACCTGTTCAGGGACAGGCTGGTGATGGATTTAGACCTCTATCGGCCCATCGTCGGGGCTTTCGATCTGCGCTTTGGCGGGGAATTCTGGGTGACGCGCTGGTTCGCGGCGCGCTTCGGGCTGCGCGGGCTTCCCGCCCTCCAGGAAACCGACTTCGGCTTCGGCTTCGACTTTCATTCCATCGGCATCGACATCGGCGAAGGCCTCTCGTCCGCTCTGGGCACCACGACCCGCGTTTCGGCGACTTTCCGCTTCGGCCAGGCCCGCGGCGAAAAAACGAACGAGCAGGTTCAGGCGCTGCTCAAAGAAGGCTTTGCGGCGTTCCAGGAAGGCGATTTCACTTTGGCCTCCCAAAAATTCAATCAGGCCCTGGACGTTCAGCCCGGCAATAAGCAAGTGGAGGCCATGCTTTCGAGGCTGATGACCGTGACCACGTTCATCCCCTCGGCCGAGGGCGGCCAGGACTACCAGACCTTCATCCGCAAGGGCGTCGCCGCCTACGTGGACGGGCGCGACCTGCAGGAAGCGGTCAACGATCTGCGCTACGCCTACAACAAAAACTCCAAGGATGACAGGCTCTTGGCTCTCTTGAACATGGTGGAGAAAGAAGACGGCATCGCGGACATCACCCGCAAACCCATCGGCCCCGAGCAGCTCACCTGGGTCGAGGAAAAGATATACGACGCCCGGCAGTCCATGTACAACGGGAAATACGACCAGGCCCTGCGCCGAACCCAGGACATCTTGGACATCGAGCCCGACAACGTGACGGCCCTTGAGATCATGGGCAGCGCCTTCTACATGATGGACCAGAAAGACAAGGCCACCGCCGTCTGGCAGAAAGCCTTGTCCATCGACCCGACCAATGCGACGATCAAGAACTTTTTAGGCGGCGTCAAGCAAAGCCCCTAGACTTGAAAATGTAACGTATTCCCTTTAACATTCTCATGAAACCGACGTCATGACGACAGGAAAAATCCGGAAAATCACAAAGCGCGGAAAGGTCGCCCTGTTTTTGTTCTGGGCGGCGCTGGCTGCGGGCGCGCGCGCCGGCGCGGTCATCGTGGCCCCCGACTTGGGCCTCTTGAAGGAGCAGAATCGGATCAAGCAGGAATCGGAGCAGAAAATCGATCAGGAAATCCTCGATCCAATCCTCGGAAAGGACGAGGCCATGGCCTTCGTGGACGTGGCCATGCAGCTCAAGGTCGACAACGAGGAAACCAACCGCAAGGGCATGGGCTTGGCCGAAAAGTACAAGGAAAAAACCAACGCTCAAAAATCCGGACAGACCCAGACCCAGTTCGTCTTGCCGGGCATCCCCCAGCCCGAAAGCATTTCGCGAATCCCACAAGCGCCTTCGGACGCCAGCGCCCAGCAGGCGCAAGAGCAGAAGGGAATGCAGGAAGAAAATTTTTCCGAGAACCTGGTCTTTAAAAAAATGACCGTCACGGTCATCCACGATCAAAGCGTGCTCAAGGACAAGGCTCAGCAGGACTTGGTGCGCAGCCGCATCGTCGACGCCATGGCCCAGTACAATTTATCCCCCAACCAGGTTTTCTTCAGCCCCACGCCGTTTAATCATGCCAAGACGGATTGGCGAGAGGACTTGAAACACCCCTGGGTTTACCTGCCGCTTCTCTACGCCGTTCTTATCCTGCTGTTCCTGCTTTATCTCTTCGGCCCGCTCTGGCGCTTCCTAAGCCAATACATCCGCGCGATGCGCGAGCGCCCCGCGGCCGAGGTGAACGTCGAATCGAAGATCGAGCAACCGGACGAAGACGAGGGCGAAGGCGACGACCAATTGGAGGAGGAGGGCAAGCTCGACATCACGCTGCAAAGAAAACCCGACGAGCCGCCCCCGCCCCCGCCCGAGGAGGATGAGGATATGAAAAAATTCGAGCCTTTCGCCTACATCAACGAGGAGAACATCAAACGCCTAGCCTACATGTTCCTGCTGCGCAAGGAGGAGCCCTGGGTCGTGGCGGTCGTGGCCAGCTATCTGCGGCCGGACTATGCCCGCCAGCTTTTGACGTCTCTTCCCGTCGAGTTCCAGGCTCGCGTCGCCATGGAGGCCCTGACGGTCCGGCAGGTCACACGGGAGCAGGTCGTCGCCATCGACGCCGACGTCAAGGAGAACGTGGACTTCGTCGTGGGCGGCCTGGAGCGCCTCATCACCATGATCGACGAGGCGGATACCGCGACCCGGAACAACATCCTCAACTACCTCAAGAACGAGAAGCCGCTGGTCTACGAGCACGTGCGCCGGCACCTGCTGGTCTTCGAGGACACCGCCGGCTTCCCGGATCGGGAGATGCAGCTCGTCATCCGCGAGCTCAAGCCCGAGGGCATGGCCAAGGCCCTGCAAAACGCCCCGCCCGAAGTGCTCAACAAGTTTTTCAACAACATGTCGGCGGGCGCCGCGGCGATGCTTAAGGAAGCGATGGAGTACTCCCAGAACATCACCCCGACGCAAATCGAGGAAGAGCGCGCGAAAATCATGGACACGGTCAAGGTCCTGGAGAAAGAAGGAAAAATCGCCATCCGAAATAAAGAGGGCGGCGGCTATGACCTCGTGGAAGGAATGCAGGAAGAACTCTCCGCCCAGACCAAGCGCCAGGAGCGCTTCGCCGCCGCCAAGAAGAAAAACGAGCCCGCGGCCCTTCCCGGCGGCGGCCAGGAAACTCGCGCTGCCGCCGATCCAGCGCAGGCGCAAAACTATCTCAACGCCGGCGTTTCCTTTCACGATGCGGGCCAGTTCGAGCAGAGCGTCCCTTATTTGGAGTACGCCTTGACCCTGGACCCGAATCTGTGGCAGGCCCGGCAGTATCTGGGCTCCGCTTTATACCAACTGGGGCGCACGCCCGAGGCGCTGGCCCAGTACGAAAAAATGCTGGAAGCCCACCCCGATCCTCAAATTCAGCAATGGGTGGAAAGTTTCAAAGCGCAAATTAAAGGATAGGAGACATATCCATGGCCGACGATTTATTTTCAATGAAACCGCCCACCCCTCCTCCTCTGCCCGGAACGCGCCAGGCGCCGCCGCCGTTGCCCGGAGGGTTCCCACCGACTCCCGGACGTTCCGGACCGCCCCCGCTGCCCACTCCGGCTATGCCGGCCGGTCCGACCGCATTCCCGTCATTCCCACCTTCAGGAGCCGCCGTGAAAACTTCAGGCGCCGACAATAGGGAAGCTTACGACGACAAAGTCGCCGCGCTTGAAAAACGCCTGCAGGAGGAACGCGAGAAAGTTCTTCTGGCCAGCCTGAAGAACGAACAGGAGTCCGCGACTGCGGCCAAGGTCGAGGCGTCCTTGCAGGAATTGCAGGAGCGCATGCGCCGGGAGCGCCGCACCCAAGAACAGGAAGAAGTCCGCCTCAAATTGGAAGCAAAGCTCCAGGAAATGGAGAAGAGGATGGCGCAGGAGCGGGAAACCTGGGTCGCCACCTTGAAGAATCAGATGCAGTCCAAGGAGTTCCAGGAAAAGGAATTCGAGACCCACTTCGCCTCCCGGCTTCAGGAAATGGAGCGCAAAAACCTGGAGGAAAAGGCGCAATGGCAAAAAGTCGTCCTGGCCAAGGACGAGGACAACAGGAATCTGCGCTCCCTGTGCGAAAAGCTCAAGGGCGCCGACGCGGAGTTGTCCCGGATGCTCTCGGAGAAAAAATGGCTGGAGAGCCGTTTCGTGGAGCTGCGCGAGGAGCAGGCCAAATTCCACGGCACGGCCCAAACCCTGGCCGAAAAGGAAAAAGAGCTGGCGGTCATGCGCTTTGAGCTCTCCGCCGCTAAAACGCAGGTGGACGACTTGAAGGAGCGGCTGGAGCGGGAATTTTCCCGGGCGCGCCAGGAATACGAAAGCGAGAACAGGCGCGTCAAGGCCGAAGCCCTTGCTGAAGTCAGCAAGTACCGCGAGACGGCCGAGCAGTATTATTCCGCCCTGCAAAAATTCAAGGGTGTGTGCGCGGCTCTGGAACGGCAAACGGCGATGCTCAAATCCCAGCTCGCCAAGAAAACGGCGGAGTTGCAATCGCAGAAAACAAAATTGGAGAATGTGTCCCGGCTCGCCGAGCATGAACGGGAAGCGCTGCGCGGACTGGGACAACAAAGAATGACCCTGCAAAAAGCGCTTAAGTCGCGCCAGGAGTCCCTGGAGGCCGTGCAGGCGCTTGCCCGGGAATTCGAAAGCAGGCTGACGTCCGCCGATAAAGAAAAGGCGGAGATCGCGGGGAAAATGGAGGGTCTTGAGCGCGTCTCGTCCGCCCAAGCCGCTCAAATCAAGAACCTTGAGATGACTTTGGAAACCCTGCGGGGAGAACTCGCGAAAGAAAGCCATGTCGCGGCCTTCCGCCTCAAGGAGAACGAGGAGTTGACCCGGAAACTCGATGAGTGCCGGGAATCATCCGAGCCTCCCGCCTCATGATCACCCTGCACAAGCTTAACGGGACGGCCGTGGTCATCAACGCGGAGATCATCGAGGCCCTGGAAATCGGCCAGGAAACCGTGGTCTGCCTCGCCACGGGCAACCGCTACCTCGTGCGCGAAAGCGCGGAGGAGATAACGAAAAAAGTGCTTGAATATAGGCGAGCGGTCAACGCCCAGGGCAAAGTCGTCAATCCCATTCAAGGCTTCGAGCGAAAATCGCCGTGACTCTTCGGGCGTTTGATTTAAAACAATAGGAGGCCGCAAAGCGCGCTTATGGATATAGCCACAATCATGGGAATTCTGGCGTTCTTCGCCATGGCCGTCGCGGCCATCTATCACTCGGAAGGCATGGCGGGGTTCAAGCCTTTCGCCAACATGGAGGCGCTGCTGGTCGTCATGGGCGGCACCTTTTGCGCCACGCTGGTCAACTATCCGCTCAGCCAAGTCGTGGGCCTGGGGAAAATCCTGCGCAAGGTGCTGGTCTCAAGCGGCGAGGACACCTCCAACATCGTGACGACCTTCGTCACCCTGTCCCAAAAGGCTAAAAAGGAAGGCTTCTTGTCCCTACAGGCGGACATCAAGAATATCCCCAACGATTTCATGCGCCGCGGCATCCAGCTCGTCGTGGACGGCGCGGACCAGGAGTTCATCAGCAACATGCTGGAAACCGAACTCGGATTCATCCGGGAACGCCACAAGGGCGGCCAAGAAATTTTCAACTCCATGGGGATTTATGCTCCGGCTTTCGGCATCATCGGCACCGTCTTGGGCATGATCATGATGCTCGCGACCATCTCCGACGTCAACGCCGTGCCGCGGCGCATGGCCCTGGCTCTGGCCTCCGCCTTTTTCGGACTGGGCGCCGGGTATCTCATCTTCCTGCCCATGGGCGGCAAGCTGCGCCGCCGCTCGGAGGAGGAACTGCTCATCAAGGAAATCATCATTCGCGGGGTTCTTCTCCTGCAAAGCGGGGCAACGCCCTCCGTCGTGGAAACTAATCTCAAGGCTTACCTGGAGCCCTCCAAGAGAATGATGGTCAAAAACCCCGCCGCGCCTACGGCGCCGGGGCCCTAAACAAGGAATCCGGCGCATGTCTCTCAAAGCCCCCAAGGGATTCATCGAGGAGAGCGACCCCCGCGTGTCCCAATTGGGGCACGCGGCGCCGCCGTGGCTCATCAACTACGCCGATCTCATGACCGAGTTGGTGTGCTTTTTCATCATCCTCTACGCCCTGTCCGCCGCCCTGAACAAGAACATCGTCGGCGCGGCGCAGAAAATAAAACAGATGATGAAACAGGGGCAGATGCACGGCGCGGTTTCCATCGACAAGAACGGCCTTAAAATCACCCTTGACGAGCAGGGGCAAGTCGCATTTTTTGAAAGC
The DNA here is from genome assembly GCA_035533295.1 of Elusimicrobiota bacterium. Taxonomy (GTDB): domain Bacteria; phylum Elusimicrobiota; class Elusimicrobia; order UBA1565; family UBA9628; genus JAGWJU01. The sequence goes on along the minus strand of DATLUA010000012.1, from coordinate 82,232 downwards.
GGATCCGCAGACACCACGGCCCAAATGCAGGCCTTGCTGGCCAAACTCGCGCCCACGCTCAAAAGTCTGGCCGCCACCCACGACATCGTTGTGGAGGGCTACACGGATAACCAGCCCATCCATAACGAATACTACGATTCCAACTGGGAGCTCTCCACCGCCCGCGCCACGAGCGTGGCCCGCATGCTCATCGACAAGTACGGATTTCCTCCGCAGCACATGGCCGCGGAAGGCTACGGCCAGTACCGCCCCATCGTCCCCAACGACACGCCCGAACACAAGGCCATGAACCGGCGGGTGGTCTTTTTAGTCAAGAGCGGAAACGCGGCGTCGCTGCCCGCCGCGACGCCGGCGGTCCCGGCGGGAGCTCAACCTCCACAGCCCGCTTCGCCCTAGCACATGATAAAATATCCCATGCGAAGAACGGCTCTTTGGGCGGCGCTGGCCTGCCTTGCCGCGCTGGCCGCCTGCGGCCCGGCCAATCAGAAAATCGTCGTGCAGGACTTCGCGGACGGCAGCGTGACCGACTTGTCCATCACCGAGCAAATCACGGGAGAAAACGACTTCCTGTTCTTCTCCATCCCGCAGAAAACGCGGTTTTTAGACGGCTACATCAAAGGACAGATCACCGACTACTCCGGCAGCCCCATCCAAGGAGTCATCGTGCGGGCGGTGGCCTCCTCGGGAGAAACGACCAATCCCGAGGATGAGCTTTTCGGAGAATCCATCGGCGGCGGTGGCGGCGGAAACAACGCGACCACTTCCTTTGATCCGGGGGTCAGCGACACTAACGGTTTTTACCGCATCAGGTTCGTTCTCCCCATCATCAACAACCTCGTGGACGTGCGCGGGCGACTAGTTTTCAATCCCGGGTGGCAGCAGCAGAAGACAAACCTGGGGAAAGCCTACCAGCCCCAGATCAAGGAGTCCCAATTCCACCTTTTCTACAACTACAAGAACGGCCAGCTTATTTACGTCCAGGGCGTCCAAAAAACCATCGTTGCGCCGGCCTTAAGCGGCTTGCCGCCCGAAATGGGCGGGCTCCCCGGGGCCGCCCCTCCCGCGCCGGCAAAACCAGCCGCCGCCTCGCAAAACCAAAACAGCGGCGGGGATCAGGATCTTTTCAAGGGGTTCGGCTTCGGCCCATGACGCGCGGCGATTGCGCTTACCTTGACTACAACGCCACGACGCCCGTTCGCCCGGAAGTCCTGGAGGAGATGCTTCCGTACTTCCGGGAACACTACGGAAACCCGGGCAGTCCCTATTTCCTCGGCCAAAAAGCCCGTAAAACGGTTGAGCGGGCGCGCGAACGGGTCGCGTCGTTCCTGAACGCGAAAGATCCGCAGGAAATCGTCTTCACGTCCTGCGGATCGGAATCGGACGCGCTGGCCGTCTCCGGCGCCGCTTGGTCGGCATGGGAGGAAAGCTTTGGGCGCGCCAAGCCGAAGATCGTCTCCACGGCTGTCGAGCATGACGCCGTGCGCACGCTGCTGGATCAACTGCAGCTGCGCGGCTTTAAGCGCGCTTTGGCGCGAGTCGATGAGCACGGCTTGGTCGCGGCCGACGAATTCGAGCGGCTCATCACCCCCGAAACGGCCGTGGTTTCCGTCATGCACGCCAACAATGAAGTCGGCACCGTAGAACCAATAGAAAAAATAGCCGGACTCTGCCGAACAAAAGGCGTTCTTTTTCACACCGACGCGGTCCAGTCCGCCGGCAAAGTCCCGCTCGACGTGCAGAAAATGAACGTGGACATGCTTTCCATCTCCGGGCATAAAATCGGCGCGCCCAAGGGCGTCGGCGCCCTTTACGTCCGCGGCGGCGTCAGGCTTTCGCCCGTCATCACGGGGCACCAAGAAAAGAACCGGCGCGGCGGGACGGAGAACGTGGCCCTCATCACGGGGCTTGGCGCCGCCTGCGAATTGGCCCGCAAAGACTTGGCGGACGCAAAAAAGCAGGAGCGCTATGAATTTCTCCGCCGGCAAATCGCGGACGCGACCCTCAAAATACCGGGAAGCGCGATTAACGGGCATCCGTCGCGGCGGCTTTCCACCTGCATCCATATGAGCTTCTCCGGCGTTGATGGGCACGCCCTGGTCATCGCTCTGGATCTTGCCGGCGTCTGCGTCTCAAGCGGGCCCGCCTGCTCGACCGGCTCCCCCCAGCCGTCGCATGTCCTCACCGCCATGGGCGTGCCTCCCGAATTGGCGCAAGGCTCGCTGCGCGTCTCCTTCGGGCATGCCACCAGCGAAGAGGACATCCGCCGGCTCGCGGCCGCCCTGCCGGACGCGGTGGAAAAACTCCGCGGAGTTCCCGCCGCCCGATGAGCGAAAAAACGGCGCTCGTCGCCATGAGCGGCGGAGTGGACAGCTCCGTCGCCGCCGCGCTCATGGCCGAGGCGGGCTGGCGCACCGTCGGCGTGACCCTTAAAATCATGCCCGGGACTCCGAGCGGATTCGGTTGCTGCGGATCCCCGGCCGATATCGATGACGCCAAGCGAGTCTGCGAATCGCTTGGTTTGGCCCACTACACCCTGAACATGGCCGACCTATTCGAGGACAAAGTCATCAAGCCTTTTGTCGAAGCCTATCTCAATCAGCGAACTCCCAACCCATGCGTCGAATGCAACAAGAGCGTCAAGTTCGGCCACCTCATGGCCCTGGCCCGCGCTTGGGGCGCCGACTGCCTGGCCACCGGCCATTACGCGAAAACCGAAAATGGCCGGCTCTTTATGTCAGAAGACCGGGAAAAAGACCAAAGTTATTTTCTTTACGCTCTTGGCCGCGAAGAACTTGCCGGAATCAAGTTTCCTCTGGGAGAGATGACCAAAGGCGCCGTGCGCGAAAAAGCCCGCGAGCTTAAGCTAAAGACCGCGGAAAAACCGGAAAGCCAGGAAATCTGCTTCGTTCCCGGCCGCGACTACAGGAGCTTCATCGCCGGTCGCATTGGCGAGTCCTCCGCGGCCTTGACGGCGGGCCCCATCAAGGACACGCAGGGAAAAGTCCTCGGCCGACACCGGGGCTTGGCGTCCTATACCTGCGGCCAAAGAAAAGGGCTCGGAATTTCCGCCGCCCAGCCCAGCTACGTCGTTCGCATGGAGCCGGAAAGCAACACCTTGGTGGTCGGAAGCAGGCAGGATACGTTCAGCTCTTCTTTTATTGCGCGAGGCGTCAGCTGGATATCCGGCCGGACGCCCGACGCCTGCGGCGTGGATGTCCGCATTCGGCACCGGCACAAGCCGGCCTCCGCGCTCCTCAACCTTCTTTCGCCTCAAGAGATAGGCGTCCGCTTTCTGGCGCCGCAGCCCGCCGTCACTCCCGGACAAGCCGCCGTTTTCTATTCGGGCGACGAAGTTCTAGGTGGAGGAACAATCGCGGAGGTCGCGAATTCATGAGAAAGCTGGCCCTTAGCCTTGGCGTCTCGGCTCTTTTTCTGTGCGGAGGGTGCTCGATTTGGCCCAAAAGCGATTTTTCCACGTCCGCGGAAAAAAGCGTGCGGGCCGCGGATCTCAGCGTCGATGAAACCAGGACCTTGGCCGGCCTTTCCGAAATCGAAGAAGCTCTTCGCGATTACTACACGCACGAACGGCGCATCCCGGACAACCTAGACGCCCTGGTCCCCCAGTATTTAGCCGCGATTCCCACCGTCGAGCTAGGCTTGTCCCAGCACGGCGACACCAACCGCGTGACGAACTACAATCCGAGAATACTCATCGACGGCGTGGTCGACGGCGCCAGAATCGGTGACACGGGCGGGTGGGGGTATGTTCACACGGACCGGCAGGTCGTGGTCTTCGTGGACTGCACGTATCTTTCCCCGAACGGCGCTCCCTGGTATTCGCGCCAGCCCTAATTCAAGGACATATTAAGAATCGGCGCCCGGCAAACCGTAGTATTTCCGCACCGCAGAAGCCTCATCCAACGTCTCCCGGCGGACCTTCCGCCTCCAATGGCGGATAGAGCCGGCCGCCAGATACGCCAAGGCGTGCAGTTGCCGCAATCGGGGACGCGCGCGAAAAATCCTTCTTAAAAGCGCAGAGGGTTTCGGGGAATCAGGGCCGCTCTCAACCGGCTTGCCATCGAGAGTTTCACCGCGCGTGCGGCAGAGCGCCGCCCGGCCCAGCTTCGCGCCCGCCGCGTCGGCCGCCGCCTCAGCCATCGCTCGGAAATCCGACATTTTTCCGCCGCCGATGCTCACCAGCCCGCGGATCCCGTCCCGCGATTCATGATCGAACACCTCGTATTGCCGCGACAAAAACCTTTCATCGCCGCCGCGCCCAAGAATCGGCCGCGCGCCCACGATGGTAGAATCGTGCCGCTCCGGAAGATTTTGAAGGTAAAAACGGGCGGTTTGGGAAAGCGATTCGATTTCCGCGGGAGAGGTTTTGACGTTCGCGGGGGTTTCGCCGGCGTCCACGTCCGTGGGGCCGACCAAAGTTCCGTCCTTAAAAGGAATGGTAAAAATATAGCGCCCTTTTTCCACCGCTTCAAGCAACAGCCCGACGGGAACCAGATGCCGCTTGTAAATCAAATGGGTCCCTTGCCGAAGACGCAAGGGGATATCGGCTCCGGCCATGGCCGCGACTCCTCCGACCCAAGGTCCGGCCGCGTTAATCACTATCCGGGAGCGGATTTCTTTGCCGCCGGCGAAAACTCCGCGGACGTTCTTTCCTTCCATGACCAAGCGCTCGACCGAAAGCCCCGTTTCCACCCGCGCTCCGTGCCGGCGCGCCGAATCAAGATTCTTGTCGACCAGCAGCAGCGGATCGACCCACCACTCATCGAAGAGAACGCCGCCCGTGAGGCCTTCGGGCTCCAAGTCCGGAACCAACTCCAGGACCGCGCGCGAAGAAATCCTCAAGTGCTTCCTGCCGCCCTTCATGCGCTGGAAATAATCGTAGGATTCCAAAAGAGTTTCCACGGTCTCAAGACCGTGGGAATGCCAGTCGTAGACGGGCCAGAGAATCGGCATGCGCGTGAGCAAGTTTCCGGCGATGCGCAGGATGTGCCCCGAATCCCAGCATGTCATGTGGGTCGTCAACCGATCATAAAGCAGGTAGCGCAGGCCGCCGTGAATGAGGTGAGTGGAGGCCGCGGTCGTCGCTCCGCCGGGCCGCCCGCGTTCGATGAGCAGGGTCTTAAAGCCCCGCATCGCGCAGTCGCGCGCCGTTCCCGCTCCGGTGACGCCCCCGCCGATGATGATGACGTCAAAAATATCCGAAGGCCGTAAGTTTTCGACGTTCAAAACTAACGGATTTTGGATGTTTTGGACGTCGTATTGCGGTTGGGCGTTTTTCATGCCGCGGGAATGGAAACTATTGTATCAAAACGGGCGCCGCGGCTCGGGCCGGATTTACGAAATGATATAATTCGCGCGTGCAAAGAAGGCGACTTTACGAGCTTTTTGTGTTGGCCGCCGCGATCATCTTCATCGGAGCCTGGGCCCTGTCCAAGCTCCTGGCCGGCCTGCCCGATATCCAAAGGCTGCAGAACTACGTCCCGCCTCTGACCAGCTACGTCTACGATGAGTCGGGCAACGTCATCGCCGAATTCTCCATTCAGCGCCGCGCTCTTTTGCCGCTGGATAAAATCCCACAGGACATGCAGAACGCCGTCATCGCCGTGGAAGACGACCAGTTCTACAGCCATTGGGGAATTTCCCCCCGCGGCATTCTGCGCGCGGCCATCACGGATATTCTTTCCGGGCATTTCCGCCAAGGCGGCTCGACCTTAACCCAGCAGGTCTCCAGAGGAATCTTTCTGACTCCGCAAAAGACCCTGACCCGAAAAATCCGGGAGGCCCTCCTGTCCGTCGAAATCGAGCACAACTTCTCCAAGCAGGAAATTCTCCAAATATACCTCAACCAAGTCTACTTCGGGGAAGGCGCCTACGGAATAGAATCCGCCGCCCGCATTTATTTCGGCAAGAACGTCGCCGACTTGAGCCTCTCGGAGGACGCCCTCCTGGCGGGGCTCATCCAATCGCCGCAAGGCAACTCGCCGTTCCTCCATCCCCAAAAGGCCACCGAGCGCCGCGACTTCGTCCTGCAACGCATGAAAGACGAGGGCATGATCAGCCAGGAGGAAAAGACCGCCGCCGATAACGAACCTCTGCCGACCGCCAAGTGGATAGGGCTCTCCGCCCAGGCGCCCTATTTCGTGGAATATATCCGGCAGAGGATGGAGCGCAAATACGGCTACGACGCGCTCTGGAAAGGCGGCCTGAAGATTTATACCACGCTCGATTTAGGCATGCAACGCGAAGCCGAAACGGCGATGGACAATCGGCTGACGCAATTCGACGCCAATGCCCTCAAAAGATGGCAGGCGAAAGCGGCGCAAGACGCCGCCATGGGCATCGCCGGCTCGACCATACCGCCGGCGGAAGTGCAAGGGGTTTTTGTCGCCTTGGACGTCAAGACCGGCGCGGTCCGCACCATGGTCGGCGGGCGGCCGGACTCCATCTTCAACCGGGCCATCCAAGCGCGCCGGCAGCCCGGCTCGACCTTTAAACCCTTCGTCTGGGCGGCAGCGCTTAAGTCGGGATTGACTCAGGCCTCTATAGTGGACGACAGCCCGCTGGCTTATTACTACGACGGGCGGGATTGGCGGCTCATGGAGGGCGCCACGGATCAAATCGCCGTGAACCTAGCCACTGCGACGTTTATTCAAAATCCGGACTTTAAGATATGGGTGCCCACCGATTTCGACGATAAGTACCTGGGCCTCATCACGCTGCGCACGGCTCTGGCCGACTCGCGCAACATCGCCTCCATCAGGCTCATCGAGAAAGTCGGGCCGCCCTTGGTCGTGGAAATCGCCCACAAGGCCGGCATCACCTCCTACCTGGATCCCGTCCTGTCCTTGGGGCTGGGGACCTCCGTGGTCAGCCCGCTGCAAATGGCCAATGCCTTTGAGACCTTCGCCAACGGCGGCATTCACGAGACCCCCTATACCATCGAGCGAGTCGAGGCCCATGACGGAACCATCTTGGAGAGTCATTCGCCTTCCGAGCAAGAAGCGATGTCGCCCCAGATCTCTTACTTAATGACCGACGTGCTCAAGGCCGTGGTGCAGTCCGGAACGGGGCGCTACGCCAGAATCCTCAGGCGGCCCATCGCCGGAAAAACCGGGACGACCAACGGCAACCGAGATCTATGGTTTGTCGGTTACACGCCGGACATCGTGGCCGCGGCGTGGATGGGCTACGACGACTTCTCATCGCTGGGGCGCAGCATGAGCATCCAGGGCGGCGTGACCGTCCTTCCCTGGTGGACGGAAATCATGGGCCAGACGCTCAAGGACAAACCCAAGCGCGACTTCACGGTTCCCTCCGGCATCGTCTTCAAGGAGCTAGACACTTCCACGGGCATGCTGGCGCTGCCCACCTGTCCAAGGCGGGACGTCGCGCTGGTCGCCTTCTTAAAAGGAACGGCGCCCGAAAACTACTGCAATATCAATCATTCGAAACCTATCCAACCCCAATTGCGGCAGGAATTGGGCTTGGCCCCCGCGGCGGGAGAGATGCCGTCCTCGCTAAGCCCGGACGACTTCGGCGACGCGGCCTCCACGGACAACGTCTTCGGAGTCCCGTCATCATCCGCGCCCAATTCGGCCAACCCCGCGCAGCCCTCCGGCTCAGATCAGAACCAGGAGCCGACCGTCATCGAGTAGGCGTTTTCCGACGCCCGCGGATCAGCCGAGATAGAATCTAGGAACGCGCGAGCTTGTCGCCGTGCGGCGGGCCGGCAGAGCCACGATGTCCCCCCGGCAGGCATCCGGAACATCGGTGACGTCCACCAGAATATGGGCGATGCCGCAACGCCCGATGAAAGGGGCCTTCCTGCCGCGCACGACGCCCCAATACTGGAACCCGGGCCCCAGGCTGATGAAGCGCTCGGCCGGCTCCATGGCGACTCCGTCGGCGTAGCCGCAAAGCACGGTTCCCACGCGCATCCGCCGGGGCGCGATGTATTCCCCGGCGTAGCCGATGGAGCGCCCGCGCTCCACCTCCCGCAGGGAGACGATGCGCGCCTTCAAGCTCCACGGGCTGCGAATCGGCGCGGACAAGGACGCCGGCTTGACGCCGTAGAGAAGATTGCCGATGCGGACCATGTCCATCTGCCGGTGCGGGAAATCGACCAGCACCGAGCTGTTGGCCGCATGGCAAACCAAACCCGGGAATCGTTTTTTGAGCCGCGTCGCCAAGGCTGAAAAGGAGCTCAGCTTCTCCTCGGCTTCCACCGCGTTTTTCCCCGGAACATAATCGATGTGGGTGGAAAGACCGCGTAGGCGCAGGCGGCGCAGGCGGGAAAGTGCTTCCAAGAAATTCTCGGTATCACGGGGAGAAATCCCCCAGCGCCCCAGGCCGAAGTTCAAATCGACGTGCGCCGCCGCTCCGGACGCCGGCGCCGCCGCATCGATGGCCCGCGCTTGGCTTAGGTCGTCGATGGTCGGAATCAGCTTCCACTTAAAAATGTCCCGCGCTGCGGACGGCAAGACGGGCGCCAGCACCTGAATGGGCTCCTTGACGCCCGCGCGGCGCAGGACCGCGGCCTCGCGCACCGTCAGGACTCCCAGCGAGGAAGCTCCGCCGCGAACGGCCTCGCGGGATATCTCGGCGCCGCCGTGCCCGTAGGCGTCCTCCTTGACCACGGCCATTAAGGCGGTTTTGGGCGCGAGCTGGGAGACGATCCAGCGCACGTTGGCGCGGACCACGCGGAGATTTATTTCGACCCACTTGACCTCGCTTTTTGCCGGTTGCATGCCCTGATTATATAGAATAGGCCCGTAGCCATGAAGCGCGAAATTATAAAAATGGGCACGCGCGGCTCGGCTCTGGCCAGAGCCCAAGCGAAGCAAATCGCGGACGACCTGCGCCGGCTGCATCCCGGACTCGCGATTGAACCCGTCGTCATCGAGACAAGCGGGGACCGCTTCGCGGCCGGCCCCTTCCAAAAAGAAGCCGCTGATTCCGCCGGAGAGCAAGGCGTCAAAGGGCTTTTCGTCAAGGAAATAGAGCAGGCTTTGCAGGCAAAGCGCATCGATTTTGCCGTTCACAGCGCGAAGGACCTCCCTGAACGGCTGGCGCAGGGGCTCGTCATCGGGGCTTTTCCCGAACGTGAAGACCCGCGCGACGTTTTCGTGGGCAGGCCCGGCGTCTCCTGGGCGGACTTGCCCCCGCGCGCAAAAATCGGCACCTCGTCTCTGCGGAGGAAACTTCAGATCCTCGCCGCGCATCCCGATGCCGTCATCGTCCCTCTTCGGGGGAACGTCGACACGCGCCTGCGAAAAATCTCTCTTGAGGGCCTGGACGGAATCATCCTCGCCGCGGCCGGTCTGTGCCGTCTCGGGAAAGACGACGTTTCCGCGGAGCCCATTGCTCCGGGCGTCATCGTTCCCGCGCCGGGCCAAGGCGCGCTGGCCGTTGAAATCCGCGCCGGCGACGCTGAATTGCGGGATGCCCTAAGGTCCCTGGATCATCCCCGCACGCGGTTGGAAGTCGACTGCGAGCGAGCCTTTTCGGCGGCGTCAGGCGGCGGGTGCTCATCCCCCGTGGGCGCCTTGGCCCGAGCCGAAGGCGCCGGACTTTCGCTTCGGATTTTCTGGGCCGCCGATGAGAGTTCCGCCGCCCGCCGCTGGATGAAAACCTGCCCGGATGCGCGGCGCTGGACAGAGCTCGCCGCCGAGGCCGCCCAGGCCGTAAAGCCTTAAACTCTACCATGTCGGAACCAGAGCGCCGCAGGATCGTCGGTCTGCCCAGCTCCGGAGCTTGGGCCTGCCTGGCTCATTGCGCGATTTCCAAACGCCCCATTTCCAATTTTATCCTGCCTGAATTCAATAACCAGCTGGCGTTTATCTTTGAGAATCGCGAGCAGATAGAAGATGTGCGGGACGCCTTCGCCGGCCTAGGTCCGGTTTTTGGCTTGGACGCCGCCACGGCCGCCGTTTTCGCCGATGACGCGGAGGAGCGTTCCGCCTCGTTGGAAATTCTGCGGGGAGGCAGCCCGCTTATCCTGGCCACCCCCCAAGCCTTGGAAGAACCGGCGCCATCTCCGATCCAATTCCAGGAGAAAACCCTGTTCTTCAAGCCCGGCGCGGCCATCAAGCGCTCTCGCGTCGAAGCCGGCCTCGCCGCGATGGGCTACCGGCGGGTCGACTTCGTTGAAAGCCCCGGGGAATACGCCGTGCGCGGCGCGGTCGTCGATTTTTTCGCCATCCAGCCCGAAATAGCCGTCCGCGTCCTCTTCGATGAGGATTTAATCGCGTCTTTGCGCCGCATCGACACGGCGTCCCAAGAGGCGCGGGAAATGCTGGACGGCTGCCGTGCCGTGCCCATGCAAATCGAAGCGGCGTCCGCGCGCATCAAGGACTGGATCGTCCCGGACTCCCTCTGCGTTTTTCAGGAAGATATCCAATTCGCACCGCCCGAAGGGGCGCTTCTTCTTCAGGCGGGGCGGCTTTTGGAAGCCTCGCCGGATGATTTGGATTTCGGCGCCAAGCCGCTGCCCTCCCTCGCCGATCCGGCGGCGTGGACCGCGGAGCTTGGGCGTTTGGCTCGAAGCGGGAACAAGGTTTTTCTTTTCTCCCTCAACCGGGGCGAAGACAGCCGTCTGCAGGAAATACTGGAAGGACTTGTTCCGGAAGGAATGTGCCAATTCCTCATCGGGCCCCTGCGCCGCGGCTTTGCGCATCCCGGCTTGGGCTGGTGCGCGGTGTCCACCTCGGAAATATTCTCGCGGCTTTACCGGCCGAGCCGCTCCTGGGGCGCGGCGGACAATAAAGGCGGAAAGCTCGCGTTCCGTGAACTCCGCTTGGGCGACTACGTCGTCCACCAGGACTACGGCTTGGCCCGTTATCGGGGGTTCGAGCCGCTGGAGTTCGCGGGCGGCAAGACCGACTGCATGATTCTTGAATTCAAGGGCTCGGACAAGCTCTATATTCCCATGGGCGAATTCGGGCGCATCCAAAAATACGCGGGTGGAGAGGGCAAAAGGCCGCGGCTGTCTTCCTTGGATTCCCGCCGCTGGGAGGAAGTCAAGCACCGCGTCGCCGAAGGCGTGCGCGAGCTCGCGCAGGAAATCCTCAAGCTCGAAGCGGCCCGCAAGGCCGCCGCGGGATGCGCGTTCCCTCCGCCGGCGGAAATGGAGCGGGAATTCGCGGACGCCTTCCCGTACGAGGAAACTCCGGACCAGGCGCGCGCCATCGCCGAAGTAAGCGCGGACATGGAAAATCCGCGGCCCATGGATAGAATCGTCGTGGGCGACGTCGGCTTCGGCAAGACGGAGGTCGCCATGCGCGCGGCTTTCAAATGCGCCGCCGCGCTCAAACAAACGGCCGTCCTCGCGCCCACCACCATCCTGGCCGAGCAGCATTACCGTACTTTCTGCGCCCGATTCGCGGCCTATCCCTTCAAAATCGCCGTCTTGACCCGCTTTCAAAGCCGCAAAGCTCAAGAGGCCGCCGTGCGCGGCCTTGCCGACGGTTCCGTCGACGTGGTCATCGGCACCAGCCGCCTTCTACAGCGCGACGTGCGCTTCAAGAATCTCGGACTCATCGTCATCGACGAGGAGCACCGCTTCGGCGTGAAGGACAAGGAGCGCATCAGGTCTTTCAAGAAGAACGCGGATTGTCTCTCCCTTTCCGCCACGCCGATTCCGCGGACGCTCAACCAAGCCATGTCGGGCCTTCGAGATATTTCCCTCATTGAAAGCGCGCCCGAGGGCCGGCAGCCCATTCTCACCAGGGTCGGGCCCTGGAGCGAGGCCATCATCGTCGAGGCGATCGCGGAGGAGCTCGGGCGTGGAGGGCAGGCTTACTACGTCCACAACCGCGTGCGGAGCATTCAAGACGCCGCGGCCAGGATTTCCCGGCTGGTTCCGGGAGCCAAAGTCGCCGTCGTTCACGGGCAGATGGGCGGCGCGGAAATCGAGAAGACGATGTGGGAGTTCTTCCATAAGAAATCAGACGTTCTCGTGGCCTCGGCGATTATCGAGTCGGGGCTCGACATCCCCAGCGTGAACACCATCCTCGTCGAGAACGCCCAGGAATTCGGCCTGGCCCAACTCTACCAACTGCGCGGCCGCGTCGGAAGGGAAAGCCGCAAAGCCTGCTGCTACCTGTTTTACCCCGAGGACTACGAGAATCTCTCGGAGCTCTCCGAAGAGGCGCGCAAGCGCTTGGAAGCGCTCAAGGAGTTCGCCGGGCTGGGCTCGGGATTTAGGCTGGCCATGCGGGATATGGAAATCCGCGGCGCCGGGGACCTGCTCGGCCGGCGCCAGCATGGATTCATGAATTCCGTGGGCGTTGACCTCTACAGCCAGATGCTCTCGGCGGAAATCGATCGGATGAAGGGCAAGCCGGAATCAAGGCGTCAGGAGGATGTCCGCATAGACATCAAAGTCCGCGCGTTCATCCCCGGCGATTACCTCCCGCAGGACATGGCGCGTTTGGAGTGGTATAAGCGCTTATTGGAGGCCGGAGAGGCCGGACTTGCCCCCCTGCGCAAGAAACTCGAAGACCTCTGCGGACCGGCTCCGGAATCCGTCGCCAATCTTTTCGCGCTTTCCAGGATACGAATTCAAGCCGGCGACGCGGGCATCCGCTCCATTTCCCAGAAAGACGGCGTCATGGAGGTTTTTTTTCGGAAGGACGCGCCCATCGAGCCGAGTTCCCTGCATCGGTGGCAAAAAGCCTACGGCGAGAAGCTTTCCTTTCTTCCCTCCGAGGAAGGCGACGGCCTGGCCGTCGCATTATCAAAGGAAGACCCTTTGCCGTGGCTGAGGAAATTCCTTTCTCCCACGGCTTGACCGCAAAAAAATGATAATATCGGCATCGTGGCGATTCTCTTGGCCCTGCTCTTGCCGCTTTTTTCCGCCTGCCGCAGGCAAGGACCAGTCGTAGCGAAAGTCGGGGATCTTGTGATCACTCGCGCCGAGTTCAACCAGAAGCTCTCCGAAGTCGCGCCGCCCTATCAGAAATACGTCTCTACTCCGGCGGGACGACGCCAGTTCCTGGACGTCCTCATCAAGGAAAAGATGGTCTTGGCCGCCGCCGAGAATTCCGGCGTTTCAAAGTCGGCCGATTTCAAGCGCGATATCGCGGAGATAAAAGAAAACGAGGCGCGGCAGTTTACCCGGGAAAGGGACTATCTGCTGACCCGAGCCTGGCGAAAAGAACTTGCGGACCGAGGCATCACCCAGGTCAGCGACGCGGAAGTCGCCGCGTACTATAAAAAATATCCTTATGAGGTCTCCATCAAGAACATCTTGGTCGAGGATCCTAACGAAGCGGACCAAATCCTAAAAAAGCTGCAGAAGGGCGCCTCTTTCTCGGCGCTCGCGAAAAAATATTCCATCGATTCGGCGTCCTCGGAAAACGGAGGGAAAATGCCTCCGATGCTCTATGGAGAAATCATCCCGGAGCTCCAGGACGTCGTCTTCCACATGCGCGTGGGAGAACTCTCCGGACCCATCAGGACCAAGTTCGGCTATCACGTGCTTTACAAGGTGAGCGAGACCCGCGTGCCGCTCTCCGAAGTCGAAGAGCGCATCCGCGGCATTTTGGAAAAAGGAAAGCTGGACAAATACCTGCGTTCCATAGAAAACCGTTTCCCGGTGGAGGTCGTCGATGAAGAATTCAAGTAAAATCGTCCTAGCCGTCGCCGCCCTGGCGTTTTTCGCGCCCGCGGCCCAGGCCATGGTGGCCGAAGACGTCATCGCAACGGTCAACGGCAAGCCCATCATGCTTTCCGAATACGAGCGGCAACTCTCGCCCGTCATGAGCGAGTGGGCTCAAACCGAACCGCAAGCCCTTCAGGATCCCGCTTTCGTGGCGAAGCTGCGCAAGTCGGCCCTGGAGCAGATGATCGATGATGAGCTCCTTTATCAGGAATCCGTTAAGAAAAAAATCACCGTCGACTCCCACGCCATCGACGCCGGCATCGATGAAATCAAGCATCGATTTCAAGTCGACGAGAACGGCAACCCCGTGTCCGCCCAGCAGGCCGAGGAAGCCTTCCAGGACCAGCTCAAGCAGGACGGTCTGAGCTATGCGCAATTCCGCGAAAGAATTAAAAAACAGGTCGCCATCCGGAAGCTCATCGAGCAGGAGGTCAAGTCCACCGTCACGCCGCCCGATCCGGCGGCGGTCCGCGCCTACTTCGACAAGCTAAAGGCCTACATCGTCAGCGGCAGCACGCTCCCGCCCGAGGGGATGAACGACGAAGACGCCGCGGCATTCATGCAAATCGCCCAGCAAGTCAAGGGCATGAGCGCCGAGCGGGTGCGCGTGTCCCGCATCCTCATCCGCCTGGCGCCGCAGGCCTCGGACAATGAGAAGCGGCGGGCGTTCGACGCCATCAAGCAAATCCGGAACCAGATCGAGACCAGCACGGAAACCTTCGCCCAAGCGGCCCAGGAAAATTCTGAGGATCCCGCCAGCGCGGCGCACGGCGGGGACATTGGCTACATCATCCGCGGCATGTCGCCGCCGGCGTTCGAGAAGGCGGCCTTTAGCTTGCCCGTGGGCCAAATCAGCGAGCCCATCCTGACCCCGGACGGCTACAACATAATCCAGGTCGAGGCCCACTTGGCCGCTTCGCCGCCCCAGTTCTCGGACTTCAAGGATCAGCTGACCAAGGCCATGATGAACCTCGAACTCCAGAAGAAGCTCGAAAGCTACGTGAAATCGCTCAAGGAAACCGCCGTCATCGAGCGGAACCTTCCTAAATAGCCCGCGTCTCCGTCATCGTGCCGGAAAAACCGCGGCTCGCCTTCACGCTGGGAGACCCGGCGGGCATCGGCCCGGAAATCGTGGTCAAGGCCCTGCGTTCCGGACGGGTTGGCCGCGTCTGCCGGCCGATTGTGGTCGGAGAGGAATCATTGTGGCGGCGCGCGGGCTGGACGCCCAACCTCGCCGCCCTTTTCGATACTCGGCTGGGTCTCCGCTCCGTCCGCCTGGGCGGAACGGATCAAAACGCCGGCCGCGCTTCGTTCGCGGCCCTGGACGCCGCCGCACGCTTGGCCGGGCGCGGCATCGTGCGCGGAATCGTGACGGCCCCTATTTCAAAAAAATCCTGGAAAGCCGCCGGCGTCCCATTCCCCGATCATACGGACTATTTCCAAAAAACATGGCTGCGTCCCGGCGCGCAAATGATCCTGGCCGCCCCCCGGCAAAATTTATGGTCCGTCCTGGCCACGAGACACATTCCTTTGGCGCAGGTCTCCACCCAATTAAGCCCGGCTCTCGTCTTGGCCGCGGCCCGGGCTCTGCACGAGGCCTTATCGCAGCTGATCGCAAAGAAGCGCCCCCGGCTGGGGCTGTGCGCGCTCAACCCGCACGCGGGTGAAGAAGGCATTTTGGGCCGCGAGGAAAAAACCAAGCTTGCGCCGGCTGTCGCCGCGGCGCGGCGCCTGGGCCTGGACCTGCAAGGCCCGTTGCCCGCGGATTCGGCTTGGCGGCTGCACAAAAACGGGGCCTTCGACGGCTTGGTGGCCCTCTATCACGACCAGGCCCTTATCGCGCTCAAAGCCTGCGCGGGGCTGGATATCGTCAACTGGACGACGGGACTTCCCTTCGCGCGCGTCTCGCCCGGCCACGGCACGGCCTTCGACATCGCCGGAAAAAACAAGGCCGACCCGGCCGCCCTCGCGGCGGCCGCCGAGCTCGCGGCGAAACTGTGCGCCTCCTAATCGCGCTGCTGGGTTCCGCGCTGACCTTTCAAACCACGCCTTGTGCCGCGGCCGGAAAAACCGCAAAAGCCGCTGCCGCCGCGTCGGCCGATTCTCAGGATTTGCTCCAGCAGGCCTCTTGGGCCATGGCGGCGCTCGAATACGGAGAGGCCTACGATTTGGCGGCCCGCGCTATTAAAAAAGATTCCCAAAACGCCGCAGCTTTCGATCTGCGGGCCCTCGCCGGCAACAAGCTCAAACGCTACGACGCGGCGCTTCAAGATGAGAACGCGGCCCTGGCGCTCTCGCCGGATGATTCGACCGCCCTTCTGGAGCGCTCCTGGACCTTCTCAAGGCTTAGCCGCTTCGCTTCCGCGCTTAAAGACGCCCAGGCGGCCCTAAAGAATCACCCCGAGAACAGCTTCGCCTATCAAAACCTCGCGGTCGCGCTGGCAGGACAGGGCGACCGCGACGGAGCGGTGGGCGCCCTGCGCCGCGCGGCCGAGCTTAATCCGGACATGGAAACGCGCTACGACCAAGCGCGCCAAGCGGCTTCCGCGGATGAAATCCTATCGCTATTGACTCAACCCGCGGAGCCTGCCGCCGCTCCGCCTAAAACCGCGCCGCGTTTTTCGACCCTGTTCCTTTTGACCATCAGCGGCGGCCTGCTCATCGCCTTAGGCATTCTCAGTTTTTTACCGGCAGGTCCGGAAACCAGGAAGCGGCGTTCCCTAAAAGACGCCGCGCGTCAGCCTCCGTCTTCTCCGCGCCACCATGCTCGCGCCGGCTCCGAATCTCTTCCGGATCCTTATGAAATTATCAAACCGATCGGGCAGAGCTCCTTGGATTTGGCCTATCAAGCCCGGGATACCGCCCTCAACCGCTTTGTCACGGTCAAAAAGATGCGCCGGGAAATCCGTGCGGACGCGGACGCCCGGCGGCGCTTCCTGCGGCAGGCCCGGACCATCGCGCTGCTGCGGCACCCCCACATCGCGGACATCTATCAGGTGGTCGAGGAGAGCGAGGATATTTTCGTGGTCTCGGAATGGTTTGAGGGCCTATCACTCAACCAGATTCTCGAACGCTACGGGGCGCTCGATTACCACCGGGCCCGCAAGGTGCTAAAGCCGCTGTGCGCCGCCGTGGACTACGCCCACGGCAAAGGCATCGCCCATGGCGGCCTCCGCCCGGAAATCATCCGCGTGTCCAAGGAAGGCATCGTCAAAATCACCGACTTTGGCTTGGCGCGCGCCATCGAGGACACCCTTCTGGCCTCGGCGCACCAGCCCCAAGAGTCGCCCGAAATAAGCGATTACACGGCGCCCGAGCAGGAGAAAGGAGCGCCCTGCGCGCAATCCGATATTTTCTCCCTGGGCGCCTGCTTCTACGAGATACTCTCCGCGCGCAAACCCTTCAAGGGCGAAGGGCACTTTCTCTCGCTCAACAAGGCCGGCGGGCTCTTGCTCCCTATTCCCGCCCAGGAAACCAAGGGAGTCCCTTCGGGCTTGGACGTCGTGTTCAAGAAAGCCCTGGCGCCGGACCCCGCCCAGCGCCAGCAGACGGCCCGCGAGCTCTACGCCGATTTTGACCGCCTCCTGCCCGAGCGCGGCCCCGAGCGCGGATAAAAAACGGTTAAAAGCGACCAGCGGCATTGACAATGGCGAGGGTTCCATTTAAACTTAGTCTAGGCCCGAAAACTGGCATGAAAAAATCCGCTTTCCTTTATATAGTCCTATTTGCCCTGTGTTTTTCCACCTTAAGCGGGCTATGCCAAGATCAACCCAGTTCCAAGTCCGGTGACGAAGCAGGGAAATTGGCAAGGCAACCCCTCGGTACGCAAACCAATTTAAGCGAAGAAGCATTTCGAAGACAACTCCTCCCGCAATACAGTAACGCCCTTAAAACAGCCATAAACAATTCAAATCTACCCGCGCAGGTTAAACAGAGTTTTGCCTCCTCATTATCTACGGGTAAAACTCAAGCTCAAATGAATCAGCTCTGGGGAAAAACCGGCATCGTTACTAATGCCATCATCAAAAATTACGAGTCTAAGGGCAAACAACGAATCCCATTAAAACAGGTAAATAGAGCCATCCTCGCTGAAACTAACGCCATTGCCGGTGGTATGGTCGATGCCTATGGGGATAAAAAACTTATCGGCGTAAAAAATGTGCAGGACGCAATGGCGCGGTTGCGTCCTGATATTAAGGAAGCCTACGAGAGGATGAGCCCACGCATCAAAGATTCTTTACACAACCCTATGGGAGAGACTTTCCTAACTTGGCTGAATGGTAGCGGCGGCAATCAACAACAAAACTCAGTCTATGGACTTCCCGACTCATTGTCTCAAAATTTTGTAGCCCAATCTCAATACCAAAACAACAATGACGTCGGAGCTGAAAATGTGGCGGACGCTCTCTTGGCATCCGATCCGAAAGATTCGTCCGCCTACATGATGCGCGGCCAAATCGAGGCCGACCAGAATAACTTCGCCGCCGCAGCGCAGGACGCCCAGGCCGCGCTGGCGATTAATCCCAACGACAAGAGCGCGCAGGTGCTTCTGGGCATGACCCAAGGCCGGGCCGCCGTCTCCGTTCCTAATTTAAGCGCTCCGCAAAGCGCGGGAAGTCCCGGGCAACGCGCCGAGGATTCCCTGGCCGCGCCGGGCGGCGCAAACGCGCCGGGGTCGTCCCCCTCCGGAAGCAATTTCTTCAACGCCAATGCGCCCGGTTCTCCGAACGCGCCGCAACCGGGCGCCGTGTCCGGCAGCATCAACGCGTCGTCCCAATTCATCGGGCAGGCGCGCCAAGACTTGAGCCTCGGGGATTACCGCGGCGCCATCGCCCAAACCACGCGCGCCTTGAACGCCGACCCGCTCAACGTCGGCGCGTATGCCGTCCGGGCTTCCGCCTACATGCGCGGCAAAAATGACGATCAGGCGCTTAAGGACGTCGCGGCGGGGCTGCAAATCGATCCTAACAGCCAAGCGCTCATGGACGCCAAGGCCGAAGCCTTCAACCGCCTCGGCCGGTACGCGGAGGCGAAAGCCGCCGCGATGCTCGCCATCCAAAACAACCCCAAGGACGCGAAGGCCTATTATGAATTGGCCAACGCCCTGGCGGGCTTGGGCGACAAAAACGGGATGATCGACGCCTTGCGCAGCGCCGCCGGAATTGATCCGCGCTATAACCGCTATCTGCAGGCCGCGATGCAAATTCCCTCAGACCAGGATTTGGCCTCCCTCTTCGACAGCGGCCCGGATTCAAATTCCGCCCCCGCGATGCCTCAGGGCCGCGGCGACAAGCTCTCCCGCTTCGGCGTCATCGCTATTTTAAGCGCCTTGGGCGGCATCCTCCTGGCGATGGGGCTCATCCATGCTTTTTCGAGCGAGCAAGCCGCGGAGGAGACGGTAGCGAACGGAACTTCCACCGCCGCCATGACAACCGTCACCTGGCCCGGAAACGGGAATCCTCTCGCCGAGAACAATACCCCGCCGACCCTGCGCGGGCAGTATCTAATCCGCCGGCAAATCGGCGCGGGGGGCATGGGAACGGTCTACGAGGGCTACGACACCTCTCTCGGGCGGCAGGTCGCCGTCAAGAGAATGCGGGACGAGATCAAATCCGACAAACGCGAGCGCGAGCGCTTCATCTCGGAGGCCAAGCTCGTGGCCTCGTTGCATCATCCCCACATCGTGGACATCTATGCCATCATCGAGGAAGGCCGGGACGCCTACCTGATTTTCGAATACGTGCCCGGAAAAACCATCCGCGAAATCCTGTCCGAAAGAGGCCGCCTGGGGCTCTCCGAGGCCGTCTCTATTTTCCGCTCCATGGCCTCGGCCCTGGACTACGCCCACGCCCGCGGCATCGTGCACCGGGACTTAAAGCCCTCCAACGTCATGATGAGCGACGAGGGCGTCGTCAAGGTCATGGACTTCGGCATCGCCCGGGCCGCCAAGGACGCCATGACCCGCTCCGCGATGACGGGGACCATCCTGGGAACCCCGCCCTACATGGCGCCGGAGCAGGAACGCGGCGTGGTGCGCAAGGAATCGGACGTCTACGCCCTGGGCATCTCGCTCTACGAGATGCTCTCCGGCCGGCTCCCCTTCAACGGCAGCGGCTCCGGCATGCTGATGAACAAGATCAATAAGGAGTACGCGCCTCTAAGCTCCGTCGCTCCCGGCGTTCCCCCCGCCCTTGACCGGCTCATGGCGCAGGTTTTCGATCCGGACCCGGACAAGCGCATCCCAAGCGCGAAAGCTTTCGTCGCCGGCTTGGACGAAGTCCTGGCCCAAATTCAGCCTGCCTAGGCGCCCAGTGCCGGCTTATATCCTCGGACTCTCGGCGTATTACCACGACAGCGCCGCCACGCTGTTAAAAGACGGCGACATCGTCGCGGCCGCGGAAGAAGAGCGCTTCACCCGCGTCAAGCACGAGCGGCGCTTCCCGGAGCAGGCCGCGCGCTACTGCCTTGAGGAGGCCAAAATTTCGGCTAAAGACTTGGCGGCCGTGGCTTACTACGACAAGCCGATTTTAACGCTCGACCGCCTGCTGGAAACCTATCTGGCCTTAGCGCCGCGAGGATTTTCCAACTTCCGCCGCGCCCTGCCGCTTTGGGCCAAGGAAAAAATATTTCTTCCCCGCCGCATCGGCAGCTTCCTGGGAAAAGAATTCTCCGGGAAAATGCTGTTTTTTCCGCACCACCTTTCCCACGCCGCCTCCGCGTTCTATCCCTCATCCTTCGAGCGCGCCGCCATCCTCACCGTGGACGGCGTGGGCGAATGGAGCACGGCCACGCTCGGCCTGGGCTCCAAAGACGGCGTGCGCCTCTTGAAGGAAATCCGGTTTCCTCATTCGCTGGGCCTGCTCTATAGCGCCTTCACCTACTATCTCGGCTTCCGGGTCAACTCCGCCGAATACAAAGTCATGGGCCTGGCGCCCTACGGCGCGCCGCGCTACTACGACACCATCGTATCCCGCCTCATCGACGTCCGGGATGACGGATCCTTCTGGATGGACATGCGCTATTTTAACTACTGCCAGGGCCTGACCATGACGTCCCCGGCCTTTGACCGGCTTTTCGGCGGGCCGCCCCGAAAACCGGAATCCGCGCTGGAGCCCAGGCATCTCGACCTCGCGGCCTCCATCCAGAAAGTCTGCGATGACATCATGCTCAAGATGGCTCGGCACGCGCGGGCGACGACCGGAGAAGAGAACCTGTGCCTGGCGGGAGGAGTGGCGCTTAACTGCGTGTCCAACGGCCTTATCGCCCGCGAGAAAATCTTCAAGCGCATTTTCGTCCAGCCCGCCGCCGGAGACGCCGGAGGCGCCTTGGGCGCCGCGTTTTTGGCCCACCACCAATGTCTGGGCATCTCAAGAACTCCCCGTCAGCCGGATTCGATGCATGGCGCGCTCTTGGGGCCCGCCTTTTCGCCGGAAGAAATACGCCGAGCACTCGAGGAACGCGGCGTTCCTTACGAAGAAATGGCCGAGGTTAAGCTGATGGACGAGCTTTGCGCCCTGCTTGAGAAAGGTGCCGTCATTGGGCTTTTCCGCGGGCGCATGGAATTTGGTCCCAGAGCTTTGGGCGGCCGCAGCATCATCGCCGATCCAAGGAACCCGGCGATGCAAAAACGCCTCAACTTGAAAATCAAATTCAGGGAGAGCTTCCGCCCCTTCGCGCCGGCGATTCTCTCGGAAGACGCCGCGGATTACTTCGACATCAAGGAAGAGAGCCCCTACATGCTCTTGACCGCGCCCCTCCTGGAGCGGCACCGGCTGGCCCCGCCGGCGGGCGATGCCGCTGCGGGCTTGGCGCGGCTCAACATCCCCCGCTCGGTCCTGCCGGCCGTCACGCATGTGGACTATAGCGCGAGAATTCAAACCGTTTCCAAAGAGGCCAACCCTTTTTTCCACAATCTCCTCTCCCGATTCAAGGTTCGGACGGGATGCCCAGCGCTGGTAAACACCAGCTTCAATGTCCGCGGCGAGCCCATCGTGCGCGCGCCGCAGGAAGCTCTTGGGTGCTTTCTGGCCACGGGCATGGACGCGCTGGCGCTGGAGAACTTCCTCGTGAAAAAAACCGGAAAGGAACCCGCGCCGCGGCCCGAAATGCGTCCGCGCTTGGACTAACCGCCATGGAATGGATGCAGAACGACTGGAACCCGGACAAGAAAAAAATCCGGAATTTAGCGCTCCCGCTTGCGGGCGGCGCCCTGCTGGCTTCGGCGCTATTGCTCCTACGCGGACGGCCGCAGTGGCGCTGGGTCGCGGCCGGAGGATGCCTCTGCGGCGCGGCGGCTTATTTTTGGAGGGCGGCGGGAGTTTGGCTCTACCGCGCGGTCAACGGCTTGGCGCGCGCTCTCACCGCCTTATTGACCTGCGCCATTCTTGCCGTCGCCTACTACGCGTTTGTTTCCCCTTTCGCCCTGCTCTTGCGCTGCTGGCGCAAGGACAGGCTCAACTTGAAGCCGGGCCGCGCGGAAACTTACTGGGTCGCCCTTCCCGAACCCGGCGAAAAAGATAAGATCAACTGCGAGAGGTTATACTAATGTCCAAACGCCCGTCTTTCGCTCGCGACCTGCTAGAGTTCGTCTGGCAGAACAAGAAGTGGTGGATTATCCCCATGCTTCTCGTGCTCGCTGCCTTCGGCGTGCTCATCGTGCTCAGCGCCTCGGCCCCAACGCCCTTTATCTACACGCTGTTTTAGCGTGCGCTCAACAGCTATTTAAAGGCCGTAAATACGAAGTGCGGAGGCAGGTTCCGAATCTCCAGCTCGATCCGGACTTTCTTGAAGTACTGCTTTAAGAGCGGAATGAGATGCGTGGTCACCTGATAGGCCACGAAGCGTCCGCCGGGCCTGAGCAGATGAGCGGTCTTTTTTAGCAGAGTGTGCCTGTCCTCGGGGCTCAGGAACGCGAAGGGGATGCCTGAAAAAATAACGTCGGCCGATCCCACGCCGAACCGCAGAGCGAGCTGGTCTATCTCCCGCACATCCCCGTTATAAATCGTCAATCGCGGATCGGAAACATCGCGCAGGGACTCGAACAGGTCCTTGTTGAGTTCTATCGCAAGAACATTGCCGTCCTTGCGCAGCTTCCCCAGCATGGCCCGGGTCATGACGCCTTGGGCGGCGCCATACTCGATGATGTCCTTCGAGTGTTCAAGGTTGAGGGCCTTCATCACGCGCCGCACTAAGTAGCGGCTTGACGGCGTGATCGCCGCGACCCCCCGGTCGCCCATGAAAACCTTGAAATAGGAGAACAGCTTGCCGCTGTCAACGGGCTTGCCCTTCAAAATGTCGGCGACGGCCCCTTTGGATTTGTCGTGGCTTCCGTGTGTTGGCATGAGCGAATTCCTCGGATTTAATTTTAGGTCCGTTCGGACATCATATCGGGATATGCTCCCCAAGTCAACATGCCGCCCCGCATGGCGCGCCAAAACTGTAAAATCTATAATCACGTCATGCCCAATTTCCGGGTCAAATCAAAGTTCAAGCCGGCGGGAGATCAACCCCAAGCCATCGCGAACTTGGTCCGGCGCGCCAAGGAAGGCGCCCAGTCCCAGGTCCTTCTGGGCGTGACCGGCTCGGGGAAAACATACACCGCGGCCAAGGTCATCGAGGCCTTGAACCGCCCGACGCTGGTCATGTCCCCCAACAAAGTCTTGGCGGCGCAGCTCTACGCCGAGTTCAAAGCGTTTTTCCCGGACAACGCCGTCGAGTTCTTCATTTCCTATTACGACTATTACCAGCCCGAGGCCTACGTGCCGTCCACCGACACCTACATCGAAAAAGACTCCGCCATCAACGACCGCATCGACCGGCTGCGCTTGAAGGCGACAAGTTCCCTTCTCGCGCGCCGCGATGTCATCGTGGTCGCCTCGGTATCCTGCATCTACAACATCGGCTCTCCGGAAAGTTACAAGGAAAGCTCCATTCCCCTGGCCGTGGGGCTGCGCATCTCGCGCGGCGAGCTCATCAAGCGCCTGATCGAGATTTACTACGAGCGCAACGAGACCGAATTTCTGCGCGGCAAATTCCGGGTCAAGGGCGGCGTGGTCGACGTCTTCCCCGCCTACATGGAAACAGCGCTACGGATTTCCATCGGCGACGGCGGCGTCGAGTCCATCGCCGAGTTTGATCCGCTCACCGGCGCGAAGATTAAAAGTCTCGAGCGCGAGTGGATTTACCCGGCCAAGCATTTCGTCACGGCCGGCGAGGAGCGCGGGCGGGCTATCGGTGCCATCATGCAGGAACTCTCCGGACAGACCGCGGCGCTTAAAAACCAGAACCGGCTCCTTGAAGCCCAGCGCCTCGAGCAGCGCACGCGCTATGACATGGAGATGCTGCGCGAAATGGGCTTCTGCCACGGCATCGAAAACTACTCGCGCCACCTTTCGGGCCGGCCGCCGGGTGAGCGACCCAACTGCCTCATCGATTTTTTTCCCAAGGACCGCCTGCTCTTTATCGACGAGTCGCACATCGCGGTCCCGCAAATCCGCGGAATGTATGAGGGCGACCGCTCACGCAAGCAGACGCTGGTTGATTTTGGCTTCCGACTTCCCTCCGCGCTAGACAACCGCCCGCTAAAATTCCACGAATTCGAGGCCCTGGCTGGCCAGACCATTTACGTTTCCGCGACGCCCGGCCCCTACGAGCTGCAAAAATCCAAGGGCGAAATCGTCGAGCAGGTCATCCGCCCCACGGGCCTTGTCGACCCCCAGGTTATCGTGCGCCCCAGCGAAGGCCAGCTGGACGACTTGATAGCGCGCATCCGCTCGCGCGTCGTTAAAAAAGAGCGCGTCCTGGTCACCACCTTGACCAAGAAAACCGCCGAGGATTTATCCTCCTTCCTGGCCGCGAAGGACCTGCACGTCCGGTATCTCCACTCGGACATCGAGCCCTTGGAACGCATCGAAATCCTGCGCGATCTGCGCGCGGGAAAATTCGACATTCTGGTCGGCATCAACCTGCTGCGCGAGGGCCTGGACCTGCCCGAGGTCTCTTTGGTCGCGGTCCTGGGCGCGGATCACGAGGGGTATCTCCGCTCCGAAACCACGCTCATCCAGATTTCCGGGCGCGCGGCGCGGAACATCGGCGGCGAGGTCGTCTTCTACGCCGACGAGGTCACCGGCTCCATGAGCCGGGCTTTGGCGGAAATGGATCGCCGCCGCGTCAAGCAGGAAGCGCACAACAAAAAATATAAAATCACCCCTAAGAGCGTGGTCAAGGCCGTGGCAGATTTGGAGGAATTTCAAAGCATGTCCAAGCGGGAAGGGCTGGCTCTCTTGCGGGAGACGGCCAAGCCGCTTTCGGCCAAGGACGTGCCCGCGCTCATAGATGAAATAGAGTCGCGCATGAAGGAAGCCGCGGAGAACCTGGATTTCGAGACCGCGGCCGCCATGCGCGATCAGCTCTTCGAACTTCGCGCCATGTCGGCGGTCAAGGCCGGAGGCCGAGCAGTCCCGGGCGCGAAACGGGAGAAGACGTGAGCGCCCGGGGCGGCGGTCAAGAAAGCCCGATGACGATCCAAGAAATAATCCGAGCCGCCTTGCGGGAAGACTTGGGAGCGCGCGGCGACGTCACCACCCGATTTTTCGTGCCCAGCGGCGCGCGGCTCTGCGGAAAAATCATCGCCAAGGCGCCCGGTGTTGTCTGCGGCGCCGATATCGCGCGAAAAGTGTTTCTGGCCGTCTCCCCCTCTTGTCGCGTCCAAGTCAAAACCCAGGACGGGCGCCCGGTCAAGCCGGGACAAGTCGTCATGGAAGTCGCCGGCGGCCCCAAAATCCTGACCACGGAGAGAACGGCCTTGAACTTCCTCCAGCATCTTTCCGGCGTGGCGACCTTGACCGCCCTCTACGTCCGTGAAACCTCCGGCACCAAGGCCAAAATTCTCGACACCCGTAAAACTCTTCCCGGCTGGCGGGAACTGGAAAAATACGCGGTGCGCTGCGGCGGCGGAAAAAACCACCGCATGGGGCTTTACGACGCCGTGCTCTTGAAGGACAACCATTGGTCGCTCAATCGCCATATCTCGGACGCGGTCGTCCAAGTCCGCCGCCGTTACCCAAAAATGACGATTGAAATCGAAGCGGCCAATCTCGGCCAAGTCGAACGGGCTCTTCAGGCTCGCGCGGACATCATCCTGCTCGACAACATGACGCCCGCGCTTATCCGCCGAGCCATCCGCGCCATCCGGAAGCAAAAGCCATCTACGCTCATCGAAATCTCGGGTGGCGTGAGCCTAAAAAACGTCCGCGCCCTGGCGCGCCTAGGGCCGGATCGCATTTCCATCGGCCGAATCACCCACAGCGCCCCGGCCTTGGACATGAGCCTGGAAATTAAATGAGCCTGCCCGCGGCCAAGCCCGGAGGGCGTCCCGAACTTCCAAAATCCGCTGGTTCGGGACGTCCAAAACCTACGGATTCTGGAAGTTTTGGGCGAGCAGTCGCGGACGCGCCACAGGAAAATGCGTTTGCGCCCGGGGCCGCCGTCTCCTGCGTCTTGAAGCTCACAAAAACGGACTCCACGCAATCGACCGCCCGATTCTTGGCCGAGCAGGGCGCCCAGGACATGACTTTGGTCTGGGCCGAAGCCCAAACCAACGGCCGCGGGCGGATGAAGCGCGTTTGGAACTCCGAAAAGGGCGGACTTTATATTTCCCTCATCCTGCGGCCGAAATTCCCCCCCGAACGTCTGGCCGAACTGAGCCTGGCGACCGCTTCGGCCGCGGCCGCGGCCATCTCGAAATACGCGGCGGTCGAGACCTTCGTCAAGCCGCCCAATGACGTGTACGCCCGCCCAACCTCCAACAGCAAGATGAAAATCGCCGCGAAGGGAGCGAAAAAAATCTGCGGCATCCTGGCCGAGGCCTCCGGAGACTCGCGCCGGGTGGATTGGCTCGTGCTGGGCATCGGCGTCAACGTCAACAATACCCCGCGGCTTAAAACGGCGTGCAGCTTGAAGTCTCTGACAGGGAAATGGTGGGACGTCTCGACCGTGCTGCGCTCTTTTCTGGCGGAATTCAAGCCCGCTTACGAAAGCCTCCGCTGAAGACCCGCGCGGGACGGAATTTGTATAATCGCCTATCTTAAACCACAGAGGAACGGCAACCATGGGCGATACATTCTTGACTCGGGCGGGATACGAAAAACTGCTGAAGGAACTTGATCCGCTCAAGGCGCAGAAAAACCAACTTTCGCTTGACATCGCCGAAGCCCGCGAGAAAGGCGACCTTAAAGAAAACGCGGAGTACCACAGCGCGAAAGAGAAGCTCGGCGAGGTCATGGGACGCATCGCCAAGATCCAAAATAAGCTTGAAAGCGCGAAAATCATCGACGAGTTAAAGACCCCCAAGGGCACGGTCGCCATCGGATGCCGGGTCGATCTCAAAGACGAGGACGGCGACAAATTCTCCTACACGCTGGTCGGCGAGGACGAGTCGGATCCGGCGCAAGGGCGCATTTCCGTCTACTCCCCGATGGCCCAAGGCCTGCTGGGCAAGAAAGTCGGCGAAAAAGCCGAGGTCAGCCTTCCCGCGGGAACACGCGTTTTCACCATCCTCAAAGCCGAACCCGCCGTTTAGCTCCAACCTTGTGGATATCTCCCGGTCCCTGAAGGCGCGCGCCTTGGAAGAAGGCGCGGCATTTGCCGGGATAGCCCCGGCCGAGTCCTTTCCCGAATCCTCCGCCTATAAGAAATGGATCGAGTCCGGCATGCACGGCGGCATGGACTACATGGCCCGCAACCAGGACAGCCGAGAAAACATTGCCGCCTGGTATCCGGAGGCCAAATCGGTCTTGGTCTGCGCGTTCGCCTACGCCGATAATTCGCCGCGCGGATCCGGCCCGGGACAGGGCCGGGTGGCGCGCTACGCGGCCCTCCGGGATTACCATCCGGAGCTGAAAAGCAGGATGACGGCAATTCTCGACTGGATCAAAGCCCGCGTTCCGGGGGCGGATGGCCGGATTTTCGTCGACACGAGCCCGCTGCTGGAGCGGCTTTACGCCCGCTACGCCGGGCTCGGCTGGGTCGGGAAGAACACGATGATCATTTCCCCCGAGGCCGGCTCCTATTTTTTCCTGGCCGGGCTGGCACTCAACGTCGAGATGGAGCACGACGACCCCAGCACGGATCACTGCGGCAGCTGCACGCGCTGCATCGGCGCCTGCCCGACTCAGGCTTTATCCGTCGATCGCGTTCTTGACGCCTCCCGCTGCATCGCCTATTTCACCATCGAGCACAAGGGGGCAATCCCGGAGGCATTCCGGGCTCAAATCGGCGATTGGATCATGGGCTGCGACATCTGCCAGGAAGTCTGCCCGTGGAACCGCTTCGCGAACCAGAGCCCCATTTTCCCGGCCGCCCTGCCCCAAAGCCTGCCGCTTGATGAGTTCACCGGCATGGACAAAAATTCTTTTCAGGAAAAATACGGGGAAACGCCGCTCTCGCGGCCGAAACTCAAGGGCCTCGTTCGGAATGCTCTGCTGGCGATGGGCAACTCCGGCGAGGAAAGGCACCGCCCGACGCTCGAAAAGTTCGCCGGCGGCCCGGATCCGGTGCTCAGCGAGCAGGCGCGGTGGAGCCTCTCGCGAATAGCGGCGCCCGCAGCCGGAGCCCGGGAATGAAAAAAGCGGGCGGCCTCGCGGTCCTGCTCCTCGGCTGCGCGCTTTCATCCTTGGGAGCCGAGCCGACGCCGGTTCCATCTCCGCAATCGCAGCTGCCGCAGAAGCCGAACAAGGAGGAATCTCCCTGGCCGACCGGAACCATCCTGGATCTCATGATTCATCCCATAAAGCGCGGCATGGCTCTTTTTCTGCCTTCCGTCGCCACCGATCCCAACAGCGGGGTGACCTACGGCGTCATGCCCATTTGGGTTCTGCAATCCCCCAAAACCCAGCAAATCCAGTACATCAACGCGCCCTCCGTCACCTACAACCAATATTTCGGCTGGAGTCCGACCTACCGCCTCTACTACTATCCCAACCCCGATTCGAACCTGGTCCTGCGCGCCGCTTGGGACAGATACGAGCACGAAGCCTTCGCGAGCTACGACGATCAAAAATTCCTGCAAAAAAACATCGCCCTGGACCTCTTGTTTCAGGACAACGTGGACGCGTCGCGCCGGTTTTTCGGCATCGGCCCGGGAACGCCCTTGGGAGCGCAGACCAACTACACCGAAGACTACCTCCGCACGCAGGCGTCCTTGGGCATTCCGCTGGGCTCCGATTCATTCTGGAAAATCTACGCGACGAACCATTTCGTCGCGGAACGCACGGTGGACGGGCCCATCGCCGGCCTGCCTTCGTTTCAAGCCACGTATCCGGGCCAGTTTTCCTCGTCGCGGCAAAATATCGATGAGTGGCGCCTGAGCTTGGGCTACGACAGCCGCGACGGCACCATCACGCCCACGCACGGAGCGCTCCTAAAGCTCTATGCCGGCTATTCGGTCCAGTCCATGGGAAGCCAATACAACTACGACCGATACGGCGTCGACGCGCGTTATCTTCACGGCTGGTCCAATCCAGACGCCGGCATAACCGCGGTCCAATTTCAATGCACCCAGCTTCTTGGGCAAGGCGTTCCCTTTTGGGCGCTGTCTTCATTGGGCGGCAAATATTCCCTGCGGGCCTACGGCGATGGGCGGTTCATCGACAACGGCATGGCCGCCTTGAACGCCGAGGAGCGCTTCATCGTCTATAAGAAAAAGATGGCCGGCGTCCAAATCGAAGCGCAGGTCGCTCCCTTCGCCGGCGTCGGCACCGTCTTCGACTCCCCGGAAGATTCCCAATCCAAGTACCTGCACCCCGTGGTGGGAACGGCCTTTCGCGCCATCGCGCCGCCCCAGGTCGTCGGCTCCATCGACCTCGGGTTCGGCCAAGAAGGCGCCGCCATCTTCATGGACGTCAACTATTCTTTCTAGCCATGACGCGTCTTAATTGCCCCGCATGCGCGGTGGAATTTGAAGCCGCTCCGTTGGAGTCCCATAAAGATCCAATTGCAGGCGGGCGCTACGAAATGTTTTCCTGCGCCTCTTGCGGAGTCGTTTTTGCAGAGCCCCGGAAATCGGTCGGAGCGGATTGGTATGAAAAAGCGGCGCCTATACGGAACCTGGAAAAGCGGCCCAGCCCTTCCCATGACTGGCGCTTCCAAACTTTTTTAGCCGAAAACCTGCCGCCGGGAAAACTCTTGGATGTCGGCTGCGGAGAAGGCGGGTTCTTGACTCTCGCCAAAAACCGCGGTTTTTCCGTGGTCGGCCTTGACTACGACCGGCGCATGACCGAACTGGCGCGCCGGCGCGGCATTCTCGAGGTGGAATCCGCGGAATTTTCGGACTGGTTGTCGCGGCGGCGCGCCGGCGAATTTGACTGCATCACGCTATTCGATGTTTTGGAGCATCACCCGGAGCCGGCTCGTTTCTTGGACGAATTAAAACGGCTTCTTAAGCCCGGCGGCCTCATCGCCATCACGCTGCCCAACACGCTAAGGCCTCTTCCCTGGGGACGAGAAGAGCACGACTATCCACCTCATCATTTTACCCGCTGGTCCTCTAAAAGCATGCGGACATTCCTGGAAAACCACGGCTTCCGTGTTGTTCATCAAATATCATCACATTTAAAAATCTCCTATCTTTACAATCAATTCTTCTTTTGCGTTTTAATGCCGAAGCTTTTGCCCTCGCTCAAGCGGGCTCTTTTCGGAATGTCCGGATCACGCACCATTTCCGAGTTATATCAAGACGCCGCGGTTGGCGGCGTAAAAAATAGCGGCGGATATGGAATCGCGCGCAAGCTCCTGTCTCAAAAACTTCGGCGCCAGCAGTTGGTCAACGCTTTCAAGGCGCTTTGCTCTCCGGTAGTTTTTCCCGCAGCCGTAGGGATGACCTTCTATTATTTGCTGACAAGGCATGACTGCGGGGATTGGCTTTATACCTTAGCCCGCCTAGAATAGCCGCGCGAGTCTTTGACCTTCGGCGCGCGATACCGCGATTTGACCGCCGGAGTTCCTCGCCGTGCTCAGCCTCTGGTAAAACGAAAATAGAAGCGCATAAACTGCGGGGCTTATCCAGGCGATGAGCAGCGTCAAGCTTTTGAACAGCCGGTAGCCGCTCCTCGGGTAGGAGTTCAGCAAAGCGCGCCGCGCTTTCCAAGCTTCTCTCCATTCGCCCAGCAGCCTGCGCCTGAAGAACTCGCACAGGAGCCGCTCGCGCTCCGAGGATAGGCGCAAGCTTTCCGGGACGCGCATGGAGCGCGCCCGGCAGCGCTCTTCCAAATGCCTGTCCAGCGCTTGGCGCACGCGGACGCGCCTTTCCAGGGCTTCCGGCTTAAGCATGGTTCCAGCGTACGAATTTTTCCCATGCATGCGCCGCAAGCCGAGCATTTCCGATATGTTTTCGGCATCGGCTTCAAAAAGGACGTGAGTATAAAGATACTCATCGGCGCAGAACCGCAAATCTTCCGGAATGGGCAGGATGCTTTTCAATGCGTCTTTCCGGAAAACTAGGCCGCTGGTTCCCACGAACCGGGCCCGGCCGCTCTCCAAATCGCTCAGCGCATAGCTCCTGGGCCAGCGCTCGACGTATGTAGGTATTTCTTGGCCTGCGGCATCGATAGTCCGCATCCAATGCTGCACAAGGCCCGCGCGCGGGCTGGCCGCGAAGCGCTCAGCTACCGCGCGTAATTTTTCCGGCCGCCAGACATCGTCCGCGTCCAATAAAGCCGCATAAGCGCCGCGGGCCAGGCCAAAGCCGGCATTGAGCGCGTCGGCTTGGCCGCGATTTTCCTGCCGATGATAAATAATTCGGTTCCCGTAGACGGCCGCGCGCTCCCGGGAGTCGTCGGTCGATCCGTCATCGACGACGATGATTTCCATGCGCTCAGCGGGAAACTCCTGCGCCAAAACGCTTTCAATGGCCTCGGGCAGATACCGGCCGTAATTGTAATTATTGATGACGACGGAAATATCGATGGTCATGAACGCCGCCCGCCTCTTAAATAGCGGGAGACGGCCGCGGCGATGCGCCGGGCCGCGCGGCCATCCCCGAAGGGATTCTTGCCGGAAGACAGGCGCTTATAGAGCGCGCGATCATCCAGCACCCTATTAAGCCCGGACGCGATTGAGCGGCTGCTTCTGCCGACAAGAACGCCCCCGGCCAAGAGGATCTCGGGGCGTTCCGTTGTTTCCCGCGCCACGAGCAGGGGCTTGCGCAGGACAGGAGCCTCCTCTTGAATCCCCCCGGAATCGCTCAAAATCGCGTAAGAGCGGCGCATAAGGGCCAGGAAATCCGGATAGCCCAGCGGCTCGCCCAAAACAATCCGCGGATGCCTGAAATAGGATTTAGCGGCCCGTCGGACATTGGGGTTGGGATGAACGGGATAAAAAGCTAGGACGTCCGGGTGCTCATCGAGAGCTTTCTTGAGGCCCCGCGCGATATTCCCAAGCGGATCGCCGAAACTTTCCCTGCGATGGAGGGTCACCAGAATCAGCCTGCCGCCGCTTCCGGCCGCGCCCAGTTTCTCCCATGGAGCGTTCTTCCGGTTTCCGGTTAAGGCGATGCCCCACTTGACCGCGTCGACGGCGGTGTTTCCCGTCACGATGATTTTAGCCGGCGCGATGCCCTCCCGCAAAAGGTTTTTTCGGGCGCCTGCGGTCGGGGCGAAGCACAGCGCCGCGAGATGGTCAATAAGCACCCGATTGCCTTCTTCGGGAAAAGGATTCTCGAAATCGCGCGTGCGCAAGCCGGCTTCGACGTGCGCGATGGGGACCTTCTCGTTGAACGCCGCCAAGGCCGCCCCCGCGGCGGCGGTCGTGTCCCCCTGGACAACGAGCATGTCCGGACGCCGCCGGCGCAAAAACGCCGCCATCGCGCCGACAGTCCGCCGCAAAACGTCATTGGGCGACTGGTCCCCGCGCATGAGGTCAAAGTCGAAGCTTGGCCGGGGAAGGCCAAAGGCGCGCAGCGCTTGGTCCAGCATCGCCCGGTGCTGGGCCAAGGCCACGAGTTCGGTCTTAAAGCCGCCTTGCAGCAAGAATTCGCGCACGACCGGCGCGAGCTTAATCGCCTCGGGCCTTGTGCCGATGACGACCACGATTCTTGGTCTCATGCAATCCTAAAGCGGCGAGAAGCGCGCAAATTCCATATTTGTATAACCGATGATGCCATGAAGTCCGATGCAAAAACAAGCGCGGCCTCCCAATGTCGGCCGCGCCGTCGAGATTTAGGAGAAAAGGGATCCGTACTTGGCGCTGACGGCCGCAAAGACCTCGTCGGCCGTCAACTCTTCCAGACAGGCGTGATGGCCGCAGGTGGCAAAATTGATAACGCCCGCGCCCTCAGCCCGCAAGCCCATGCTCACGCAGGGAGAGCAGGCAAGCGGCCGAAAAATCTCCAGATGCTTTTCCTTATCCCAAAAAACGCCGTAGCCCGGACGATCGGAAGGGCCCCAAACGGCGGCGGTAGGAACACCCATCGCCATGGCCGCCTTGGAAATCCCGGTGTCGTTGCCGATGAGCAGGCGGCAGCGCCGCACGACCGCGAAAGTCTCCATGAGCCCGAGCCGCCCGGCCAAGTTCAAGCAAGGCGCGTCCAGCGCGGCAAGGAATCGGCCCGCTTGATCTTCTTCATCGGGGCCGCCCAATAGAACGATTTTAACGCCGTGACGCTCGCTGAGCTTCCGGCACACCCGAGCCCATTTTTCCGCCGGCCAGATCTTGCCATACTGGCTCTTGGGGGACCCGACATGAAGGCCGACGGCCCGCGAACGGTCTATTCCTTCCATATTTTTTTCGGCCAGACCGGCCTGTTCGGGCGTTTCCGGCAAATTTGGAGGAGAGTCGGCCGCCGGAGGCAACCCGGCGCCTAGAGCGCCAATAAGGCGCAGGTTTCGGCTCACGGTGTGCTCCGCGTCTTCCGCGACCCAGACCTTGCGGTTGAGCGCGAGGCGCCGCTCGAATTCGTCGCTGATGAGTCCCCGGCGCAGGCGCCAGAGGACATATCTCCCAAAAAACCAGCCTTTGTGGGGCGCGTTTAAGGGCCGACAGTGGCCGACGCGCAACGGGATGTTCAGAATAGCCGGAAGGTATAAGCGGGCGGGAGTGGCGTGGCTCATGACCACGGCATCGAAGCGGACGCGCTTTATGCGGCGGCAAATTTCCGTTTTTTCTTCCTGCCCGCGCGAAGCGTCGAACTCCCAGATTTCATCGACCAATCCCGTCGCCGGAATCAATTCCTCGGTGGTCGGGTAGCGCGGGGCCATGAAAACGATTCGCGCCTCCGGGAACAGGGCGCGCAGGCAGCGCAACGCGGGCAAGAGAAAGATGCAGTCGCCGATGGCCGCGTGGCCTAAAACCAGAATCCATTTAAGCCTCTGCGCGGGGGCCGTTTTTCGATTCCGCCGTAAAAAGGTTCGAATCCAAATGATTCCAAGGCCTGAGAAAGCGCCGCCCAAGCGGAGAATTTTCTTAATCATGCCTTTTCAATGGAAGGTGCCACAGGCACGCCGAGGCCGCCATTTACCCGTGGCGGCAGCCGGCGCCCAGCATTTGCATCCCGCGGAGATTCTCCCACTCCCCGACCCACTCCTTCTGTTTCTCTTGAGGCATAATCGGACACTCAGCGAACCTGGGTTTTTTCCTGATTGAGCAACGGAGCAATCCGCTCGAGGGTTTCTCGGAAAGCCGGAGGAGCCGACTCGGGACGGTAGCGGCGGCGCAGCCGGGAAAAGCGGGCCGCTTTGGCCGCGCGCAGCAGCGCGGGCGGGGTGAAGCTGGCCCAATACGCCGGCGCGAGGAATCGGCGCGCTCCCAACTCCTCGCCCAGAAACCGCCGTGCCTGGGACGGGTTGATGCTCTTGACCATGAAGGAGGCCGCCGTCAAGGCCAGCTTGCGCCGATGCGCCGGAAACTCGCTTTCCGGAAGGCCGCCGGACGAGAGCGCTTCCAAGGATTCCCGATAAGCCGTCCGATGCTCCATCGTGATCTGCTCGGCGTGAAGCCGGCGCACGGCCAGGGGCTCCCGAATGACGCCGACCTGGAGGCCGGATTTGAGCATCCGGGCGTAGAGTTCGGTGTCTTCCAGCACGCGCATGTCTTCGCGGAAATACCCTTGCTCCGCGAACGCCTCCCTCCGCACCGCCAGGTTCGTCGTCAGGTAGGGCAGGAAGGAGCCGCCCACGGCCCACCAGCCCGGGACGCGGCCTTCCGGAATCGCCCGCTTCGGATCAAAGACGGTTCCGATGATGATCCCCTCCCTGAGCACATAAGCATTCGAGAACCAGAATCCGGCCTTCGGACGGGCCGCAATCGCGCGCTTGAAAATCTCCAGGCGCTCCGGAAGCCAAATATCGTCCGAATCGATGAACGTCACGAAGCGCCCACGCGCTTGGCGGATGGCGTGATTGCGCCGCGCGTGCTGGCGGAGGTTGTCCTCGAAACGCATGAGCCGCAGGGCGGGCTCGGCGTTAAATTCCCGGAACACCCGCGGCGTCTCGTCCGTGGAGCCGTCGTCCAGGACGAAGCACTCGAAATCGCGGCAGGTCTGCGCCAGGACGCTCTTGACCGCCGTCCTCAGCATCGCGGCGCGGTTGTGGGTGGGAAGGACGACGGAAAAAAACGGCGGCGCTTCGCTCAAGACTCGGCGAGGAGGCTCTCGATGCGGCCCACCAGCGTTTTGGACAAGGGCTCCGTGTCCGGCCCGAAGCGATCGGCGATTGCGCCGCGGCGGCCGACCAGGAACTTGGCGAAGTTCCAGGGAATTTCGCCGTTGTGTCCGGACTCCGTGGTCAAGAACTTATAAAGCGGGTGGATGCCCTCGCCTTTGACCCTGATCTTCGAAAACAGGTCGAAAGTTGTCGAATATTTCGTGCGGCAAAACTGCGATATCTCCGCGTCCGTGCCGGGCTCCTGGGCGCCGAACTCGTTGGCCGGGAAGGCGAGAACCATCAGGCCCTTGTCCCTGAAGCGCTCGTAGAGCTTCTCCAGCCCTTCGTATTGCGGCGTATACCCGCACTGGGACGCCGTGTTGACCACGAGGAGAACCTGGCCTTTGTAGTCCTCCAGTTTCTTGGTGCGGCCGTCGATGGTTTTCATCTCGAAGGAATAAATTTTTCCGGCCGGCGCGGCAGTGGTCTTCATAAGTCCTCCTCGAATGCGGCGCAAGCGCTCTCCGGCGCCGAAC
This sequence comes from Elusimicrobiota bacterium, assembly GCA_035533295.1. Lineage (GTDB taxonomy): Bacteria > Elusimicrobiota > Elusimicrobia > UBA1565 > UBA9628 > JAGWJU01. The sequence continues at coordinate 46,383 of DATLUA010000012.1, read as the reverse complement.
ACCACGTTGGCCGCCGAAAGGCCCGCCTTGCGCGCGAATTCGCTCATTTTCAAGCGGCATTCTACATATAATCGGCAATCTTCTCCAAATGAGCTATCATAGAATCGCCCCAGGCGGGCGAATCCATGTGCGGCATCTGCGGCATCGTCTCGAAAAAGGGTCCTTTCCGGGATCGCGAGCGCTTGAAACGCGCCAACGATCTCATCTCCCACCGCGGCCCGGACGACGAGGGCTACTATGTTGACGGGCCCGTGGGTCTGGCCATGCGCCGCCTGGCCATCATCGATTTAAAGACCGGCCGGCAGCCCATCTCCTACGCCGACGATTCGCTTTGGATCGTCTTCAACGGCGAAATCTACAACTACCAGGAGCTGCGGCGCGATCTGCTCGCGCGCGGCCGCGCGCTCAAAACCCAGAGCGACACCGAAACCATCCTGGCGCTCTACGACGAGATGGGCGCCGCGTGCGTCGGCAAGCTCCGCGGCATGTTCGCCTTCGCCATCTGGGACAAGAAGCGCGAGCGGCTCTTCATCGCGCGCGACCGCCTGGGCAAAAAGCCTCTGGTCTACGCCGACACGCCCGATTTCTTCGCCTTCGCCTCCGAGCTGCGCTCCGTCGCTTTGTGGCCGGGAATTTCAAGCGAAATTTCCCCCGAAGCCCTGGACGAATACTTGTCGCTTCAATACATCCCGTCCCCCGAAACCATCTACAAATCAATCAAGAAACTTCCGCCCGGCCATACCCTGACGCTGGAAAAAGGCCGCGTTCACGTGGAGCGCTACTGGGATTTGCCGCTGGGCGCGCCGCCCAAGACCGCGGATTTCGAGGAAGCCAAAGCGCTCGTCGCGGACAAGCTCAAGGAATCGGTTCGCCTGCGCATGATTTCCGAGGTGCCCCTGGGCGCCTTCCTGTCCGGCGGCGTCGATTCCTCCATCATCGTCGCCTTGATGAGCGAACTCTCAGATCGCCCGATCAAGACCTTTTCCATCGGCTTCGAGGAGCAGGCCTTCTCCGAGCTTCATTTCGCCAAGACCGTCGCCCAGCGCTACGGCTGCGAGCACACGGAGTTCATGGTCAAGCCCGAAATGGCGGAGGTTCTGCCCAAGCTGGCCTGGCACTACGGCGAGCCCTACGCCGACGCGTCCGCGCTCCCTTCATATTACGTTTCGCGCGAGACCCGCAAGCACGTCACCGTGGCCTTGAACGGCGACGGCGGAGACGAAAACTTCGCGGGCTACGTGCGCTATTTCGCGATGAAGTTGAGCCGGCTCTTCGATTATCTGCCCTCGCCGGCCTTGGCCGCGCTCAAATCCGGCGCCGAGTTCCTGCCGGAGTATCATGCGCCCTATGGATTCACCTGGCGGGTCAAGCGCTTCATGCGCTCGCTGCTGCATCCCGACTTGGCGCAGCGGCATCTCAAGGTCGTGGGCTATTTCACGGAAGAGGAAAAGGAAAGCCTCTACAGCTCCGAATTCAAAGCGCGTCTCGGGAGCGACAAAGGCGCGGCGCTGAAATACCTGCAGAAAGCGTTCGCGGCGTCTAAAGGCGAAGATTTCGTCAACCGCCTGCTCTACGTGGACTTCAAAACCTATCTTCCCGAGTGTCTCATGGCCAAAATGGACATCGCCAGCATGGCCAACTCCTTGGAAGCCCGCTCGCCGCTCTTGGACCATGAGTTCGTGGAGACCGTGTTCGCCCTGCCTGGGAATTGGAAGCTGCGGGGATTCACGGGGCACAAGTGGCTCATGAAGGAGGCCTTCAAGGACAAACTGCCCGCCTCGATTTACAAACGCGGCAAGATGGGATTCGGGATTCCCTTGGGCGCTTGGTTTCGGGGTCCCCTCAGGAAATACTGGGAAGACCTCGTTCTCTCTTCCGACGCCCTTGAGCGCGGCTACTTCGCCGAGCCCGCCCTGCGGCGGTTTTGGGACGAGCATCAAAGCGGCCGGCGAGACAACGGCTACCGTCTCTGGGCGCTTTTGATGCTGGAACTCTGGCACCAACACGGCGCTCATCCGCAGTAGTCGGCTTTCCGCAGCGACGCCCTAGATATGAAGGGCGGAGATGATGAACTGCACGCCGATGGCGACGAGCAGAAGGCCCATCAATCGGTTGATGATGTTGAGCGCGATGGGGCTTAGCTTCTTCGCGCCGGAGGCCGCGGCGGTCAAGGTCAGGTAACTCAGCAGCGACACGAGCGCGATGACGCCGTAGAAAATGGCCGCCCTCGGCAGGGAATGCGCGTGGCCGGCCAGCACGATGGCCGTGGTAATCGAGCCGGGGCCCGAAAGCATGGGAATGGCCAGAGGCGTTATGGCGATATCGTCCTTGCTCAAGCCAGCCGCTGTCTCCTCGGCCGTTTCGCGCAGCGGCGAGGGCTGGGCGCGCAGCATGTCCAGGGATGACAGGAGCAACACCAGCCCTCCCGCGATCTGAAAGGCCTTGAGCGTGATGCCTAGCATCCGGAAAATCAAAGGCCCGCCGGCCGCGAAGGCGGTCAGCACCAGCCAGCAGACCAGGCAGGCCGTGCGCGCCATTTTTTTGCGCTGTTTGGCGCTGTCCTGCGGGGTCATCGCCAAAAACGCCGGGATGGCGGCGAAGGGATCGACGATGGCGAAGAGAGAACCGAAGGTCAGGAGCGCGTATTCGAGCATAAAGCCGCTTCGATTAGACCATTTTTAAGAGCGCCGCATATACCGGAGGCGAAAACATTTCCTTTATCATCGCCGCCGGTACTGCTTGCCTCCCGGCCTGCGGTAGGACAGCGCGTTATCCCAAAGCATTTCCAAGGTCCGGCGGTCCTCCTCTCCGGCGATCGCTCTGCCGCAGGCCAGGAAAACAGCTCCTCCCAAGACGCCGGAAACGACAAGCTTCGGCCAGGTATCGAGCCAGGAATGAACGGAGAGAAGGCCGACGGCAAGCAGAGCCCCGCACACGAACGGAGCGTGGAGCCCATCGGCAAAATATTCCCTCCAATCCAGCGACAAGATGCGGTCATGGACGAACCCAAGGTAGATGAAATCGGGAATCAACTGGGCAAGAAGAGAACCGAAGCCGGCGCCCCCGATGCCATAATGCGGAATCAAGAGCTTCCACGCGATTACGCTGATGACGGCCTGGCCCCAGACCACATAGGAGGTATATAGCGGCTTGCCGCCGCCGATGGCCACGGCCGTCGGAACGTAGTTTAGCATCAGCACGATTTGCGCCAGGACCAAAAACCTCGCGGGCCAGACGCTGGCGCTCGAGAAGCTTCCCCCCAGCCACAGCCCCAGGAACTGCGGCATCACGGCGAAGAGAAAAATATAGATCGGCAGAATCGTCCACAATATCCCCCGCAGCGTTTTAAGGTAAAGCCTTTTGATCTCCGAGGAAGACTCGCGGACGAAGGCTTCGCTGATGACGGGGATGAGCACCGTCGCGACCGCCGATGGAAAGAATTGGAAGCGCTGTAGGAGCCCGGCAGGAACCGAATATAAAGTCATGCCGGCGATGGAGGTTCCGCGGGCGAGGAATATTTTGTCGAATTGGTAGGTCACGATCCAGGCGATTTGCCCCAGCCACATGCTCAAGCCATAGCCGCCGAACGTCTTGAATCCGTAGCCTTCCGGAGCGGCCGCGGCGCGGCGCCACAAAGGCTTGAGCGAGGACGCGGCAATGGAAAGAGCCAGAAAACACAGCCCGACGTTAAGCGCGGCGTACCACCGCGCTATCCCACGAATTCCCAATCCGGCCGCGACGGCGAGCGCGGCGCCGGAAACCATGAGCCCGCTCTGCGCCACGTAGATGATGCTCTGCCATTTGAAAATTTGGAGTCCGGCCAGCACGGAGGAGGCCCAGGCCGTCAGCGAGACGGCGACTCCCGCGACCGCAAGGCAACGCAGTGTAAAAACGCCCACCGGAACAAGCGCCCCGGAAACATGGAAAACCCGGACGATCAAAAATTTAGCCCCCAGCCCGACGGCCAAAGATCCCAAGGCCGGCCCGGCGGTATGCAGGGCCAGCGAATAGCCGACGGCGCGCCGAATTTTTTCGGAATCTTCCGCCGCGGCGAATTCGGAAAGAAATTTGACTATCGTGGGCGACGCGCCGAAGCTCATCAGCAAAAGATAGCCGGCGACGGCGTTGAGAATGATATAAACGCCGTATACCTGCAGGCCGAGCTTGTGGATAAGGTAGGGGGTCAGAAAAAAACTGAGCGCCATGACGCACACCTGCCCGCTCAGGCTCCAAACCACGTTTTTAGCGAAGCGCACAGATCGGGCGCTGTTGTTTTTAGGCATGAGGTGTCTCACGACGGCGTCAAACCGGCTTGCATGCTACCAAATTGCCGCCGCGCGCAAAACTGATGCGATGAAATCCCGTAGAAAACAAAAAGAAAGAATTAGTAGCATATGGCGCCGCCGGCACAAGAATCCATGGACATCAGCGTCGTGATACCGACCTTGAACGAGGCCGTGGGCGCACCCCCCGTTGTGGCGCGCCTCAAAACCCTGTTTTCCGACAACGGCATCTCCCATGAGATACTGGTCGTGGACGGCGGCTCGTCCGACGGTACGCAGGAGCTGGCCCGCGCGGCCGGAGCCCATGTCCTGCATTGCCCCGTGCTGGGCTACGGCCCGGCCTTCCGCCAAGGCGTGCAGACCGCACAGGGAGAGTTCATCATAACCATGGACGGGGATGGCTCTCACCCGCCCGACACGGCGCTCGATTTGTGGCGGCGCCGCCACGACGCCGATGTCGTCATCGGGTCGCGCTACGTCCCCGGGGGCTCCGCCCTGATGCCCCTCCACCGGCTCGCGCTCAGCCGCATGCTCAATGTGATGACCCGCGTCTTTTACGGCTTTGCCGTACAAGACGCGTCGGGAGGCATGCGGATTTACCGGGCGTCTTACCTGAAATCCATTGCAACGAGCGCACGGGATTTCTCCATCCAGCAGGAGATTCTGGCGCGCGCCTTGAGCCGGGGAGCCAAGGTCGAGGAGATTCCCCTTCAATTCCGCCCCCGGTCCGGAGGGCGCTCGAAGGCTTCGGCGCTGAACCTGGGCGTGTCTTACCTTAAATTGTTTTTTAGAATAAAGTCCGGAGCGCTCAAGAGCCACCCATGATTTTCTCAATCGTCATTCCCGCCTACAACGAGGAGCAGTCCGTCGCCGACATCCTGCGGAGAAGTTCGGCCGCGGCGGGGAAGATCAAGGCCGCGGGCCTGGGCGTCTCGGACGTGGAGATTCTCCTCGTCAATGACGGCTCCTCGGACAACACGGAGGCCATTGCCCGGGAATTCAAGGGAGCGAAGGTCATCTCCCATCCCCGCAACCGCGGCTACGGCGCTGCGATCAAAACCGGATTTGGCGCCGCGCGCGGCGATCTCCTGGGCTTTCTGGACGCCGATGGCACCTGCGATCCCAACTTCTTCACCGATCTCATATCGCTCTGCCTGAAGGAGAACCTCGACGTCGCCGTGGGCTCGCGTCTTCACTCCGACGCGCGCATGCCTGCGGTGAGAGTCCTGGGCAACCGCATTTTCCGCGCCCTGGTCAACCTGATCGGCTCCTCGTCTGCGACCGACGTGGCCAGCGGCATGCGCGTGCTGCGTAAAAGCTCCCTGCATCGGCTCTACCCCCTGCCCGATGGGCTCGATTTCACGCCCGCGATGAGCGTGCGGGCCATTCTCGACGGCCGCTTGCGGCTGAAGGAAATTCCCATGCCCTACGAGGAGCGCGTGGGCGAATCGAAGCTCAGCGTCATCAAGGACGGAATGCGCTTCCTGCGCATCATCCTGGAAACTTCGATGACCTACAAGCCCCGGTTCTTTTTCGGCGCCGCGGCCGCCGTTTTCGCCGCCGCGGCGCTCTGGGCTCTGGCCGCGTCCTGGGGGGGCCCCGAGAGCCCGCTCCTTTATTACCTGCGCAACGACCGCCTCGCGAATTGGATGCTGTTCCGCTGCGTCTTCGTCAGCTGGTGCCTTTCGTCCGCCGCCTTCCTGGCGGCCTTCGGCTGGACCGCGCAATCCCTCGTCGGAGCCATCAACGAAGAGGACTCCCCCCCGAAAACCAAGCTTCTTCTGGTTTTGGCCGCGGCGAGCCTGGTCCTGGCCCTCGTCTTGAGCCGGCGCATGATCTATTCCTATCTGCTGACCGGCTCCATCCCGGAGAACAACTGGATTTTCATCGTCTCGGGGAGCCTTTTCGCCTTGATCGGCATCGAATTCGTCGCTTTCGCGGTCTTGGAGCGCGTGGCGTTCCTGTTGCGGGAAAGAACGCGGCAGACCGGATCATGAGCGCGGCCGCCCCGCGGCGATGAAGCTTTCCATCGCCGTTCCCTGCTACAACGAAGCCGCGACCGTCCTGCAAGCGCTGAGGGCGGCGGAAAAAGCGCCGATTCCTGAAGCCTTCACCTCCCGGGAAATCATCGTAGTGGACGACGCCTCCACGGACGGAACGTGGGATCTCCTGCAGAAGGAAGCTGCCTCGCGGAACATTGCGGCGCTCATCCGCCATGAGCGCAACCTGGGCAAGGGCGCGGCCCTGCGCAGCGCCTTCGCGCGGGCCTCGGGGGAGGTCCTCATCGTCCAAGACGCCGATCTGGAGTACGATCCCGCGGAATACCAGCGGATCCTGGCGCCCATCGCGGAGCGAAAAGCGGACGTGGTCTACGGCTCCCGCTTCAGCGGGGCCAGGCCGCACCGCGCCGCTTATTTTTGGCACATGGCCGGCAACCGCTTCCTCACCATTCTCGCCAACCTCATCCTCAACCTCAACCTCACGGACATGGAGTCCGGCCACAAGGCGTTTACCAAGGAGGCCCTGCGCTCCATGAACCTGCGGGAGGACCGCTTCGGCTTCGAACCGGAGTTCACCGCCAAGGCCGCGCGAGGCAGGTGGCGCATCTACGAAGTCGGGGTTTCCTATTCCGGTCGGACCTACGCGGAAGGCAAAAAGATCAAATGGAAGGACGGCGTGCGCGCCGTTTACTGCCTTTTCAGGTACGGGCTCTTCAAGGATTGACGGCGAGGATGTGGTACTGGGCTCCCAAAGGCAGCCGCGCAAGAGCGGGTTCAAGAATCCGCAAGCCCGCGAGAATCCTGGGGAAGTAAAACAAAAACCTCGTCGGATAGGGAGCGAGGAACCCCGCCCCGCGCAGGAGCTCGTGCGCCGACACGGGCGAAAGCGGGATGCTGTCCCAGTCGAACTCGATGCGCCGCATGACCATGCGCGTCCCCGGGTTCCAGGGGTTGTTCTCGAAAAAGCTCAGGTAGGCCCCGGGCGCCAGGCGCTCTCGGATGGCGAGCAAAATGCCGTTGCGCTGCCCGGGCTCGATGTGATGGAAAACCCCGTTGACGTAGCAGAGATCGAAGACGCCCAAGTCCTCGCTTCCGCCCCAACGGCCGAAGCGGATGCGGCTTGACCGCGCGGCCTTCCGCGCCAGCTCCAAAGGCTTCTCCGCGACGTCGACCCCGACGATTTCCGCGTCCGGAAAAACCCGGGCGAGAGCGGCGCAGGTCTCTCCCGTGCCGCAGCCGAAATCCAAAATCCGGCGCGGGCGAAAGCCTGCGGGCATTCGGCCGGCCAGTTCGCGGACCCGCCCGTCAATGAAGAATTCCCTGCCTTCCCCGGAGAGGCGCAAGCCCTTTCCCAGGACTTCGTCGTAGTTCTGCTCCGAATCAAATTGGCAGGGCATCAGGACTTCCGCGACGGAGCCGGCGATTTCCGGTAGACGTAGATTCCGGCGTTGGCGTAGAAAGAGGCGTCGTCGGCCTTGAACCCAAGGATGCCCCACGATGGAAACGTCTTGATTTCCGTGTAGCGTCTGGCCAGCCACGATCGCATGGACGCTCTCCCCTCCTCGTCAAGCACCATGTAGCGCGGCTCCTCGCGCGGAGAAAGCGCGGAGGGCTTGTTGAAAATCACAAGGCGGTAGCGCGAGTACGGAAAAGGCGGGGTGTGGGCCGGCTCAGGATAATTAAGCAGGCCCACGCTCGCGCCCCGAGGCACGTGACTGTCCACCCATGCCGCGGCCGACAGGCGCGTGGAAGACGGACCCGAATCCAGCGCCATGTTCCTGTAATAAACCAAGCTGTGGACTCCGCTTTCCAGCAGAACAATCCCGATCAACGCCGGCCCGGCGATCGACGGCAGCCCATTCGCCAGCCAGTCGGCCGCCAGAACGCACATCGGGCCGATGAGCGCGTAGTAATAGCGCAAAACGAACGGGCTGTTCGCGAAGCCCCAGAGCTTGGTGAAGGCGATCCATAAGGACAAAAAAACGATCGCGCTTGAGAACACCACGAACCGGCGCTCCTTGCCGCCCTTGACCAGCGCCGCCGCGATCGCGCCGGCCATGACGAGGCTTAACGCGTAGCCCAAACCGGAGGCCCAGCCGCGCGCCACGGCCGCCAAGGAATAGGAGAACCCGGACGAGCCGTGCCCGACATAAATCGTAAGCTCCCAAGCGAAATCCCGGTAAGCCAGCAGAAGGTAGGGGTTCGCCGCCAGGCAGAGAAACGCGGCGCCGAAGATGGCCTGAGCCGCCAAAAAAAACTCGCGGCGCCGCCCGCCGGCGCTCCGTCCGCCGCTTCCCATCATCCAGGCCAAAGCCGGCACCACGGCGAAGCAGGCCATGGAAAACTCGGTGCCGGAGGCCATGCCCACCGCCAAGCCGCAGAGCCAATAATCCCGCCGCGCGCCGCTTTGCAAGGCGGCCAGCCCGTAGCGGAGGGCGGCCAGGCACCAGAAAGCGGCGCAGGGATGCGGCTTAAGAATGTGCGAATTGACGGCGACGGCCGGAGTCAAGAGGAACAAAAAGGACGCCAGCAGCCCGGTCTTCCATCCGGACAGCAGGCAACCGATGTCGTAGAGCATCCAGATCGTCAGCAACTGGAAAATGGTCATAAAAACCCGGCCGCATAGATAGAGCCGGGCCATTTCACCGGGGTGCGCAAGATAGTAGGACAGCCCGTGAACGAGATGGACCGCCCTCACCGCCGAGGAGAACGCCAAGAAGGCACCCAAAGGATAGATGAACGCCCCGCCGTAGACGACGTAGAGCGGCTCGAAATCAAGCTTCCAAGGCCGCATCTGGGAGAGGATGATGAAGGATTTCTTTTCATCGGGATCCTCCGACTGGAGCAAAAAGGAACGGTAGGAATTCAAAAGATCCGGCGGCGGATAGGTCCATCCCGGAGGAATCACGGCCACGCCCTTCACATAGGTGACGGGCTCTTGCTGGGCCATGTCCTTGTGGGAAAGCCAAATGTTCTTGTAAAGGCGCTTCCGGGACTTGGTCAGGTCTTGGACGAACTGCGGCGAAGACGTCGAAGCCCCCGGGAAGGCCTTGCCCGCATTCGCGCGCTCCGGCAACCCCCAGCGGATGCCCCACAAAGCGAAGAACAAGCCGGCGGCGAGAGCGCCCAGCCGCCCCTGCGCCTCTTGGCGCCGCGTGTTGAGCGCGTCGGTCTTCATCGCTTTTTAAGCGCCGTCTTGATGCGATAGACTTTCAAAACCGGGCCGGCAAGCCGGCCGGGCACGGGCTCGAAGCTGGCCTCCAGCGCCGCCTGCGCCTTTAACTGCCGGAAGAACGCAGCCAAATTCGGCGAGCGTTCGGGCGTGGCGCCCATGCTCGAGGTCACGACGTAGCCGATGCCGGCTTTACGCACCGCGGCCAAGCCGTCGCGGGCGTTCACGATGGGCGCGTCGGCCTGGCTCAAGGCCACCTGCAGGGGGTAAGTGCCCAGGCTGTCGGCGGAACGCTTGATGCGGTAAATCCAGTAGCCGCCGCCCGGTTGATAATCCGCCATCGCGCGGTAAAGACGCCAGCGCGGCGAGCCCTCCGCCTTGGTGCGCTGGGCCAGCTCCTCGGCCTCGCCGTTCGCCATGATCAGTCGCGGGGAATCGTTCGCCTCGTCCAAAAGCAGCGCGGAACCCTGGGGAATATTCCGCTCAATCCACGCCTGGGACAGTTGGCGGGTGTCCGGAAGACGCATGGTCTTGTCCATGGCGGCGCAGCGGGCCGCGCCGGGAAAAAGCGCCGCGGCGAAAACGGCGGCGGCCAGCCACGGCCGCGAAGCGTCCGCGAGCGCCTCGAATGCGATGGAGGCCAGAACGGCGAGCGCCGGGAAAACGCCCAGCAGGTAGCGCTGCCATGCTCCGTCGGGATTGTTGACGAGGAAGGGAATGTAGGCCAGGACGGGCAGGGTCAGAAGCGCGGCCAGCTTCCAATCCTTGCGCGCGGCGATCGCCAAGCCGGCTAAAAGGGCGATGCCGGGCAGAAAACCGGGGCCGGCGAAATGCCAGATGTTGCCGAACACGGCCTTGAGGATGGCAACCCGGCTCCACGTGCCCCGGAGCGCCAGGGCCCGGGGCGCGTACATGCTGGTCCACTTCCTGAAATTTTTGAAATCAAGAAGCGCGTAGGGTGAGCCCGCCAGGAAAGCGGCCGGCACGCAGGCGAGACCCTCCGCCAAGCTCCAAAGCGGCCGCCGGCGCCGGGAAAAAAAATGCGCCAGCGGCAGGGCGGCGATCGCAGGAAGGATCGTGTACTGGCTGGAAAAAGCCAGCCCGAAGAAAGCGCCGCAAAGCCAATAATCCCGCCTCTGCCCGCCCCGGTGGATTCTCAGGGCGAAAAGCCAGGCCAGCGCCGCGAAGAAAAACATCAGGCAATCGGGTTTGCAGGAATGCGAGAGATCCACGATGACCGGGGAAAAAAGCAGGAGCATCGCCCCCCAGGGCCGGCGCGAGAACTCCCGCTCCATCTTTAAAACGGCCAGCGCGCCCAGAAGACCGACGGCGGCCGACAAAGCCCGGCCGATGAGATAAAACCCCGTGGGGTGCCAGGCATAAAGCCCGGCGAAGGCCTCCACGCCGTGGCGCAGGCCAAAACCCGACCAGATCAGGAAATAAATCCCGTAGCAGAAAAAAAGCAGGTAGGGCCATAGCGTGGGATACTTGAAGGCGTAGGGCCGCAGGCTGCCGCTCCCGAACGACAAGGCCAAGTTGACCAGGTGTGGCTCGTCCCCGTTGAAGGTGTCCGGCAGGCCCCACATGATGCCAGCCAAACGCAGGGCGACGGCGACGGCAAAAAAAGCGGAAAAGGCCCACGCCCACAGCGGAATCCGCCCGATTTTCATGCCCAATTTACCCCAGGAATTCTAGCCTATTCATCGGGACGCGGCAAATGCCCCCGCGCTTGATTCCTTTGGCTCCTAAAAGCTAGATTGTCCCACAGATGGCCGATCACTCGAAGAGCGACAAAGGCCGCAAATTCGGCAAACTCAAGCCCACCGCTGAATTCGTCGCTCACAAGGCCGTCATTTTTTGGCTTCCCGTCCTTTACTTCCTAATTTCCTCGCTTTTTTACCTGCGCACCTACGATTCCGCCCAAGTCAAAATCACCATCATGCAGATGGGCGGCGTCGCCTTGATGGCCCTCTGGCTCATCCGCCTCACGGAGACCGGCTTCTCGGCGTTCAGCAAAGAGGACCTCGTGTGCCTCTCGCCGTTCTTAGCCTACCTGCTGATCGGAATTTTTTCCTATCTCCACGCCCCCTACCACATGGCGAGCACGGACTTCTTCATCCGCCGCGTATTTTTCATGCTCGCCGCTATCATCGTCATCTACGAGTTCGACTACGAGAGCACGGAATGGCTCACCCGCGTTCTCGTCTGGACGGCCTGGGTCGCCATCGGCTACGGATTCTGGCAGTTCATTGATGTGAACTTTTTTCCGCCCGGAATAGGCAAAGGCATCGACCCCTTCGTCTGGAGGGGAGCCTTCGGCACGCGCATCTTCTCCACCTACGGAAATCCCAATTTCTTCGCTGATTTTCTGGTCATCATTTTCCCCATCCTGTTCACCCAATACCTCAAGACCAAGAAGAAAAGCCTGCTGCCGCTCATGGCGATGCTGCTCGTGGATCTGTTCGCGACGAACACCAAAGGCGCCTGGCTGGGGTTCGCCGGGGTGGTCTTCTTCTTCGGACTTATTGCCTTCACCTACTTCAAGGACCGGGTCGCCCGCTACAAAAAACCGATTTTGGGGATCGTCGTCTTCGGCGTGCTGGGCTTGGTCGGTTACACCATCAAGGACCTGGACGCCCGCATCGTCTCGGCGAATTTCCGCCTCTTCACCTGGGAGGGCACCTGGGAGATGATCATCACCCAGCCCTGGATAGGGACAGGCATCGGCAGCTTCCCGCCCGTTTACCCCGCCTTCAGGCGGCCCCCCATTTTCCATATCGAAGGCAAGCACAACACCGAAACGGATCATTCCGAGGACGAATACCTTGAGCAGCTCTTCGACAACGGCATCATCGGCTTCGGGGTCTTTATCTGGCTTATCGCCAGCTCCCTCTTCATCGGCTTCAAGGCCTTGGGCGAGTTGACCACGACCCTGACGCTCAAGGACGGGCGCCCGCCGCCGCGCACCTACGATCTGATGGGCTACATGGTCGCGTTCCTGGGCATGCTGGGGCATAATTTTTTCGACGTAAGCATGCGCTTTGTCTCCTCGGGAGTCTACCTGGGTCTTCTCACCGGCATGATTGTCAACCTGGCACGAGGCCACGGACTCTATGAAATTCATGGCCTGCGCGAATCGCAAAACCCGCCGGCGAAATCTCCGGCCGAAGAGCGGGCCCCGACGCTCTGGGAGACCCTCTCCGAATTCCTCATCTGGCCCGCGCGCATCGCGGCCTTCGGCGGAATCACCTACGTCTCGTTCCTGATCCTCACCCAGTTCAACGTCCTGCAGGGGCCTGCCTCCGCCCTCAACATGGCCGGGGATACCCTGCAATGGTTCCTTTCCTGGGGAGTCCTGCTGGCCTGCATCATCTACCTGGGCTGGAAGTTTTTCCGGCTCATCCTGCTGGCCCAGAACCCCCTCGCGCCGACCATCATGGTCCTTTCCCTTTTTCCGCTCTACTTTTTCTGGGGGCTTTTCAAGGCCAACATCCACCACAACATGGCCATCTTCCTGTCCAAGGAGCAGCGCTGGGACGCGGCCATCCACGAATATTACGAGGCGCACCGGCTCGATCCGAACTTCGTCATGTCCATGTACTTCCTGGGCAACGTCTTCAACGACCGCTTCGACATGAACAAGGTCTACAATCCCAATTGGGGCGACACCAATAACGTCCCGCGCGATGATTTCGAAAGGGCTCTGGCCGCCTACGACGAGGTCAGGAAAGAGGCGCCCAACTACGTGCAGATGCACTACCAGGTCGGCAACCTTTACTTCAAGCGGGCGCAGTGGGCCGCGAGCCACGGCCATCCCGAAGAGGTCCAGAAGTATCTGGATCTGGCCATGACCCGCTACCGGCTCTACGCCGATTTGGATCCCGTATTTGGCCCGAATTTCCTCCGCATGGGCCAAATCGACATGATGGAGAAGCGCTACCAGGACGCCGCCAACGTTTATAAGAACTTTCTTCTGGCGCCCGAAGAACAGGTGGCCCCCTCCCTCATCGAAAACCACTGGCTGCGCGACACCATCCTCCACTATCAGGACTATTTCAACGTGCCGGGAATTCCCTACCCCGTCCACCGCCATGAGAATGTCGCCGAAGATCCTTCGTGCATCTTGGCCTTGACCGGCCTGGGCGACGCCGATTTGATGCTCAACAAGCTTTCCGAGGCCGAATACGCCTACCTCAAGGCCATCGAGATCGATCCGAACAAGCAGGACCCGGCACTCGCGCAGGCTAAGCGCAATCTCTCGGTTCTTTACAGCAAAGCCAAAGCGGAAGGCCGCCTGCGCAAAATGCCGCCCCCGAAATCGGTTTCCCCAGATACTCTGCCCTACACCGGCTATGAAATCATACCGGCCGCGCACTGACGCCGGGCTCGCCGCTTTTTTCCTTTTTGTTTTGATCGCCCCGGGCCGCGCGGCATCCTTCTCGATGTCCGATCAAGATGTCTTTGGCGCCATGAAAACGGAAATGTCCCGCTCCCTCTCGCGGCTCCGCGAGGGCGCTTTCGCCCCTCCCTATTTCATCGCCTATAGGCTCGTTTCCGATCTGAGCTTCGAGGCCTCCAGCTCGTTCGGAGCCCTGACCGAAAAGGAGGAGAAGCAGTCGAGCACCCTCTACGTCGAGGCGCGCTACGGCAGCGACCTTCTTGATAACACGGATCTCAACTTCGAGGGGGTGAGCGGCCCGGCCCAGGACAGCCCGCTGGTTCTGCGCGAGAACTTGTGGCGGATGACGGACAAAGCCTACAAGGACGCCATCGCGGGATACCTCTTCAAAAAAGCCGCGCGCTTGACGCGCTACGACTCCGACCATCTAAGCGACCTCTCCGTGGAAACGGCCACCGCCGCCTTCGTGCCGCAGGCGCCGCCGCAGTTCGACGAGACCAAGGCCGCCCAGCTGACCACGGCGCTCAGCGCCGTTTTCAAGCGCTATCCCGACGTCTACCGCTGCGACGCCTCGATTATCCTCGATTGGGCGCGCCGACGCCTTCTCACCAGCGAAGGCACCGAGATCGCGAGCCCCTACCAAAGCGACCCCGATATTCTCGAGCTCGACGCCATGACGCGGGCTCCGGACGGAATGGAACTGGAGCAGGACAAGTCCTGGGTCGCGCCCAATTTGGCCGGCTTCCCCCCGGAGACGGAGCTCGCGGCCGCGGCCAACAGCCTGGCCCGCGATCTCGAGCTGGAGCGCGAAGCTCCCGTGCAGCCGCCCATGACGGCGCCCGCCATCCTGGATCCGGAATTTACCGGCGTGCTTTTCCATGAGGCCATCGGTCACAAGCTCGAGGGCGAACGGCAGAGAGACCCGCAGCAGAACCAGATGTTCAAGGACATGGTCGGGCGGCGCGTCATCCCTTCCTTCCTGAGCGTCATAGACGACCCGACCTTGCTCAAGTTTCAAGGCCGCATCACCCACGGCTTCTACCGCTACGACGCCGAAGGCGTCCCGGCCCAGCGCGTCGTTTTGGTGGATCACGGGGTGCTGCGCCATTTCCTGATGTCCCGTTGGCCCATCAAGGGATTTCCCCATTCCAACGGCCATGGCCGATCGAGCGCCGGCCTGCGTCCCCTTGGGCGCATGGCCAACCTCATCATCCAGGCCCAGAATCCCGTTTCTCTTCCCCAGTTGAAAAAACGCCTGCTTGCGCTCATCCGGCAAAGCGGCAAGCCCTACGGGTTTCTCCTGGTGGGAGCCTTCGGCGGCGACAACGTCAACTCCATCGATACCGCGCAGACCCTGGAAATCCACCCCAAGCTGATCTACCGGATCGACGCGAAGACCGGAGCGCAGACCCTGGTCCGCGGCGTCGCCATGGTCGGCACCCCCATAGACGTCCTCAACCGCATCGTCGCGGCTGGAAACGACGAGAAGATATGCAACGCCTATTTCTGCGGCGCGGAATCCGGCGAGGTGCCGGTCAGCCAAATCGCGCCCAGCGTGCTCGTGTCCCAGGTGGAGTTGCAAAGATTGCCGGAGAACCGACGGCGCCCGCCAATCCTGCCCTCTCCGCTGCGCGATGAAAAAAGATAGATTCCGGCTCCTGGCCGCGGCGCTCCTGGCCGCGGGGCTCGCGCTGCGGCTGATCTACGCCTACCGCGTCTATCGCGCCCACGATCTGCCCGGCCTTTCCACCGCCGCAGTCTCGCTCTCCATTGATCCGGACGGGTACAACCTCCTAGCCGAAAATCTGCTCAAATCCGGAACCTACCGGATGTTCGGAAAGCTCGACACGGACCGCGAGCCGTTCTACCCTTTGGTCCTGGCCGCGATCCACGGCCTTTTGGGCCCCTCCCCCGTTCCTGGCATCGTTTTTAACGCGCTCGTCGGGGTCGGCTGTTGCTGGCTGGCCTGCCTCATCGCGCTTTGCCTCTTCGATAATCGGCTCGCCGCCCTTATCAGCCTGGCCGCGGCCGCCTTTTATCCCGAATGGATTTATTACGGCGCCTATTTTTACCGCGAGCCGCTCATGACGCTGCTGCTCGGCCTCTGGATCTGGCTGTGGCTCTCCCGGGGCAGCCGCTCCGAAATTTTCAACCATGCCTTGATGGGGCTTTCTTTCGGGCTGCTGGGCCTCACGCGCTCGGCCATGCTGCCCCTGGGAGCCGCGTTCGTGCCCATCGCGGCCCTGCGCATCGAGCCGCGCCGCTGGCTCAAGACTCTGGGCCTCTTCATCATCTGCGCCTGCGCCGTCCAGGCTCCCTGGGCTTGGCGCAATTACAAGGTAACGGGCCGGCTCGTGGCCGGATCCACCATGGGCGGATCCATGATGTATCTATCGCTCCTCAAAAATTACGATTTGCCGGACCAGCCCCTTGAAGCGCCGCTGGCCGCCGAAGCGACCCCCTTGATCGCCCGCATCAAATCGCAAAAAATCTCTTTAGCCCAGGCCCAGACGCTGTACTACCGGGCGTCCTGGAACATCCTCCTTCACAAGCCCGGCGTGTTTTGGGGCGCGTTTTTCCACAAGGCCCTCAAGTTCTGGCGGCTCTACCCCACCCCGGGATGGCATTACGGCCAGCGCGAGATCACCCTCATGATCGTAGGACTGGTCTCCAACGGACTTTTGCTTTTGCTCGGGCTCTGGGGCGCCTTCCTGGCGTGGCGGAGAAACTACGAGGTCGGGTTCCTGCTCTCCATTCCCGCGGTCACCACGCTGATCTGCGCCCTGTACTGGGCGGTGATGCGGTTCCACACGCCAGTGATGTTGGTCTTCATGCCTTTGGCGGGATATTGCGCCGCGGACATCCTGGGGCGGCGGTCCCCAAGCTAAGATGAAAAAATTATTTCTATTCGCCGCGGCGCTCGTTCTCGTCGCCCCCGCCCGGGCCGGGGCCGCGCGGGAAAAAACCATCGGCGCCGATCTGGAGTCGGCCATTCATGGCGCCATGGGCATGAAGGAGAGCGGTTATCCCGCGCCCTATTACGTCGGGATCACGGCGACGCAAGTCGAGGGCCAAGAGGACGACTGCCAGATGGGCGCGCTCGACGCCCGGGCCGCCCAAAGCCAAAGCTTCCTGGTCGACGACGTCCGCGTCGGGAGCTACGCGCTCGACAACTATCCCCTGAGCGCGCCCGGGAATTTCCTGGGCGTTCCCGCCGGCCTCGACGACGGCTTCGCCTTGCGCTACGGTCTCTGGAGAGCCTTGGACGCGGACTATAAGAACGCGGCCGCGGGGTTCCTGCGCAAGGAAGCCCTGCGCGCCGTGCGCGGAAAAGCCGAATACGACACGGACGACTTTTCCCGCGAGCGCCCGCGCGTCCGGCTCATGCCGGAGCCCGCTTTGCCGTGGTCCAGGATACTGCTGGAGAACTCCTGCCGCCAGGCCAGCGCCGCGTTTAGAAAGGCCCCGGGTCTGCTCAGCGCGCAGTCCCGCCTCATCGAATCTGATTTCTGGTCCCGGCTCAGGGACTCGGAGGGCAGCAAGGTCGACTTCGGCGGACGCTACGCCGAACTGGACATCAACGCGTCGGCCCGGGCGCCGGACGGCCTTGAGGTCCGCGCTGGGCGCAGTCTCGTGGCGGTTTCAAGCGCGGACTTTCCCTCTCCCGCCGAAATCCGTTCCGACGCGCAGGACGTCTTGTCGGACATTTCCTTATTAAAGGTCGCGCGGACGACGTCCCCTTTCGACGCGCCTGTCCTCCTCGATCCTTCGGTCGCGGGCGCGCTCATCCTGGCCTTGGGGGAGCGGCTCTCCGGTGAGGATCTGCGCAACCCTTACGGCACGCAGATATTCCGCGGCAAACTCGGCACGCGGGTGCTGCCGCGCGGGCTTACCCTTGAAGACGACCCGACTTTGGCCGCGTTCAAGGGCGTGCCGCTGGCCGGGCATTACGCCTACGACGATCAGGGCATGCCGGCGCAAAAAGTCACGCTCGTCAAAAACGGCATCCTGGAAAATTTCCTGCTTTCCCGCCATCCCGTCATCGGATTCGCCCATTCCAACGGGCACGGCCGCGGCGCTCCGGGCTATTGGATTACGGGCTTTCCCGGCACGCTCGTCTTGAAGGCCCGCCGGCCGCTGGGCCGCGCCAAGATGATGGCGCTGCTGCGCCGCGAATGCCGCCGGCTCAACAAGCCTTACGGCATCCTGGCCGAGCGCCTACTGAGCCTGTCCCAGAACGAGTCCGCCTCGGGCGAAGGCTCCGTCCGCGCCGTCTGCGAGATGGTCTACCTGGTCGACGCCCGCACCGGCAAGCTGACTTTGATCCGGGATCTCGACTTGGTCGGGACCCCGCTCGCGTTGATGAACAACATCCTGGCCGTGGGCCACGACGCCCACGTAGAAAACTCCGTCGCCAACGGCGTTCCAGTCTCGGTGGTGACTCCCGATTTGCTGCTTTCCGATATCGAGACCCAGCGTTCCAACGAAAGCCCGGAGAAGGGCCCCATCCTCCCGCCGCCGAACGCTCCCGCTGACGCTTTTTCCCGAACTATTGTCCCAACCATCCCGCAAACGGCCCATGTCGAGGCCCTGCGCTACGTCCTAAAGAAAACGCCGGGGGTTTCGCGCGCGGCGGCCCTGCCCGGAGTGGCGCGGGTAAGCGTCCGCCAAGGGCCCGCCGGGTGCGTTGTCGACGTCGAAATTTGGGGGCCTGATATCCTCAAACTCGGCCAAAACGCGCGGCGGCTCGACGAGTTCATGGCGGCGCATGAGGAACTGGGCCGCTCGCTTCTGCGCCCGCCCCTGCCGCAGCCGGTTTACGAAGTCCGCTACCGCGGCGCCTGGCCCCCGCCTCTATGATGAAGAACAAGGCGGTGTTCCTGGACCGGGACGGCGTCGTCATCACGGAGGCCGACTATCTGCGCGACGAAAAGGACTTAAGCCTCATGCCCGGCGCCGGCGCGGCGCTTGTCCGTCTGCGCCGCGGCGGCTTCAAGCTCGTGGTCGTGACCAATCAATCCGGGGTGGCGCGAGGCTATTTTACGCTCTCGACCTTGGCGCGCATCCACCGCGCGCTGCGCCGGCTGCTGCGCCAAAAAGGCGCGCGCCTGGACGCTATTTATTTTTGTCCCCACCACCCCGAGGCCGGGCGACGCGCTCGCTGCCGCTGCCGCAAGCCGGGCACGGCGATGATTGAAAAAGCCGCGAAGCGTTTTAGCATCGACTTGCCGTCATCCTACTTCGTCGGGGACACCACCACCGATGTGAAGACCGCCAAAAACGCGGGCTGCCGTTCCATCCTGGTCAAGACCGGTTACGGCGGCAAGGACGGCGCCTACCGCGTCAAGCCGGACGCAGCCGCGCGCGACTTAAGTCACGCGGCGCGCCTCATCCTGGCGCGGGAAAAGGCGCTCAAGAAAGGGCGCCGCCCATGAAAAAAATCCGCCCCGCGGAGTGGCTCTGGGTTCTGGCGGCGTTTTTAATCCGCGCGGCCTTCGTCTTCAAGCTCGATCCGGCGAGGTTCTACCAAATCGACGAGGGCGGCTTCGCGGCGGACGCGCGCCGGCTGGCTCAAAGCGGCACGTTCGGGCCGCACGCGCTGGCTCCCTTGGCGCCCGCCTTCTTCGCCGGCTTTTTCCGCCTGCTGGGCCCCAGCCTGCTTTACCCGCGCCTGGGCGACGCCGCGCTGGGCGCGCTCCTGGTCCTGGTCGTCGGGCGGATGGCGGAGGAGCTCTCCGGCTCGCGCCGGGCGGGCTTGTTCGCGCTGGCCGTCTCCTGCGTCTACCCCTTCTTCGTCTACTACAGCGGCCTGCTGCTCTCCGAAACCATCTATACGCTCATCGCGACCGCGGGCCTCTGGCTTTTCATCCGGAACTTGAAGCCCGGGCGCTTTTCCCCGGCGCTCTGGGCGGCCGGAACGTTCCTGCTCGGCCTCTCGGCCCTAGCCCGCCCCGAGGCGGAGTTCATCATCCCCTGCCTTTTTGTTTTGGCGCTCTTTTTCATCCGCAGCGGGCGGTTGTCGCGCAAGGCGTGGGCCGCAGGCGTTCTGTGCTGGATTTTTCCCATTGCCGTCTGGTGCGCGCGCAACAAGCTCGAAGCCGGGACCTTTAAGCTGGACGATCACGGCGGCATCACCCTGCTGGAAGGCACGATGCTGCTAAACCTGAACGAAATCGACACCGGCGTGGCCGTCGCGGCCTTAAAGAAAATGCCGTTTTACCAGCAAGCGCAGTCGCTTCCCGAACCCGAGCAGGACCGCGTCTATTTCCGCCAGGCGCTGGGCTTCATGGCCGGCCATCCCGCTCAAACCCTCGGACAATGGGGCTACAAGTTCGTGAGCTTCTGGCGCTTCTATCCGCGCCCCGGCAAACGCTACATCGACACGGCCACGAGCGAGCCCAACATGGGTCTGGGGCACGCAGCGCTCATCGCCGTCAGCCTTTTAACCGAGCCGTGGCTCATCCTGGGAGGCTTGTGGGGACTTTTCCTGCTCTTGAGAAAGCGCGCGGAGATTTCCGCGCTCCTTGTCTTTGTCCTCGCGACCATGGGCATCCATATGGTCAGCGTGAGCCAGATGCGCTACCGCCTGCCCGTCATGCCGGAGATGATTCTCGGGTTCTGCGCCCTGGCCAATTGGCTGCTCGAAAAGAGAAAAAGGACCTAATTCACGAAGCGGTAGCGGACAATGGCCGCGAACACCCGCCAACCGTCGCGCCAGAAACGGATTTTCTTTCCCTCGGCGCGGCTGCGCGCCTTATAAAGGACCGGAACCTCCGCGAAACGGCATCCCTTCTTCGCGAGCTTGGCCGACATTTCCCAATCGTAGTCGAAGCCGCGGCTCTTAAGGGCGAGGCCGCGCAGATGCTCGGTCTTGAAGAGCTTGAACATGGTCGCGCCGTCGCTGAGCCTGGTGCCGTAGAGGAGATTAAAGAGGCCCGTAAAAAACACGCCGCCCAGGTTGATGATGAGTCCGTAGAGCCGCTCCAAGCCGCCAAAGCGCCTGAACTGCCAATGCTGCGGCGAATCAAGCACGCGCGAGCCGAACACCACGTCCGCGCGGCCGTCTTGAAGCGGCGCCAAAAGCTTGGGGTAGTCCGAGACGCTGTACTCCAAATCGCCGTCCTGGATGAGCAGGATGTCTCCGGTGATTTCCTTCAAGCCCAGGGCGACCGCGGCGCCCTTGCCGCGCGGCGCTTCCTCATAGAGAACGCGCACGCCGGGGCGCTTGGCGTACTCCGCCACGATGTCCCGCGTCCCGTCGGTCGAACGGCCCTCGACGATGAGAATTTCCTTTTCGACGCCGGGAATATCCAGGGCGAGCACCTGATCGAGCAACGTGCGGACCGTGGCCCGCTCGTTGTAGACCGGGATGATGAGGGAAAGCTTGGCCCGGGACGAAGGCGCTTGGCCGCTCACGCGCGCTGCTTCAAGTAGAACGTCAGCATGTGCCCCAGGCTCAAATGGACGTCCTCGATGACGCCGTATTGATCCGAGGGGACGACCACGGCCGCGTCCACCAGGCCCTTCAAGCTGCCGCCGTCAAATCCCAGAAACGCCGCGCTAAAAGCCTTGCGGCGCCGCGCTAGACGGGCGGCCGAGAGGAGATTTTTCGAGTTGCCGCTGCCGCTGATGAACAAGACCACGTCCTTGGGGTTCAAGAGATTCTCCATCTGGCGGGAAAAAGCCTCGTCGAAGGACAGGTCGTTGCCGACAGCGGTGATGAAGGACGGGTTGTCCGCCAAGGACAGGCAGCGCAAAAGGGGCTTCTTGGGGTTGGCCGCGGTCTTGGAAAAATCCACCGCCATGTGCGAGGCCGTGGCCGCGGAGCCGCCGTTGCCCATGACGAAAACCTGGCGTCCCTTGTCCCCCGCTTCGGTCACGGCCTTGGCGATGGCCTCGAATCCGGCCCAGTCGAGAGCGTCCCAGGCGCGCAAGAGTTCCCGGCGGTACCACCGAGCGAAATCGCCGGCGCCCAGCTTTCCGGGGCCGGAGGAGTGAAAGCGGCCCGGCAGCGTCCCCCTGATTTTCACCTTAGCGGCTGACATAGATGATTTTCGATCCTTCCGGCTCGAACGCGAAGGGGATTTCGCGCCATCCCCTCAAAGCCGAGAGGATAGTCTTCCTTTTTTTCGGCGGGCAAAACAAGAGCAGAAAGCCCCCGCCGCCCGCGCCCAAAATCTTGCCGCCCGAAGCGCCGCCAGAGAGCGCCGCGCGGTAGGCCTCGTCGATTCTGCCGTTGGACACGCCCCCGGCAAGAGTCCTCTTGATCTCCCAGTTTTCCCGCAGGATGTCGCCGATGGCCTCGATGCGGCCGGCCTGAAGCTCCCGCCGCGCCCGCCGGGCCAGCTCTCCGATGCGCGAGAGCCCCGTCTCTTTCGCGTCCATGCCCGCGCCGACCCGCTTTAAGATGCGCCCGGCGCTGCGCTTGATGCCGCTGTAGACCAGCAGCAGGTGCGCGCGCAGGTTCTCCAGCGTGCCGGCCGGGCAAATCAGCGGATCGACCTTGACGCTTCCGTCGGGCATGAACTCGATAAATTGAAAGCCGCCGAAAGCCGCGATGTACTGGTCCTGCTTGCCGATGGGCTCCTTCACGCGTTCGATTTCCACCGTGCAGGCCTCGCGCGCGAGCTCCGAAGCCGGGCAGAAGTCCCCCTTGAAGGCGTGCAGGGCGTGGAGCACGCCCACGGTGAAGCTCGATGACGAGCCCAAGCCCGTGCCGCCCACCACGTCGGCCATGGAGGTGACCTCGACGCCGCGCCGCGGGCCGACCAGGCGCAGGCACTCGCGCAAAAGCGGATGGCGCACGTTCTCCAGGCGCGGGACCAATTCCGTGCGCGAGTACTTGAGGATGATCTTGTCCTCGAAGTACTTATTGACCGTGACGTACATGTACTTGTCGATGGCGGTGGACAAGACCGCGCCGGCTTGGCGCTTGTAGAACGCGGGCAAATCGGTGCCGCCGCCGGCCAGGCTCACGCGGAAAGGCGTTCGGGAAATGATCATGTGGTTTTCGCTCCGGCGCCGCCCGGCCGCGCGGCGAATTTCTCCCAGCGCTCCGGCGTGCCCAAGTCCGCGAGGGTTTCGGCGGTCTTGTAGGCCGCCAAGACGTCGCCGCGGGAAAGAGCCGCCGGAAAAATATTCCTGCCGAAATCGGAGAGTCCCGCTTCCGGGACCAAGTCCAATAGAGAGCGCTTGATCAGCCAGAGCGCGCCCGCAGCCCAGTTCTCGCAGGGCTCGCCGGGCTTGGCGCGGTAAAAGCCCGCCACGCGTTCGCCCTCGATTTTGACCAAGTCGGAATCGTAGGGATGGTCCGTGGAAACGATCGCCAAAGTGGCCGCGGCCTTGCGCGTCTGGTGGAAATCAAGAAACCGCGCGCAGTCCATGTCCACGAACAAGTCGCCGTAGACGACGAGCAAATCTCCCGGCCCCGGAATCACAGCCGCCGCGTCTTTGACGCAGCCGGCCGTGCCGCGCGGTTCCTTCTCCAAATGGTAGCGCACGCCCAAGCCGAAGTCCTTGCCGTCCCCAAAATAGCTGACGACGGTCTCGGCCTTGTGGCCCAGGCACAAGTGTATCTCGGAAAATCCGGATCTCTTGAGCCAGGCCAGCAGATGCTCCAAGAGCGGCTTGCCGCCAAGCGGCAGCATGGGCTTGGGCACGTCTTGGGCCGCGGCCCCCATGCGCTCGCCTCGGCCTCCGGCCACGACGACGGCGGCGACGCCCGAGGGCTTCGTCATCGGAGCGCGGCCTCGGCGGCGGCTTTCTTGACATAATCGCCGCAGCTGAGCCATTTTTCGATGAGGCAGTAGAGCACGATGAAAAGGTAGCGGCTGCCCATCTCCTTGATCTTGAGCTTGGACTCGCCCTGTTTGCGGTTGGTCCAGGAGTTGGGCACGACCGCGTAGCTGAACCCCCGCACGATGGCCTTCAAGGGCAGCTCGACCGTCAGATTGAAGTGCGGGCTCAAAATCGGCTGCACGCCCTCGATGACGTTGCGGCGGTAGAGCTTGAAGGCGTTGGTCACGTCGTTGTAGCGCAGCCTGAAGAGAACGCGGATGAAGGTGTTGGCGGCGCGGTTGATGACGAGCTTGATCCAGGGATAGTCGACGACCTTCGATTCCGGGGCGAAGCGCGTGCCGAAGACGCAGTCGACCTTCTCTTGCTCCATGGTCCGGAAAAAACGCACCAAGTCCTCGGGAGAATCCGAGGCGTCGGCCATGTAGACGGCGACGGCGCCGCCGGTGGAGGATTTCAAGCCCGCCTCGACCGCCCGACCGAAGCCCGGCGAAGACCCGTTGCGGACGGCGCGCAGCTCGGAGATGTCGCGGCGCAGGGAGTCCAGAATCCGCGGCGTGCCGTCCGAGGAGTGATCGTCCACCACGACTATTTCGTGTTCGATTTTCTCCTCGGCCAGCTTTTGGTGCAGCGGCCGGATAGTGCCTTCGAGGCAGCCTTCCTCGTTGTGGGCCGGGATGACGACGGAGAGCTTCACGCGGCCGATTCGCGGAGGCGGCCGCGCATGGATTCGACCATCTCGGCCAAGATCGACCTCAAGCCGTAGCGGTAGTTCCAGGCCGGATAGTCCTTCTGGAAGCGGCTGACGTCGCTCACCCACCATATATGATCGCCCGAGCGCGCCTGGTCCGAGAGGCTCCAGGAAATTTTGTTCCCGCTAAGCTCCTCGATAAGGGATATCGCCTCCAGCATCGAGCAGTGGCTGTGCCGCGAGCCGCCCATGTTATAGACCTTGCCCGAGCCGGGCTTCTGAAAAAAATGCCAGAAGGCGCTGGCCAAATCGTAGGAGTGAATGTTGTCGCGGACCTGCTTGCCCTTGTAGCCGTGGATGACGTAAGGCGTCTTGGTCAAGGCGCAGCGGACGAGATAGGCCAGAAATCCGTGGAGTTCGGCGCCCGAGTGCGACGGCCCGGTCAGGCAGCCGCCGCGGAAGACCGCCGTCTTCATCCCAAAGTAGCGGCCGTATTCCTGGACCAGCAGATCCGCCGCCGCCTTGCTCGCGCCGAAGAGGCTATGCTTGGACTCGTCGATGGACATGGACTCGTCGATGCCGCGCGCGGCATAGGGGTGCGAAGGATCGACCTCCCAACGGGTTTCCTTTTCCACCAATGGCAGGGTGTTGGGCCGGTCGCCGTAGACCTTGTTGGTGGACATGAACAGAAAGACCGCCTTCGGCGCGTGGCGCCGCGCCATCTCCAGGAGGGTCAACGTGCCGTTGGCGTTGATGGTGAAGTCCGTGAAGGGCTCGCGTGCCGCCCAGTCGTGGCTGGGCTGGGCCGCGGCGTGGATGACCACGGCGACGTCCTTGCCGCGGCTCTTGAATATTTTTTCCATCGCGGCCTGGTCGCGGATGTCCTCCGGATGGTGGGAGAAGCGCTTGAGCGTCTTTTTCATCTCCGCCGTCTTCCAGGCGACCGAGCTCGCCGGCCCGAAAAAGTAACGCCGCATATCGTTGTCCACGCCGACGACGTCCATGCCCTTGTCGTGGAAGAACTTGCAGGCCTCGCTGCCGATGAGCCCGGATGAGCCCGTCACGATGGCGACGGCCACTTAGTTGAAAACCTCCCGCAATCGGCGCTCGTTTTGCCGCAGCCAGCCGTGGATTTCCTCCGCGACGGCCCGCACGGAAATCCGCGGCGACCAGCCGAAGGCCTTCTTAGCCTTCGCGTTGTCGGAAATATAAAGAGGGATGTCGACCGGCGAGGTCTTGGGGTCCCGCCCGATGGGGACGGCGCGGCCGGAGACTTCCCGGCAAAGCTTGGTCATCTCCAGCAAGGAGAGCGAATTAGCCGGCCCGCCGCCGATATTGTAGACCTCCCCGCTGATTTTGGGCAGGGCGCGCAGCTGCTTTTGGATGAGCGCGAACAAATCTCTCGGATGAAGGATGTCCCTGACCTGCTTACCGCTGCCCTTAAACCCCAGGTAGGAGAGCGGCTTTCCGAAGTAGTGCGCGGCCATCCAATGGGCGAAGACTCCCTGGTCCGTCTTACCGAACTGTCCCGGTCCAGCCAGCACGCCGCAGCGGTTGATGACGGCCCTCAAGCCGTAGGCTCGGCAGTACTCCTGGATCATCATCTCGGAGCACAGCTTGGTCGCGCCGTAGAACGAGCGCGGCAAATGCGTGGGAAATGTCTCCGCGATGCCGACGCGGCTCACGCCCGGCAGGCTCTGCTTGGGCGCGATGCAAAAGCGCCCGGCTTTCTCCTGAAGGCGGATAGCGCGCAAGGACTCGATGGAGCACACGCGCGACGTGGACAAAAATATCAGCGCTCCGACGCGCAGCCGGGCGAACTCCAGGCAATTCAAGGTCCCGCACAAATTGGTCTCGACGACGTAGTTGGGGTCGCCGCCTTGGCCCGCCTGCACCGAGGGCTCGGCCGAGGCCTCCACCATCAGGTCGAACCGGCCGGGAAGAGCGGCGAGATCGTCCTTGACGCGCACATCCGCGTGGACGAAAGCGACTCCCATTTTTTTCAGGCGCGGCAGGTTGATTTCGGAGCCGCGGCGCTTTAAATTGTCCAGGGCCGTGATGCGGGCGTTCGGATTCTCGGACTTGAAGGCTTCGGCCAGGCTCGCGCCCACGAAACCCGCGCCGCCCGTGATCAAAATTCTCATGCTGGTCTATTATAATATAGCGACACATGGATAAAAAGGCCGGGCTGGCTCCGTGGCTGGGAGCCCTCGCCATGGCCTGCGCCCTGTGCGCGGGCTATCCGCTCATGGCCGTTTGGCGCGGGGCGTGGCAGGATCACTATCCCCAGATCGCCGCCCAATGGCCCAACAATGGCCGCTTCACCATGGTGGGCTGGTACGGCACCGAGCTCGCCTACGAGGAACTGGGCTACGCGGACCGCGCCAACGATCAGGCCCACCACCTCCTCGCTTTCGATCCCTACATCCGAACCAACCGCACCTGGCGCCAACTCTCCATCGACCGGCTGACCTATCTCATCCTCGGCGGCTTGGACGACTTGACCGGAGGCGTGAGCGACGCCTGGATGCTCGCCCGCTTTTTATGCTGCGCCGCATGGTTCCTGCTCATCTATCTCATTGTCCAACGCCTGGGCGACTATCCCCCGCTTTCCTTTTTCTGCGCCGCCTTCGTCACGGGGTTCAGCTACATACTGACCTTTCTTTTCCGCGACGGTCTGGTCTGGAGCGGCGGTTTGGCCCATGTCCTAGGTCATAATCTATGGACCTTGTTGTCCTACGGCCGCACCGAAGGCGTGCTGCGCCTGCCGCGGCCGGGCCTCACTTGGGCCTTTTTATTCCTGGCCGGACTCTGGCTGGCCAAGGCCGAGGAAAGCCGGGCGACGCGCTGGACGGTCTTGAGCGGCGTCCTGGGCGGCTTGCTGGCCTACGTCCGCATGGACGTGTGGTCGAGCTATGTCATCGCGTCCGGCGTCTTCGCCCTCGTCGTCTCACTGCGGGACAAAAAGCCGGCCTGGGAGTTGTGGGCGTCCTTCGCGCTGACCGCGCTGGTGAGCCTGCCTTTTCTTGCTGCCAACTACCCGCCCGCGCCCGATTTGCTCTTGAAGAGCGGGCTCTTGCCCCGGCGGCAGTTCCATCCAGATTCCCTCGCCTACCTGGCCGCGTTCCTACTGGGCCTCTGCAAACGCAAGAACCCCACGGCGCTTTTCTGCGCGACCCTGGCCGCCTCCATCTTCGTCATGGTCAACATCGAACTGATCACGGGCTATCCCATGTCGCCCCAGCACTGGATGTTCTTCGGCAACATCTACGTGTTCCTGCTGGCCCTGGCCTTCGTGCCCGAGGGCTTCAAGCGCGGAGCGCGGCTTTGGCGCGGAGCGGCTTGGGGCCTCATGATCGTCGCTCTTTTTCAGGGCCTGTCCTATGCCGCCATCCATTATCCCTTCCAGGGCTTGCCCAAGAATTACGGCGACGCCTTGGCTTGGCTCGACAAGAACACCCCGAAGGACAGCGAAGTGCTGACCATCAACCCCGAAGTCGACGCGCTTATTCCCGCCTTCACCCGCGACAAGGTCAACGCGGCCTTCGAGCTCGCGGTTTTATCCGATTATCCTCTGCTCAAGAACTGCGAGCGCTTCGTCGCGGGCTTGAAGCTCCTGGGCGCCGACCCGAAGAGGTTTTTTGACGAGTGCCTCTTCCACGCGCCCCACTACGGCCGCCGCCAAGTGGTCGCCCTAGGCTTAAAGCGCGGGAAAATCGAGAAAGGCGACGTGGGCACTCTGCTCTTCTACATGACCCCGCCGGAGAGCATCCCCGGCATCGTGGTCGAGGCTGAAAAGCGCCCGGCGGACATCCATCCCGACTACATCTGGTTCGGGGATATGGAGCGGCAGTACGCCCGGCCCGATTTCGCCCGCGCGGCCCGCAAGGACTGGCGCGCCGTCTACCGCAACCCCTCCGTCGTCATCTACGCCCGGACCGCCGAGGCCCCCCGCCCCTAGCGCATGGCCGAGGACATCGTCCCTCTCTGCGTGGACTTGGACGGCACGCTCATCGCCGGCGACCTCTCCTTAATAGCCTCCCGGGCCTTCATCTGGCGCAATCCCGCCAACGCCCTGCTTCTGGGCTTCTGGCTCTTGCGCGGCCGCGCCTACCTAAAAGCGCGGCTTTCCGAGCGCCTGACGCCCGACTGGGACGCCCTGGCCTACCACCGTGGCGTCCTTGAATGGCTGCGCTCGGAAAGCGCCTCGGGCCGGCGCCTCATCCTGGTCAGCGGCTCGCCCCGAGCCTACGTGGGCCTGCTGGCCGAGCGCCTTGGCTTTTTCTCGGACTTCGCGGGCAGCGAAGGCGGCGTCAACCTCGTGGGCCGGCGCAAGCGCCGCTGGCTGCTGGAAAGCTTCGGCGCGCGCGGCTACGACTACGTCGGCAACTCCCGCTGGGACGCGCCTATTTTCGCCAAGGCGCGCCGGGCCTATCTGGTCAGCGCCAACCCGCGGGTGCTGGCCGCGGCGCGCAAGCGCGCATCCGACGTCGTCCAAATACCGCCCGCCTAGGGCGGCGGCCTCCGGCCATTATTGATATTGCATTTCAATAGCGCTTCATGCTAGACTCTTATTAATGAAACTCTTTATCAATAAAGAGACGTCCTCCATGAGCGCGAAAAAAACGCGGATGTTCCTGGTTCCGGCCCTGGCCGCGGCGGGCCTTTCCTTTACAAGCTCCGGCGCCGGGGCTTTTTCCCTCTGGGGCCCGAGCGCCCCCCTACCGGTCTATAAGCTGGACATTGATGGCCGCGCCTTCGTGCCGCCCACGCTTTCGGTCCCGACCGGGCAGAAATTCAAGCTCATCGTCTCCAACAAGAACGCCGCGCCTTCCGAGTTCGAGAGCTTCACGCTGCACCGCGAGCAGGTGGTGACGGCGGGTTCCCAGACCATCGTGTTCCTGGGGCCGCTTCAAGCCGGGAGCTACGGCTTCTTCGACGATTTCCAGTCCGGCGTCACGGGCACGCTCAAGGTCGTGCCCGCCCAAGCCGCGGCGAAGCAAGACCCCGCGGCGGCCGCGAAAACTTCTTCCCAGGCGAAGTCCCGGTGATCGCCAGCGCGATCATCGTCTTTCGGGAAGTGCTCGAAGCCGCGCTGGTGGTCGCCGTCATCCTGGGCGCGACCAAGGGCTTGAAGGGCCGCGGCGCGTGGGTCGGCTGGGGCATCACGGCCGGCGTCCTGGGCGCGCTCATCGTGGCGGCGTTCATGGGCGAAATCTCCCAAAGCCTCTCCGGCGTCGGGCAGCCCATTTTCGAGGCCGCGGTGCTGCTCACGGCCGTCTTGATGCTCGGCTGGCACAACGTCTGGATGTCGCGCCACGGCAAGCGCATCGCGGCCGAGTTAAAGCGCATGGGCAACGAGGTGCACCTCGGGCACAAGTCCATGACCGCCATCTTCGCGGCCACGGCCATCGCGGTGCTGCGCGAGGGCTCGGAAATCGTGCTCTTTCTCTACGGCGTGGCGGCCAACGGCGCGGGCGCCTGGTCCATCTTCGCGGGCGGCACCCTGGGCCTAGCCGGCGGAGTGGCGGTGGGCTTTGCGCTCTACCTGGGAATCATGAAGATTCCCGTGCGCTACTTTTTCCGCGTCACGGGCTGGATGATCCTGCTTTTGGCCGCAGGCATGGCGTCCCAAGCCGCGGCATTTTTAAATCAGGCGAACCTTCTGCCCGCCATCCGCGATTCCATCTGGAACACGTCCTGGCTGCTGAGCGGGCAAAGCCTCGTCGGCAACATCTTGAAGACCTTAGTCGGCTACACGCCCAACCCCTCGGCCATGCAGCTTGTTTTCTACGCCGGCACCATTCTCGTCATCGGCGGGCTCATGAAGCTCGCGCAAGAATAAACAAGGATATCCCCGTGAAACGTCATTTCATCGTCGCGCTGAGCGCGCTGTTTTTTTCCGCCGCTCTGGCAAGAATTTGCCGCGCCGCCGAGGCCTCGCTCAACGCGGAGGAGCTAAAAGTCTACTCCCCGGGCGTGTCCTACGGCGAGCGCGAAGTGGAGTACCGCGGTTTCGCGACGGGCGCGGGCCAGCAGGGCTTCGCCTTTTCCGCGAGCTACAGCCCCACCTCCTATTGGGAAAGCGAGGCCTACGAGGTCCTGCACCGCGCTCCGGGCGGCCCGCTGGTGGGCGACAGGGTGAACGTCGAGGAGCGCTTTCAATTGGCGCCCGCGGGCGAATACTGGGCGGATACCGGAGTCATTGTCGATATGGAAATTCCAGAGCGCGCCGGCGACCCGGTCGAGGAGGAGTTCACGCCGATTGTGGAAAAACAGTTCGGCCGCCTCCTGCTGACCCTCAACCCCACGCTGGAGTGGCAGTCCGGCTCCAACTACGCGCCGGGCACGGACTTCCACTATGCGGGCCGCGTCGAGTACCTGCTCAATAACTACTTCGCGCCCGCGGCCGAGTTCTTCGGCGAGCCGGGCGTCATCGGCAATTTCCCCAACGCCAGCGAGCAGACCCACCTGGCCGGCCCGGCCCTCTACGGAACCTGGCGCCCCGGCTCGCGCCGGACCGTCAACTACAGCGTGGCGTTGCTCTATGGCCTGAACGCCGCCACGCCCGTGCGCGCGGTCGTCACCCGGCTCGAGTTAGAGTTTTAGTCGGGCCCGCGCGGCGGGCCCGACTTTGTAGAGAGCCACGCCGCCCGCATCGTAGACCTTGGAGAGCCGCCAGCGGCTGTCCCGAGGAAAGCGCGGACCCAGGTAGCGCCTGGCGAAATCGTCCACCCAGACGTAATCGACGCGGTAGGAGTAGCTCTTCTCGTCTTGGCCCGCCAAGCGCCAGTCCCGCGCGAGCATCGGCCTGGGTATCCAGGCGAAGTAAATCGTGCGCAGGAATGTCTCCAAGGGGACCTCGCGCAGGTCGGATTCCCGGCGGCCGTAGTCCGGATAGCGGGCCGTGACGTCCTTGTAGAACTTCGCCTGATCGGCGCCCAGATTGAAAAGCCCCGCGCGCACCCGCCGGGCGATGGTCAGCGCCGGAACGTCCGACACTTCCTCCAGCGCCGAGCCGAAGCCGACCTTGTCGCGCGTGTAGACCGGGACGAGCAGGTTGACCTCGGGATTTAACGCCACGACCACCGAGTCCTCGGGCGTGTGGGTGCGCAGCCAGGCCATGGCCTGGGCATCCCGGCGCCGGAGGCCCTGGAAGGGATAATGGATAGCGGCGTAGCTCACGCTCTGCAGGAAGCACGCGGCCAAGCAGAGCGCCCCGGCCGTTTTCCAAAACGCCCGCGGGAGCCGCAGCTTCTTCTGCAGCCAGGGCAGGATGAGGAACAGCAGGTAAATATTAACGTAATAGCGGTTCTGGAAGAACAAAACGTCCTTGCCCGTGAGTATCTGGCTGTTGACGACCAGGCCCGCCGCGGCCAAGAAGGCTCCCAGCCACAAAACGGCCGCGTCCTGGACGCCCGAGAGGACGACCGCGGCGAAGCACGCGACGTAGAGCAGCCCCTCCCAATGCGGGCGGCGGGTGAAGAGCACGCAGGCCCGGTCGAGGAACTCCTGCTTGGCCGCGGAGTGTCCCCACATGGAGGAGAGGTGCTGCGCCAAAAACGGCGCGCTCACGAGCAGGCAGACGCCCGCGGCCGCGGCCAGATTACGGAAGTTGAGCTTCTTATAGAAGAGGGCCAAAAAGAGGAAGAAGAACATGGCCGGCAGGTGCGTGAACCAGATGTCGGGATGAATTTCGGGCATAAGCCCGCCGCAAATTCCGGCCGCGACGCCCCAGCGCAGATCGGCGCTCTCGGCCGCCTTGATTTCCAGCAGCGTCGCCAA
This sequence comes from Elusimicrobiota bacterium, assembly GCA_035533295.1. Taxonomy (GTDB): domain Bacteria; phylum Elusimicrobiota; class Elusimicrobia; order UBA1565; family UBA9628; genus JAGWJU01. The sequence continues at coordinate 14,258 of DATLUA010000012.1, read as the reverse complement.
AAACAAGACGGAGTAGTCCACGCCCGGCCGGGGCAGGCGCGCGACCGACTCGGTGCGTCCCGTGGACAAGAGCGTCCAGGCGTCGTGGGCCAGCGCCCCCAAGGACGGCGTCCACTGCAGGGCCGGGACGAAATCCATGGTCAAAAGGTAGCTAAAGCCCACCACGAAGGCCCCGGCGAAGAACGCGAGCGCCTCGTCGCCCGAGAGCCGCAGCATGATGAAGTAAACCAGCACGAACCAGAACAGGCAGCACACAAGGCGCACCGCGACCCAGGTCCAGGTCATGTTGCCCAGGGCCTTTTGCACCAGGCCCATCAAGAGGTAGGTGAGCCCGTCGTCTAAAAGCAGGCTGCGACTGCGGTTCTCGAGCACGTAAGGATCGTAGGCCGGGAAATGATTGGCCGACTCCTGCACGCGGGCCGCGTACTGCACCTCCTCCTCGGTCTGCGCGCCGTAAAGGCCCAGGAGCGAGAAAGGCCCGTCCGCAGGCCACTGCGCGGCAAGCGCGGGGTAATGCTCCTGCCAAGCCGCGCGGCATGCGGCGGAGAGAAAATAGCCGGAACAAAAGCACAGCGCCACGGCCAAGCCGCAAAGCCAGACGCGCGCCGCGGATGATAAGCCGGCCGCCGGCGGACGTGCGTTTTTCAAGGCCGTCCTAAAGCTTCCAACCCGGCGGCAGGTTCTTGGCCACCTCGATGGCGCCGAACTCGGAGGGCTTGCGCGGGCCGGCGCTCTTGGCCCAGGCCGCCATTCGGCGGATGCCGTCTTCAAGCGCCACCGGCTTAATCAAGTCCTCGAAATAGCGGCGGATTTTCTCGTGCGCGGAATAGGCGTGGACCGTCTCGTTGCGCGGCGGCAGGTGCTTGAGCCGGAGAGGAACGCCCATGGCCTCGGCCACGACCTTGGCCATGTCCGCGACCGCGCAGGGCTTGTCCGCGCCGATGTTGAAGACTTGGCCCCAGGCGTCCGGCCGTTCGCAGACGCGCGCGATGACGGGCGCGACCTCCGAGACGTGGCTGAAGGCCCGGGTCTGCCGGCCGTCGCCGAAGACCGTGAAGGACTCGCCGCGCATGGCCTGGTTCATGAAGATGCCGATGACGTTGCGGTAGCGGTCGCCCAGGTTCTGGCGCTCGCCATAGACGTTGTGCGGCCTGAAAATCACGTAGGGCAGCCCGAACATCCCGCGCGCCTCGGCCAGGTCCATCTCCACCGCGTACTTGGCGATGCCGTAGGGATCCTCGGGCGTGGGCGCCATGTCCTCGGTCATGGGCGCCTGGCCCTTGCCGTAGACCGCGATGGAGGAGGCGAAGACAAAGCACTTGACCGTGCCCGCGTTGACCGCGGCGTTGATCAAGTTGACGCTGCCCAGGAGGTTGTTGGAGTAGTTGAAGCGCTTGATGAAGTGGCTCAAGCCCTCGGCCGCGTAGGCCGCCAGGTGAAAGACATAATCGAAGCGCTCCTTGGAAAAAAGCGCGGAGACAAGATCGGCGTCTTGAACGCAGCCGGCCACGAACTTGGCCCCGGCCGGGACGTTAGCCGAAAAGCCGCCGCTCAAATCGTCCAAAACAACCACGCGGTGGCCCATTCCCAAAAGCTCGTCGGCCACGTGCGAACCGATGAAACCCGCGCCGCCGGTGACCAAAGACGCGGGCATCAGCTCGCCACCCGCCTGTAGAGGATGAGCCCTATCATCCGCAAGCCCAGGCGGAAGGCCCGGAAGAAATCGCCCGTGATCTTGGACTCGCCGATGCGCGCCTGGTAGTGGACCGGGATTTCCACGAACTTGAGCCGCTTTTTTGCCGCGCAGATCATCATCTCCGGGGAAAAGTGGTTGGCGCCCACGCGGAAGTCGTCCTGGATTTTCTCCAAGGCGCCGCGCCTGATGACGCGGTAGGTGCAGCCCACGTCGGTCAGCGAAGGTCCGTTATAGAGAAACTCCAGCATCTTGGCCACGCTCCAGTTGCCCCACTTGAGGAAAATCCCCATATTGGCGTCCTGGGACAAGAGCGCGCGCGAGGTGCGGCTGCCCAGCACGAAGTCGAAATCGTCGGTGTAGGCCAAAAGCTTGAAGATGTCGCGCGGGCGGAACGTTCCGTCGGGCTCGCACACCGCGATCAAATCTCCCGAAGCGGCCGCCAAGCCGCCGCGGATGGCGTGGCCGTAGCCCTGGCGCGTCTCCTTGACCACCGCGGCGCCCGCGGCCTTGGCCTCGGCCTCGGTGGCGTCGGTGGAATTGTTGTCCACCACCAGTATCTCATCGATGATGCCCAGCTCCCTGAAGGCGCGCACGGCCCGGGCGATGTTGGGCTCCTCGTTGTAGGCCGGGAGCACGAGGGAAATTTTCTGGTTACTCCACATAATGACGGCGGCCCCGCCTCAGCGCACGGCCACGATGAGGCACTGCCCGGCCAAGGGCTTCCAGGGCAGGCGCAGGTAGAGCCAGACTAAAAACGCCGGGGCTGGCAGGCCGGAGGATTTAAAGCTGAAGGGAAGAAATTTCGGCAGGACCTTCTCGATTTTGTAGCCGCAGCTCGCGATCAAGTCCGCCAAGCCCATGTGGGTCAGCGGCGTGACGTGCGTGTAGTCGTCGTAGAATTCCTTGTAGCAGTAGCGGAAATTGGGCTGCATGATAACGAGCCGGCCGCCAGGCTTCAAGACGCGCGCGAGCTCCGCCAAAGTCCTGCGGATGCCTTCTCGCGGCAGGTGCTCGAACAAGTTGCTCGCCAAAGCCGCGTCGAAATGCGCGGTGGGCAAAGAGTCCAGCTCGTCGCAGCGAGCCTTGTGGAAGACCACGCCCGGCGCGGCGTGCTCCTTGACGGGCGCGACGTCGACCGCGTGCTTTTCCCGCGCGCGGACCTGGTTGATGAAGTCGCAGTAGCCCGCGCCCAGGTCCAGCACCGCGGCGTCGGGGCGGATGGGCACCAGCTCTTCCAGGCGCCGCGCGATGAGCCGCCAGGTCTTGACCCTCCGGGCGTCATGACTTAAGCGCGTGCGGTAGTACGCCCAGTATTTCTCCTCGTCGTCGGCGGCACCGTTCACCGGGTGATTATATCAAAACACTGGTGTCCGGGGAAACTTTTGCTCCGGACGGAGCGGTTGCCGGACGGCGGCAAAACTTTGGAGAATATGGACCAATGCAGATCGTGATGACGCATTTCTTGAAAAGCGGGGCGGTCCTGCTGATGTCCGCGGGCGAGCTGGCCGCGGCGGGCTGGGCGCTCATCGCCATGGCGGAGGTCTTCGCCGATTTCACGATGTCCGGCTACCGCTTGGACGTCAGGGACAACCTGACCGTCCGCAAGATGGAGACCCAGGTGCGGGTCTTAAGGCGCGTGGTCTCCGTCATCGTGGTCATCGTGACCGGATCCATCATGCCGATGACCATCCCGGCGGGGTAGAACCCGCATGACGGCCGCGTGACTGGGATTTTAGCGCGGCGCGCGGCGAACCAGGACCGCGGCCGCGCCGGCGGAGACAATCGCCAGCGCCTCCATGACGACGAAGAGCCGGGCGACTTCCGGCAGGCTCGCGGGGTTGAGCAGCCACGGCGCCAGGAACACGAAAAGAGCGCCGGTGTAGTAGTCGGCCGGCACGCCCAGGAACTTTGTCCTGAACCACCAGATGGGCTCGCGCAAAAAGCGCCTGGTCCCCCACGCCGGGTTCCAGGCGAACCACTGGTAGTCCCAGTTGAAGGCCACGAGGAAGTAGCAGACCAGAATTTTCGCCTCGACCGTGCGGGAAAAGCCCGTGAACAGAAGCGGCAGGTGGAAAATCAGGATTAAAAACGGGAACAGGCAGGCGTGATAGCCCGTGATGGGCTTGCCGTTGGTGAGCTTCAAGAGCCAGGGCTTGGAGACGCGCCAAGTGGGCAGCTTCTCCGCCCAGCCGTGGGCGCCCTCGATCTGGATTTCCACCTGGGCCAAGAGCCAGGCCAGCGCGAACAAGTAGGCTCCTTGCGCCAGCGGCCCGCCCAGCGCGATCGTCCCAGCCGAAGGCATGGCCGCCATTCTATGATTTTATCCGCGCCGCCGCGCGTCGCGGATTATCCTCACGGCTTTATCCTAAATCCGGCAGTTAGACGGCCACTCCTTGGGGTGGTGGCGCCGCGAGCAGAGGCGGCGCGGCCCAGCTAAAACCCGTTACGGTCGTCACGATATACTCGCAGACCTGCTGCCAGACCGTTTTCAAGCCCAACTGCTCCGCAGTTGCTTTCCAAGCCTTCAGCATGACGCTGATCCGAGTCAGCATGGCCTTGGCCTCCTGGCCGTAACCGTGCATGGCCGTCACGGTCACATATTGCTGGCCGGCATGGCTCGTTTTCCGGGCGATGCCAGACAGCAGAAGCGGGCGGCTCGTGATCGCTTCCAACCGCTCTTTGGGATTGGCCAGCCGAACGAATAGCGACCACCAGTTGTAGACAAGCGCCACGGCCTTCGCCGACAGCCGGCAACGAGCCAAATCACTGGTAGTAAAACCTCCCCATCCCCACTGGTTCTTCAATTCATCGAAGGTGTTCTCCGCGTCACCCCGATCCCGATACAGCTGGGCGATAGCCCCAATCTCGCAAGCCAAATCGGTCACAAGCACGGCGTATTCGTATTTCTTCGCTGGAACCACGGTTTCAGCAAACGCCAACGACAGTTGCCCGTTCTCCGCGCTGAACAACACGTCGCCTTGAAGCGGACGCCGCAGCAGGACCACCCGCCGCTCGCAAGACCAGCCGGTCAACTTGAGCTTGCCTTCGCGCCCCTCCCAACCTTGCCCCGCCTCGGACCAATCGTTCATCCAGAAATTATTTTCGATATAGCGCGTCACGTTCTTCGTCAACCGCAGCTTGAACAAATACGAGACACCGCGCCTCTCCAACTCGACGATCACGGGCTCGGAACCAAAGCCGCAGTCGCCGCGGACCAGCTTCGGCTTGGAACCTTCCGGCTGTTCATCGATGATGCGCAACAAACCAGGCATCGTGTATTTGGCCGGATTTTTGTTTCCGGCCAGGACATCAACGTCGAGTATCAGACGCAGCCCCGCCATCAGGTAGGTGTGATACGTGTGCGACGGTCATCCCGGCTTTTTGGGATTGTAGCCGACGATCGCGGCCTCTTGCTTGCCGTAGAGGCATTTCACCGTCGTGTCCACATCGAGAATCCATGGGGCCGCCAGCAACGGAGTCGAGCACTTCTGTAGGTGCGCCCCAAGCCAGACCGGGCCGGCGGCTTCGTCTATCGCTTTGAGCGCGCGCCGCAGGGCGTCTTCGCTGATGACCTTGCTCATCCCCAGCAAGCTCGGATTGACCCCATCGCTGCGAATCGTCGTTACGTGGGCGTAGCGCTTATGACCGGCCAAAATCGAAAGCAGCCATGTCCCCAGCACGTCGCGCTCCTCCGGCGCGTTGGGACTGGTATACGACAGCGGGCAACTCTTGATCCAATCCTCCAACACGCCGGTCAACGAAAGGAATTCGATGAAGAACGCCATCTGCCCGAATGGCGTGACTTCCGCTTGATCATCCCAGCGCAGCCGTATCCGCCCTCCGGCTGTTTCGAGCCCGAGGGCTTCTTCTACGCGCAGTAGCGCGGTTTGCGCACGTCTTTTGGCCTCACCCATTGGGTGAGTATTCCAAATCCTGATCTACTCCGACAAATCAAACGAAACTCACGATCAGACGAAGGGCAACTGCCGTTTCTAGGTTTATTTACAAGCCGCAGTTAGTCTGCCCTCAGCCATTTAGCAAGCATGAGCAGCATGGAATGGATAATCTGTTGCAATAGATAAAAAACGACATTATTAATATGGATTATTTTCTCCCGGGGCTCCGCATGAGTAGCGGGAAATAGCGGGGATGGATTACAGAACGGCTGGCCGCGCGACAAGCGGCACCAGCGGCAGTTCGCCGCTATCGAGCCATCCCTCCCGCAGAGTCCGCTATCTAGAGCAAGAATCCGCCCGGCTCACCAGTTTGTGCCTTGAGATGGGCGCTCGCGCCGTTGCCGGCGGAGCGAAGATTTACACTGGAGAATTGGATCCCGGCTGCCAGCTTTGCATTGAAGGGAAATGGTCCTGCCTGGGACTCAACCAAGTCTGCACCCGCAAGTGCTTTTTTTGCCCGGTGGAACAGCCCGGCGGTGGCGCTCCGGTCACGGAAAAGCTGGCGCAGACGACGATTCCGTCCTCGTCGGATTATATCGAGTTGATCAGGAAACTAAGAATCAAAGGCGTCGGAATTTCAGGCGGCGAACCATTTGCGACACCCAAGCGGCTCATTGAGTACGTGACGGCCATTCGCCGCGAGTTCGGGGCTTCCGTGCGCGTGTGGGTGTACACCAATGGGGATTTGGCCCACGATGCCGCGCTCAAAACACTCTCCGCCGCGGGCGTCGATGAAGTGCGGTTTGATTTAAGCGCCCGGCAATACGACTTGACCCCATTGCGCGCGGCGGTCAAGTACATGCGCGCGGTCGTCGTTGAAACGCCTGCAATTCCCGAGGAATTCGAAACGCTCAAAAGCGTGCTGCCGGAACTGCGTTCAATGGGCATCCGGAATGTAAACCTGCACCAGCTTTTTAAGACCCCTTTCAATTCCGCGCGCTTGGACGCCCGGGGCTACTCATACGCGGATATTTCAGATGGCGTGCTCTTTCCGGTCATTGAATCCGAGCACGCCGCCCTTAAGCTCCTGCTGCATGTCCTGAGAACAAAGCTTGACATCTCCGTCAACTACTGCTCGCGAGACTACAAGGATCGGTTCTATGGCACTTTTTGGCGGCGAAGAGTGGCGCATTTCTTCTTGAATGAGGAAACCGGGCGATTTCCGTTTGAAACGGCGACATCCGCGGGGCTTTTGCGCCGGATCATCGCGCGGGGCGGAACTCGAAGTCTGGCAGAGCGCCTGGCGGCGGATCCCGCGTCAGCGGGATTGTTTGCGCTTGCCCCGGACGGGCGAACCCTGGCGATCCACGCCTTATTGCTCGATTCGCCCCTGCTCCGCTCCCGAACCATGAGCGTGGAATATTACCGCTACGATCAGCTGTTGCCTGGAAATTTCATGGATGGGGAAATCAAGCGGGCGTCCATCACCCCCAATCTTCTCCTCAACTTCACGAAAGTCGGGCCGATCGGGCGCCGCCGCCTTCGCAGTGCGAAAGAAAAAACGGCATTCCTGCGCAAGTTCGCAGGTGAACCGGGCATCCAAGCAAGGATTTATGATTCGACTTTTGAACGCAAATTCGCAGGGCTCGAATTTCCGGTCATTCCCCGATCTTGGAGCTTCAATCGATGAGGAGCGCTCCATCGTCTTCCGGCGTTCCTGAATATCTGTTTCATTGGACGACGGCAGAAGCCTTGGAGGATATCGCCGCGGACGTCGCTTCCGCCGCCCGTTTTCCCCTCGCCGCCAAAATCCCTCGCGGTTCAAGCCCTTATCGGCACCATGCCTCCATCCGCGGCCAACGGGCGATTTTCGGCTGGATTCACCCCGTTACGGGCATGGGTTGGAAACCCAACGCCTTATTCGCGGGCGCCGACCCCAATAAAGCGCGGCTCTTGATACTCAAATTAAATCCCAGGGCGCGGGTGCTTCGGGTTTCATCGCCGGCCGAGCACGGCGCTTCTCCGCCCCTCGCGGCCGTTAGACAAGCGGAGCTGCTCTACCACGAAGCGCGCGAAGACAATTATTCCGCCCGCGAATGGGCCGTCCTAAACTCGGAAGCCGTCGGCGATTTCACGGCGGATCCCGCACTTTTGCGGCGATTCCTGATTAAAGAGCTGGCCAGGCTTGAAAAGCCTTCCTATGAGTATCCGCAGTCGCTCATGCATTGCCATTTCTATGAATACTCAAAAGGTAAAAAGAAGATATTCCTATCCATCGCTACCAGCGGGTGGTTGAGAAATACCATCGTCATTCCTCGGATAAAGACCATTCTTAATTTGGATTCGGACGATATTCCCGCACCGCTGAGAAGGACTCTGGAAGGACGGTTCAAGCGGATCTTTTGACGGCCCTTATTCCGTCCCGCAGCAAGGAGAAGCCAACATGAGCAAACATAAAAAAGACGGGAAGAAAGAGAACAAAAAATCAGGCAAAAAACCCTACCTTGTCCCGTTGCTTGTCACCTACGGATCTCTTACGAATATGGCGCCTTTTTTGGGGGCGGCCGTTCCTTAGAACATCCGCCGCCATGAGAATAGCCGCGGCAAATCCCCCCCTCAGGCCGTCCGTCCGAAGGATTTTGCTGCTTAGCGAATGCTCCCTTCGCAACCCCACCTTTAAGAACGTGCTGCCTCAACTCGGGCGCAAGTACACGGCCGCCGGATATGACGTCACCGTCGCCGCCCCTTTGTCGCCCAATAGTTTTACGACCCCGCGTGAAACTTTCCGATACCGAACCCGCTGGGGGGCGGTCGAATGCATCGGCGGCAGGACGCCGCGCGCGTCCGCCGCGGCCGCCCGAAATATCGGCGACCAGGCCGTAGCCCTCTTAAACCGGGCCGATGCCGCCCATCTTCATTTGATCGGATCCTACACGGCCGTACTCGAGAGGCTTGCCGACGCCTTAAGGCACCTCCCCATTCCTGTCCTGATTTCGTTCCATGACTATGGGAATCCCATCATTGAGCGGACGCCGGAGCACCTGCAAGGATTGGCGGAATTGCTTCGCAACCGCCGCGTCACCGTTTTATCCAGCTACGGCAGGGAGAAAATCCTTTGCGATTTTCCTTTCCTCAGGAAGAGCCTCCACGTCGTTCCCGAGGGCATTGATGTCTCGGAGAAAGCGGACTCCGGCGCGCGCGGCGGCTTCGTCCTGTGTCCCGCTTGGCTTTCTTATTACAAGGGCGTCGACATCCTTCTTATGGCCTGGGCGAGGCTGGCCCCAAAACCCTTGCGCCTGGTCTTCACGGGCCGAGAGCATCGCAGAAGCCATTTAAGGGGGATGGCGCGCAGATTGGGTTTGGGCGACGCGTGCGAATTCATGGGACAAGTCTCTCATGCGCGCATGCTGGATCTCATGCGTAAAAGCGAATTCGTCGTCTTGCCTTCCAGGCATGAGTTCTTCGGCATCGCCGCCCTGGAAGCAATGGCCTTGGGAAAAGCCGTCATCGCGAGCAGGACCGGATTCGCGGATTTTATAAAGGACGGCGTTTCTGGGCTGCTAATCCCCCCCGGCAATCTGCCCCTGCTTGAACGCGCCATAAGTCGGCTCATCCGCGATCGGATTTTGCGCGATAGGCTGGGGTGCAACGCGGTCATCGCAAGCGTGCCTTATTCGTGGGACGCCATTGCGGAGCGTTACATGCGCCTCATTAGCGGAATCCACCCTGTTTAACGCGCGTCGCCGGAAGTGGTGCGCCCGCCAGGAATCGAACCTGGACTTACAGCTTCGGAGGCTGTCGTGATATCCTTTTCACTACGGGCGCGAATGGGGCGCGGCGACCTTAAGATCAATTTTACTTAAATGCGAGGCCAAGGGGCGCCCGAGCTTGGGTTCAAGCGCGCGGGCCGCGGCCTGGATTTGGGCGATGTCCGCGGGGACTTGGGCGCCCGAGGCAAAAAAAGCGAAAAGCAAATCCTCGGTGGCCACGTTGCCGGTGGCGCCGGGCGCGTAGGGGCAGCCGCCCAGCCCCCCCGCCGAGGAATCAAAACCAGAAATCGAAAACTCTCTCCACGCGGTCAAGGCGTTGGCGACCGCCATGCCGTAGGTGTCGTGGAAGTGCAGGAAAACTTTTTCGGCCGGCACGCTTTTAAGCAGATGCTCCAAAAGTTTGCGGACTTCGTTGGGCGCGGCGCGGCCGATGGTGTCGCCGATGGAGAGATCGTCCACGCCCAGCTCCAAGAGCTGCTGGGCCACGGCCGCGGTTTTTTCCGGCGCGATGGGCCCCTCGAAGGGGCAGTGAAACGCGGTCGAGATGTAGCCGCGCACCGGGAGTTCCATCTTGAGCGCGCGCTCCAAGACCGGCTTAAAGCGCGCGATGGACTCGGCCACCGACGCGTTGATATTTTTTTGGTTGAAGGTCTCGGACGCGGCGGTGAACACCGCGATTTTATCCGCCTCCGCGTCCAAGGCGCGGTCCAGGCCCTGCTCGTTGGGCACCAAAGCCGAGTAGACGACCCCTGCCTTGCGCGCGATGGACTCAAAAACCTGGACGGAGTCGGCCATCTGCGGCACGGCCTTGGGCGAGACAAAAGCGCCGGCTTCGATTTCCTTCAAGCCCGAGGCGGACAGGGCATCAACCAAGGCCACCTTGGCGTCCAAGGGCACGACGGTTTTTTCATTTTGCAGGCCGTCGCGCGGACCGACCTCGACCAAGCGAATCGCGGGCAGGCTCACGGCTTTGTCTCGGACGCAATCCACGCGGCCGGACGCTTTTGCAGGAAGGCGGACAAGCCTTCCTGCCCTTCGGGCGAGCGGCGCAGGCGGGTCAAGGTGTCCAGCACCAGCTTGGCGCGGGCGCTAAAGTTCAAGGATGGGAACTTGCGCAGCAAAGCCTTGGCCGTGCGCACCGCGTTGGGGCCGTTCTTCAAGATGTTGGCGACCACGGCGTCGGCGCGCTCGGCGAGATCGTCTTGGTGCGCGAGCTCGTGCACGATGCCCAGATGCTTGGCCGTCTTCATGTTGAAAATCTCGCCGGTCAGGTAATAGCGCCGCGCCTGGGCCTCGCCGATTTTGGGCAGGACAAAGCACGAGATGACCGCGGGGATGATGCCCAGGCGGCCCTCGGAAAAGCTCATGCGCGCGTTTTCCTCGGCGATGACGATGTCGCAGGCCGAGGCCAGGCCCAAGCCGCCGCCGAACACGTTGCCTTGCACGGCCGCCACCACCGGAACCGGGCAGGCGTCCACGGCCAGCGCCATGTCCAAGAGAAGCTTGGCGTCCTTGCGGCTCTTGGCCGGCGGCAGTTTTCCGGCCCGGTGCATCCAGTTGATGTCCGCGCCCGCGCAGAAATCCTGCCCCGCGCCGCGCACCACGACCGCGCGCAGATTCTTGTCCTTCGAGAGCGCCTTAAACGCGGCGGTCAATTCCCGCAGCGTGGTGTCGTCCATCGCGTTACGCACGTGCGGTCGGTTTAAGGTCACCGACGCGACCGGTCCGGTTTCAACGAGAATGTGTTGGTAGGCCATAAAATCTCCCTTTTACTTAACGCCGTCCTCCCATAGGCTCGCGGGCCTGACGTCGGCCAGGGCTCTCCCGCGCGTCTTGACAAATATTCATCGGGCTGTTAAATTATCAGCGGGGACAGCCGAAATTAAACTACCCAAAGGCCTCGCGCGAGCGGGGCCTTTCTTTTTTCCCACGCTACATCCGGAAAACGGGGTAATGCGGCTCGGGCGTCGGCGCGTGGGCCGCGGCGGCGAAGCACAGGGCCAGAATCTTGCGCGTGTCCGCGGGCTCGATGATGCCGTCGTCCCACAGGCGCGCCGTGCCGTAGTAGGGCCGGCCCTCGGCCTCGTACTGGGCCTTGATGGGCGCCGCGATTTTCTCCGCGTCCGCGTCGGAGAGCTCTTCGCCGCGGCGCTTCAACTGTTCGCGCTTGATGATGGTCATCACTTGCGCGGCCTGCTCCGCGCCCATGACCGAAACGCGCGCGTTGGGCCAGGTGAATAAAAAGCGCGGGCCGTAGGCCCGGCCGCACATGGCGTAGTTGCCGGCGCCGTTGGAGGAGCCCGTCACCACGGTAATCTTGGGCACGGGCGCGGTCGAGACGGCTTGGACCAGCTTGGCGCCGTGCTTGATGATGCCGCCCTGCTCGAATTCCTTGCCCACCATGAAGCCGGTGATGTTCTGCAAAAACAAAATGGGAACTTTGCGTTGGGCGCAGAGCTCGATGAAGTGCGCGCCCTTCAAGGCGGACTCCGAGAACAAAATGCCCTGGTTGCCCAAGATGCCGATGGGCCGTCCCATCAGGCGCGCGAAGCCGCAGGTGAGCGTCTTGCCGTAGAGGGGCTTGAAGGGTTGAAAGCGGCTGCCGTCGGCGATGCGCGCCACGATTTGGGCCACGTCGCAGGGCCGGCGCAAGTCGCGGTTGACCAGGCCGTAGAGGTCGGACGCCGGGTAGAGCGGCTCGTCGCCGCGCCCCAAGTCCAGCGCGGGCGCATTCAAGTTCTCGACCAAGCTGCGGCAGATGGCCAGAGCGTGCTCGTCGTCGTCGGCCAGGTGGTCGACCACGCCCGAGACGCGCGCGTGCATGTCGCCGCCGCCCAAATCCTCGGCGGAAGACTCCTCGCCGGTCGCGGCCTTGACCAGCGGCGGCCCGCCCAGATAAATCGTGCCCTGGCCGCGCACGATGACGCACTCGTCCGACATGGCCGGGACATAGGCCCCGCCCGCGGTGCACATGCCCATGACGACTGAAATCTGCGGGATGCCCAAGGAGGACATGAGCGCCTGGTTGTAGAAGATGCGGCCGAAGTGCTCCTTGTCCGGGAAGACCTCGGACTGCCGGGGCAGAAAGACGCCGCCCGAATCCACCAGGTAGACGCAGGGCAGGCGGTTTTCGAGCGCCACTTCCTGCGCGCGCAGGTGCTTCTTGATGGTCTCGGCGTAATAGGTGCCGCCCTTGACCGTGGCGTCGTTGGCCGCGATGACGCAAAGCCGCCCGGCGACGACGCCAAGACCCGAGACGAGGCCCGCGGAGGGCACTTCGTTGTCGTAGAGCCCCCAGGCCGCCATGGGCGAGAGCTCCAGGAAAAAAGAGCCGGGGTCGACGAGCTTTTGGATGCGCTCCCGAGCCGTCAGCTTGCCGCGCTTGCGGTGCAGTTCCACGGCTTTTTCCGGCCCGCCGCGGCGCACGGCTTCCAAGCACTGGCGCAAATCGGCGATGAGGCTCTCGTGGTGCCGGGCGTTTTCCTTGAACTCAGGGCCCTCGCGGTCGATGGGGCTCTTGACGACCGGGGTCTCGGTCGAGGCCGGAACGTCCTTTTTCATCATTTTAGCCACGTGGGCATCTTATCAAAATCAGTATTGGCGTTCCCATGCTATAATAATCGGGAGGGGAGACGTCTTCCCCATCACAAACAGATGCAAAGCACGAGGAACATAAGATAATGGCTACAGGTAAAGTGAAGTGGTTTAACGATCAGAAGGGGTTTGGTTTCATCACCCCCGATGACGGCTCAAAAGATCTTTTCGTCCATCACTCTTCAATCATGAGCGACGGGTTCAAGACTTTAGCCGAGAATCAGGCCGTCGAGTTCAGCACCGAGCAGTCCGAGAAGGGCCCTCGGGCCAGCAGCGTCAAGAAGCTTTAAGCTTCCGACGGCTCAGCGACCGCCCGCAGCTGCATATTGCGGGCGGTCGTTTTTTTTCACCGTTTTAGCACGAGGGCGCCTTATTGCAGCTTCAAAACCCCTATCCCGCGCGCGTCTTGATTCGGGTCTTGGATGATTTCCTCGTAAGCTCCAGGAGGCAAGGACGCCTTTAATTCTTCCCAGAATCGGGCGACCTCCACAATCCCGACGCTCGTCTCAGTACCGTATCTAGTCAGGTAGGATGGCACGATATCATGAAACGCGATTAAGCCGCCGGGCGCCACAAGGGGCGAATACAACCCGTAATCTTTCTTTACGCCTTCGTAAGAGTGGTCGGCGTCAATAAATAAAAAATCTATTTGTCTTGTTCCTAATATTCTTTTCACTTTTGCCAGAGTTTCCGGCTTGTGCGAATCATCCTTCAAAAGATGGATGCGCTATTCCGGGAGAGCGAACGCCTCTAAAAGAGGCTTCTTCCACTCCAAATATCCCCCCTGACCGCTGGGCAAATCCAAGGAGATGAGCGTCGCGGACGGATCAGCCACACGCGCAAAGCAAAATAATGTGCCGCCCATGGCCGTTCCCAACTCCACGATGGCCTTGGGGCGCGCGGCCTGGACGATCTCCATTAATCTCTTAAATTCCCCCCTGATTTGCAGAGGCTTAATCGGCGTGCCGTAAATTTTAAATTTCAGAGCGAAATCCAATACTGAGTCCAGATCAGCAAGAGCCGCCGATCTTTTCTTGAGAATATTCACCATCCTCGGAATCAGCAACGGCGAAACCGCGCTACTGATTTTCAGGCGCGGCTTATGGTATATCCGATCCGCGATTTTGCCCAGGATTTTCTTCAAATGGTCTCCCTACTATATAGTTTCTGCTCGGTAAGTCTGAAGAGGCGTGCCTGCCGGAGCGCGTGTTCCCCGCCGGGAGCGTCGGCGCCGCGTTTTTAACCCGCCGCGGCCCCGGAATCCCCGTCCTCGCGCCTGGTCCGGCCCGTTTTTGCTCTCAT
>DATLUA010000011.1:0-27679 GCA_035533295.1 Elusimicrobiota bacterium | reverse complement strand
GCAACCAGGCGTTCGAGTCCGGTCCGTTCTTCCGCCGAGAGCTTGACGATATGCTTGTAGGCCATGGCCATCCTCCTGCGCTCGGCGTGCGCGCAGAGATTCAAGCATAAATGGTCAGATTACGCGAGACGGACTACTAGTTGGTATACGGGGTATATATAGGAAGGGGCTTACTGCGCCCAGTCCGAGTTGAAGGTGCCCTCGATGCTGTCCATGAGCGGCGGGTTGTTCAAGATGATGCCCAGCTCGCGGTTGCGGTCGAGCGAGGTCTTGGAGAAGTTCTCCGAGCCGATGAACACCCGGGCGTTGGGCGTGCCGTAGTCCGCCAGAATCACCTTCGCGTGGATGTACGGGTTGTTCAAAGCCTTGGCCTGCACGCCGTTGTCGTTGAGGACCTGGCGCTCGGCCGCGTTGCCGTCCTGGCCGCCGCGGCCGCTCAATACCGCGGTGATGAAGCGCACCGCCACGCCGCGCTGGGCCGCGGCGATGAGCGCCTGCATGCACTCGGGGTCCTCGGTTTCCTCGCCGTAGACCTCAAGAGTCTTCGTGGCGCCGTTGATGACGCCTAAAATTTTCTCGCGGGAATTCTCCGGGCTCCAGACCAGCTCGGGCAGGGTCGGATCGGCTTGCTCGCCGTTCCAGTCCGCGTTGAAGACCGCGTCAATTTCCGCGACCTCCGCGGCGTTTAAAGTCACGATGCCGAAATCGCGCGTGCCCGAGAAGTAGTTGGGCACCAAATTGAAGGTCATGATGACGGCCGACGTGCCGTCCGCGGTGATGGTCTTCTCGTGCGTGACCTCGAACTGGCGGCTGGCCGCCTGGGTCTGCACGCCGGCGTTTTGCAGCTCTTGGATGTACTTCGCGTTGGGGTCGCGGCCGCGGAAAGAATAAAGATTGTAGATGACGCGCACCGTGACGCCGCGCTGGGCCGCGGCGATGAGCGCGGAAATCGTGGGCGGGTCCTCGATTTCGTAGATGGTGAGGTTGATGGAGGTCCGCGCGTTGTTGATGAGGTTTAAGACCGCGGTCCGGCCGCTGAAGGGCTCGGTCAAAAGGGTGTACTCTCCGGACTGCACCGGGGCCGGCGCGGCCCACCGGCGCACGGGCTTGGTCTCGGGCCGGACGGGCGCCGCGGGTACTGCCAGCGCGGCGCTGGGCAGCGCGGGAGAAAGCGCGCCGGCCGACAAATCCGGAAGCTGGGGCATATTCAAGGGCGCCAAGCCGTCCGTCAGGGCGTTGAAGGCCGGGCCCATGTCGCCCAGGCCGCCGTCGAAAGAACCCTCGCCCTCGATGGCGAAGGCGCGCGCGGCGCCGACGGCGAGAAAAGCCGCGGCCAAAAGTGCTGCGCCCAAGCGAAGTCCGGCACGGCGGTCCGTTCTCATGGTTTCCCCCCAAGGTTTCGAGCTCATCGGCTTCCTATAGAATAGATCAACCCGCGCCCCGCGGCGAGGGCCCAATGGCCCCTTGGCCTAGGCCCCGACGTGCTTGTCGAAGACTTCCTTGGCCCAGGCCAGGTTGGCGCCCGGCCGCGGCCTGTGCAGCGGAACTCTCATCGGCCCGGACACCGTCTTGACCGCGGCGCACTGCCTGGCGGCGCTGGGCGTCGGCCCCGACCGGGCCGTCCGAATCTTCGCCGGACTCATGGACCAAGAGCGGCGCGACGTCGCCCTTTTAAAGCTCGCTCCCGGCGCCGCCGCGGATTATCTCTGCGGGCTTATCCGCGAGCGCATCAAAAGCTTGTAGCGCGTTAGCCCGCGCGGGCCAGAAGGCCGCGACGAGACCGGCCACGATCAGGGCGCCGCCCGAAAGCGTGAAGACGGTGACGCGCTCTTTAAGCCAGAGCACTCCCAAGAGCGCGCCCAGAATGGGCTGGCTGGTGAGAAAAATAGCGGCGCGCGAGGTCTCCACGCGCTCAAGCGCCCAATTCCACAGGAAAAATCCCAGCGCCGTGACCGCCAGCGTCAGGTAAATCGTCGCCGCCGCCGCGGAAAAGGTCCAGACCGGCCGCCGTCCCGCCATCCACTCGCGCGCGGCCAAGGGAAAAATCGCGGCCGCGCCCCAGAACATGGAGAGCACGGTGACGCGCCCGGCGTCCGCGCGCGCGAGCACCGGGCGGCTCAAAAGCGAATAGACGGCGAAGGCCAGGCCGCCCAGAATTAAAATCACATCGCCGCGCCAATGCGGCAAAAGCCGCGCGCTCACGCCCGGCACGCCGTTGAAGACCACCAGAGCCGAGCCGACCACGGCCAAGGCCGCGCCCGCGGCCTCGCGGCGGGAGAGCGTCTCGCCCAAAAGCGCCGGGCCCAGGAGCATCAAGGCGACGGGCTCGACCACCACCAGCAGCGCCGCGTCGGTCGATGAGGACCAGGCGATGCCCACGTTGCCGAGCCAAAACGCCGCGCCCAAGCCGATGATGCCCATCCCCGCCACGGACCAGAAATCCCGCCGCGAAAGCGGCGCCTCGCCGCGGACGCCGAAAAACGGCAGCAGCGCCAAGCCCGCGATGAACAGGCGCACGAAGGCCAGCGTGGCGGGCGGCACGCCGTTCATGGCCACGCGCGCCGTCGAATAAGCCGTGGCGTAGACGACGTTGGCGAGGATGAGGACCGCGAAGGCGCCGCGGGAGCTCTTAGCGCTCACGCCCTACTCCTTTGAGACGGGATAGTAGTACGCGTCCAAAAACACCGGGTTGTAGACCAAGCCCTTGACCCAGGCGCGCAGCGCCAAGACGCCGGTGGGGTAGACCGTCACGATGTCGGGCTCGTCCTGGTAGCCCAGGCGCAGAATCTCATGATAGAGCCGCGCGCGCTTTTGCGGGTCCAGCTCCCGGGCCGCCTGCGCGATAAGTTTATCCATCCTGGGGTTGGAATAGCCCTGCGCCGAGGGGTAGCGCCCGTTTGAATCGTAGAAGGCGAACACGAAGTCGTGCGGGTCCGGGTAGTCGGGGTACCAGCCGCGCGAAAAAATAGGCAGGAGACGCTGCTGCGCCTTGGCCAGGTAGGAGGGCCAGTCCAGGCCGCGCAGGTTGATTTGGAACTTGGGGTTTAGGGCCTCCACGCCGCGCTTCAAGATTTCACACGCGGCCAGGCGGCTCTCGCCGCCGGTGTTGTAGGTGAGCGTAAAGCGAAAGCCTTTTTGCCACACTTGCCCGCCCCAGGCTTTCTTGAAATACGCCTCGGCCTTGGCCGGGGCGTAGCGGTAGCGCGGACCCTTGGGGTCGAAGCCCAGCAGCCCGGGCGGGATGGGGCCGACGGCGCGCTCGGCCCGGCCATGGAAGACGTCCTTGACCATGGCCTTGTAGTTGAAGGCGTAGGCGAACGCCTTTCTTAGATTCTTGTCCGTGAAAAAATCCGGCGGAATGCCGTCGCCGTCCAAGCGCCCCGAGCCGATGTCCGGGTTGGCCTGGGGGTTGATGTGGAAGGTGAAGAAAAACGCAGGGTCGACCGCCAGCTCGGGCAGGCCCTCTTCCAAGCGCACGCCGGGCAGGCCCTTCAATTCGTCGGCCAGGGGCGCCGCGACCTCCACCAAGTCCGCGTCGCCGGCTTCGAGCATGAGCTTGCGGGTGGAAAGCTCGGGCACAGTCTTGACCAGCA
Source organism: Elusimicrobiota bacterium (assembly GCA_035533295.1). GTDB lineage: Bacteria > Elusimicrobiota > Elusimicrobia > UBA1565 > UBA9628 > JAGWJU01. The sequence goes on along the minus strand of DATLUA010000011.1, from coordinate 24,086 downwards.
CCTGCTTGAGCTTGGCCGGGCCGCGCCAGTAGCGGTCGAAGCGCTTTAAAAGCACGAAGCGGCCCACGGAGTCCCAGTCCGCCAGCGCGAAGGGCCCGGTGCCGTTGGCGTGGGAATCGAAATAGGACTGCCCGGCCTCGGGGTCGTTGTACTTTTTCCAATCGGCCTCTTTCCCGTCCCATTCGCCGTTGGCCGCGGCCCAGGACTCGCACTCCACGTAGCTCCAGCGCGCCATGATGGACAAGAAGGGCGCGAAGGGCCGGACAAGACGCACGACCACGTCGTTCCCCTCCACGCGCACGGCGTCCGAGGCTTTCTTGAAGTCGAGCGTGATTCTGCCCGAGGCGTCGCGGGTCGAGGACACGCCCAGGATGGGCTCGAGCAAAAGCGCCGAGGGCCCGCCCGCGCGGTCGGTGAGCATGAAGCGCAGCAGGGAGTAGCGCACGTCCTCGGGCGTCAGGAGCTCTCCGTCCTGGAAGAACACGTGCTTGCGGATGGGAAAACGGTAGACGAGCCCGTCCGCGGAGATAAGCCCGTTTTTTCGCGAGGGCACCTCGGTCGCGAGCGCGGGCCGAAAGCGGGTCAAGGACGCGCCCTCAAAGGCGATCAAGGTGTCGTAGAGGTTGTAGATGAGGCCCTGGCTCGCGTTGTCGTAGGGAAAAACCGGGTCGAGACTGGTGATTTCTTCGATCTCGGCGTAGACGAAAGTGCCCGGGTTCTTGGCCGCGGGCCCCGCGGCCCGGATTATATGAGGCAGCGCCGGGACCAAGAGCGCGCCCAGCGCCGCGGCCCAGAGGCCGCGCGCGGAGTCGTTCATCCTTCGAGTCTACTTTATTTCAGGACCGGGGCGGGCAGCTTCTGGTCCGCGTAACGCTTGAGCAAGTCCAGCGTGATGTCGCTGTTCTCGCCGGTCCAAGTGACGAACGGCTTCTTGTTCCGGCGCGCGGACACGGTCACGGTTTTTTTGACCTGGACCTTGACCGGAATGAGCCCCAGAAAGTACCACGGGCGCTTGACCACGGCCTCTGTTTTGACCTCGGCGACCTGGACACTCGCCGTGCGGTAGTAATTTTCGTGGATTTCACGCGCCAAAGCGTCGGCCTCGGACAAATTCGCGCGCAGGCGGTTCTCCAAGAGGCCCATCTGCCACTCCAGGCGCTCCAGGGAAAGCCCGCGCACGGCCGCGGCGGCCTCCCCTTCCTCCGAGACCCGCAGGGGAGTGAGCAGCGCGCTCAGGCAAGCCTGGATCTCGCCGTCGATGCCGTCGACTTCCCCGCGGATGCGCTGGAACGTCACGGCGTCGTCTTCCAGGCCGTAATGCGGGAGCTGGGCCACGGCGCCGCGCAGCCGGGCGATCTTGATCCCGTAGGCGCCGCGCAGGCCTTCGGCTCCGTCGATGAGCCTGCCGATATTTTGCTCGCGAGCACCGGGCCGCGCCATCGCTTCCTCATGCGGCCCGGCACTGCTTGCCTCACGGCTCGCGGCGCCGGAGCCGTCGAAGTTCACGCTTCGCGGGGCCTGGGATAAAATATTTTCAGCCGCGCCGCCGCGCAGATGATGCCGGTCCAGCCACGCCGCGATGCCCGAGCTGTTCTCGGGCGTCATCGTCTCGACGCGCTCCGCTTGGGGCGCCTGGGTTTTCTCCTTCGTCTCGGCCGCGGGCAGGGGGCCGCGCAGGCCGCGGCGGTCGAGCCACGCCGCGATGCCCGAGCTGTTCTCGGGCGTCATCGCCTCCGTGGGCGCGGCGCTGGGCGCCGCCGTCTTAGGCGCAGGAAGCGTCGCCGCGGGCAGCAATGCGTCGAGCTGATCCGCCGAGAGATTGGCCCCGGGCGGACGCTGGCCCATGTCCTGAAGATCGAAGGCCAAGCCGCCGTCCACGGCCGGCAGGGCGGCCTCGTCCGGAACGCCTGGGTTTTGCATTTGAAAGGACCCGCTGTCCCGGGCCTCGAAATCCCCTCCGGCCCGGGCGAGGCTGGGAAGAGCCAGCGCCAGCGCGGCGCCGGCGGCTAAAAATTTGGTGGCGGATGTCTTCATGTTCTTGTCTCCTTGCTTCAATGTCCCTTCCGAGGTTATTCTATCAGCAGGGGCCGGGGGTCCGGGCAGGCGATGGGCCCACGCGGTCGTGGTCTTTGGACCCAGCCTGAATCGGGCCCAACGGCCGCGCCCAGATTTCCTATACTTGAAGCTCAGCGCGCGATGACCAACGACCCGCAATGGTATAAAGACGCCGTCATCTACGAGCTGCCCGTGCGCGCCTTCTGCGACGGCAACGGCGACGGCATCGGCGATTTCGCGGGTCTCATCCAAAAGCTCGACTACCTGCAGGACCTGGGCGTGACCGCCCTCTGGCTTTTGCCCTTCTACCCCTCGCCGCTCAAGGACGACGGCTACGACATCGCGGACTACTTCGGCGTGCACAAGGATTACGGGACCCTGGCCGACTTCAAGCGCTTCTTAAAAGAAGCCAAGCGCCGAAAACTCCGCGTCATCACGGAGCTGGTCTTGAACCACACCTCGGACCAGCATGAGCTCTTCCAGAAGGCGCGCCGCGCGCCCGCGGGTAGCCCCGAACGGGACTTCTACGTTTGGAGCGACGACCCGCGCAAGTACGCGGAGGCCCGCGTCATCTTCCAGGACTTCGAGAGCTCCAACTGGTCATGGGATCCGCTGGCCAAGGCCTACTTCTGGCACCGCTTCTATTCCCACCAGCCGGACCTCAACTTCGATAATCCCAAGGTGCGGGATTATCTCTTTAAGGTGGTGGATTTCTGGCTGGGCCTGGGCGTTGACGGCCTGAGGCTGGACGCCGTGCCCTATCTTTTCGAGCGCGAGGGCACCAACTGCGAGAATCTGCCCGAGACACACGCTTTCCTCAAGGCCCTACGCCGGCGCGTGGATGCCAAATTCAAGGGCCGCATGCTCCTGGCCGAGGCCAACCAATGGCCCGAGGACGCCGCGGTGTATTTTGGCGACGGCGACGAGTGCCACATGGCCTTTCACTTTCCCCTGATGCCGCGGCTTTTCATGGCCCTGCAGATGGAGGACTGCTCGCCCATCGCGGACATCCTCCAGCAGACGCCGGAGATTTCCGGCCGCGGGCAGTGGGCCATCTTCCTGCGCAACCACGACGAGCTGACGCTCGAAATGGTGACCGACGAGGAGCGCGACTACATGTACCGTTTCTACGCCCAGGACTCCCGCGCGCGCATTAATCTCGGCATCCGCCGGCGCCTGGCGCCGCTGTTGGGCAACCACCGCCGGAAAATCGAGCTCCTGAACAGCCTCCTGCTCTCCCTGCCCGGCACGCCGGTCATCTACTACGGCGATGAAATCGGCATGGGCGACAACATCCACCTGGGCGACCGCAACGGCGTGCGCACGCCTATGCTCTGGAACGCGGACCGTAACGCGGGCTTCTCGCGCGCCAACGCGCAGAGCCTGTATCTTCCCATCATCATCGAGCCCGAGTACCACTACGAGGCCGTCAACGTCGAGGTGCAGCAGAACAACCAACACTCGCTGTTCTGGTGGATGAAGCGCGCCATCGACATGCGCAAACGCTACAAGGCCTTCGGCCGAGGAACGATGGACATGGTGGGCTGCGAGAACCGCAAGATATTCGCCTACGTGCGCGCTTGCGAGGACGAGCGCATCCTGGCGGTAGCCAACCTCTCGCGCTTCGTGCAGCTGGCCGAGCTTGATTTGTCCCCCTTCAAGGGCCTGGCCCTGGTCGAGATGTTCGGCCGCTTCGAGTTTCCGGCCGTGGGCGAGGAGCGCTACCGGCTCACCTTGGGGCCGCACTCCTTCTACTGGTTTCGCCTGCGGCCGCCCACGGCCGCCGACGTCAACGCCGCCTTGGCCCCGGCGCAGACCCCGGCCCTGGAAATTTCCGGCGGAGCGGAGGCGCTGTTCTCCGCCGCCAACGCCGAGACGCTCGGCGCGGCCTTGAAGAGCTATCTGCGCGCCCGGCAATGGTTCGAGGGCCGGCAGCACCTGCTGCGCTCGGTGCGCGTGCTGGACGACGCCGCCCTAATCGGCGGCGAGGAAAAGCCCGCGCCGCGCCTGTGCCTGGTCCAGGCGGAATTCCTCAACGCCCCCGCCGAAGTTTACCTGCTGCCGCTAGCTTTCGCCTCGGGCGAGAAGGCCGCCAAAATCCGGCAGGAGCATCCTTTTAGCGTGCTGGCGGACGTCCGGCACCGCGGCGAGTCCCGGCGCATCGCGGGAATTCTCTTCGACGCGACGGCCGACCCGGATTTTTGCGCGCGGATTTTGGACAGCGTCCGGCAGAAGCGGCGCTTGAAGGGCCGCGCGGGCGACGTGGTCATGGCCGCGGGCCCGGGCCTGGCTTCAGCCGCCGGCGAAGAGGCTCTCCCCGCGCCGACGCCGGCCAAGGGAACCCGGCGCAACACCTCGGTCCTTTTCGGCGACCGCCTGGTGCTCAAGTTCTTCCGCCGCCTCCACGCGGGCGAGAACCCCGACGCGGAAATCGGCCGCTACCTGGCTGAGAAAAAGAGCTTTCCCTATTCGCCGACGCTGGCCGGCGAAATCACCTACCGCTCCCGGCAGGGGGAATCGCGAACCCTGGCCGTGCTGCACAGCTACGTCGCCAACCGCGGCGACGCCTGGCAGTACACCCTGGACGCTCTGCGCCGCTACTTCGACGACATCCCGGGCGGGATGGACTTTCCCAAGGATGCGGCATTGACGCCTAAATTCTGGACGCTCGCGGAGACAGACCCCCCCGCCCTGGCCTTGGAGCGCGTCGGGGCCTTTCTCGAGGCGGCAAAGCAGCTGGGCCGGCGCACCGGCGAGCTCCACCTGGCGCTCTCGGAAGGCGCGCGGGAAAAAAATTTAGCGCCCGAGGAATTCTCCGAGCTCTACCAGCGCTCGCTCTACCAGTCCCTGCGCACCCGCGCCAAGGACGCCTTCTACCTCCTGCGCGCGCAGACGAAAGATTTGCCGGAGGCCAACCGGCCGCAGGCCGAGGCGGCCCTGGCGCTGGAAGGCGAGGTTATGGCGCGCTTAAAAGGCCTCTTGGGCAAGAAGCTTTCGGGACGGCGCATCCGCTGCCACGGCGACTACCACTTAAAGCAAGTCCTCTACACCGGCAGCGACTTCCAGATTTTCGACTTCGAGGGCCCGGCGGCGCAGTCCCTGCAGGACCGCCGCGTCAAGCGCTCACCCCTGCGCGATGTCGCCGGCATGCTGCGCTCCTTCGACTACGCGGCCTACACGATTTTGCTGGGCCGGGTCGGCGTCTCGCGGGCCGCGGACGCCGCGCGCCTGGAGCCCTGGGCGCGGTTCTGGATCCAGTGGGTCTCGGCGGCGTTCTTGAAGTCCTACCTCGCGACCGTCGCGGACGCGGGCCTCCTGCCCAAGACCCGCGCGGAGACGGACTTGTTCCTGGAGCTTCTGCTCGTCGAGCGCGCTCTGGACGAGACGCGCCAGGAGCTGGAGGCGAGCCCCGAGTGGGCGATTATCCCCTTGACCGGGCTTTTGCGCCTGATGGGCCCGGCGGGCGCCAAGCCCCCCGAGCCGCGCGCCGCGGCCTAGGACCGCGCCCGATGGTCCGACAAGCGCGCCCCCTGATTTTTTACGCCCTGACCGTCTTCGGCCTCATTTTTTGCGCTTTTCTGACTTGGCGCATCGCCTTGTTCAATTTTGGAGCCAACCTCCGCTTCAAAACGCCGATGCTTCATGAGGCTATGAACGGCGAAGCCTTGATTTATGCCGTTCCAGGGGACTACGCCCGGGGCAATTTGCCGCTGGACAGCATAACGGCGGCGGCGCTCTTCGATCACTGGGGCGTCTCCAGAAGCGCTTGGACAGTGGCGGTTTCGCTGGCCGCATGCCTCTTGCTGACGGCCGCCTGCTTCATCATGGAGTCCTCGCTGGGCCCGGTCGCGGCCGCTGCCGCGCTGCTTTTTTTCTACTTGTCCCGCGATGACCTCGCGACGCTTTATGTCCAGTCAGGCTATGCATTTTGCGTCCTGCTGGTCTGCGCTCTGCTGGTTTACCGGGCGCAGAAGCCGACTTCAGGGAGGACATGGCTCCTTTCCCTGGCGCTCGGCGCCGCTCTGTTGTTCCGCTCCGTGCTGTTCTTATTCCCCGCGGCCTTGGCCGCGCGGGAATTTTTTGGGCGCGATGGGCCGAAGCGGGCGTGGTTCAAGGACTCGGCCGTTTTGGTTCTAGTGCCGCTGCTTTTTCTAATCCCATGGGTCCGCTTGGGATGGACCGCCTACCATGACTTATCCCTCTTCGAATCCCATCAAGTCGAATGGAACATCGTCGCGGGAACCCTGGGATTGACCCAGGGCATCGAAGGCGATTGGCGCCTGCTGCTCAAACGCCCGGTTGACGTCAATCGCCCGTTCTGGATCTATCGCTGGGCGGCCAAGGAGATTCTTCGCCATCCCCTCCGTTATCTTCGCGGCTACGGCCGGCGATTGGCGTTCGCTTTCGCGGCGCACCCCTGGATCTTTTTAGTGGCGTTTCTTCCTTCATGGTGGCGGCGGCGCCGGAAAGACGTCATGGACGCGGCGCTTCTAGCGGCTTATTTCCTGGCCATCCATTGCTTCATGGCGGTTCAATACGCGTACTTCATTCCGCTGTGGCCGCTCTTATGCCTACTGGCCGGATCGTCGTGCGCCGCCGCCGCGCGGACCTTGGGCCGCTTCCCGAATCCAGGCGCGCAAAGCCTCGCCCGGCGCGTCGGCCAGTGGTCTTGTCTGGCCGTTCTGGCGGCCGCGCTGTGCGCCTGCGCCTATTGCGAAAAAATCGTGTGGGCCGCCGGCGCCCTCGGCGCGAACGCCTCGCCGGACTCGCGGATAGAGGCGGCGCTTGCCGCCGCGCCAAAATCCTCCTGGCTCCATTTTGAGTCCGGACAAATCAGCCTCAAGGCCGGGCATCTGGCGGCCGCCCGCGGGCAATTCGAAGACGCGGCGCGGCTCGACCGCTCCTGTCCCATGTGCCGGCTTTACGCCGCCTGGACCGAGGCTTTGGCCGGGAAGCCCAGCCCGCTTCTTTTTCTGTCTGCTCCGCCCGATCCGCAGTTCCGGCCGGCCCTCAGCGTGATGGAGGCGGATTTCTATTTGAGCAAAGGAAATCAAACCAAAGCCGAAAGGAGCGTCCGGGCGGCTTACCGCGAGTATTTGGGCGGCAACGCCGAGGTCCGGGACAAGCACGCCGGATTGGGGCGGAAAGCGTTCAACGAGCTGAAATCATTGGGCCCGTTCGAAAACTGGTGCTTGGTCATTCTTGGCGGGCACGACGCGGGCCCCATGAGCCTTCTTTTGGAAAAAATATTCCATAAAAAAATTCTTTGGCGCGCGGAAACAGGCGGCTTTCCGATTTATACGAAGTAAGCACGGAACCCGTCGTGAAAACAGCGGGGGCGCGGCTTTCAGCGGACTTGGTAAACCTCGAAAGCCGGCCGGCCCGTCGAGTCGCGAAACACCTTGACTCGCGCCAGCGGCAGCCCAAGCCGCGCCGCGTTGGCTTCAAGCGCGGCGGCATGGCCCGCGCCCAGGCCGTCATTTTCGGTCACGAAATAAGGCCTGTCCTTGCGTAGCAGCCATCGCCTCCAGGGAATATGATAGCTTGCCGAAAGCTCGGGCCAGCGCACCAGCCGGACCTGATTTTGCGAGAAATAAATCGCGGCGGCGGTGAAGGAAAATGAAAGGGAGATGACCGGCGTCCGCGGACGCCGGCCCGCCCAGCGCGCGGCTTCGATGACCAGCGGCGACGCCCCGTACCACCCCGTCGCGGAGACGTCGATGTTTTTTCTCCTGAGCAGCCAAAAATCTCCGGCGAACTGCGCGGCGCAGAGAAGCGCCGGGGCGGCAAGGGCCGCCGCGCGCAGGGCGCCCCTGGGAACGGCGCTGATCCAAGAAAACATCAGCACGGCCAGGATGGGCGCCATCGGGGCCAGCTGGTTAGCCACCTGCTCCGTCGGGCTGATGGGCGAGACGAGAAAATACCCGGCCGCGATGATCCAGAGCGCCGCCCGGGAGTTCCACAGCGTGCGCCGGCGCCAGGCGTCCCGGACGGCCTGGGCCAAGGACAGCAGCAGGGGCGCGGCGTAAAGCCAATGCCAGGGCTCGCGCGCCAAGACGCCTAGGCCGCCGTCGCAGAAGCTCTTCAACAGGTAGATATCGATTTTCAGATTCGTCCAGTAGGCCAAATTGCTGCAGGACTGCCGGCCGGGAGTCCCGCACTTGGATGGGTCGCGGACAACGGCATGATGCAGAAGGCTTAAAATGGTCGGCCAGCCGTTGGCCATGTTGTAGGCGAGGATGGGAAGCAGGAAAACTCCGGCGCAGACGAGGCATCCGCCGATAAGTCGCGCCTTGGCCGCGCGCGATTCGGGAAGCAGGGCCAGGACATGCCTCCAGGTCAGCGCGGCGTAGAGCAACAAGCCCACGCCCAGGCCCGCCACCCAGGCCCGCGTGCACAGCCCCAGAAAAACGGCGGCGCACGCCGCATAGGCATGGACCGGCCTGCGCGTGCGCGCGAAAGAGAGGGCGAAGCACAGCGCCCACACGGAAGCCGCCACGTCCGGCGCCGAGATATATTGGCTGCGCAGCGTCGTCATCATGGGACAGACGGCCAGGAGAAGCGCCGAAAAAAACGCCGTCCTCTTGTCGCCGCTCGCCAGAAACGCCAGACGCCACGTTCCCCAGAGCGCGAAGAAGAACATGACGGCGGAATAGCACCGGAGCGTCGCCAGAGTGCAGCCGCCCAAGGCGATGAAGGGCGTCAGAAGATAAATGTCCCACGGGCCATGGTAGTAGCCCAGCATGACGGGAACAGTCCGGCCGAAAATGGCGATGTGCGGCACGACCAGCATGTTCGGGATTTGATGAATCCAAGCGTAGGCCTCCGTGCCGCTGGTCACTTCGCCGGCAGCCATGCCCTGGTAGGGCCAGATGTAGCGCAGGAGGATGAGAAAAAGTCCCCAGGAGAAAAGCGCGGCCGGCAGGCCTGGAAAGCGCCGCGCCCAGCGGATTTTCATCGGTTCCTTGTGGATTTTCGGCTAGAATAAAGCCCCGTGATATAATAGCACCGTGCCGGTCCCCGATGAAATCCAACTCAGCATCGTCTTGCCCTGCTACAATGCCTCTCGCTTGCTCGAAAGACGGCTCCCTCCCTTTTTGGGCTGCCTCGACAAGCTGGAAACTCCTTACGAGGTCATTCTCAGCGATGATGGCAGCGCCGACGCGGCGGATACCTGCCGGATCGCCAAACAATTCGGATGCCGCTATATCGCCGGCGCCCGCAATCTGGGCAAGGGCGCCGCGGTTCGCCGGGGCATGCGCGCCGCCCGCGGCAAGTTCAGGATATTCACGGACGCCGACATCCCTTATGAGTTCGACATCATCGAAAGAATGCTCCGGTGCCTTGATTTTGAGCAAATTCATTTCGTCGCGGGGAACAGGCATTTTCAAGGGTCAAACTACTTCGCGGAAATTCCCGCGATCCGGCGGATCGCAAGCCGCGTTTATTCTTTCATCGTCGCCCGCTTCATCGCGGCCGGCTGGCGCGACACCCAGTGCGGCATCAAGGGGTTCCGGGCGGAAGCCGCCGACCGTATTTTTAATTTAAGCCGCGTCAATCGCTTCGCTTTCGACGCGGAGATATTCCACATCGCGCTCAAGCTTAATTACGGCATAAAGCGCCTCCCGGTCCATTTAAAGCGCCATGATAAATCAAGCGTGCGGATCGTCCGGGACAGCCTGCTCATGTTTAAAGATTTAGCCGCCATTCAATGGCATGATTTCGCCGGGCATTATGGCCGCGGCGGTTCGGCCCTCATCGGACCCGGTAAACTTCGAAGGCCGGGCGGCCCCTGGAATCGCGTAAAACCCTGACCCGCGCCAAGGGCGCGCCCAGCTTCGCCGCTTCAGCCTTAAGCTCGGTGGCCTTGGCGGCGCCGAGGCTGTCGTTCTCAATGAGGAAATAGGGCCTGTCCTTGCGGCGCAGCCATTCTTTCCAAGGAAAACGGTAATCTGAAATCCAGTCGGGCCACGGAATAAGGACCGCCCGGCCCTGCGAAAAATAAGGCGCGGCCGAGGTGAAGGGATGCGACAAGGAAATGATCGGAATTCGCGCTTCTTGGCCGGCCCACCGGGACGCCGTGATGATGAGAGGCGACGCTCCGTACCAGCCCCTGGCTCCTCCCGCTGAGGAAATATCGATATTCTCCCTTCGAAAAAGCCGGACATCGCCGGCGAACTGGGCGGCGCAGACCAGGGCCATCGCGCAAAGGAGAGCCGCGCGCGGCCGTCCGGCGGGAACGTCGGCAATCCAGGAAACCGCCAGCACGGCCAGGATGGGAACCAATGGGGTCAAATGGATGGCCAGCTGATCGGTCGGGCTTACGGCCGCGATGAGAAAATATCCGATGGCGATAATCCAGAGCGCCGCCGTGGCGCTCCAAAGCGTGCGCCGTCGCCAGGCGCTTCGAGCGGCAAAAGCCAAAGAGAGCAGAAGCGTCGCGGCATAGAGCCAGTGCCACGGCGCCCGAACCAAAATACCCAATGGCCCGTCGCACAGGCTCTCCAATTGACGCACATTGAACTTTAGGTTTATCCAATACGCCAAATTGCTGCACGCCTCTTGGCCGGGCAGGCCGCAAGCCAGCAATTGTCGATTGGCGAAACGGCGGGCGTAAAACCAGACACAGGGCCAACCATTGAGCGCGTTATAAATGAGTATGGGAAGCAGGAAAATCCCGGCACAGGCCAGACAACCTCCAATAAGGCGCGCCTTGGCTCCGCGTGCCGCAGGAAACAGAGTCAACACTTTCCGCCATGTCAGCAGGGCATAGAGCACAAAGCCCACGCCTAGCCCCGCCACCCAGGTCCGGGTGCAGAGCCCCATAAAAAAAGCGGCGCAGGCCGCCCAGGCATAAGCCGGCTTGCGTGTGCGGACGAATGACAGGGCGAAGCACAAGGCCCAGACGGACGCCGCCACGTCCGGCGCCGTCACGTATTCGCTGCGCGTCATCGCCATCGCGGGGCAGACGGCCAACAGCGCCGCGGACAGGAACGCCGCAGCTCTGTTTCCGCTGACCAGCAACGCCAAGCGCCATGTGCCCCAAAGCGCGAAAAGAAACATGAAGGCGGAGTATATCCGCAACGTCGCCAGCGTGCAGCCGCCCAGGGCAATAAACGGGGAAAGAAAATAGATGCTCCAAGGGCCGTGAATATTGCTGTACATCAACGGAATGTTCCAGCCAAAGACCGCGGCGCTTGGTCCCATGAACATGTTGGGAATCTGATGAATCCAGGCGTAGGCCGCGATGCCGCTTAGCGCCTCGCCCGTGAATACGCCTTGATACGGCCAGAGGCGGCGCAATAAGATGAGAAAAAGGGCCCAGCATGAAAAAATGGCTCCAGCGTTGAGCCACATTCTTCCCGGATGCCCGACTTTTGATTTCCCGTTATTGCTTCTCATGGCAAGTTCATCAGTTCAGACCGGTGCTTCTGGTTTTGCGGCAGATTCGCGCGTCCGCGCTTGATGACGGCGCAGGCGACGGCGTTGGGCTCGCCATTTTTGGTGTAGAAGGTTTTTAGAACGTGGAACGCCAGGCCTTGCCGGGTCAGCGCCGCGGACGCGAATGGCAAATTGCCATGCGCGGCATATAACAGATATACGTTGTCTCCGCCCGGATGGCGGAAGAAGCCTCTATCGCCAGCATTCAAATCGGGCCAAAGCGATAATGGGGTGATTCTGCCGTTCGAAAGCAATTGGAGCGGGACAGCGAGCCCCCAATCGCAGGCAACGGGGGTGAAATAGCCGTGTTTTTCCAGCCAGTTGGCAATAGTTTCGATCGAATCTGAGACTGTTCCCGTCCCTCCTGTCATGCGCAGGAAGCTTTCCACACTTGAGTATTCCCGAAGGTAAAGAAAGGGAGACGCGATGAACAACAAAAGAGCCAGGCAAAGAGTTTTCGCGCGTGGCCGCGCGGCCCAGGAGCGATCGAACAAAGCTGCTGCTGCTGCGCCCATGATCATCTGCGGCAATGGAAAAATTAAATAGAGATGAAGTTGCCGAAAGGTGGATAAAGTCAGGCATGACGGCAGAAGCATGCCCCCAAGTAGCGCGACGAGGAACAGATCTCTGCGCCGCCGCGTGCCGCGCGATGGTTTCCAGAATAGAAGGATTGCGGCGCTTGACGCGAGGAGAAAGCCGCAATAGATCATCATGAAGGAAATGAATCCGTCGTGAACCAAGGAGTAGTATGGAAGGATATCCCACATGCCTCCGGCCAATGTTCCGAGGAATTGCCATAGAGAGACTCCCCAATTGCTCAGTATCTCAAAATTATTCACGCTGCCCCATATGCCGTGGTGGAGGGAAGCAATTGCGAGCCTGAATAAATTCTCATAATGGCCGTATATTTCCTTCAAAATATAAGGCGTGAGGCCAAAAAGAAAGGACACTCCGCCTCCCGCGATCCGCCGCCAGCGCACGGGTCGGAAAAACAGCGCCATGATTTCCCGGCTATAAACCGCCAGCGTGGAAAACAAAAGGCCGAAGATGAACCAATAAAACCAGATGTAGACGCAGAAGCCGGCACCCGTCAAAAACGCCGCAGCGAAAAGCCAGCGATCTTTGCTGGTTTTATGCCAGGAGTCAAGGAACAAAAGTGCCCCCAACCAGAAGGCGGCCATGACTCCGCCGTGAGGTGTGCTTATTCGCGACATGTAGATAAAAACGGGGTTGAATAAAAGGAATACCAGCATAAACAGGGCGGCCAAGACACCGAAGAAGCGGCGGGCGCACAGATAGGCGAGAGCAATGACCACGGAGCTGAAAAAGAGTTCTCCGATGCGCAGGGCCAGTAAGGGCGTTTTGATCAGGAGAAAAAACGGGACGTAGAGATAAGACTGTAGAGCGGCATGGTAGGAGCCTCCCAACGGCCACTGCTTAAATCCCTGCCAGCCCAGGCGGATGATTTTCTGCGTCCACACGCCACCGGAGGCCTCATCCCCATTAAGGCCGGGGATGAGCAGGCCCCTGATTTGGATGAAGCCGTAGACGGTCAATAGAGCCGCAAGAAGAAGCCGCTCAAGCCATCCTGATATCCTGACAACCGGCAGCAACTCCGAGGAATCCTTCTCAAGTATTGGCCGCATCTAGCCTCTTCGCTAAAAATCAACCCTTTTTCGGCAGCCTGTTAATCAACCGCCGCCGCAGGCGTATTAGGCATCGCCCAAAGCTGGCCGTTGATGGATTGGCGATGATAGAGCGGCGCGTCCGAAAGCAGCCACGGCGCGCGCGAATCGGGCTTGGGTTGCCCGAAGGTCAGCAGGTGGAGCGGGACCAAAATCGCCGCGAGCGCGCAGAAAACGAGGATGGAGCGAAAAAGTGTCTTCCTGCCGGATTTCATCGGACTTGCTGGACCTCGAAAGCCGGGCGGCCCATTGGATTGATAAGCCAGCGATGCGCCGCTAGCGCCGAGGCGGCGCTCCCATTTCGCGCAAGATGCGGTCCGCCGCGGCGCGCAAGGACTCGATGTCGCCGCCCAGAAGCAGGAAGTGCCCCATCTTGCGGCCCGGCTTGGGCGCGTCCTTGCCATAGAGAAAGAGCCGCGCCTCTGGATTTTGCAGCAGGGGCTCCCAGTTCGGCGCGCCGTTGGCCCACAGGTCGCCCAATAAATTGGCCATCACTACGGGCGACAAGAGCGCGGTCTCCGCCGGAGGCAGGCCCAAGCCCGCGCGCCAATGCTGCTCGAACTGCGAGACCGCGCAGGCGCCCAGGGTGTAGTGGCCGCTGTTGTGCACGCGCGGCGCGATCTCGTTGATTAAGAGCGCGCCGCCCTTGGCCACGAATATCTCCGCGGCCATTACGCCCACGTGGCCCAGGGCCCGGGCCGCGGCCGCGGCCAAATCCTTGGCCTCTCGGGCGCGGGTCTCGGAAATAGGCGCGGGCGCGGAGGACAGGCGCAGTATGCCGCCTTGGTGCTCGTTGAGCGCCACGGGGAAAAAAGCGACGTCGCCCTTTTCATTGCGCGCCAAAACGACTGAAATCTCGCGCTCGAAGTCGATTTTTTCCTCCAGGACGCAGGGCGCGGATAGGAGCGCCTGGGCCGCGGGCAAATCCTGCCCGCTCTCCAGGCGGCGCTGGCCCTTGCCGTCGTAGCCCTCGCGGCGGCGCTTTAAAATTGAGGGGTAGCCGATGTCCGCGACGGCGTCCGAGAGTTCCTTCGCGTCCGCCGCGGGGAAAAAGCGCGCTTGGGGGAAACCTTCCTTAGCCAAGAACTGTTTTTGCGTCAGGCGGTCTTGGATGACGGAAAGAACCGCCGCCGAAGGAAAGACCGGTTTTTTTTGGGCGACGGCGTCTATGAGCGACGCGGGGATGATCTCCCATTCAAGCGTCAAAGCGTCGCAGCGCTCGGCGAGCTTCAAGGCCGCGGCCGCGTCGTTTATGGGCGCCCGGATGTGGAAATCGCAGACCTGCGCCGCAGGGCCCTTTGGCGCGGGGTCCAGGACGCCGGTCTTGTATCCCATGCGCCGCGCGTCAAGGGCCAGCAGCCGGCCCAACTGCCCGCCGCCCAGAATGCCGAGAGTCGCTCCGGGGAGAATCGCTTTCAAAGCTTCAAGTTCAAGGCGCTCCTGGCCTGCGCGCGCCGGAAGGCCTCGATTTTACGCCGCAGCGCGGGGTCGGCCAGGGCCAGAATCTGCGCGGCCAAATACGCCGCGTTGGCCGCGCCCGCCTCGCCGATGGCCAAGGTGCCCACCGGCACGCCGCGGGGCATCTGCGCGATGGAGACCAGGGAGTCGATGCCTTTTAAAGCCTTGGACTGGACCGGCACGCCCAGCACCGGCAGCACGGTCTTGGCCGCGGCCATGCCGGGCAGGTGCGCGGCGCCGCCCGCGCCCGCGATGATGACCTTAAGGCCGCGCTTGCGCGCCGAGGCGGCATACTTGAAGAGCAAATCCGGCGTGCGGTGCGCCGAGACCACCCTGCATTCGTGCGCCACGCCCAGCTCCGTCAAAACTTCCGCGGCCCGTTTCATGGTTTCCCAGTCGCTCCGGCTGCCCATGATGACGCCGACCAGCGGCCGCGCTTTGGCCATGCTAAACCCCCGCCCCGAACATCCGAAATGCGCGGGTTCGGGACGCCGGCGCCGAAACGCGAGCCGCGATGTCCCGGCGCAGGACTTTTCCCTCGAAACAAATCTTGTCCGCCGCGGCGTAGGCCTTTTGCCGCGCCGCGAAAACATCCTGGCCCCCGGCGCAGACGCTTAAAACCCGTCCGGCGCCGCCCGACCACGCGCGGTCCTTGACCGTGGTGGACGCGTGGAACACCCTGATCTCGCAGTCGCGCGCGACGTCGTCCAAGCCCGAAATTGCCCCGGCAGGCTGGGGCTTTTGCGGATAGCCCGCCGAAGCCAGCGTCACGCAGACGCACGCTCCCGGGCGGATATTGACTTGCCTCCTGCCCAAATCGCCTTTGGCGCAGGCCAGGGACAAGTCCAGAAAATCCGAGGCCAACAGCGGCAGCGCCGCCTGCGCTTCCGGGTCGCCCAGGCGGCAGTTGAACTCCAAAACCTTGGGGCCCTGGGCGGTCATCATGAGCCCGGCGTAGAGCACGCCGCGGTAGTCCATGCCCTCGGTGGCCAAGCCTTTCATCGCGCGCGTGAAAACGTCCTCCACCGCGCCGCGTTCCGCGGGGGAGACGGCGATCGGGGCGGCGGCGCCCATGCCGCCGGTGTTGGGGCCCAAATCACCGTCTTTGAGGCGCTTGTGATCGCGCGCCAAGGGCAGCAGACGAAATTTTTTGCCGTCGCACAGGGCCATGGCGGAAAGCTCGGGGCCCGAAAGCGCCTCCTCGAGCAAAATTTTGCCGCCTGCGGCGCCGGCGCCCCGGCACTCCATAAAAAATTCCACGGCCTCGAGCGCCTCGGCGCGCGTCGCGCAGACAAAAACTCCCTTGCCCCCGGCCAGGCCGTCGGCCTTGACCACCATGGGTTCGGGCCAGGAGACAAGCGCCTCCTTGGCCGCCGCCGCGCTCGCAAACGCCAAAGAGCGCGCCGCCGGGATGCCGTGGCGCGCCATGAACTCCTTGGCAAAAATCTTAGAGGATTCCAGCCGCGCGCCGTCCTGGTTGGGCCCGAAGACCAGAACGCCCGCGGCGCGCAGGGCGTCGGCCACTCCCGCGGCCAGCGGCGCCTCGGGGCCGATGACGACCAAGCCCGCGTGCCGGTCCTTGGCCGCGGCCGCGACGTCTCGCGGCGACGAGGGGTCGCCGGGCAGGCTCTGCGCCCAATCGGAAATCGCGGCCGAGCCCGGCAGGGCGTAAAAATTTTTGAGGCGCGGGCTCTGGCCCAGTGCCCAGGCCAGGGCGTGCTCGCGCGCCCCGGAGCCCAGCAGAAGGACGCTGGTGTCGGGCGCCGCGCTCATGCGTCCTCCGGGACCGGCGCGGGGTAGCGGCCGGTGAAGCACCCGGAGCAAAACCCCGAGCTCGCGCCGCCGGGCCCCGCCGCGGCCTTGAGCATTCCCTCCAGGCTCAGGTAGCGCAGGCTGTCGGCCTCCAAAAATTTTCTCACGGCCTCGGTCTTGCGGTTGGCGGCGATAAGCTCCTTGGCGCGGGGCGTGTTGATGCCGTAGTGGCAGGGCGAAACGATGGGCGGGCTGGCGACCGCCAAATGGATTTCGCGCGCGCCGGCTTCCCGCACGCGGCGCACGATGAGGCGCGAGGTGGTGCCGCGCACGATGGAGTCGTCGATGAGCACCACGCGGCGGCCGCGCAGGGCCTCCGCGACGGGAAAAAGCTTCATGGCCGCGGAGGCTTCCCGCAGCGCCTGGGTGGGCTTGATGAAGGTGCGGCTCACGTAGTGGTTGCGCACCAGCGCCATCTCGAAGGGGAGGCCGGAGACGTCGGAAAACCCCAACGCGGCCGAGACCCCCGAGTCCGGCACCGGCACGACGATGTCCGCGGAGACGTCCGCCATTTCGCGGGCCAGCTGCCGGCCCATCTCGCGGCGCGCGGCCTGCACGTTGCGGCCAAAAACCTGCGAGTCGGGCCGGGCGAAATAGACATGCTCGAATACGCAGCGCGCCGGAATTTTTTTTGCCGCGAATGGCCGCAAGCTTCTGAGGCGGCCTTTCTCTAAAATCAGCACCTCGCCCGGCTTGATTTCCCGGACAAACGACGCCTTGACCGCGTCCAAGGCCGCGGTCTCGGAGGCCACAACGAAGCTTTTGCCCAGGCGCCCCAGCACCAGGGGCCTAAAGCCCAGCGGATCGCGCGCGGCGATGATTTTGCCCGGCGTGAAGATGATGAGCGAATAGGCGCCCTCGATGCGGCGCAGGCTCTCGATGAGCGCGCGCTCCAGCGGCGGGCCGCGCCGGGCCATCAAGTGCACGGCGACCTCGGAATCGGTCGAGGATTGGAAGATGGCGCCCTTGGCCTCCAGCTCCCGGCGCAAAGACGCGGCGTTGGTGAAGTTGCCGTTGTGCGCGATGGCCAAGGCCCCGTGACGCCCGCCGAACATCAGGGGCTGGGCGTTTTTAAGAAGGGATTCCCCCGCGGTCGAGTAGCGCACGTGGCCCGCGGCCGCGCGGCCGGGCAAAAGCGCCGAGGCCGGGCCGGGGAAAACGTCCGCGACCAAGCCCATGCCGGCCTTGGCGTGCAGGCGCGCGCCGTCGCTGGAGACGATGCCGGAGGATTCCTGGCCGCGGTGCTGCAGGGCCAAGAGCCCGGCGCGGACGACGTCGGCCGCTTCGGCGCAGTCGGTGACCGCGAAAATGCCGCACATGTTAATCGCTCAACGCTTGGGCTTGAGCCATCAGCTCCGGCAGTAATCCACGGCGTTGCGGAAAATCTCCAGCCCCGCGCAGTGCTTGAAAAAGGTCTGGCGCGTCCAGTTGGGGTGGTGGTGGATGTCGGTGAAGCGCTCGGGGTGCGGCATCAGGCCCAGGCAGTTGCCCTCCGGGTTGGAGAGCGCCGCGATGTTGAAGACCGAACCGTTGGGGTTGGCGGGGTATCCCGCCAGCTTGCCGTCGTCCGAAACGTACTGCATGGCGATGGAGTGGTTTTTCTTCAAGTCCTCCAACTGGCGCGGGGACTTCAAGACCAGCTTGCCCTCGCCGTGCGCCACGGGCAGCTCGATCATCTCGGGCAGGCCCCGGAAAAAAAGGCTGGGGCTCTGCGTGTTGAGGCGCAGGTGCACCCAGCGCGCCTCGAAGCGGCCCGAATCGTTGGCCGCAAATCCCGCGCTGGGATCGCCCGAGCCGAAGGGCAGGAGTCCGGCCTTGACCAGGGCCTGGAAGCCGTTGCACACGCCCAGGACCGGGCGCTTCTGGCGCACGAAGTGGCGCAGGTCATTGAGGTAGCCGCGGATTTGCACGGCCAGAACCTTGCCCGCGCCCAAATCGTCGCCGTAGGAAAATCCCCCGGGGAACACCGCCATGGCGTAGTCCAGGACGCGCACGCGGCCCGCGCGCACGTCGGCCATGGTCGCCGGCTCGGGCGCGCCGCCCACGAACTTGAGCGCGGCGGCGGTCTCCACGTCGCAGTTGACGCCGGGCGCGCGCAGGATGAGGATGCGGGGCGCCTTCACGCCAGCGCCTCCGACAAGGTCTTTTGCCAGCCCGCCTTCAGGGCGGAGATGGGCTCTTCCATGACCGAGAGTCCGTCCAAACCCTTGACCTTCAAGACCGGGTTGGCGATGGTCCGGCCCACGCAGCGCAGCGCCGGCGCGCTCTTGGTGGCCCGGACGAACTCGGCCTCGCGGTCGGCGGGAACTTCCAGCAAAATTCGGCTGGGGCTCTCGGAGAAAAGCAGAAACTCGGGTGAGTAGATGACGCCCTTGCAGGCGATGGCGTCCAAATCCAGGCGCAGGCCGAACTCGCCCGAGAAGGCCATCTCGGCCGCGGCCACGGCCAGGCCTCCTTCCGACAAATCGTGCGCGGACAAGACCAGGCCCTTGTCCATCGCGGCCAGGACGGCGCGAAAGCCCTTGAGCGCGGCCGCGGGTTCGACGCGCGGCAGGCCCGCGCCTTCCACGCCCAGAATCTCGGCGCACAAGGAGCCCGCCAGGTCCGCCGAGGTCCAGCCTAAAAGGTAAAGCGGGTTGCCCGGGGCCTTGACGTCCATGGTGACGGATTTTCTCACGTCGCGCACCGGAGCGGCCGCGGTGATGAGGAGAGTCCCCGGCACCGCGACGTTTTTGCCGGAGGCGCCCTTGGCCTCGTTAAAGAGACTGTCCTTCCCGGAAACAAAAGGCGCCTCGAAGCCCTTGGCCGCGTCATAACAGCCCAGCGCCGCGCGCACCAAAGAACCTAAGATTTCCGGATTATCCGGGCTGCCCCAGCAAAAATTGTCCAGGAGCGCCGTTTGAGAAATGTCCGCGCCCACGCAGACCAGGTTGCGCAGGGCCTCGTCCACGCAGGCCATGGCCATCCAGTAGGGATCGATTTTTCCGTAGGAAGGGTTCAAGCCGTGCGCCAAAGCAAATCCCGAAAAACCCTCCGACTCGCCCACGGCCGCGCGCGGCCAGATGACGCAGGCGTCACCCGGCCCGTCGTGCTTGACGCCCTGCAGGGGCTTGATGACCGTGCCGGCCTGCACCTCGTAGTCGTAGCGGCGCACCACGCTCTCGCGGCTGCAGACGTTCGGGTGAGCCAGGGCCCGGGCCAGGATGTCCGCGCAGCGCGTGCCCGCGCCAGACTTAAACGACGGCTTGGCCGCCTTGGCCGCCTTGGGCGTTTTCCACACGGCCTTTCTCTCGGCGAGGGGCAGGCCGTTTTCCAAAAAGTCCAGGCTCAAATCCGCCACGCGCGCGCCGCCGTGCTCGACGGTGATGCGTCCGCCGCGCGTGATTTCCCCCAGGACCGCGGTCTCGCAGGAGGCCGCGGCGAAAACTTTTTCCAGAGCGCGCAGGGAGCTTGGCGGCACGGCCAGCACCATGCGCTCCTGCGACTCGGAGAGCCAAATCTCCCAGGGCTCCAGGTCCCCGGTCTTGAGCGGGGCCTTCTCCATATCCACGCGCGCGCCGCCCGCGGCCTGGGCCAGCTCGGTCACCGCGCAGGAAAATCCTCCTGCGCCGCAGTCGGTCACGAAGCGGTAGAGCTTCTCGTCGCGGGCGCGCAGCAGGGCGTCCAAAAGTTTTTTCTCGTTGATGGCGTGGCCGATTTGCAACGCGGCATGGGCCGAGCCGTTGAGCTCCGCCGAGGAAAACGTCGCGCCGTGAATGCCGTCTTTTCCCGTGCGCCCGCCCGCGGCCACGATGAGATCGCCGGGCAAGGCCTTCTTGCCCGCGGCCCAGCGCGGCAGGATGCCGGCGCAGCCGGCGAAGACCAGCGGCGTCAAGCGGTAGCCGTCCTCGAACCAGAGCCCGCCCCCGGCCAGGGGAATGCCCAGGCGGTTGCCGTAATCGCCCACGCCCGCCACGGCTGAAAGCAGCCCCCGCAGCGGCGGCAGTGCCCCTTCGGGTAGCGGGCCCCGATCATCCGGGCGGCCGAAGCAGAAGACGTCCGTGGCCAGGACCGGCTTGGCGCCCAGGCCCGCGGCCAAAACGTCTCGCACCACGCCGCCCAAGCCCGTGGCCGCGCCACCGTAGGGCTCCAGGGCGCAGGGATGGTTGTGCGTCTCGGCCTTGAGCGCCAGTGCCCACTTACCGGACTTGCCGAAACTCACGATGCCGGCGTTGTCCTTGAACGTCGAGAGGCACCAAGGCTTCTTGAGATCCCTGGTGGCCTTGGCCACGGTCTCGGCAAAGAGGCTCTTGATGCGCCGAGTCCGGCCGTTGTCCGAATAGGCGATGGGGCTGTTGAAGGTCTTGTGGCGGCAGTGCTCGGACCAGTATTGGGCCACGGTCTCCATCTCGGCCCAAGTCGGGTCACGGCCTTCCTTTTTGAAGTAGGCCTGCGCGGCCAGGAGCTCTTGCCCGCTCAGGGACCAGAGGCTCCTGCGGCTTAACTCCGAGAGCCCCCTGGCCGAGAGCCTCAAAAATCCCTCGGCCATGCGCTGCGCCGCGGCGGCGCGCGGCGGCACGGCGGACGGCGTCAAAACGGAGCTCTTCATGCCGAGGGCGCCGCGCTCAGGCGGCAGATGAGCGGATTGGCCAGCCAGCGCGCGAAGGCTTTTTCTAGCGCGGCCTGGGCCACGCGGCCCTCGACGTAGTAGACCGCGCCCTGGCGCGCGGCCGCGGGCTTGGGCAAGCCCGCGCACTCGAAGGCCAGAAGAATGGAATCCTCGGCCGGATCGGAGACCTCGGGCCGGAGCCACACCTCGACGCGGGTGCGGCGCGCCGCGGAAGGCGGCGCCTGGGGCGATAAAATCTTGTACTCCTCGGTCACCGCGTCGCACAGAAGCTCCTTGGCGGCCTGGTGGACGTGGGAGAGAGTCAGCGGCCCGCGGACGGAGTAAATTTTGGCGGAGCGGACTTCCTTGACGGCGGAGAGTCCAGCGGCGCGCAGCAGTGAAAGCGCCCGCGCGCCTTCCGGGTCGGGCATATCGCGTTTCAAGCCCACTTCGACGCGATAGGGAACCGCGGCCGCGCGGGGCGACACCGCCGAGTGGGAAGCGCCGCTGGAGAGCGTGGCGGGCGCAACGCTCACGAAATCACCGCCTTGGCCAGCGCCTCGTAGCGCGCGCTCAAAGCCTCCACCACGCTGGGCGGCAGGTGCGGCGCCGGAGGGGTCTTGCTCCAGCCCGAGGATTCCAAATAGTCCCGGAGCATCTGCTTGTCATAGGCGGCGGGCGCGCGGCCCGCGCCCAAGTCCGCGGCGGACCAAATCCGCGAGCTGTCCGGCGTCAACATCTCGTCGATGGCGATGACCCGGTCGTCCCAGAGACCGAACTCAAATTTTGTGTCGGCCAGGATGAGGCCCTTGGGCTCTAGAAAGGCGGCCGCGAAGGAATAGAGGCGCAGGCTTATCTCCTCGAGCTCTTGCGACCGCGCGGGGCCTATGAGCTTGGCGAGCTCGGCCTTGGTGATGTTGTGGTCGTGGCCCGTGTCGGACTTGGCCGCGGGCGTGAAAATCGGGCGGGGCAGGCGGGAGAAGGGCTTTAAGCCCGCGGGCAGCGTCTCGCCGCAGACGGCGCCCGTCTCTTGGTACTCCTTCCACCCCGAGCCCGCCAGATAGCCGCGCACCACGCACTCGGCGTCGAAGCGCCGCGCCTTTTTGGCCAGCATGACGCGGCCTTCATGAGCCCCGGGACGGAGCTTGGCGCCCTGGGGCAGGGCGTCGTTGATGTCCCGCAGATTGTCGCTTAGGAAATGGTTGGGAACGAGCGCCGCAGTCTTGCGGAACCAAAAGGAGGAAATCCGAGTCAGGACTTGGCCCTTGCCGGGAACGGGCTCCGGCATGACGCAGTCGAAGGCCGAGACCCGGTCGCTGGCGACGATGAGCAATTTATCGTCCAGATCATAGACGTCGCGGACCTTGCCGCGCCTAAAGAGCTTCAGGCCGGGGACGTCCGTATCCGCCGCGGGGGTCTCGGTCATTCCCATTCGATGGTGGCCGGAGGCTTGGAAGTCACGTCGTAGACCACGCGGTTGACGCCCCGGACTTCCGAGACGATGCGCGCGGCCGCGGCTTGGAGCACCTCGTGCGGCAGGCGCGACCAGTCCGCGGTCATGCCGTCCCGCGCGTCGACCGCGCGCAGGACCACCGCGTTTTCGTAGGTGCGGCCGTCCCCCATCACCCCCACCGAGCGCACGGGCAACAAGGCGGCGAAGGCCTGCCAGACTTTTTGGGACCACCCGGAGGACTCCAGCTCCTGGCGGAAAATGGCGTCGGCGCGGCGCACGATTTCAATTTTCCCGGGCGTGACCGGCCCCAGCGCGCGGATGGCCAGGCCCGGGCCGGGAAAAGGATGCGCGTCCAAAATTTCCTCGGGGATTTCCAGCTCGCGCCCGAGCTTTCTCACCTCGTCCTTGAAAAGCGCGCGCAGGGGCTCGACCAGTTTCAACTTCATGGCCTTGGGCAGGCCGCCCACGTTGTGGTGGCTCTTGATGGAGGACGAGGGGCCGTGCACGGACACCGACTCGATGACGTCGGGATAAAGCGTGCCCTGGGCCAAGAACGAGACGCCTTTCAAGCGCTTGGCCTCCTTTTCGAAAACCTCGATGAAAGTCTTGCCGACGATTTTGCGCTTTCTCTCCGGGTCGGCCACGCCGCGCAGGCGCCGCAAAAACAGCGCCCCGGCGTCGACGGTCTTGATCGTCAAGCCCAAGGCCGGGCCCAAAATCGCCTCGACCCGCGCGCGGTCGCCCTCGCGCAAAAGCCCGGTGTCCACGAAAATGCAGAAAAGCCGCTCGCCCACGGCGCGCGCGATCAGGGCCGCCGCGACCGCGCTGTCGACCCCGCCTGAGAGCGCGCACACGACTGAGCCCGCCCCGACCTGGGCGCGCACGGCCGCGACCTGCTCCTCCAGGACCGAAGCCATGGTCCAGCGCTCGGAAACCCGGCACACGTCCCGGGCGAAATTCTCCAAAATCTTGGCGCCGTATTCGGTGTGCGCGACCTCGGGGTGGAACTGCACGCCGTACCAGGACTTGGCCTCGTCCGCGATGGCGGCCAAAGGCGCGGCCGGCGTCCTGGCCGCGGTCTTAAAGCCATTGGAGAGGCCCGCGACCTCGTCGCCGTGGCTCATCCAGGCCCGGAAACTCGGCGGCAGACCCTTAAAAATCGGGCAGCCGGCCAAAACCTCCACCTCGGCGCTGCCGTATTCCCGCCGCGGCGCCGGCGCCACCCGTCCGCCGGTCTCGTCGGCCAAGAGCTGCATGCCGTAGCAGATGCCCAGAATCGGAAGCCTGGATTTAAAAAGCGCGGGGTCGGGCCTGGGCGCACCGCGCCGGCCCACGCTGTCGGGCCCTCCGGAAAAAACCAGGCCGCGCGGCGCCAGGGCCAGGATTTTCTCCGCCGGCGCCGTGCCGGGCAGGATGTCCGCGGGGATTTCGAGCTCGCGCAGAGCCCGAGCGATGAGGAAGGTGTATTGGCTGCCGAAGTCCAGGATAACGATGGACGGCATCACTTCCCCATGCCGAGACGCTGGGCTTTTTGGAAAATCTTGCCTTCGGTCTGGATGGCGGGGGCGATGATGATTTCGGCCGTCTGCATCTC
>DATLUA010000010.1:0-25170 GCA_035533295.1 Elusimicrobiota bacterium | reverse complement strand
TTCGTCAAAGAGGCGTACTACGAGCTCAAGAAGTCGTCCTGGCTCACGCGCCGGGAGGCCGGCGATTCCACGCGCGTGGTCATCCTGCTCGTCATCGTCCTCTCCCTCTACATCGCGGGCATCGATTTTCTGCTCCACATGATTCTGGGGAGCATTCTGGGCGGGTGATATGAGCCAATTCGAGCGGGGCTGGTACATCGTGCACACGCAGTCCGGGCACGAGGACAGGGTCAAGGTCAAGCTGGAGGAGAAGGTGGAGAAGGAGCGCCTCCAGGACAAGATTTTCTCGGTGATGGTTCCTTCCGAACCCGTCGTCGAGATCAAGAAGAACAAGAAGAAGGTCTCGCAGAGAAAGTTCTTCCCCGGCTACGTGCTGGTGGACATGAAGGTGGACGAGCAGACCTACTGGCTCGTCAAGGGGCTCTCGGGCGTCTCGGGGTTCTTGGGCGAGCCTAACCCGGCGCGCCTGCAGCAGACCGAAGTCGACGCGATTTTGGAGCTGACCACCGCGGCGGAGTCGGACAAGCCCAAGCCCGCGGTCATCTTCGAGCGCGGCGAGAACATCCGCATCACCGACGGGCCCTTCCGGCACTTCGTGGGCATCATCGAGGACGTCAACGAGGCCAAGGCCAAGGTCAAGGCCATGGTCACCATTTTCGGCCGGCCCACGCCGGTCGAGCTGGACTTTTTGCAGGTGGAGAAAATTTAAATGGCGAAAAAGGTCAAGACCCAGATCAAGCTGCAGATTCCGGCCGGCGGCGCCAACCCCGCGCCTCCGGTGGGCCCGGCGCTGGGCCAGCACGGCGTCAACATCATGGATTTCTGCAAGCAGTTCAACGAGCGCACCACGTCCTCGCAGGCGGGCATGATCATCCCGGCCGTCATCACGGTTTACGACGACCGCACGTTCACCTTCATCACCAAGATGCCGCCGGTGGCCTCCTTAATCAAGCGCGCGGCGGGCCTGGCCAAGGGCTCGGGCGAGCCCAACCGCGCCAAGGTGGGCAAGCTCACGGACAAGCAGGTCGAGGAAATCGCGACGCAGAAGCTGCCCGACTTGAACACCAAGGACTTGAAGGCCGCCTGCGAGATGGTCAAGGGCACGGCCCGCTCGATGGGCGTCGAAATCGGCTGAGATTTTAGGAGAGTTTGAAAACCATGGGAAAGAGACTGGCGGCTTTGGAAAAACAGCGGGACCACGAGAAGCTCTACACCGTGGAGGAAGGCGCGGCCCAGGCCAAGAAGTGCGCCACGGCCAAGTTCGACGAGACCATCGAGCTGCACATCCGCTTGGGCGTGGACCCCAAACAGGCCGACCAGCAGGTGCGCGGCACCGTGCCGCTGCCCCGCGGCCTGGGAAAATCGAAGAAGGTCGCGGTCGTCACTCGCGGCGAGAAACAGAAGGAAGCCCAGGCGGCCGGCGCGGACTTGGTCGGCGGCGACGATTTGGTCGAGAAAATATCCAAGGGATTCCTGGATTTTGACGTGCTCGTGGCCACGCCCGACGCGATGCGCGATTTGGCCAAGCTCGGAAAAGTTTTGGGCCCCAAGGGCTTGATGCCCAACCCCAAGAGCGGCACGGTCACCGTGGACGTGGCCAAGGCCGTCAAGGAGTTGAAGGCCGGACGCGTCGAGTACAAAGTCGACGACTACGGCATCATCCACGTGCCGGTGGGCAAGGCCTCCTTCGACCCGGCGCACGTGGCCGAGAACGCCCGCGCGGTCTTGGCCGCCGTCGTGAAGGCCAAGCCCTCCGCGGCCAAGGGCGTCTACATGCTCAGCGCGACGTTGTCGCCGAGCATGGGCCCCGGCGTCAAGCTCGACCCCAGCCAGAAGTTCTAGCGCGTCGTCGCGGAAGGCTCCCATTTCCCGCCGGCAGGCTCGAAGAGCCGATGCCGAAAACGGGAAACCGCGACGCCAGGCCCCGCCGATGGATATCCGGGGCGCGCCTGGAAAGTCGGCCCCGGAATTGATAGAGTGAGCCGATGGAATTAGCGGTCTACCCGGGCAGCTTCGACCCCATCACGCTGGGGCATTTGGACCTGGTGCGCCGGGCCAAGCGCATCTTCGGAGCGGTCGTCGTGGCGGTGCTGGACAACGCCTCCAAGCGCCACAGCTTCGATTTGGACGAGCGCGTGGAGATGGCCCGCGCCGCGACCAAGGGCATCGCGGGCGTCTCGGTGGACACGTTTTCCGGCCTGCTGGCCGACTACATGAAGGCCAAGAAGGCGCACGTTCTCATCCGCGGCGTGCGCGTGGTCTCGGACATGGACTACGAGTTCCAGCTGGCCTTCTTCAACCGCCGCCTGAGCCCCGCGGTGGAAACGGTGTTTTTGATGCCCGACGAGAAATACACCTACCTGGCGTCCTCCATGGTCAAGGAGGTGGCCAGGCTGGGCGCGTCCGCGGACGCCTTCGTGCCGCCGCTGGTGGCGCGGCGGCTGCGCCGAAAATTTCAAGGCGGGACTTGAGCGTGAGCCCGCGCCGCCTGGCGGCCGTCCTGGCCGCGGTCCTGGCCGGAACTTTTCTGGCTTTGGCCCTTTTCCTCCATCACCAGCGCGTCGACGTGCGGTTTTCTAGCGAGTCTTCCTTGCCGCCCTTGCCCGCGCCGCCGCTGCCCAATCTGCCGGCCTCGTCCGCATCGGGCGGCGCGCCGGTTGGGGCGGGCCCGGACTACACCAACGAGATGCAGGCGGCCAATCTCGCGCGACAGAAAACCACCGGGGGCATCGCGGGCGTGACCCCGCCGCCCTACAGCGAGGCCGACCGCCAGGCGCTTTTGCAGCAAGTCGCCCAGGCCCAGACGCCCGGCCAGGCCATCTCCGCCCTGCGCCAGCTTTCCTTGATGAACCAAGCCGCGCGCGCGCAGGCGGGCCGCAAAGGGCCGGTGGATTTAAACGGCAGCACGCCCAAGCTTTTAGCCCCCGCGGACGGCGACGCCGTCGATGAGAAGGGAGGCCCGCTGCCCACGGCGGACTGGTTCGCCGCGGCCAAGGCCTCGCCCGGAAAAAACCGGATCATTTCGGACGCCACGGACTGGGCGGCGCTTTGGAAAAAACTTTTTCCCGGCCAAGCCCTTCCCAGGGTGGATTTTTCCAAGGACGAGGTGATCGTGGTTTCGGCGGGACCCAAACCCTCGGGCGACGGCCTGGAAATCGTCTTCGCGGGCGAGGAGGGCGGCGCGTTCGTGGTCCGCTACCGGCAGACCCGCTCCTTAAGCGCCGCGGCCTTTCCGGACAAGGCCGCGCGCTGGCTCTGCGCCCTGAAGAAAGTTCCGCGCCACGCGGGCGCCGCGCGCTTCGCGGAGTCGCGCTGAGTGCGGCGGGCGCTTTTTCTCCTCGCCTGGGCCGCGTCTCCGGCCTGGGCGGCAGGCTTTAGCCCCTATCCTCAGCTCGATTTTTCCACCGCGCCGGCCCGAATTGAGTCGCGTTGCGCCGCAGCGCGCCATGAGGCGCAGTTCCGCCTCCGGCAAGTCGTGGACATGCCCGACTCAGCGCGCACTTTCGGCAACACGCCCGAGGCCCTGGAGAACATCCTCGACGACTTGAACGACCAAACCGCGGCCGACGCCTTCCTGGAAAACGTCGCGGTGTCCTCGCGGACCCGGCGCGCGTCCTCCGACTGCCGGGAGCTCATGGAGGACTTCGGCGCCTACACGGCGGACGAGGCCGGCGGCCAGGTTTTTTCCCGGGACGACCTCTACCGCGCGGTCAGGGCCTACGCCGCGCAAGAGGCCGAGGACGGGCCGCCGCTCGCGCCGGCGCAGCAAAGGCTTCTGGACGCGGAGCTCCTGGATTTTAAGCGCGGCGGCCTGGGCCTGCCGATGGAGCGGCGCGCGATTTTGGACGCCGTGCGCGAGCGCATCGTCATGCTCCAGCAGGATTACGACGAGAGTCTCTCCGAGGTCCAGGACTACCTGCTGGTCTCCCAGGCCGAACTCTCGGGCCTGCCGGGCTCTTACATCGCGCGCCTGCCGCGCCTGGAGGGCCAGTACGAAATCGGCTTGGACGATCCGGACTACTTCACCTTCATGAAGAACGACTCGGACGCGGACGCGCGGCGGCGCCTGGAGTTTCTCTACGACAACCGCGCCGCGGCCCAGAACGTGAGCTTCCTAGCCGAGACCCTGCGCCTGCGCGACGTGGCCGCGCACATCCTGGGCTACCCGGACCACGCCGCCTACCAACTGGAAAACCGCATGGCGCAAAGCCCCGCGCGGGTTCTGGATTTTCTCAAGACCCTGCAAAAACAGATGGCGCCCGCGGCGCGCCGCGAGCTCGCGGCCTTGACGGCCTTGAAGGCCGCGCGCGAGGGGAAAAAATCCGGCCCCATCCGCGCCTGGGATTGGCGCTACTACGAGAACCTCCTCAAAAAAACCAAGTACCACGCCGACGCGGATGCCGCCCGGCGCTATTTTCCCCTGGGCCAGGTCTTGAAGGGGCTCTTCACGCTCAACGAGACGCTTTTGGGCGTCAAGTTCGAGCGCGTGCAAGACGCCGCGGTTTGGGCGCCGGGCGTCGAACTCTACGAAATCATCGACGACTCGGGCCGGGGCCCGGTCGTGGGTTACTTTTATCTGGACTTGTTTCCCCGCCGGGGCAAGTACGCGCACATGGCTTCCTTTGATCTTATCGGCGGGCGGCTGCTGCCCGACGGCGCCTACCAGAAGCCGGTCGCGGCGCTCGTGGCCAACATCGCCCCGCCCGCGCCGGGCGAGCCGGCGCTCCTGAGCTACGGACAGGGCGGCGAGGTGGAGGCCCTTTTCCACGAGTTCGGGCACGTCATGGACCTGACGCTCACGCGCGCGCCCTACGAGCGCTTCACGGGCTCGGGCTCGGCCCGCGACTTTATGGAGGCTCCGGCGCAGGTGATGGAGGATTTTATCTGGCGGCCGGAGGTGGTCGCGCTCATCTCGGGCGATTACCAGGACCCCTCCAAGAAGCTGCCGCCCGCGCTCTTGAATCGATTTTTGGCCGCCCGCGGCGCCGACGCGGCGCTGGAAAATCTGCGCCAGGTGTTTTTCGCGCGCCTCGACATGCGCTACCATATGGATCCGCTGGTGACCAGGCCCACCGCGGTCTATCAAAAGATGATGAAGAAAATCAGCCTCGTCCCCATGGCGCCCGGGACCAACCCCGAGGCCGGCTTTTCCCATCTCATGAACGGCTACGACGCGGGCTACTACGGCTACCTGTGGTCCAAGGTCTACGCGCAGGACATCTTCTCGCGCTTCGAGGACGAGGGCGTCCTTAATCCCGCCATCGGCTGGCTCTACCGCCAGGAGATTCTGGCTCCGGGCCGGAGCCGCCCGGAGATGGAGTCGCTCAAAGCCTTTTTGGGCCGCGCGCCCAGCGACCGGGCGTTTTTGGATTATTTGGGGATTTCGAAATGAAGGGTCCCTTCCGTTTCCTTCCGTTCCTTCTTTTTCTCTCCGTGCTCTCCTCCTGCCTGGCGCATCAGCCCGCGCGCGGCCTGAGCGCCGCGCCCGGCGCCGCCTTATCGGGAGGCCTGACGCCGCTCATGGCGGCGGCGCAGGCGGGCGACGCCAACCAAGTCGCCGCGCTCCTGGCCTCTGGAGCGTCGGTCGCCGCCGCCAACGCCGAGGGCTCGACCGCTCTGGTCTTCGCCGCGCAGGCGGGCTCTTTGTCCGCGGTCAAGCTTCTGCTCGCCGCGGGCGCGCCTTCCGCCGGAGCCGCGGCCTACAAGGCGCTCATGCTCGCCGCCGCCTACGGGCATCAAGACGTCGAGTCCTATCTCTTGGCGCAGGGCTTTCCCGCGGCCGGCCCCATGACCGCGGCCATCGTGGCCTTGGCCCAGCGCCAGGGCTATTTGGAAGCTTCCTCGATGCTGGCCCAGGCGGTCGCGGGCAGCGCGGGCGGGCCGCCCGCCGCCGCGCCCGATCTCGCGAGCGTCTCCTCGGACGTAGACCAGCCGACCTACCACGAGCCGCCAAATCCGGACGCTTTCGCCGTGGTCGTGGGCGTGGAGGACTACGCGCGGGGCCTGCCGCCGGCGACGTTCGCGCGGCGAGACGCCTTGGCCGCGCGGCGCCACCTGGAAGCTTTGGGCGTGCCGCCGGATCACATCCGCATGCTCCTGGGCCAGGACGCCACGCAGGCCCAACTGGCCGCCTATCTGGAGCGCTGGCTGCCGCGCAACGCGGACGCCAAGAGCACGGTGTTCTTCTATTTTTCCGGGCACGGCGCCGCCGACCCCGCGGGCAAGACCGCGTACCTGGTGCCCTTCGACGGCGACCCGGAGTTTTTGGACAAGACCGGCTTCCCGCTTACGCGCCTCTACGCGGATTTGCAGAAACTCGGCGCCGCGCGCGCGCTGGCGGTGCTCGACTCCTGCTTCTCGGGCGCGGGCGAGCGCTCGGTCTCGGCCCAGGGCACGCGGCCCCTGGTGACCGAGGTCGATTGGGGCGGCCCGGCCGCGGGAGGAAGCGTCGCGGCCCTGACCGCGGCCTCGGGGACGCAGACCGCGGGCGTGCTCGCGGACCAGGGCCACGGCGCCTTCACCTACTACCTCTTGAAGGGCCTAAACGGCGCGGCCAAGGACGCGCAGGGCAGCGTCACGCTTTCCGATTTGTACGCGTACTTGAAGGGCCGAGTCGAGAAGGCCGCGGCGCTGGACAACCGCGAACAGACCCCGCAGTTTTTGCCCGAGCCGCCGGGAGCCTTGGGCGGCTGGGCGCTGCGCAAGGGCGGCTCATGAGCGAGTCCGAGCGCCGGCGGCAGCTTTTCTGGCTGGCGGGCTACCGCGCGGCGCGCAGCCTCGCGGCCGGCATGATCTCTCTGGCCTTTCCCTTCTTGGTCCTGAAGGATCTGCATCATTCGGCCCTGACCTTGGGCGCCATCTACGCCGCGGCGTGCGTGGCCGCGGCCGGACAGGGGCTGCTCATCGGCATCCTGGCCGACGTGTGGAGCCGGACCAAGACCTTGTGGCTGGCGGCCGTCATCCTGCCGGTCTCGGCTGGAATTTTGTGCTTCTCCACCGGGCTCTGGGCGCTTTTCCTGGCCGCGATTCTGGGCGGCTACTCGGCCACCGGGTCCTTGATGGGCGGCGGCGTGGGCGGCGCGGCGCAGCCCATCCAGAACGCGGCCTTGACGGACTTGAGCTCCTCCCAGAACCGCACCAAGTTTTTTTCCTGGTTCATGTTCCTGAGCGGCCTGGCCGCGGCGGCCGGCACGCTGTTGACCCGCCTGGTCTCGGTGCGCGGTGCCTTCTGCGCCGCGGCGATCGTCTCCGCGGCGGGGATGGCGTTCCTTATTCCCCTGCGCCTGCCGCCGCCGGGCGGGAAGCTCGGGCAGCTTAAAAGCGCGCGCGTGCTGGGGCAGTTCTCCATCACCGGGGCCTTGAACGGCCTCTCGCAGGGGCTCATCACGCCGTTCTTGATTCCCTTTTTCATCCTGGTTTTTCACGTCACGGCCAAGCGCATGTCGATCTATGGGTTTATCAGCGGTTCCTTGGGCGCGCTGGCCATCTTGGCCGCGCCGGCGCTGGGGCGCAACCTGGGCTTCGTGCGCAGCGTGGCCTGGACCCGGGGCCTGGGCGCGGCGCTCCTGGTCTTGATGCCGCTGGTCCGTTTCCTGCCTTTTGACTTGTTCGTGTATTTCCTCACGCCCACGCTGCGCGTGGCCGCCATGCCGGTGCAGAAAAACGCCATGGCCGCCATGGTCGCGCGCGCGGAGCTGGGCCGGGTCTTCGGCTGGAACCAAGTCTCGCGCCTGGCGGCCTCGGCCGGGGCCATTTTCTTCACCGGCGCGATGTTCGGCCAAGCCGACATCGGCTTTCCCTTCTACTGCTACGGCGCGGTCGTGGCGGTGAACATCTGGCTCTACTTCAAGTTTTTTCGCGCGGCCGAGATCGCGACGGCCGCGGCGGCGGAGGCGGCATGAGTGAAAAAATTCCGAACGTGCGCCGCCCCGCGCTCATCACCGCGCGCGAGCACCTGGAGGAAGTCGTGGAGGAGCTGCGCGGCTTTGCCTCGCTGGGCTTCGACACCGAGTCCAACGGCTTTTACGCCCACCACGAGAAGGTCTGCCTCATCCAGATGTCCTCGCCCGAGGCGGACTACATCCTGGATCCCATCGCGGTGCGCGACATCTCGAGCCTGGGGCCCATTTTCGCCGACCCGGCCATCGAGAAGATTTTCCACGCCGCGGAGTACGACCTCATCGGCCTCAAGCGCGACTATGATTTCGAGGTCCGGAACATCTTCGACACCATGATCGCGGGCAAGTTCCTGGGCTGGAAGGAGCTGGGCCTGGCCAAGGCCATCGAGAAGCACTTCGGCGTGGTCTTGTCCAAGAAGCTCCAGAAGGCGGACTGGGGCAAGCGCCCGCTCTCCGATGAACACCTGCGCTACGCGCAGATGGACACCTACTTTCTCATCGAGCTCTCCCAAATCCAGCGCGGGCTTTTGGACGAGCGCGGGCGCTGGGAGGACGCGGCGGAGGCGTTCGGCGAGCTCGAGGACGTGACGCTGCCCAACAAGGAATTCAACCCCGAGGGCTTCTGGTCCATGACCGGGGCGCGCGCCTTGTCGGGCGAGCAGCGCGCGGCCCTGCGCGAGATTTACCTTTTGCGCGAGGCCGAGTCCGCGCGCCGGGATCAGGCGCCCTTCCGCGTGATGAGCGAGGATTTCATGGTCCGCCTGGCGACGGAGCTGCCCCGCGACAAGGGGAGCCTCGCGCGCATCAAGGGCGCGAGTCCGTACGTCATGGAGCGCCTGGGAGACAAGATCGTTTCGGCCGTGCGCCGCGGCCTTTCGGGCCCGCCCGCGCTCCAGGAGCCGCCGCGCCCCGAGCGCGCGCGGCGCAACATGCGCCAGGAGCGGGTCTTCGAGCGACTCCGGCAGTGGCGCAAGCAGCGGGCCGAGGAGGAGGGCCTGGACCCGGGCGCGATTTTATCCGCCGCCGCCCTGCAGGAGATGGCCCGGCGCTCCGCCGCCGGCGAGGACGCGTTGGCGGCGCTGGCCCCGGTCAAGCGCCGGCGCTACGAAGCGTCCCTGCGCCGAATTCTGGGCGAATAGCCCCGGGCGGGGGGCGAAATGGTGGGCAGTATAGGATTTGAACCTATGACCCCTGTCGTGTGAGGACGAACAGGCCAGTTTCTGGTTTCCCGTCGGGGAGGCCATTTTTAAGCCGTTTCTCGTCGAGAAACAGGTTTACACCGGCTTGCATGGGCTGACATCCGTTGGCACTCGTTTTCATCCCTGGATGCCCTGGAAAACGACCACATCGCCGGGACTCAAATAGGGAGGGGCGCTGGCGGCCGAGGTGAAGAAGTCCCCCAGGCCGCCCAGAGAATCCCCGGAGAGCTCGCAGCCCAAACGTAAGGCGCTCTTGACCGTTCCCCCGGCACCGTCCGGGTCGGGCAGGCTTAGACCTCCGCCCGTCGGATCTATTAGGGCCTGAGAAACAAAGTTCGCGCAGTCACGGCCGATGCCGGGTTGCGCCTGGGAGACATAACTAACCGGGCCGAACAGGTCGCTGCCATAATCGGAACCGCCATCGTAGTACCAGAGGTAATTGCCAGTTACCTGAGGAGAGTAAGCTTTCGCCGTTTCGTTGGAATTGTTTATATGGTTCGCTTTACGATCGTTCAAAACATCGGTGTTATACCAGTTTAGAGCATAATCTACGGCTGCGGTCCGATTATAGGCCATGACAAAGGGTGCACCCTGGACGATAAGGGCGCCAAACACGAACACGACCGATAGTCGTCTTTTCATTTCTTCACAAAATTCTTAAATTCCGACAGCATTTGTTTTTCTACGACTCCATTTAGTAAATGCGATTGCCAAAAACTTACGAGGTTAAGATTTTTGTTAACGTCACGGAACAGAATTACTGGAGGCTTGTGTCTTGTTTTCTTATAAAAACCCGGGGAGGCTTCTCCGGGCTTGTGAAAATAAAACTGCCGGAGCAGCATGATTGCCTCCCAACGCTTCC
The DNA here is from genome assembly GCA_035533295.1 of Elusimicrobiota bacterium. Taxonomy (GTDB): domain Bacteria; phylum Elusimicrobiota; class Elusimicrobia; order UBA1565; family UBA9628; genus JAGWJU01. Next base: position 15,211 of record DATLUA010000010.1, on the reverse strand, counting down.
CATCGTCAACTCTTTTGTCGCGAGCAAGCCTACCCATTTCATTTAGAAAATATTCATAGGCTTCCTCCTGATAAGGTGGGCCCATGGCCTGAAGTGCCTGGGCGGCGCCGAATCTTACATTCCAAGGCGTCACTATGTGCGGATTAGCCCCCCCGGAGCTATACGCGCGGATATCGGGATTGGGATGATTCATCACCTCCGTCAAAGCATTGGCCGCCCGTTTCCATTGCTTCTTCCTGGCTTTAAAGGTTTTCCCCGAGTACTGGGCCATTCCTTGCAGTTCGGTGATGTACCAATCCAGGCAGTAAGCGTCCGTGCTGCGCTCAATCACGTAGATCGAGGTGTTGATGATGGTCCGATCGTCGATGCCCATATACTGCCACCCGTCCGTGGCCAGCAGGCACGCGGGGCCGCCCAAGGCGATGCGCGCATAAGCGAGAAATTTACTCTTGGTCGTGAATCCCCCTCCGGGGGGAGCCGGCGAGATTTGCTGCGCGAAAGCGCGGCTGGCCGCGCCGAAAATCGCCGCCGCCAAGACGGCGATTACAGACAGCTTAATTTTTGCACCGGAACAACGAACTTTTTGGCTCATGCCTCCTCCCCGTGGGTGCGCGTCGCCGGATCGTACTTGTAAGGATAGCCGGCCGGCACGGTCGCGCTGGCGACGAAGCGCATATGCGACCGGAGCAAAACGCCAAAACAGAATCAATCGCCATGGCGAATTTAAATTTTTAGGGATATGAATCAATAAAGGTCCACTCTCAGTTTTCATGTCGACTCCCTACTGGGGGTTCTTGATTCATTAGAGTTCCTAAGACAGTATTGCCCTCTCGCATCCGCTTAAATTTTAAAACCAACAATAATACAAGCGTCAACACGCTGATGAACAATCCCAGTTCGAACGCCGTTGAATGGAAAGAGAAGATCACTTCATGGTTCCCAGCGGGAACCATGACCGAGGGGAACAGGCCGTCAAAGCGTTGATGCGGCGTTTCCTTGCCGTCGATAAATGCGGCCCAGCCAGGATAGTCTGATTCGGCAAAGACGGCACGCGCGGGAGCGGGCGTCGTAATGAGCGCCCGCGCCAGCCCAGGCGAATAATATAAACCGTCGACCTTCCCCGGGCCGTGTCCCGCCAAAAAGATTCTCTGTTTGGCCTCCTTGTTTTGGATCAGACGCACGGTTTTCGGCCCGATGCTGCGGGCGCCCGGCGCGATATCCAGAACGAGGGAAACGCCCGCGTCGCTTAGAAGCGGCCAGTTCGGCTTCGCGGCGGCGAGGCGGTCTTGGAATGCGGCGGCGTCTTTGAACTTCAACACTTGGAAGCTGTAGGCCTCTTGGACGCCGAAAGCCGTGCCGTAAGAAGGAGCCAGAAGTTCTCGCAGCATCAAATAGTCTTGAGGCGTCTTCAAGTCTTGGTTTTTCCAAAGATTCATGAGGCCTTCGGCATGATAAATGCGAACGGGGCTCGGGCCCGCTCGGGCGACAAGATTTCGCGCCAGCGGCGGAACGTTCATGAAGAAATCAGGCAACGCCCAAGCGGAAAGCTTATACTGGCTGAAGACGACCAGGTCCCCGGCGACGAGCGCGGCACAGAGCCAACGGCGCGACGGACGCTTGATCCGGGAAACTCCGGCCGCGGCAAGGATAGCCACGCCCGTGGAAGCCAAAAGAAGCCAGTTCGCCGGAAAGCGGAAAATATGTAGGAAAGCCGCGTGATTGTAGCCGGGAAGCCACGAGCCAAGGCTGAGCAGGAAGGCCGCTGCGGTCGCCAAGCCAATTTGGCGCTCGCGGAGACCCTTGGCCGCTCCCCAGGCCGCCAAAGCCAGCGCGAATAGGCCGACATAAAAAGTGACGATACCCGGATCTCCGGACATGCGGGGCATGAATGCGTACCACTGCGGAACAAAGATCTCTTTGATAAGCTGCACGGGCGGGACGGAGAATTTGTCGGCGGCTCCGGAGGAAAGAACCAAGCTGCGCGTGGAATGAGCCATCATTTGCAGGAATGGAAGCCACCCGGCGGCCGCAAGGCCCGCGCCCCAAAGGCCGCCCTTTAACCAGCACTTAAGCCCCGTCGAGCCCTGGCGCAGCGCCAAGCCGAGCGCGGCCAGCACGCTTAAGATCGAAAACGGAGGAAAGCCCGCCAGCCACTGGAGCGCGACGCACGAGCCAAGGCCCAGGGCCGACCCTTCTTCTTGGAAATAGAGAATGGCCGGAAGCCAAGCGGCCGAAGCGAAATGCTGCGGGAAAACGACCCGAGCGATGAAAAATCCGTTTAAACCCGTTATGACGGCCGCGGCGAACGAAGCGGACGGCGAGGAATACCAGCGCCACGCCAGCAGAGCCATGAAAGAAGCCGCAAGCAACGTATGAAAAACCACCCACAACCTTATGAATGCGGAAAAATCGCCGAAAGGAAGAAACATCCAAAAAGGAGGGTAGAAGGCCATGTTTTGCGGATCGGCCGCGTAGGGTTCCCCCAAATCACGCGCCGGATTCCATAAAAGGAGCCGCGGATGCGTGAATGCGGAATGCATGTTCTTCCAGTCGGGGAAGACGTACGCCATCATGTGGCCGTTGACCGGAACCTGCCCTTGCAGCAGAAGGCGCCGCCAGCCCAGGCAAAGAAGAATGCTGGCCGCAAAGATCAGGGCCAGCGTACGGTGTCGCCCCAGCCATTGGATCATCATATTTTCAAGGCAGTTTATACTTCCCCATGATATTGTTCGCGTCGGTCGTGCTTAAAACATAAATATGGCCGCCCAGTGATTGATCGGCCGGGCCGCCGAGCCGGATTTTCGCCTGATAGCTCAGAAATATCTTGGAATGCCCGGGGATGGTTGGAAAATCCCATTGCAAATACGGCACTGGTTGATAGCTGCCGTAGCTGAAGTTGCCCAAAGTGTAGAGCGTATAGCCTGGCGTAGCGCTGACGGAATCGCTCCAATCCGGATAGCGGGCAATGACGGAAACGTTGTTGGCCGCCACGCCGTTATTGTCGAGTTCGATGGTGTCCGTGATGGTTTCTCCGGGGCTTACCCCAGTTGGTCCAGTCGTGTGAAGAGTCAGAAGCGCCGCCGGGCTCAAAAGCCTCGTGGACAAAATAACCGTCCTTGGGCCGGCGGATTCGTTGAGGATTGCCGCCAACTGCCCTCTCAGGGGATCATCCCCAGAGCCATTGCCACGGACTACGATCGTGGCATGATAAGCACCCCCCTCGTTGAAAATAACAATATCACCGGTTTCCAGATTATCAGGGGCCTCTGAAGGGGCATTAAAAAAGTAGGGAGCAACTTTAGCAGCCAAGGCATCTCGAAGCCCCGCCGCTAAAGTAATAGTACCGCCGGAACCAGGACCCGACATTGCTATTTGACCGGCAATCAAGCACTGTGAAACAAAATTCGCACAGTCTTTTTCGTATTTTTCTGCAATAGTATTGTCGCCGACGTCGGGAGGCCCGAAGCTGTTATACCAGAGATAATCCCCAGTAATCGGAGTTGGCTTCTCTTTGCTGCTCAGGTTGTTTATGCGGTTCGCGAATCCAGAATTTATTGCATCCGTGTAGTACCATGCAGTAGCATAATCCGATGCCAAGGTCCGGTCGTATGCCATGACCGTTTTAGGAATAAAGGCAAGCAAGAGGATCGGAAATCCTAATAGCCTGACCATTATTGCCTCTTTAACAATTGCTCCATTTCCGCAACATATTTTTTCTTCTGTTTCGCCGATGAGCGATCACTCATCGTAGCGGCCGAAGATTCTGAAAATTGAATGAGATTGAATTTTTTAATGATCTTGCGGAGCAAATCCATCGGCAATTTTGAGTTGATGCTCAAAAGATTCCAAACACAACCAAGAGCCTCATCTCGTTTGTCATCAGTGATAGCCTGATCTTCAAGAAGATTTTTTAAATCCCTTATATACCAGTCATAAGCCATTTGCCGATATGGAGGACCCATTTTTTCCAAGTCTGGCGCGATTATCCCTATTTGTACGCGCCACCATTTAAGATGGATGCTTTCATTATTAAGGACATGGGCAAGCGCATCCCCAATCTTATTTCGTTGATGAATGTCGATTTTTTTAAGGGAATGAATGCTTACATCCAAATACTCGGCAGCATTGATAACGCAATCCGGATCCGTGCTCTTTTCAATCATGTAAAGGTAAGTATCAATAAGTTCCGGATTGTCCCTGATGCCATCCGTTTTATCCTGAAACATCTGCATGACTTCCTGACAAGCATCACCACTTAACGACTCGTGCGCTTGGGCGACAAGCCATCCCAAATTCTCAAGATTCCGCTCGCGTACGCTTTCATGCGCTCGTGCGGTTCGTGCGAGGCAGGCATTAACAAGAGCAGCCATAATGAACACAATGCCCAGCAGGCTCCTTGATTTCAGCAACGCGATTTCATGACAGCCGATATTGTTCTTCACAAAATTCTCCTGGGAATAATTACAAAAAATCCTCATGGCATTTGGTATTTATTCATGATGCTGTTTGCGTCCGCCGTGCCCAAAACATATACAGACCCGCCCAATTGCTGATCCGGGCCGGCGCCGGGCCGCACTTTTGTTTCGTAGTTGAGAAGAATCCTTGAATGTCCTGGAATTTGAGGAAAATCCCACCGCAAGAATGGGACGGACTCGTAGCCCCCATTGAAAATATTGCCTAGGAGATAAAATGTATACCCCGGTGACGCTCCAACGAAATCGCCCATATCCATATAACGGACAACCACTGAAACATTGTTCGCCGTAGGGCCGTTATTATCCACTTCGATGGTGTCCGTGATGGTTTCTCCGGGGCTTACCCCCGTTGGTCCAGTCGTGTGAAGAGTCAGAAGCGCCGCCGGGCTCAAAAGCCTCGTAGACAAAATAACCGTTCTGGGGCCGGCGGATTCGTTGAGAATCGCCGCCATTATTCGCGGTTCCGGCTCCGCCATTGGCGTATATGGCACCTGAGCCCGTTAGCGTTGCCGCAGTAATGTTGACCGTGCCCCCGCTACCTCCGCCATTGCCATTGCCTCCCTGGGTGGCGACGGTGCCATTTGCGTTGATGACTCCATCAAGCGTCAATGTGCCGCCGACCGACAAAATAACGCCACCACCGCCCGCGCCGCCTGGGCCTCCGGTATAGCAACCGTATCCTCCTCCGCCCCCGGAGCCAAGTTCAACTGGATCGGTAATTAAAGCGTAGAGAGATCCTCCATTGAGGCCGCCTCTCCCCTGCCCTCCTTGCCCTCCATATCCCCCGCCGCCCCCACCCGCACTATTGCCCGTTCCTCCAATACCACCCCCTGGTCCGGAGCCATTCCCAGCCGGACCGCAATTGCCTCCCACGCCGCCGGAATAGCCCATTCCCTCAACCGCGATATTGGCGCCGGCTTGCAGATCGAAATCACCCGAAACGTTGAGATTAAGAATCGCTTGTCTGGTCGATCCGTTAAAAGCGTGGGTTAGAGCGCCGCCGGGCTGGACGATAACCGAGTTAAAACCCAGAGGAACAAGATTAGCATGCGAGAAGACGCCGCCCGACTCGACGAGTAGCGGACCGGAAGCCGCTTGGGCGTCGAGGCGCAGAACGCCGCCTTCCTTGATATCCATGCCTCCGGTGCCTAAATTCAGGCTGGCGGCGGTGACATCGGCCGTGCCCAGAACGACCAACCCAGAGGCGTTCAAGATACTCGCCGGCGGCAGGACAACAATGCTGTTCAAAAGGGAAACCGTAGAAAAGAAAATGGAGATGCCGTTAAGTGGGGTGGAGCTTTGGGCCACCACTCCCGTGTCGCCGATGCGAAGGTTGTCCTCGGCTTGCCCCGGCTCTTTGAAGGCGATAAGCCCGGCGCCGCCCGCGTGTCCCGGCCCCGCCGTGTTGAGACCGGCGGAAGCGTCCAGAATTAGGCTGGACGCGTCTGCTCCCGTGACGTTCAATGCGATGATGCCGCCGCCTCCGGCCCCGCCGTAGGAATTGCTTGCCGCGCCGCCATTAGCACGGATTCTTCCACTTCCGGCCAAGGCTGCGGCTGTGATGTTAACGGTTCCGCCCGCGCCGCCGCCAGCCCGGCTTCCCTGAGGGGCTCCGGCTCCATCCGCGCTGATGAGGCCGCCGATAGTCAGGGTCCCGCCGACCGAGAGGATGACCGTGCCGCCGCCGGAACCTCCCGTTTGCGGCTGATAAGACGCGGTCTCTCCGCCTCCACCCGAGCCCAAATCGGTCGGATCGGTGATGGAATCATAACCGGCAGGTCCTCCTGCGCCAGCGCCAGGTCCGCCATCTTGCGCACCCGAACCGCCGTCGCCGCCGTGGCCGCCGCCGCCGGAGCCGTAAACGGGGCCGCCCGCCCCGCCGCTGGGACCGTCGCCGTTTTGCCCAGGATTGCCTCCCAATCCACCCGGGTAGCCCAGGCCATCAACCGCAATGCTCGCCCCCGGCTGCAAGTCAAAATCGCCGGCCACAACAAGATTGAGAGTTGATTGCTTCGTCGAGCCGTTGGGCGTCTGGGTCAATTCTCCTCCAGACTGGACCGAAACGGAATAAAAACCCAAGCCGGCAGTGTTGGCTTGAGTAAACACGCCGCTGCTTTCCACCAGCAGGTTCCCGCCGGAAACAGAGTTCGCCGTCAGGATCAGGTTCCCGCCGGATTCAATGTCGATGCCTCCGTTGTTCGAGGGAAAGGCTAAATTGTCGGCAGCGACTTCGACTGCACCAGTCACATCGATGGTCGTAATATTGACGAAATTTGCGTCCGTAATGGGCGTTTGGCTCTGCGTAACCGTGCCAGGGGAGCCTAAAATTAGTGTATAACTGGTTTGCTCTGGTTCTTTGATAGAGATAACGCCTGCCCCGCCCACCTGCGCCGTTCCTTTAATAGCGTTCTGCCCGGACGCAGCCTGCAAGGTCAAACCCGGATTGTAAGCGCCCGTGATATTCAGGGCAATAATGCCGCCGCCGCCGCTTCCACCATTAGAATTGCCCGCCATCCCTCCATCGGCATGAATAAATCCGGTGCCGGATAGCACCGCCGCCGTGATGTTGACCGTTCCGCCGGCGCCACCGCCCGCCATGCCTCCATTGCCGCCGCCCAATCCATCCGCGCTAATAGTGCCGTTGATGATCAGGGTTCTGCCAACCGACAGAATAACGGCACCTCCGCCGGCGCCCCCCGCTGCGGGTTGGTAGTAAGCATCTTGTCCGCCTCCGCCCGAGCCCATATCCGTCGGATTGCTAATTGAGTCGTAACCAGTCCCGCCGGTGATGCCGCCGTTGCCATTGCCGCCATCGCCGCCGTGTCCTCCTCCGCTGCCGCCCGTCGTAAAGCCGACGCCCCCAAGACCTCCTCCCGGCCCGCCGCCGGGATGCCCCGGAGAACTGGTGCCGCCGCCTCCACCAGCATAGCCTAAACCGCTGACCGCGATGCTCGCCCCGGCTTGCAGGTTGAAATCTCCGGAAACAACCAGATCGACAACAGCAGTTTTTGACGCGGTATTGGCAGTATGTGTTATGAGGCCGCCAGACATGACGTCAATGCTGCCCAAGGAAATATTTTGGATCGTGTCCTGCTGGAGGATAGCATGAGGCTCAACCGTCAGATTTCCGCTTGTCGAAGCGCCTGTCGAGATTTTTAAGGTCGGGGCGAAATTTCCAGCAGAATCTCCTAGAGTTAAGGTATTGAAGGCTACGGATGGATATCCCTGCGGGACATGAACAGTTACATTGCCATCGATGGTCACATCGTCAACCGCGGTGGGAACCTGCGTGGGCGACCAGTTGTTCGCGGTGAACCAATTGCCGTCTCCGGCCGCGCCCGTCCAGGAGATCGCCGCCGCAAAGCTTATGTAAGGAAGTAATAATAGGAACGTCAGCCCGAAGATTAGCCTTCCAGGAATCGCCACGCCGTGAATCTCGGAGCGCGGCTTTTTAATTAGGCGGGAAAATAACGGGCCGGAAGAGATTCCAAAATGCCCGGCGTCTCTCCCGGTCTCAGCAACGGAGCCGACCCCATCATTAATTTCCGGCAACTCCTGGTTCCTCCTTTCGGCGCGAAGTATGGAATCCAAGAAAGCCGACTTCTAAGGCTAGCCCCAAAACTGTTTTTTTCAAGGGGGCTGTTTTGCGCCATCTAAAATCAACCCCGTCGCGCTGATGTGGTCGATGAGCTTCATGACCGACATCCCCTGCCTGACGTTGACGCTGATGGCCTTGTGAGGCTACGCCCGCGGACTTCGCACGAAGCGTTCTTCCTGGCTTGCCGCCGGTTCCGCTCCTTCGACAGGCGTTCAAGGAGGGCTTCGCCACAGCCTGCCCGCCCATTGCCACCTTGCTCGAACTCAACGATGCGGCGGCCCATCTCCCAGTACGTGGCGGTCAAAACGGCGTTGATGGAACGGGCGGCCTGCTTGCGCGCTTCCTTTAATAGAGTCTCTATGCCGGAGGCAAGCCGCCCATAGCCGTCAGGCGTCGATAGGTCTTTGCTCGTTTTCCCCATATGTTTGGCCCCGGCAATTGCGCAGACGGCTTTGGGAGCCGGCGCGGCTTTTCCGACGATAAATGGCCGATTTCCCGGCCTTAAAAATGGTGGGCAGTATAGGATTTGAACCTATGACCCCTGTCGTGTGAGGACAGTGCTCTACCGCTGAGCTAACTGCCCCAAAGCGGCGAAGCATTGTAGCATTTTGCCCTTTGCGACAGGCGCGGGCTAGGGGATGCCCGCGCAGGCCGGACGCGGCGAGCCGAAGGCGGCGTCGTAGGCCGAGGCCTCGCTGCGGGACGGCAGCAGCCCCCAGAACAGGGACAGGCAATTTCGCGGGCAGCACGCGCCGCGCGAGTCGGGCGCGCAGGGCTTGGCGCGCTTGACGCATTGGCTGTAGCTCGCGCCGCCGTAGGCGCAGGACTTTAGGAAGGCGCGGCAGCGCGCGAACGCGGCTGTCAGTATTTTTTTCCGGCGTCGCCGCGGCGCGCCGGCGTCCAAGGCGTCGCAGGCGGGGCGATAGCCCAGGCGGCAGGAGGTCTTGTAGTCCTGCCGGGCAAAATCGCGGTTGCCCAGCCGTTCGTAGGCTTGGCCCCGCGCGAAATAGGCTTCCTTATAAGAAAGGTTCAAGGCGACGGCCTTGTAGAATTCCCCGACGGCCGGCACATCGCGAGACTCTCTTTCGTAGAGGAGCCCCAAGCGGTAGAAATAGTCCGGGCGCTTTTTATCCAGGCGGACGGCGGCGGAAAGGTCGGCGATGGCGCGGTCGAGCTCGCCGACGTCGTTTTCCAGCGCCGCCTTGTCCGCCAGGACGCGGGCCCGCGGCGCCTTCCCGTCGGCCGGGCGCCACAGCGCGAGCGCGCGGGAGAGCTCTAAAAGCGCTTGGCCCCGCCGGCCCCGCGCCAAGTCTCGCCGGCCCTTGGCGACCAGGGAGTCGAAGGACTCGGCCCGCGCCCGCGGCGCGCGGGCGGCGGCCAGCGCCAGGAGAGCCGCGGCCAGAAGGACGGCCCGCTTTTTCCCCCTTGCCAGCGTCTGGGTCATTTGCTATATTATGAGAAATCTATGGCCATTTACGAAACCGTCGCTATCTTGAAGCCGGCGCTCTCGGACGCCGAAGCCGCCGAGTGGATGGAGAAAACCCGCGCGGCGCTCGCCAAGGCGGGCGGCGAAGTCGTCGGCCACGAGGTGTGGGGCCGGCGCAAGCTGGTTCACCCCATCGGCAAGGCCCGCGACGGCGTCTATCTCTACCTGAAGTACAACGCCGCGCCGGCGCTCATCAAGAAGCTCTCCCACGATTTTTCCCTGGACGCCGCCATCCTGCGGCAGGTGACCATGCTCGCCATGGAGCGCGTCCTGCAGGAGAAGCCCTCCAAGAAGAAGAAGAAAGCCGCGGCTTCCGAGGCGACTCCGGCGCCGGCGCCTTCCGCCTCATGAGCGGCCTGCGCCTGCCCGAGCAGAATCAGGTCATGCTGACCGGTCGCCTGACGCGCGATCCGGACATTTTCTTCACCCAGCAGGGCACGGCCAAGTGCTTTTTTTCCATCGCGGTCAACCAGAACTACAAGGACAAGGCCAGCGGCGAGTGGAAGGAGCAGACCAGCTTCGTTCCGGTCGTGGTCTGGCGCGAGGCGGCCCAGCGCTGCAAGGAGCGCCTGCACAAGGGCAGCCCGGTTCACGTGGAGGGACGGCTGCGCAGCCGCGACTTCGAGGACAAGAAGACCGGCGCCAAGCGCACGGTGCTTGAAGTGGAAGCCCGTCGCGTGCAATTTTTAGCCACTGAGGAGAAGGAGGCGTCTACGGCAGCCGCGGCGGCGCCGGCGCAAGGCACGGGGGCCGAGGAGGCCGCGGGCGGCGCCGAAATCGAGGAGGTTCCCTTTTAATGTCTTCATCCGAAACGCAGAAAACCGAAACAACCGTAACCGCCGCCCCCGCCGCCCCCGCAGCGACCGCCACGGCGCCGTCCGCCGCTCCAACGACGGCCGGAGCCCGGCCCCGCCGCCCCGAGGGGCGCCGCCAGCCCTTCCTGAAGCGGCGCAAGGTCTGCCGCTTTTGCGCGGAGAAAATCCGAGACGTCGATTTCAAGCAAATCCCGCTGCTGCGCTCGTTTCTGAGCGAGACGGGGAAGCTCATTTCCGGGCGCACCACCGGCAACTGCGCCAAACATCAGCGCGGCTTGACCCGGGCCGTCAAGCGGGCCCGGAACTTGTCCCTGCTCCCGTATACCTCGAACTGATCCAGGAGAAGGTTTCATGAAGGTCATTCTGCGTTCCGACGTGCCCGCTCTCGGGCGTTCCGGCGAAGTCAAGCAGGTCTCGGACGGCTTCGCGCGCAACTACCTCTTCCCCCGCAGCCTCGCGGCCGAGGCCGGCCCCGCGGCCATGAAGGCCTGGGAGTCGAGCCGCGATCGCCGCGCCAAGAAAACCCAGGCCCGGACCGAGGAGGCCAAGGGCTTGGCCGCCAAGATTTCCGGCGTTTCGCTGTCCTTCTCGCGCCCGTCCGGCGCCGAGGGCAAGCTCTTCGGCTCGGTCGGCAAGAGCGACATCGTCAAGAGCTTGAAGACCTGCGGCTACACGGTCGACAAGAACGCCGTGATCTTGGAGTCGCCGATTCGCACGCTGGGCGAGCATGAAGTGGAGCTCAGGCTCCTTCACGACGTCGGCGCCAAGGTCAAAGTCACCGTCGCGGCCCGGCAGTAGCCCGCCGGCGCTCCGTCCGGCCGCCGCCCGTTTTGCCCATGCCCGCTTCCGTCCAGATTCCGCCGCAGGCCCTGGAGGCTGAAAAAGCCGTCCTGGGCGCCATGTTGCTCTCCAAGGACGCGGTGGAAAAGACCCTCGACATCCTCGAGGACAGGGATTTCTACCAGGACTCCCACCGCCGGATTTACGCGGCCGCGCGCGCTCTCTACGAACGCAACGAAGCCGTGGACGTGGTCACCGCGGGCGAGGAATTGAGGCGTTTGAAGGCCCTAGACGACGTCGGCGGCATGGAGGTCCTGACGGACCTGGTCAACAGCGTGGCCACGGCCGCGCACGTGGAGCACTACGCGCGGCTGGTGCGCGACAAGGCCATCCTGCGGGATCTCATCGCCACGGCCACGGCCGTGGTCACGGCCTGCTACCAGGAGGCCAAGGAGCCTTCCGAAATCCTGGACCAGGCCCAGGCCAGCGTCCTGAAGGTCGCCGAAAAGCAGGTGCTGCGCGGGGTTTTGGACGCCAAGGCCCTGGCTCATCAGGCCATCGAGCAAATCGAGGCCGCTTACAAGCGCCGCGAGGCGGTCATCGGCGTGCCCTCCGGCATCCGCAACCTGGACCGCATCACCGCGGGCTTCCAGAAATCCGATCTCATCTTGCTCGCCGCGCGTCCCAGCCAAGGGAAGACCGCGCTGGCCTTGAACATCGCGGCCAACGCCGCGCTCCACCCCAAGACCCCAGTTCCGGTGCTGTTTTTCTCGATGGAAATGAGCGGCGCGGCGCTGATGCTGCGCCTCATCGCATCGGACGCGAGCATCAATTTGCAGCAGCTGCGCACCGGATTTTTGGCGCGCGACCGCTGGACGGCCTTGACCAGCGCCGCCGCCAAATTTTCCGACGCGCCTCTGCGCATCGTGGACATGCCCGGCCTCTCGGTCACGGGCGTGCGCTCGATTACGCGGCAAAACGCGGTCGATTGGCGGCGCCAGGGCCAGGAGCTGGGCTTGGTGGTCATCGATTATCTCCAGCTCATGCGCGGCTCGTCGTTTCGGGCCGAGAGCCGGCAGCAGGAGGTCTCGGAGATTTCCCGCGGCCTCAAGTTCTTGGCCCGCGACTTGAATATCCCGGTCATTGCCTTGTCCCAGCTTTCCCGCCGTCCCGAGGAAAAGGGCCGCTCGGATGGGCGGCCGCAGCTCTCGGACCTGCGCGAAAGCGGCGCCTTGGAGCAGGACGCGGATTTGGTCGCTTTCATCTACCGGGAATCCTATTACAAGCGGGACGACCCGACCATCGACGACACCAAGGCCGAGATCATTGTGGCCAAGCACCGCCAAGGGCCCACGGGCACGGCGGAAGTGAGATTTTTACGCGATTACACCCGTTTCGACAACCCGGCGGAAGGCGAGCCGGAGGCGGCGGGGGTTTCCGAGGCCGCTTAAAACATCCCCGGGGCGGCGGGCCCGAGGCCCGGGCTCCGGGACAAGGAGGAATCGTGCGCGCAGGGACGCACCCGCCGGGACTGCGCCCCACGTGGGCCGAGGTCGATCTCCGGGCTTTGCGCCGGAACCTACGCGCCTTCGGCGCCCGCCTGGGCCGGGGCGTCAAAACCCTCTTCGTGGTCAAGGCCGACGCCTACGGCCACGGCGCCGCGGCCTGCGCCCAAGACGCCCAGGCGCACCGGCTCTGCGACTGGCTGGGGGTCTCCTCCGTCGAGGAAGGGGCCTCCTTGCGCGCGCGCGGCGTGCGCCTCCCCATCCTGGTCTTGGGCAGCCTCTATCCCTTCGAGAGTTTTTTAGTCGCGGCGCGCCGCGGCTTGACCGTCACGGTCGCGAGCCTCTCCGCCGCCAAGAGCCTGGCCGCGGCGGCCCGCGGGCGCGGCCGGCGCATCGCCTGCCACTTGAAAATCGAGACCGGCATGAACCGCATCGGCATGCGGCCGCCCGCGGCGGCCCAGGCCGCGGAGCACTTGGAGCGGGCCTGCCCGGGCTCCTTGACCGGGCTCTACACCCATTTATCCTCCCCGCAGGAGAGCCCCTCCTACACGCGCCGGCAGCTCGCGGAATTTTCCCGCGCCGTCGCGGCCGTTTCCGCCCGGGCTCGCGGCCCGCTGCTGCGCCACGCCGCCGCCTCGGCCGCGGCCTTGCGATACCCGGAAAGCCGCTGGGACATGGCGCGCCCCGGGCTGGCCGTCTACGGGCTTTATCCGGGCTTCGAGCCCGTCTTGAGCGTGAAGACCCGCGTCGTGTTCTTGAAGACCGTGCCCAAGGGAACGGCGGTCGGCTACGGGGCCTCGTTCAGGACCAAGCGCCGAACGCGCCTGGCGACCTTGCCCATAGGCTATGCCGACGGATTTTTGCGCGCGCTCTCCAACAAGGGCAGCGTGCTCGTCCGCGGCCGGCGCTGCCCGGTGGTGGGAAAAATTTCCATGGACATGGCCACTATCGACGTCACGCGCGTTCCGTCCACGCGCGTGGGCGACGAGGCCGTGGTGTTCGGCCGCCAAGCCGGGCAGGAGGTCTCCGTGCGCGAGGCCGCCGCCCTGGCGGGGGTCATCCCCTATGAAATACCCTGCGGCTTGACGGCGCGGGTTCCCCGGGTATACTTGTCATGATGGAAACTTGGCTCGCCGCCCTGGGCGGCGCGACGCTGGGCGTCATGGAGGCCCTCGGCCAGTTCGCGTTCTTGACCCAGTCGACGCTGCGCTGGATATTCAAGGGGAAAATCGAGTGGCGGCAGACCTTGATTCAGTGCGCGCGCATCGGCGCCGACTCCCTGCCGGTCACGGTCATGACCACGTTCTTCACCGGCATGGTGCTGGCGCTTCAGGGCGGAGCCTCGACCGAGCACTTCTTCAACCAGCCGCTCTTCGTAGGCATGCTGGTGGGATTCGCCATCGTGATGGAATTGGCGCCGGTCATGACCGCGCTGGTGGTGGCCGGCCGCGCCGGAGCCGCCATCGCGGCGGAACTGGGCACCATGAAGGTGACCGAGCAGATTGACGCCCTCTACACTTTGGGCACCGACCCCGTCCGCTATCTTGTCATCCCGCGCTTCCTGGCCTTCGTCCTGGTGATGCCCTTCTTGGTCGTCATCTCGGATTTTTCGGGCATCCTGGGCGGCTGGCTCGTGGCCAAGGTCAAGTACCAGATTCCGCCCTCCGTGTTCTGGCACGACATCATCGACAGCATGCGCGTGCGGCACTTCATGCACGGCTACATCAAGGCCTATGTCTTCGCCGTGGCCATTTCGCTTATCTGCTGCTACAAGGGCGTCACCGCGCGCGGCGGCGCCGAGGGCGTGGGCAAGTCCACCACCCAGGCCGTGGTGCTGAGCATGGTGGCCATCTTCGTTCTGGACTACCTGGCCACGGCGGTCTTGGTCGCCCTGGGAATCACGTGATCGAGGCCAAGGGCGTGGTCAAGCGCTTCGGCGCGCGCACCATTCTGCGCGGGGTGGACATCTCCGTGGCCGCCGGCGAGACCATGGTCATCATCGGGGGCTCGGGCTGCGGCAAGAGCACGTTCTTGAAATGCGTGGTGGGGCTTTTGCGCCCCGACGAGGGTTCCGTCACGGTCGACGGGATGGACATCGCCCAATGCAAAAGCGAGGCCGAGGTGGCCGACTACCGCCGGCGCTTCGGCTATTTGTTCCAGGACGGAGCGCTCTTCGACTCCATGACGGTCTGGGAGAACGTGACCTTCGGACTGCGCTACCTGACCCCTATTCCCCCGGCGCGCTTTCGGCGCCTGGCCCGGGAAAAACTGGCCCTGGTTGGCCTGAAGGACATCGAGGATTTTAGGCCCGCGGAGCTCTCCGGCGGCATGAAAAAGCGCGTGGCCCTGGCCCGCGCCATCGCGGCGGAGCCGTCCTATATTTTGTATGATGAGCCGACGACGGGCCTTGATCCCATCATGTCCGATGTGATCAACGACCTAATCCTGGATCTCCAGAAACAGCTTAAGGTGACATCCATCGTGGTGACCCATGACATGAAGTCGGCCTACAAGATCGCCAGCCGCATCGCCATGCTCCACGAGGGCCGCGT
>DATLUA010000009.1:0-63727 GCA_035533295.1 Elusimicrobiota bacterium | reverse complement strand
CGGGGGAACGACGTATCAGTACGTCTACGACAACCAGGACATCCTGGCCATCGTGGACCAGAACGACAACCTGGTCGCGCTCTTCACCCACGGCCCCGGCATCGACGAGCCGCTGGAGATTCGGCAGGGCGCGTCCGGCCCAGAGTATTTCCTCCACGCGGACGGGCTAGGGAGCATCGTGGCCGTTACGGACGGAACCGGGAATGTGGTGGAACGTATCCAGTATGAGGCGTATGGACAGCCCGTGTTCTTGGACGAGCGCGGATCAAGCCCGGCGGTGGAATCGCAGAGCTTCACCGGTTCGCCTTACGCCTTCACCGGCCGCGAGTGGGATCAAGAGAGCGGGATGTATTTTTATCGTCAAAGATACAGCGACACTTTAACTGGAAGGTATTTGCAGCAAGATCCACTTTCCCTGCGAACAGGGGCAAATGCTTATGCGTATGTTGAAGACAATCCTGTGAATTTTGTTGATCCAAATGGTCTCATTTTTCTCGTTTATTTACCAGGAACTAACGATCTTTTTACATTCTCACGGCAGTGGCCTCTTTTTCATAACTTTGAAGTCCACAATAATATTGTCCCGGGGCACCAGGGCTTAACTCCCGGAATTTATCAAATAGCCATGCCTGTCCCAACGACGGCTAACGAATTCGGTCCCTGGTATATCCCAATCCATGATTTAAATGGACAAAATACGCATGTGGGCATTCACGGTGGGGGAAGTGCTTTCGGCAATCGAGCCTTCCTCCCGTACCAGGGATGGCGCCCGACATTCGGGTGCTTTCGGGCTCAGAACTATGACTTACATAATCTGGTCCAGGTGATTGATCATGATTGGCGGAGAAACAACTATTTCATTTTGCTTCCACAACTTTAAAGGAGTGCAAATGCAAAAGTTATTTGGCGCCTTTTCTCTTGCCATGCTGCTCGCATCCGTTGCCTGCTCAAAACATCGAGATGAAGGACCATGGAAAATTTATCATAACCCGGAACATGCTATTGCCGGTTTCGATCTTGTAAAAAATGAAATCAGTGATGCAACTATAAAAAAAGAAGAAGGGAAAGGCTGCTTTGTGGATAAAGAAGAACCACCATTAGTATCTCGCACCTATTACTTCTCGGCCTCAAAATCATTTTTACGTTTTAAGTTTGATCCCGCAGATATGAGTGTCACTGCGATAACCATAACGAAATTTCAGATTGCCAGCACGAGTTGCCGTCTTCTCAAAAAACTTCCATTAGAAACTGGTCATGGTCTTAGGCTCGGCGATCCAATAAGCAAAATTTTTGATTTATACGGAATGCCGCGTTCATCCTATATGAATAACTCGAAAAATAAAAGCATTACTTTCTTATACGCCGATACAAAAACCTCCTCTAAAAGCCTTGAGGAAAATATTCCGCCCTACTCCTGGATGGCGATAGTTTCCGAGAAAAACATTATAGTTTCCATTACGGTTGGAGGAGCAGGTGACTGATATTGCAACCCCAGGAAACGTCGGACCAATAGGATTCGCTTCTTTATGCGTAAAGCATTACGTGCAGAGTTTATAAAAGTCAGCCGTCGCCGATTTGTCTGTGGCTATGCCAAGGCATATGCTCTTAGGGAAGCGTTCGCTAGTGTAGTGAGTCATATGTCCCTTTACATTTCGTCTCGTCGAAGGATGATCTCGCTCGTCGAGATCAAATGTCAAGAAGCGTTGGACTCACTACACTAGATTGATTTAGGAAGGCGCCCGTTGGCGCGCCGTTTGCTTGAAATTCGTGCCTTGGAGGTGCGTCCAAGTGCGAAAAGCCTCGGCAGTTCGGATCGTCTGCGGCGGGCTCCTGCTCGCCTTATCCGCGGCTCCCCTGCGGGCCGCCCAGGTCGGGGTCTCGACCGTCTCCTGCCAAGCCGTGCGCCTGATGATCCTAAACCGCGCGCCGCATCTCCTCATCATCGACGTGCGGCCCCCGGAGAGCTTCGCCCAGTCGCATATCGAGACCGCGGTCAACGCGCCCTACAGCGAGATTGCCTCGACCCCTATCGCCCGGGGCCAGGACATCGTGGTCTACTGCGCTGAGTCCACCTGCCCTTTAAGCCTAAACGCCGCCAAGACCCTGATATCCCGGAGATATCAGGACGTCCATCTCCTGGACGGCGGCTTCATCGAGCTTCGTCGCCGGCCGGAGCCGGCGCCGGTTGCGCGCTTTGCGTGAGTTTGCTATCGTGCGGACAGAGTTTTTTCCAGGAGGTTTGATGCCGCGCGCGCCGTCCTTGCTCCTCGCCGCCGTCCTTGCCCTGCCGCCCTCGGCTTCCGCGGCCGTCTTGAAGCTGCGCGCGGGCGGAGAGGAAAACGCGCCCTCGGTCCTGGTCGATAAGACCAGCGTCGTTCTGCCCGGCGGCGCAGTTTTGCCGCGCGAGGCGGTCGAGGAAATCCGCTTCGCCGAGGCGGCGCCGGCGGGAGCGGAAAACGTTTCCGAAAAACGTTTCCTTTCCGCCAGTGCCGGGCGCGGAAGAGAGCTGTTCCGCCAAGCCGCGGCGTTCGAGAAAAAATACCCCGGCGTGGACGGCGCGGCGCTCGCCGAGGACGACGACGTCGTGCTCCGGCCGGACGGCACGCGCGTCGAGCGCAGCCTCTTTATCGGGCAGATATTAAAGCAGGACATGGAAAGCTCCTGGGGCCAAGTCGCCGATTCCTTCGAGGACGGCCGCAGCCGCGCGCGCATCTTGAAGGCCACGGTCTACGAGCCCGACGGCCGGGTCTATCCTCTTGATCCCTCCAAAATCCAGGTCACCCGGCCGCAGGCCGAATCGCTGTTCTTCCAGGACTACCGCGTCGCCTCCTACCAGCTGCCCGAGCTCCAAATCGGCTCGATCATCGAATGGGAAACCGAGACCGACACCTACAACCCTTTCCGCAAGGATTTTTTCTTCCCCAGCTGGGGCTTCCAGGATTGGGCGCCGGTGCAGGAATCGACGCTGCGCATCGCCGTCCCCAAGGGCCGCAAGCTTTATTACGCGGCGCGAAATTTCACGGGCCCGTGGAAGAATCTCTCGCGGCCGAAGATCGAGACTAAGGGCGGCCTGACCATGTACCAATGGCGCCTGAAAGATTTGCCGCCCATCGTCAGCGAACCCGCGATGGTTCAGTACGCGGACATCTCTCCCTACGTCAAGGCCGCGCTCTTCGACCGCTGGGGCCGCATCTATTCCTGGCTCGCCAAGATGTATCAGGCGCGCACCAAGCCCAGCCCGCAGTTGGCCGCGTTCACGCTTGACTTGGTCAAGAACGACAAGACGACGCAAGACAAGGTCGCCTCCATCTACCAGTACGTGCAAAAAGACGTGCGCTACATCGCGGTCAAGATGGGCGTCGCCTCCAACTGGGGCGGCTACGACGCGAACCTGACCTGGCGGCGGCGCTACGGCTGCTGCATCGACAAGGCGCTGCTTTTGACCACGATGCTGCGCGTCATCGGCGTGCGCTCGACGCCGGTTCTTTTGGACACCAACTACAGCGCCGTTCACGATTTCAAGGTTCCGGACATCGACTTCGAGCACGCCATTACCCACGTGACGCTCAACGGCCGCGGCATGTTCCTCGATTCCGTCGGCGAGGATTTTAGCTACCCGCAAATTCCGGCGATGGACTACGGCGTGAAGGTCGTGGACGTCTTCGGCCGCAAAATCATCAAAGTCCCCGTCCCCAAGCCCTCGCAAAACGCCAGCGTCTACGACTACAACCTCGCCGTCAGCACGGACGGCGGCGCGACGGCTTCGTTCTCGGCGCGCTACGACGGCACGCACGAGGCGGAGCTGCGCGGCTATTATAAAAGCCTCAAGGCCAGCGACTTGAAGGCCAGCTTCGAGGAGCAGGTCGCGGCGGTGGACCCCTCGGCCGTGCTGACGTCCTATCAGTCCCAAAACGCCGAAAACATCTCCAAGCCCTTCCTGCTCGGCTGGAGCTGCCGTTTGCCGGATTATCTCATCCGCGCCGGCGATCTCTACATCCTCAAGCTCCCCGATTTCGAGCAGGACTTCCCCGAAGTTTCGCTGACCAAGCGCCTCTACGGCCTTGAATACCACGAGCCCATGGAAAAACGCTACCGCTACACGGTGAGCCTGCCTCCGGGGCTGCGCGTCCTATCCGCGCCCAAAACCGTTCGCATCGCAGGGCCCGGCGAGTCCTTTTCAATGAGCTGCCGGACCGGCGCCCGGGGCCTGGTCTGCGACGCCGACTTCAAGCGCGCCAAGCTCGTTTATTCCACCGCCGAGTATCCGGCGCACAAAAAATTCCTCGACGCCGTTTCGCGCCTGACCCGCGAGCGCGTCTTCCTAAAAAAGGAGGGCGCGTGAAGAAGCTCGCGATTACGGCGGCGCTGGCCGTCTTGCTGGCTTCCTCCGCGCGCGCGGACATCGTCTTCACTAACGCCGGCGCGGAGGTTTCCGGAACCATCGTGCGCATCGACTCGGCCGCGGTGGTCCTAAGCGCCGACGGCCGCGAGACCTCCTATCCCCTTTCGCAGGTGCTCAAGGTGAAGCTGGTCCACGTCTTCGGCGTGCCCGGCGAAAAAACGGCCGCCGACATCGCCGATCCGGCCTTGAAAGCCGTCTTGAAGTCCCCCGCGACTCCCGCCGACTACCCCGACGACGGCTCCGTCATTTATCTCGACGACAAAGCCTGCGACATCGGCGCGGACGGCCGCGCGGCCTGCACGCGGCACGTCATCCAACTGGTCCTGCGCGAGCGCGACAAGGAGTCGGCGGCCAACGAGCAGTTCGATTACCTGGATAATATCCAAACCGCCTCCATCGACTGGGCCCGCTCGGTCAACGGCGACGCCATTTCCGATCTTGACGACACCTCGGTCGAGGAGGGCTCGGAGAATTCGCAGTACCCGGACTATGATCTTTTAAAGAGCCTCAAGTTCGCCCTGCCCGACGTCGCGACGGGAACCGTGGTCGACTACCAATACCGCATTGCGTCGCCGGTGGACGTCGCGACCCAGCCCTTCACGGCCGCGATGCAGTTCCGGTTTTTCGAGCCCGTGGTCCTGGCCCGTTTCACCGTCACCGCGCCCAAAGGCATGGCCTTGAACATCGCCGCGCGCGGCCTGCCCAAAGATGCGCTCATAAAGACCGAGGATTTGGGCTCCCGCGTGCGCCGGATTTGGGAAGTCCGTAATCAGCCGTCGTTCAAGCGGGAAAACGACATGCCTCCTTATTCGCGCATCGCCCCGTTCGTCGAGGTGGCGCCCGAAGCGACTTGGGCGCAGGTCGCCGTCGACGCGGCCAAGACAATCGGCCCGCATCTCGACCCCGGCCCGGGCGTTTCGGCGCAGACCGCCGAAATCATCAAGGGGAAAACGACCGACGCGGCCAAAGCCGAAGCTCTTTACAACTGGGTCGCGCAGACAATCGACTACGAGCCGGTGACCATGAGCGACTACGGCTACGCGCCCAAGAGCCCCGCCCAAATATTCGCCTCCAAAGTCGGCAACGCGCTCGACAAGCCGTTCCTCTTATTCGTGATGCTGCGCCAAGCGGGCCTTAAGCCCCAACTCGCCTACCTGGCCGACAAAGGCGGCTTTCCGTTCGAGCAGTCCCTGCCGAGCCTGGGCCAATTCGACGCGGCAGCGGTGCTGCTTGATATCGGGGGCCGTCGACTGACGATGATTCCCCTCGAAGACGACCGGCGCTGGCAAGAGACGCCGCCGTGGCTGCAGGGCGTGCACGGGCTCGTCGTCTTCGGCCCGGACCAAGGCAAAATCATCAAAAATCCCCTGATGCCCGCGGCCCGCGAAGGAGAAACCGATCGCTTGTCCTTGTCGCTCTCGGGCAAGGGGACGCTCAGGGGCTCGGAGACGATTTCCCCACTGGGCGAGGACCAAGCGTCCTGGCGGGCGATGAAGGATTGGAAAAAGCAGGACGTGGAACACGCCTTTCAGCAAATTGTCTACGGCATCCACCCGGGCGCGCGTCTTGTGGGCTACTCCATCGACGGCCTAAACGACCCGACCCGAAACTTGGTCGTCCACGTTTCGTTCGCCGTCAGAAATTACGCGCTGACCGCCTCCGGCGGCTACATGGCTTTTCGCATGCCCTCGATCAGCAATTCCGCCGCCGACGTCGGCAGGCCCGTGCGCGAGGAGCCCATGTTCTGGTGGCGCCGCTCCCACGATAGGAGGTATGTCTCCGTTTCTCTGCCTAAGGGCTGGAAGCTCTATTACGCCCCGTCGCCCGCCGAACTAACCGGCCCCGGCGCGTCGTACCAAGCTTCTTACACATCGGCCCATGGCGCGCTGACCTATTCTTCCGCCTCGACGCGCCAAGCCATTGCAGTCTCGCCCCAAGAGTATCTCCGCTACAAGGCGTTTCGAGAGGCCGTCACGCGCTGCTCCGAGAAGTGGATCGTGCTCAAGAAAGGCTAGTCTTGCCCTAGAACCTGATCCAACTGGTGGGCCGCGGTGATGAGCGCCAGATGAGTGAAGGCTTGCGGGAAATTCCCCAACGCTTCGCCGCAGGGGCCCGTCTGTTCCGAGTAGAGCCCCAGATGGTTCGCGTAGGAGAGCATTTTTTCGAAAATCAGGCGCGCCTGCGAGACCCGGCCCGCGCGGGAAAGCGCTTCCGCCAGCCAGAACGTGCACATGGAAAATGATCCTTCGCCGCCGGAGAGTCCGTCATCGGCGCCTTTTCCAATCTGATAGCGGCGGACGAGACTATCCGAGGTCAGTCCCTTCAGCGTCGCATCGAGCGTGCCCAGCATGCGCGGATCGGTGGGCGCCACGAAGTGCGTCATCGGCATCAAGAGGTTCGCCGCGTCCAAGGCGCCGGAGCCGTAGTGCTGGACGAAGCTCTTTCTTTTTTCGTCCCAACCGCGTTCCATGACCTGCTCATAAACGGCGTCCCGCTCGCGCAGCCAGCGGAGCTGGTCGCCTGGAAATCCCCGCGAGCCGGCCAGGCGCAGGCCGCGATCCAAGGCCACCCAGACCATCATCTTGGAATAGACGAAGTTCTGGCGTCCGCCGCGGACTTCCCAGATGCCGTCGTCCGGCTTTCTCCAGTTGTCGCAGGCGTAATCAAGCAAAGTGCGCAGGTGCGTCCACAGCTCGTGGGAAATGGGCCGGCCGTATTTATTGGCGAGATAAACCGTGTCCATGAGCTCGCCGTAAATATCGAGTTGGAATTGCCCCGCCGCCGCGTTGCCGACGCGCACGGGCGCCGAGCCGGCGTAACCCTCCAAATGGGTAATAATTTTTTCGGGAATATCGTGGCGGCCGGTGACGGAGTAGAGAACCTGCAGGCTGCCTTTGCCTCCCGCTTCTCTCGCGCGCGCGTCAATCCAGCGCATGAAGCCCTCGGCCTCGGCCGTCAGTCCCAGGTTCATGAATGAATAGACCGTGAAGGCCGCGTCCCGGATCCAAGTATAGCGGTAGTCCCAGTTGCGCTCGCCGCCAAGCCGCTCGGGCAGGCTCGTGGTGGGCGCGGCGACGATGGCTCCGGTAGGCGCGTAGGTGAGCAGCTTAAGAGTGATGGCCGAGCGGCGCACCATTTCAAGCCAGCGGCCCTTGTAACGGATGCCCGCGGTCCAGCGGCGCCAGAAATCAACGGTGTCGCAGAACGCCTTCTCATCGTCGAAATTTTTATCCAGCGCGGACGCATGATCCTCCGCATGGCGCAGCAGGAAGGTCGCGCACTGGCCGGCCTTGAGCGCGAACTCGGCCGAGACTCCTTGGCCGCCGGCCTTAAGTTTGATGGGCGAGGTCAGGCCCACGCGCTCGCGCCCGCAGGCAAAAACGGCGCCGCGGGACGTCAGGCTCAGCTTATGGCGGGCGCGGGCGTAATCAAATGCCGGACGCAAATCGAGCTTAAAGCGCATGGCTCCCCGCACCACGCGCACCCGGCGGACAATCTCGTGCGGCGCGTCCTCCGAAGCCGCGCCTTCCCGCAGCGGCATGAAGTCCTCTATCTCACCAACGCCGTCGGGAGTCAAGAAACGCGTGAGCAGGACGGCGGTGTCCGAGAGATACATCTGCTTGTTGATGGTCTGGCCCGCGGGCGAAATCTTGAAGTGTCCGCCCTTGTCTTTGTCGAGCAGCGCGGCGAATAGGCTGGGGGAATCGAAGCGCGGCAGGCAGCACCAGTCGATGGACCCGTCGGTCCCCACCAAAGCGACGGAATGCAAGTCGCCGATGACGCCGTACTCCGAGATAGGCTTGTAGCCCGGCGCTGGCGCCGAGTTCTTCATGCTAATGCAGGTTGGTGAGGACTTTGAGCACCTCGTGGGAAACTTCGGCCGGCGTGGTAAAAATCTTCTGCTTTCCGGGAGGCCGCACGACGGCGCGCATAACCTGATCTCCCATTCCTGTCTCTATCATGACGATAATGGCAGCGCTCCAATCGGGAGTCATCCGCCCCATGACGATGGCGTCCGCGGCGGTCTTATCATGAATCATTTCAAGGGCCTCGAGGCCCACGCCGTTGCGCGGATCCGCCTTGTAGTTGGAAATTATTTTTTGAAGGGCCTGCGAATCGACCGGAGCGTACATCAGCCGCGTCAAGCCGTCCTCGAGGCCGTTCGCGATGGCTAGGCCCTGCCCGCGGGGATCCTCGAAGGGCACGACGCCGACGCCGCGATATTGGGCCAGGTTCAGGCCGTCCTCGGCCCGAATGATATTGCGGGAGTGCGCGCATCCCAGGAACAGCGTGGTCGCGGCGGCCAGCACGACGGAGAATCGGCGCATATGGTTTTATACAAGTAACGCCTTCGCTTGTCAACGGCGCCGGGCAACCCATAACTTGCTAAAATCGCCCGATACAAGGTTCCAAAATGCTTTCGCGCTTCTTACCACGGATAGATTTCCGCGCCAAGCTCGAGCCCCTGCTGGGCGGCGCGGACATTCTTGGACGCGACGGCGCGCCTCTCGACCTTGCCCAGAGCGCCGTTCTCGTCGGCACGCTGCGCATGGGCTACGGGCACTACCGCATGGCCCGCGCCGCCGCCACTTGGGCCGTGCGCGTCCGAAAGACCTTCGTGCACGACCCTCTTTCCATCGACTCGCCCGAAGCCGCGCTCATCAAGGCCAGCGAGCGGCTCTACAGCGCGGCCTCGCGCCTCTCCGCGGCCGCGGGCGGCCCTATCGAGAGCGCCTGGGGCGCCATCACGAAAAGCGGCGGCCCCCTTTCCCAAAGCTCTTCTCGAATAATGGCGCGGGGCTTAAAGCGCCTCATGACCGGCCTGCCCCAAAACTGGCCCGTCGTCGCCGCGCACCCCTGGAACGCGCATTTGGCCGCCGGCTGCGGCTTTGACCGCGTCGTCAATCTCGTGCCGGACTCCTATCCCCAGCATTTTAATCTCGTGCCCAACACGATCAACGCCGCGCAAAACGAGGAGTCGCGGCAAAGGCTCGTCGCTCTCGGGGCTCCCGCCGAAGAAACGCCCGCTCTCGGCCACTGGGTTCCGGCGGAGCTCGTTGAAAACGCGCCCGCCGATTGCGAGGCGCGGCTGGCCCGCCTGCGCCGAAAGTCCCCCCTGCGCCTGCTTTTCTCCGTGGGCGGGGCCGGAGCCCAAGGCGCCTACCTCGAAGATTTGTTCGTCCGCCTGGCGCCTCATGCGCGCCAAGGCCGCCTGCGCCTCATCGTCAACGCCGGCGATCACGCGCGCGTCGCAAAAAGCCTCTCGCGCGCCCTAAGCGCCCTGGGATTGACGCCCCTTCGCCTGGAAAGCGGCCGGGCCTTGGACCAATTCATCGCCGCGCACCCGCTGGGCGGCGCGGAAATGGACGCCCCCGCGGTTCTTATCACCGCTTCGAGCCCGCTCGAAGCGGTGGCCGCCACCGATGGGCTCATCCGCATCGCGGACGTTTTGATCACCAAGCCCTCCGAGCTGGCCTTTTTTCCCGCGCCCAAGCTCCACATCCGCCGCGTCGGCGATCACGAGGCCGCCTCGGCCGTCTACTCCGCGGGTTTGGGCGACGGGACGCCGGAGCGCCGCGAACCCGCCGAGGCGGCCGCGGAAGTGAAAGGCTGGCTTGACGATCCGGCGGGCCTCGCGCGCATGAACGAGTCGGTCAAGGCCGCCGCCCTGCGCGGCGTTTATTCCGGCGCGCAAAAGGCCGTGACTTTGGCCCTGGACGCAACGGCAAAACCTTGAGCGGCCCGACCTTGGTCGTGCTCGCGGCGGGCCTGGGCGCGCGCTTCGGCGGCGCCAAGCAGTTCTTCGAGTTGGGGCCCTCGGGCGAAACCTTCGCGGACTACTCGCTCTACGAGGCGTGGCGCGCGGGCTTCGCGCGGGCGCTCTTCATCGTGCGCGAAGAAAATCAGGATCTCGTCGCTCACCGCTACAAGAAGAATTGGGCCGGACGAATGACCGTCGATTCCGCCGTCCAGCGGATGGACGATCTCCCCGCGAGACTCTCCCTCCCCGCGGCGCGGCACAAGCCCTGGGGAACGGCCCATGCGCTGTGGTGCGCCCGCAAGCGCCTCAAGGAGCCCTTTTGCGTCGTTAACGCCGACGATTTCTACGGTCAAGAGGCGTTCGCCGCGGCGCGGCAGGCGCTGGAATCCGCGCCGGACGACGCGGCCCTGGTTTCCTATCCCGTGGGCGAAACGCTCTCGGCCTGGGGCGGCGTGGCGCGGGCGCTCTGCCGCAGCGACGCCCAGGGATGGCTCCAGGAGATCGTGGAATGCCGGAGCGTGCGGCACGATGGCGAGCGCATCGTGTCCGATGAACATCCGGAACTCCGCTTGGAAGGGAACGCGCCCGTGTCCATGAATTTCTGGGCCTTTCCGGCGCGCGCCCCGCGGCTCTTCGAGCCGAGCCTGCGGCGGCTTGCTCTAGCCGCCAGAGAAGCCTCGACCACCCAGCCGCAGGCCGAACTCACCATCGCGGAAGCCGTGGCCGAATGCCTGCGCGCCCAAACCCTGCGGGCGCGCGTCCTGCGGGAAGGAGCCGGCTGGTTCGGCTTTACTTACCGCGAAGACGCGGCTCCTGCCGCCGAACGCCTGCGCGCCTTGGCTCGGGACGGCGGCTACCCGACGCCGCTCTGGTCCGCCGCACCCCAATCCTGCGGATCCGAGGCCCCGTAGGCCGCTCCGCCGGCGCCGAGAATGCGGCCTTGGCGAGATGGCGCCACGGCATAGCCCACCCCGATTGAACCGCCCAGGGGATTTTCCAAAAGGGCCAGAATCGGGCCGGCGTAATCCAGCGCCGGAGCCGCCGCAGCGCCTCGAGCGCGGACGCGTCCTGCCATCAAAACAGCGCCGAGGACCAAGGCGCCCAACGCAGTTTTTTTCATGCGAGCGCGCTTTCAGCGCGACGGATCGGCGATTTTGCCCAGAAATAAGATGGCGCCGGAAGCGTTGTCCCGAATAAGGAAGATAAACGGATGATCCGCGCGGAAAACCGCCGGCGGACCGGGCGAAAAGATCGCCGTGGCCCTCATCGTCACCGCGGTCGCGGCCGCGGCCTCGGTCCCCTGCTCATTCACATCGATATACGCCTTGTGAATGACGCCGGAAATCCACAGGTCTCGTCGGTCATCCATGCCCGAGAAATCCGCGCCGGCGCCGGAGGCGGGCGGCGTAAAGGCATCGGCCATGCCCATGGACTTCAAGACCGGAACCAGGCCGAAGCCGGAGGAGAACTTAAACTTGGGAAGTAAAACCTCGACGCGGCGGCGGGACAGCGCGCCGATGAGGCCAAGCACGTTTTCCGCGGACAAGTTTTTCTCCAGCGCGGCTAGGCCGTCCTGAGTCCGCGGCAAAATCACGATCATGGAAAGCCCGCCGGAATAGGGCAGCGCGAGAACTTGGAGCGTTGGAGTTTCCGCGTAGGCGAAGCGGCCCGTCTCGACCATGAAGGACGCTTGGACGCGCCCGCTCGCGGCCGTATAGAACGCCCCTTTTTTCGTGCGCCGCTCCTCAAACGGGGAAGCCCAGGCCGCTTTGAAGTAAACCGCGTCGGTCAGCACTAGGCGAGTGCTCGCACCCAAGGCGCCGGGCGCAATGATGTTCTGGATATTGCCTCCGGTGGATATTTCGACCCAGGCGTTGATGGCGGCGCGGGCTTTGGAAACGTCTTTCCGAAAATCGAGCGTGCGAAGTCCGGCGCCGTAATAGCGCTGGGTCAGCGCCAAGAAATCGCGCCGGAACGAGAACCCCTTTTGTCCCCACAAGGCGTTGGCGATGACAAGCTTGATTTTTCCGCGGCGGCCGTCAAGCGAGCGATTAAGCTCCGCGAACTCCTCGGGCAGGAATTGGCCCCCCGGCGCGAGGCGCAAAACATCCGCCATCTGTCGCGCGGTCCGGCCCCGGGCGCCGGCATAAGCCATGGCTAGCGCCGAGAAAACGCTGTAGGGCGAGAAAAAAACGTTGCTTTTTTTGCCTGCGGCCACGCGCGCATAAAGCGCCAAGGCGAACTCGTTATTGCCAAGGACAAAATCCGTGGCCGCGCCAGACGAGATGGCCGGCGACACGCTCTGACTTGCGGCAGATGGCCAAGCGGCGGAAACTAGAACCAAGATTGCCGCCAGCGAGAGGCCCGCGGCGCGGCTTTTAGCGACGATGGCGGCCTTATCTTCGACCATAGAACCTCCGCTGCGTCAACGTGACCCCATTCTAGCGCAATCCCGGTATTCAGTCCAGCGACCGAACAGATACTAAGAGTCGGCACTCTTGACCCCGGATGCCTCGGGCGCTATCCTATCCGCTTGAGAACGAACGGCTGGTTCCGCGTTTTATTCGCGGCCGCTCTCGTGAGCATGGCCGGGGCATGGTGGGTGCGGGGAAGGCATCCGCCTGCCCGAGCCCGGCCGCAGGCGGAACTCTGCTTTGGGAACACTTCCGGCGACGTTCCGCCGGACATTCCGGTGCTGCTCGCCTCCGGCTTCCTGCTCAACGGCTCCACGAAAAAACAAATTTACGATCTGCGCCGCCACGCCGTCTCCCTCTACCCGGAGCTCATCGGCCCGGGCTACGAGCCCAGCGAAAAAATTTTTGGAGGAATCGTTGATGGGCGGCCCTGGTGGGGGCTCGAAGGCGTCTACGGCTACGGTGAAGGGCCGCAGAGCGTCAGCGGATTTTCCCAGCAAGGCTCCACCATCGCCAACCCCCTCCTGCTTATGGGGCTTGCGTCCCCGCTGACCTACACTTTTACCGGACCGCGGGCCGATTACTGGACCAGGAATTCGGCCGCCTCCGCGCCGGTTCCCCACAATCTGATGTGGAGTTGTCCGACCTCCTCGGCGCGCGTTATCTACGACGTTTCCCGATATTTAGATTTCACGAATGACGATTCGGGCAAATGGAGGCACGTGCTCTGGATTGAAGCCTCCAACGCCAGGGATTTAGGATTCAATTACCTCTATCTCGATCCGGAGCAGTCGAAAAACGTAAAGAAACTCGGGGACACGCGTTATCCGGCGAGGATTGTTGACCATGTCAAACTCAGCGATTATTGCGGATATCCAGACGGATGCAACGACATGGATTCGGGCGGAGGATATGGAATGGGCCTGCGCGTGACGGCTCTGCCGGCCACGGCCGTGTTTAAGCTTTGGAAAGGAGAACTACGCCCTGATGCCTCGTCCCAGGCCGATGCGACGTTCACCATTGACTTGCGCTAAATTGGCAAACGATCGCCCCAAGAGCTTGGCCGTTACGTAGCTTGGTAGAATAAGCGTCACGCTATGCGCTTTCGACTGCTGACCTACAACATTCACAAAGGGGTGGGCGGGCTCGATCGGCGATACGATCTGGGCCGCATCGCCGAGACCATCGCCCACTACGCCCCTGACGCGGTCTTGCTTCAGGAGGTCTTGGATATGGCGCCGCACAGCGGGCAGGCGTCGGCCCTGGCCGGGATTCTCGGCTACCGGCACACGGCCTACGTGCCGCACACCAAGCGCTGGCTGGGCGGCCAATACGGCAACGCCATCTTCAGCCGCTACCCCATCGCCGAGATTGGGCACATCGATCTGACCGTCCCGCCGAAAAAGCGCCGCGGCGCTCTCCACGCCCGCATCCGCGCGCGCCTGCCCTCAGGACGTTCGCGCACGCTGCATGTCTTCAACCTGCACCTGGGCCTCTCGGGCATCGAGCGCAGAATCCAGCTGCGCCGCTTCCTTGAGAAAAGCCCCTTTGCGCACCTGCACGCCCGCGCGGCCATTGTAGTCGGCGGCGACTTCAACGACGTCTGGGGGACCCTGGGCAAGAGCGTGCTGACGCCCGCGGGCTTCCATGGGACCCCGAGACTGCCCACCTTCCCGGCTTTCGCTCCGCTGCGCGCCCTGGATTCCCTCTACATCCGCGGCGACGTCCGCATGGTCCACGACCAGCGCGGCAACACCGCGCTCTCGCGCGCGGCCTCCGATCATCTCCCCCTTGTCGCGGACTTGGAACTCGAATGACTACGGAATCGCGCGATCCGGGCCGGCTGGTGAGCTGGCTCTATCTCGATATGAACTCCTTCTTCGCCTCGGTCGAGCAGGAGATGAACCCGGCCTTGCGCGGCAAGCCCGTGGCCGTGGTGCCGCTCCACGCCGACACGACGTCTTGCATCGCGGTCAGCTACGAGGGCAAGGCCTTCGGCGTCAAGACCGGCACAAAGGTCGGCGAGGCCAAACGCCTGTGTCCGCGGATGATTTTCATCGACGGCGACCACGCCAACTACGTCAAATACCACAACCGAATCGTGACGGCCGTGGAAACCTGCCTGCCCGTGGAGGCGGTATGCTCCATCGACGAAATCGCCTGCCGGCTGACGGGCTCCCAGCAGGACCTGGCGGCCGCCAAAGCCTTGGCGCTCAAGGTCAAGTCCGTCATCAAGGCCAAGGTCGGCTCGTCGCTCAAGTGCTCCATCGGCTTGGCGCCTAACCGATACCTGGCCAAAATCGCCGCGGACATGCAAAAGCCCGACGGCCTGACCGCGCTTTTGCCCCGCGACTTGCCCCGAAGCCTCCACCGCCTGACGTTGCGCGATCTGCCCGGCGTCGGGCGCAAAATGGAGGCCCGGCTCAACGCGCGCGGCATCCGCGACATGGAAAAGTTCTGCGCGCTCCCGGCCCAGGAACTGCGCCGGGCCTGGGGCAGCGTCCGCGGCGAGGAGTTGTGGCATCTTTTGCGCGGAGAGGAAGTGCCGGAGAAATCCTCGGGACAAAAATCCATCAGCCATTCCCACGTCCTTCCGCCCGAACTGCGCCATGAAGCCGGAGCGCTCCGGGTGTTGAATAAGCTGACGGTCAAAGCGGCCGCGCGGCTGCGCCAGGAGGGTTTTTACGCCTCGGGAATCCAAATTTTCGCGGAGTTTCTGGGCCACGACGGCTGGAAGGCCCGTTGCGGCTTGATGGAAACGCAGGACACCGCCGCTTTCCTGCGCGCTCTCTCGGAACTTTGGAAAAACGCCCCCTCGGGCCAGCCCTACGGAGTGGGCGTGGCGCTGACCGGACTCGTGCCCGAGTCGCTGCACGCGCCGGATCTTTTTGAGAACCCCAATCGAAACCGGCTCAACAAGGCGCTCGACGATCTCAACAAGAAGTTCGGCAAGGACTCGGTGCATTACGGCGCGACCCACGAATCGGCGAAGCTTGCCCCCCTGCGCATCGCCTTTACGCGCATTCCCAACGAGGACGAAGGCTGATATGAGCCGCCGCTTCCGCCGCACTTCGCGCAAACGGCGGCCGTGCGCATGATCGCGAAGGAGAAAATCGTCCTGTCGTGGAGCGGCGGCAAGGACAGCGCCATGGCCGCCTATGAAATCCTAAAAGAAGGGCGCTACGATATCGCGGCTCTACTCACGACCGTAACCGAGGACTACGGCCGCATCAGCATGCATGGCGTCCGGCGCGTTCTGCTTGAAGCCCAGGCGCGCGCGCTGGACCTTCCCGTGCGCCAGGTGCTCATTTCCAAGGAAGCCGGAAACGTCCAGTACGAGGAGAGGATGGCCGCCGCCCTGGAAGGCTTCAAGGCGCAGGGCGTCCAGGCCGTCGCCTTCGGGGATATATTCTTGGAAGATTTGCGCGCCTACCGGGAAAACAACCTCGCGCGGCTGGGCCTGCGGGGAATTTTTCCGCTCTGGAAGCGCGCAACAGGCGCCTTGGCGAGGGATTTTATCCGGCTGGGATTTAAAGCCGTCGTGGTCTGCGCCGACACTCAAGTCCTCGGCGAATCCTTCGCCGGCGCCGAAATCAACGGGGATTTTCTCGCGCGGCTCCCAGATGGCGTCGATCCATGCGGCGAAAACGGCGAGTTCCACTCCTTCGTCTACAACGGGCCCGGCTGGGCGCGCGCCGTGCCTTTTACTCTGGGTGAGCGCGTCGTGCGCCACGACCGTTTTTGCTTCCAGGATATTATTCCCGCGGCGGAAGAAATGTCCGAACGGCCCGCGCATGACAACCCCGCGGCAAAAAGCTAATCTATGATCCGCGCATGATCGCCCAAACGCTCCGAAAAAGCGCCGCCGGTCTTTTTCTGGCGCTTAGCCTGCTCGCTCCCGCGGCAGCGCAAGCCCCGGAAAGCCAAGCGCCGATCCAACCTGCCGGAGCGCTCGCCCGCGCAGCCCGTGTCGTCATCCCAGGCGGCATTCTTGAAATCGGCGTCGCCGACAAAGCTGCGGACGCGGAACTTGACTGCGCGCGCTCCGCCGTGCAGCACACGATTCTGCGCTGCACGCTTCCCGATTCGCTCGTTGCCCAAGCCGCCGTCCTCGGCCGCCGCGTCAAGAGCGTGACGCTCAACGTCCACTTCCAGGGAGAAATCCTCGACATGTCGGTGGCGTTCGCCGACGGCAGCGGCGCCCAAAGCCTCATCGGCCAGTTGGAGTCGGAGCTTTCCAAAAAACCCGTGGTGCAATACTGGGCCGATGACTCGCACCTCTACGCCTCGACCATTTGGGTTGACGGGAAAACCGAAATCGAGGTGACTCGGACCGTCAAAGGCGCGCAAGACCAGGGCGGCGCGCGAATGTACGTCTCAAGCCTGCTGGGCGGCCTGCCCTTGAACCCCGCCGACGCGCCTCAAGGCCGCTAGGTGTCGGGGCGGGACCGGACCGCGAGCGTAATATCCTCCGTTTTCGCCGCGCTGCTGCTCCTAACCCCCGCGCGCGCCATTTTCTCCGCGCCTACCTCGTCAAACGTTCAAGCCGATGAGGCCGCCACGCTCCACCGGCTCTTCAAACGCGACTGGGATCGTCAGATGCGCGAGGACCCTTTGTCCGCCTCCGATTACGGCGACCGCCGCTTCAACGCGCTGTGGCCGGACGCGAGCCTGGCCGAAATCCGACGCGAGCATCAAGAAAACCTGCGGGCCCTGGCGGATATGGCCAAAATCAACCGCAGCGATTTGAACTCTCAAAATCAGATCAACTACGACCTCTTCAAGTGGCAGCACCAGGATTCCATCGAGTCCCACCATTTCCACGAATACTTGTTCCCCCTAAACCAGTTGGGCGGCATACAAACCGTCGGCGACATGGCGACGCAGTCCCTGACGTTTACGACGCTCAAGGACTATCAGGACTGGCTCGCGCGCCTGCAAACCTTCGGACCTTACATGGACCAGACCATCACGCTTCTCCGAGTGGGATTAAAGGAAGGCTACACCCTGCCCAAAGTCGTCGCCGAGAGGATCCCGCCGCAGATCGAGGACAACATCGTCGCGGACCCGACCCAATCGCCGTTCTACGCGCCGTTCAAAAGCTTTCCCGCGTCCATCGACGCCAATGCCGCCGCGGCCCTGCGCCAACAAGCCGTCCAGGCCATTGCCCGAACAATTGTTCCGGCCTATCGCCGGCTCGACGATTTCTTCGTCAAAACCTATCTGCCCGGCTGCCGGGCCTCCATCGCGGCGCGCGATTTGCCCGACGGCAAGGCCTACTACGCCTACTTGGTGCGCCACTTCACCACCACGGACATGACGCCCGCCCAAGTGCGCGCATTAGGCTTAAAGAAAATGGCCGAAATCCGCCGGCAGATGGACGCCGTCATCAAGCAGACGGGATTCAAGGGCAGCTTCCATGATTTTCTGCATTACTTGAGGACTAACCCAAAGTTCTACTACGCCAACCCCGACGATTTGCTGGAAGCCTACCGCGCGCAGGGCAAGGCCATCGACCCGCTCTTGGTCAAGGAGTTCGGACATCTGCCCAGCATCCCTTGGGGCATCGAGCCCATCCCCGCGGACCAGGCGCCCGACACCTACACGGCCTACTCGGAAGGCCCTTCGGCCGACGGCACGCGTGCGGCCATCATGTCGGTCAACCTGTATAAGCCCGAGACCCGGCCAAAATATGAAATCCCCGTGCTGACCTGCCACGAGGGCCGCCCCGGCCACGCGCTGCAGCTTTCCCTCGCCGCGGAAATGACGGGCCTGCCGGAATTCAGGCGTTTTAGCTACTACAACGCTTACGGCGAGGGTTGGGCGGTGTACTGCGAGACGCTCTGCGGCGAGATGGGCGTCTACGACACGCCCTACAAGAGGTTCGGCGAGCTTTCCTACCAGATGTGGCGCGCGGCGCGGCTGGTGGCGGATACCGGCATCCACTACTACGGCATGAGCAGGGCCGATGCCGTCAAACTCCTGCGCGAGAACACCGCGCTTTCGGATGAGAATATTAACGCCGAGGTGGACCGCTACATCGCCTGGCCGGGCCAAGCCTTGTCCTACATGATCGGCGAAATCGACATCCAAAACCTGCGCGCGCAATCCCAGAAACAGTTGGGCCCCAGGTTCGACATCCGCGCCTTCCACGACGCGGTGCTGGCCGACGGATCGCTCCCCTTGAAAGTCCTCAATGCCGACATCGCGGGCTGGCTGGCCCGCCAAAAGCGCGGCTGATTACTTTCCCGGCCGCGCGAGGAGCGCGTCCACGCTGTAGCCCATGGGTCCGGCGATTAAAAGAGCCAGCGCCACAACGAGCAGCGTGAAGGGATAGGCCGCGCCGCCGAACAAGAACCCGCGCGGCAGCATGACGAAGGTCGCCACCGTCATGTTGACGGCGACCGCGGCGGCCGCAGGCCGAGTCAGGAAGCCCATCGCAAGACATAGCCCGCCCAGAAATTCCGTAAAGCAGCTCACGTACGCCAGCGGCGTGGGGATGCCCATCTTGGTCGTGAACATCTGGATGGTCGCTTGGAGCCCCATGCCGCCGAACCAACCCAGCACTTTGCTCGCGCCGACGGCGAAAAGAATGCCGCCGATGGCCAGGCGCAGCGCCAAAAATGAAAGATTCACCAGCTGCGGATTATTTTTCGTCAGCAGTCCAAACGGCGAGCGGCGGTCATTGGTCATAAATTCCCCCTTTGTCCCGACAACTCAATCATTTTCCGAGCTACCGCGCCAAGCCCTCTTAAAGCCCGAGCCTAAAATGCCACGCCAGCGACGTGGAAACATACCAGCACGGCGGCAGGCTTGCACGCGCGCCCGTAGCTAAGCGCCGTCCCTCGTAAAAATACTGATCGAACTGCCTTCCTCCGGAAACATCCAGCGTGAAGCCGCGCGAGAGCGGCGCGGCCCGAACGCGGAACTCATAGGCTACGCCCGCCAGGGGCACGTTATTCAGGAAGTATCGGCTGTTCGAATACGCGAGCAGGAAAATCCAGGCGTTGCCGCTCGCGGAGGGAACGCGCAGGTCGGCCATGCCGCGAAACGTGGTCTCGCGCATGGAGTCGAACAGCCGGTCGCTGCCCGAACCCACGCCGCCGCTCACGCCCCAGGCGCGGCCGTCGTCCAGGCGGCGCTCGTAACGCGCTCCGGCCTGCTCGGACCACAGGGAACGTGGGACGGCGTAGGGGGCCCGCCGGGAATTTCCGGATCACCGTTCAAGCCCAAGTGGATCAAGCGTTCGCTTGCGGAGAGGCTCTCTTCCGCTGAAGAAGAGAGCACCACGCCCGCGCCGAAACGGTGATTGAGGGTGGTTGGAGCGCCCTTGGAGCCAAACGCGTCGTCAAAGCCGTAGCGCGCGTAATTTCCCTCGCCCGCTCCCGCGAAAACCGCGCCCATTGGCGTCTGCTGCGCTCGAAGGGGCGAGAACGCAACTGCGATCAGGGCGGTGCCAAGAGCGTCTTGGCGGCTCTCATCTCCCGTATTGCCGCACCAAGCCCACGACCTTGCCGATGACCTGGAAATCGTAAAGGATGGGCGCGTACTTGGGGTTGGCGGATTCAAGCCGATAGTTGCCGCCGCGGCGGCGCAGGCGCTTGACCACGCCGTCCTCGCCGCCCGCTACGGCCACCACCACGTCGCCGTCCTCCGCCGTGGGCTGGCGGCGCACCTGCACTAGGTCCCCCTCCAAAATGCCCGCGTCCTCCATGGAATCGCCCTTGACCTTGAGGAGATAGTCCGCGCCGAGGCGAAAATCCCGGAAATTAAAGTAGCCTTGGATGTCTTCCTGCGCGAGTGGTCCGCGCCCGGCGCCCACCCGTCCCAGGATGGGCAACTCCCAGGGTGAGGGGCCGCTTAAAGAAAAGCCGCGCGCCGTGCCCTCGCGGCGGTTCAGGAGTCCTTTATGCTCCAAGGCCTCGATTTGCCGCTGGACGGTGCCCGCGGAAATCCCCAAGCGCCGGCCGATATCGCGCAGGCTAGGACCAAAACCCTCCTCCGCGAAGTGCTTCGCGATGAGATCAAGAATCTTTTTTTGCTTAGGAGTCGCTTCGTCCGCCATAGCGGACATAGTATACACTACATTTGTAGTGTATCAAGGTGCGGCTAGGGCGCCTGGCGGGCGGGGCGGTAGAGCCGTCCCAGGTACTCGACGCCCAGCGCGAAGACGATGCCGAGCGATATCTGCACGAAACGCCGCCCGGCCATGATCCACGGCGAGGCATCGTAGGGGACGAGCATCACGATGGCCACGGTCACGCCCGCGAAGCGGTAGCTCTCCCAGCGGTCTAAAAGGGCGCACAGGAGCACCGCCGCGACGACCGCCAGCGAGAACGAAAGCAGATGGCCGCCGAAGAAAACCGCGAAAAGTCCGCCGACCAAAGCGCCGATGGCCGTGCCCGCCAAGCGGCTCAAGGAAGTCTTGGCCGTCGCGCCGATTTCCGACTGCATCACGTTGATGGCGGCAATCGCCGCCCAGTAGCTCTGCGGAATGCCCAAGAGCGAACTCAGGTAGTAGCTTCCCGTCGCGGCCGCAGCCGTGAGCAAGGCCTGCAGGACGACGCCCGTCTCGCGCGGCGTTTTTCGGTGGCGGACGGGATGCGGTGCGGCCTCTCGCGCGCCGCTATTCAAGGCCGGGATTGCGCACGGGAGAGCCGGCGCTGGCGCTCAGGACCGGGGCGAAGCCGTGCAGTCCCGAGATGGCGTCGTAGGCGAAGTCGGAAACCTGGCGGATGACGTTGCCGCGCCGGTTCATCCAGCGCATGTAAGGATACGCGCGCCGGGATTTCTGAATGATGCCGACCACGATGTAGGGATACTCCTTGCCGCCGTGACGCACGACCAAAATACCCATGTCGCCGCAGAGGCGGCTGGTGGTGCCGGTCTTGTCGTAGACCTCGGTGCTGGGCGGCAACTCGGCAGTGAAGAGCCGATTGGGCTTGGGCAGGCTCATCACGCGCAGGAGCTCGTCCGAATAAGGCAACTGTTTGTTCCACAGAGCGTAGAGAAACCGGCTATAGTCGTGCGCCGAGGCCTTGTTCCGGTAAGTCCGGCCGTTGTAGGGAATATACTCGACTAGGCGTAGGCCGCTCAAAAGGCCGCCATAGTCCTTCATCAAGAGCCGCTGCGCCGCGGCCGGGCCGCCCATTTTGCGCAGAAAGTAATCAGCCGAGGCGTTGTCCGACTCCTGAATCATCGCCTCCATGCGCCGGCGCGCGTAGGGAGTGTAGCGCAGGCGGCCGTCGCTGACCTCGCGGAAAAAGGCCAGCGCGATGAAAGGCTTGACCAAGCTCGCGGTCTCGAAGGCCTCGTCCTCGTTGATGCTCGCCAAAGGCGTGTTGGCGGTTAAATCGTAAACCGACCAAGCGGTGCGCTCGTTGCTTTTGATGGCTCCCAAATGCCTGAGCCGCTCCACGTAGGAATCGATTTCCGTCGAAAGAGTGGACGGGGCCTTCTGAATCTTGGCCACCGAGGGAGCGGCCGCGGCCGCGAGTTTGACGCGCGTGGGCAGGCGGCGCCGGACGATTATTCTCGACCCGGGCACGCGCGGCGCGGCGACGGGGGCCCAGGGCCGCACCTCGATGATCGAGGCGGGATAAAGCCCGTGCCGCGTCAAGATGTCGGAATGCCGGCGCGCGGTCTTAGCCGCGGAACGGAGATACCCCCGGCGGCGGTAGATGAGCCCGTAGTTGGGCCCCCACTTGACCACCGAAAGACGGCGCACGAAGGGCCGCCCGAAAACGTGAGTCATCTGTCGGCGGTAGGCCAGCACGCTGGGCAGTTCCGCGGACCAGCGGTAGGAGATGTCGTAGAGAGGGCGCGGCTGAGCCACTGCCGGACGAGGCGCGAGCGTCGCAACCACAAGCCCCGCCACGACCACGCCCGCCGCGGCGCGGCTCCAACTTCTCAACAAGTGCCTCATGGACTCTATATTTGTAGACTAAATTAGTGAGTTTTTCAAGGGGTTAGGGCAAAATAAAGCCCCAACCCCTCGAAATAACGCGTACAATCGGGCAGCGCTATTTAAAAACGAAATACGAGGCTTCTTCCGCCACGTCGTTGCACCGCAGACCCTCGGCGTCGGTCATCTTGGAGAGCATATATCCCTTCATGCCCCAGGAGGTTCCCCAGCTGTTGCGCAGAATCCAGATTCCCTTGCCGGGAGGAAGGTTGCCGTTCTTGTCGAACCTCGCCCCCTCGTTGTTCCAGCCCACGATGTTGATCATGTGGTCGACTTGCGCGGACTTGTCCAAGGCGGGAGTGCAGCCGTTGTAGACGCCGCTCGCGTAGTTCATCCAGTCGTCTTGGCCTTTGGCGTCCGTGGCGCCCGCGGCGACGGTGATGGACACCGGCTTGCCGCTGATAGTCATGTAGGACTCGATGTCCTTGACGCTCGGGCTTCCCCCGGACTTGCCCAGCATGTGCCAGGCCTTGATGCGCGTGACCGGAGGATTAGGCTTCGCCGGGCACTTGCCGGCGCCTTCCTGGTACACGCACCGGCCCTGCGGATCGGAGCTGGCCAAGGGCTGTCCAGGAGTGATGAAGTTGTTGGCGGAATCGAAGTCGCCGCCGTTGCACCCGTCGGCCTCCGGAGAATTATCAACCAGCCATTCCTGGGAGAGATCCCCCGGATCTTTGCCGGCCAGCTTGTGCCCGTCGCGGTTGGTCGCGGTCAGGCTGAAGGCCCAGCAGGAGCCGCATTGCCCCTGATCTTGAATCGGCGTGAGCCGCGAGCGCAGATCGAAAGTATCCGGTATCTGCCCCACCTGAGCCACGACCGCGGGAGACTGCCAATCGCTGTTGGGAAGTTTCTTATTCAAATACCCGGTCGCATAAGTCACCTGTTTCGCCGAAACGGCGTAGGTCTTTACTAAGCCGACCGCGGAAGACAACTTATTTCCATTACCAGCGTCAGTCTTGATGGAACTGACGATGGCGTTAACGTCCGCTCCTTGGTCGAAATTGACCTTGGTCTTGTTGTCCGAGGCGAAGCTTTGGGCGCCGGCGAAAAAGACGCAGGCGAGAGTCAAGATGAGGCATTTCTTGAGCATAGCCGTCTCCTGTTTGCGGATTGGCCGCGTCGCGGCCTTTTACTAATGGCAAAGCCTAGCGATTATGGCGGCCCAAAAGCAAGGTCCAGACTTGTCTAACGCAAGATCAGCGGGATCGCGCGGGAAGAGCAATATCGCCGGATCGATGGAGTCTTGAAGAAATTCGCCCGGAGCAACGCCGGGATTCCCGCGCGTTTCATCGTCGGACATTATATCCTAAAAATGCTATCGTGATTGCGGTATTCGTTTCCCCGCTACAATGGAGCCGTTCATGAAAAAACAGTGCGTCGCGATGACGTCCGTCACCACCTACTCCGCCGCCCACCGGTGCCTTAAAGGCGCCGACGCCCCCAGAGCCGGCCGCCGCAGGCTCTGCGCCCATCATCGTGCCCAAGCCGTCCGGGCCGGGAGCAGGTAAGTTTTGGCCAAACGGGAACTGCCCGGCTGGCAAGCGGCGCCGCTCATCGCGCTCTTAAGCGCCCTTGGACTCTTCGCCTCGGCCCTGCCGCGACGTCTGGAAGTTTTCCTGGCCCGTATCTTGGGCCGGCTGGTGTTCCGGGCCCGCCTCTTCAAGCGCAGGGTGGTCGAGTCGAACATCTCCCGCTGTCTGCCGCGACTTAGCGCCGCAGAGCGTCAAGAACTCATCCGCCGCAATTACGAGCACTACGGGCTTCTGCTCTTCGAGTACATGCATTTTTTCTCGCCTTTTAAGGGCCATTGGCGGCGCTATGTCCCCACCGTCGCGCGCATGGAAGGCTTCGAGCATTGGGAAAAAGCCCATGCGCGCGGACACGGCGTAATTTTTTTCTGCTCGCACCTGGGCTCCTGGGAAGCGGGAGCGGCTTCCATCGCTTTAAGCGGCGTCGAGGCGACCATCGTGACCACGGTCTTGACGCCGCGCTGGCTGCACGACAAGATCACGGCTTGCCGCGATTCGGTGGGCATGAAAGCGGCTTATCACCCGGGCTCCATGCCCGCGGTGCTCAAAACCTTGCGCCGCGGCGGCTCGGTCGCCTTCATGAACGATCAGTACGCCGCGCCGCCCATGGGAATGCCGGCGGTCTTCTTCAACACCCGCGTCGATACCTTGGCGGTCGTGGGACCCCTGGCGCGGCGCACCGGCGCGGCCGTGCTGCCCCTGCACACCTTCCGCGGCGCCGACGGCATGACCACGGCCGTCATCGAGCCCGAATTGGAATTGGGCGACGCCTTGGACGACGCCGCGGCCGCGACCCAGCGCGTGGCCAGCCGCGTGGAGTCCTGGGTGCGCGCCAACCCGGAGCATTGGCTCTGGATGCACCGCCGGTTCAAGAACGTCGCGCCGGCGGCTTGACCTAAAAAGCCGTCCTAATCGTCGGGAAACTACAGGCTGGCGCCTTCGTTGCGCGAGTGTGGCTGCTCGTGAGAGTATTCAACAACGCCTTCGATAGCGGCCGTTGGGCTCCCGGAGCGGTGGCGGTTATCGGGAAATTCGACGGCATCCACCTGGGCCGCCAAAAAATCATCCAGCGGGTCAAAAAACTCAACGTTCGCTGCCTGGCCGTGACCTTCGATCCGCTGCCGGACCAGTTCCTGCGCCTTTATTCCTACCGGCCGCTCCTCTCCGAGGCGGAGAAAATGGAGATTCTGGCGCGAATGGGCGTGGATGCCGCGGTGATCATGTCCTTTGACAAGGAACTTGCCCGTCTTTCCCCCCATGCCTTCGCGGGCGCCATCCTATGGGATCATCTGAAGGCGCGCGAAATCGTCGTGGGCGAGGACTTCTGCTTCGGGAGGGACCGCGCCGGAACCGCGAAGACCTTGGAGGAGTTCGGCCGGGCGATGGGCTTTAAGGTCCACGCCGTTCCCCTGGTCCGCGCGGGCGGCGAAAAAATCAGCGCTTCCCGGATACGCGGGCTCATCGAGTCCGGCCGTAAAAAAGAAGCCGGGAAACCGCTCGGCCGCGAGCTGCCTTAGCATTTCTCGCTCCTATCTCCTTATATGATAATATGTTCATATGGCCAATAGATCGCCTATGGACATGGTGCTCAAAATCAAGGCCGATTTTCTCGCCGCGCTGTCCAACCCCGTGCGCCTGGCGATTATCGAGGAACTCCGAAGCGGAGAGTCCTCGGTCGGGCGCATGGTTGGAAGGCTGCGGGTGGAGCAGTCAAGCCTCTCGAAACATTTGGCGATTTTGCGCCACGCGGGCATCGTGGCCTCGCGCCAGCGCAAGTCCGCCGTCTTGTACTCGATACGGGACCGCGACATCTTCCGGGTCCTGCGCCCCATCGCCCAAATCCTAAGAAAACGGATGGAGGAGAGCCGCGCGGTCTTCGCCCGGCTCGGAAGACCATAGACGGCGCCGCCCCGGACGCCCGGTTGAAGGGCGTCATCCAACGACTCGCCGCGCTGCTGCCGGCGCAGGGTCCCATCGGCATTTTCATCCACCATAACACGCTGCACGCGTTCGAATCGCTGGATTTCGAATCGGCCGTGGTTTCCGCGGGCAAAAAATTGTCCTGCGAGCCTTTCCTCCCGGAAGAGGAGTACCGCCGCGAATTCCAAAGCGGCCGGATCACGGAGCAGGACCTTCGCTGGGCCCTGGGCGAGGTTCTCGGCCCGGACGCCGCGCGCGCGGCTTTTGGCGGCCTCACGCGCCTGGAATTGCGGGCCCGCATAGCCCGGCACGGAATCCCGAAGGCCTCCGGAGCGTCTTTGGCGTGGCTCCTGCGAGAAACGCCGGTCCTGCGGCGCTTCCGGGAGGACATTCCGTCCGGTGCCCGCCAAACGCTCCGAAATGAGAAAAATGTCCGCGCCCTTTGGGACGCTTGCCTCGCCGCGGCGCGGAAAATCCCGGCGGCGCCTTCGGCTTCCCCCGCCATCGCCGCGCGCCACCGAGATCTCCTGCTGGCGGCGGCCGGAACGGACACCGACGCTTGGGTGCACCCGGTACTCATCAGGCTCCTGGGCGCCTTTCTCGATCAGGGCTTGGCGCGCTGGAGCCTGCCGGAAGCCTCGCGCGGCCTCTACGCCTGCTTTCTCGATCTCTACGCGAACAGTTGGGCGTCGCTCTGCGGCCGGTGGGCGGCGCCGCTTCCCGGCTTAATAAAAGAGGAACGCCGCTTGGCATTGAGCCCCGCGGCGTCGCTTCAGCGCTCGTTGAACGTCCTCGGCGTCGGCGAGGAGGAAGCCGCCGGCTTTCTGGAAGCGGCCGCCCTGGCCCTGCGCGGATGGGCCGGCATGATCCGGCAGTTGGAGGAGCGCCCCGATCGGGTCCCGGCGCGCTCGCGGCCCGCGTCTCTTACGGAATACCTCGCGGTCCGGCTGCTTTTGGAGCGCGCGGCGCTCTCCTACGCGGCAAGCCGCTTGCCCGGCTTCGGCGGGACCCTCGCGGAGCTTCGCGCGCACTTGCGCGGCCTGCTTGAGCCGCCGCGGCCGCCCTCGGATGAAGAACGCGCCTGGCAGTTCTTCCACGCGGCCCAGCTTTGCGGCGCAACGACGGAGCAGATAAACGGACTCTCCGCCGCGCAGGCCGCGGCGCTTGAAGCCGAACTCGCCGGATTTGGCGAAACCGAGAGGCGCCGCGTCCTGCAGTCGGCCTACGACCGCCATCTGCGCGGCCGCTTGTGCGACGCCCTGAGCGCCCACCAGCCCGCCCAAACGCCGAGCCCCGCCGCCTACCAGGCGATTTTCTGCCTGGACGAGCGCGAGGAATCCTTCCGCCGCCACCTGGAGGAAACCGCGCCCGACTGCGAAACTTTCGGGGCCGCGGGATTCTTCGGCGTGGCCATGTACTACCAAGGAGCGACCGACGCCCACCCGCGGCCCCTGTGCCCTATCGCCATCCAGCCGCGGCACTACGTCGGCGAGGTGAAAATCGATCCAACGGCCGCGCTGGCGCGCTGGCGGCGCGTCCGCCGGCGGCAGTCCGGCCGGTTGGGCAAGCTTCTCCACCGCTTCAACGGGACTTTTCTCGGCGGCTACCTCATCACGACGCTCGCGGGCCCGCTCTCGATTCTGCCGCTGGTTCTGCGCGTGGTCTTTCCCGGCTTGGCCCGGCGCTGGTCCTTGGCCCTGCCCTTCTCCAAGGCCCCGGCAACAAGGCTCTTGCTTGACCGGCGGCCGGAGGCGCCCCCCATCGGCGCGCATTACGGCTACACTAAGGAGGAAATGGCCGCCGTCGTGCGAAATCTCTTGCGCGGCATCGGAGTCGCCGGGCGCCTCGCCCCCATCATCGTGGCGGCGGGGCACGGATCCACCAGCCTGAATAATCCCCACGAATCCGCGCACGACTGCGGCGCCTGCGGCGGCGGACGCGGCGGCCCCAACGCCCGCGCCCTCGCGCAGATGGCCAACGATCCTACCGTGCGCGCGCTTCTCGCCAAGGACGGCCTGCGCGTCCCCGAAGAAACGTGGTTCGTCGGCGCCCAGCGCAACACCTGCGACAATTCGGTCGAGTTTTTCGATTTGGACCTGCTGCCCCGGGGGCACGAAGAACTCTTTAAGCGCATCGCGGCCGATTTCGCGCGCACGCGCCGCAAGGAGGCGCACGAGCGCTGCCGCCGGTTCGAGAATTTTCCGCTCTCCGGCGGGCACGGCGCGGCCTTGGCCCACGTGGAGGAGCGCGCGCACGATTTGGCCCAGCCGCGGCCGGAGTACGGCCACGCCTCCAACGCCTTTTGCGTCGTGGGCCGGCGCGGCCGCACGCGCGGGCTCTTTC
Source organism: Elusimicrobiota bacterium (assembly GCA_035533295.1). Classification (GTDB taxonomy): domain Bacteria; phylum Elusimicrobiota; class Elusimicrobia; order UBA1565; family UBA9628; genus JAGWJU01. Next base: position 35,394 of record DATLUA010000009.1, on the reverse strand, counting down.
TGGACCGCCGCGCGTTTTTGACCTCCTACGATCCGACGCAGGACGAGGACGGGTCCATTCTCGAAGGCACGCTCGCCGCGGTGACGCCGGTCGTGGCGGGAATCTCCCTCGAATATTATTTCAGCCGGGTCGACCCCTCGGGCTACGGCTGCGCGACCAAGCTGCCGCACAACGTCGCGAGCCTCCTGGGCGTCATGAACGGCACGCAAAGCGACCTGCGCACGGGCCTGCCCTGGCAGATGGTCGAGATTCACGAGCCGGTCCGTCTCTTTCTAGTCGTCGAGTGCGCGCCCGAGCGCTTCGAGAGCGCGCTCGAGCGCCTGCCGGCCGCGCGCCGGCTCCTGGACGGGCGCTGGATATTCGCCGCCTGCCTCGACCCGCATTCGCGGGCTCTACGGCTGCGCGAGTCCGGCGGCTACCGGCCCTGGACGCTCCAAGCGCTCCCGCCCTCCGTGGTCGGCGATTCCGCGGCCTGGTACCGAGGCAGGCGCGGAAACCTGCCTATCGCCGAAATAGTTCCGCCCGCCGAGGCGGCGCTCCCATGATCGCGCAGATTCTGCGCTGCGGCGTTTTACTGGCGCTCGCGGCGCCCGCGCTTTTTTTGGCGGTTCTGGCCCTGCCGAGCTTTTTAGGCTGGCCATGGAGCGAGAGCCGCGTGGGCCTGCTGACGCGGACGGCTTTTCTCGCCTCTTTCGGGGCCGTCGCCGCGGCCGGCCTGGCCTATGCGGCGGGCGCGCGCGCCCCGGTCATCATCCACCTGGGCGGCTGGTTCTCGAAGGACGACGGCTTCTCCTTCGACTTGCTCGTGGACGGCTGGTCGCTCGGCTTCGCGGCGCTCTCGATCGGCATCTGCGGCGTCGTTTCCTCGTTTTCCTTCCGCTACCTCCACCGCGAGCCGGGATTTAACCGCTACTTCGTCCTTCTGGTCTGCTTCGTGGGCGGCCTGCTGCTGGTCGCCCTGGCCGGCTCGGTCGAAGTCTTATTCGCCGGCTGGGAGCTCCTGGGCCTGAGCTCGGCTCTCCTCGTCGCCTTCTTCCACGAGCGCCCGGCGCCCGTCGACAACGGGTTCCGGGTGCTGGCGTTCTACCGCATCGGCGACGCCTGCATGCTCTCCGCGGCCGTCCTGCTCCACCATTGGGCGGGCAGCGACAGCCTCTCGCTGCTCTTTTCGGGCGGCGCGAGCCATCTCTCCCGGCTGGGCGCCGATCACGTCGTGGCCATCGCGGTTCTTCTTATCGCCGCGGCCGCGGCCAAAAGCGCGCTGCTCCCCTTCTCCACCTGGCTGCCCCGCGCCATGGAGGGGCCCACGCCGTCAAGCGCGGTCTATTACGGCGCGCTTTCCATCCACGCCGGCTGTTTTCTCCTGCTGCGCGCCTCCGCCCTTGTCCAGTACTCGGCGACGACGCGGGGGTTGACCGCCGCGGCGGGCTTGGCCACGGCGGGGTATGCCGCGCTCTCAGGCCGCGCGCAGACCGACGTCAAATCGAAGCTCTGCTTCGCCTCCCTCACGCAGGTCGGCATCATCGTGGTCGAAATCGCGCTTGGCTGGAACACTTTGGCCTTCCTGCACATGATCGGGAACATCTGCCTGCGGCTGCTGCAATTTTTAAGCGCTCCCAACATTCTCCACGATCTGCATCAGCTGGAAAACGATCTGGGCGGGAGCTTGGCCGCGGCCGAGGAGCCGCCCGCGGCGTGGGGCGGCGCGCTTTACCTCTTCGCGCTGGAGCGCGGATTTTTGGACGGCCTGCTCGACCGCTGGCTGGCCGAACCCCTGGAGCGATTGGCGGCCGCGCTGGAGAGCCTGGATCGGCGGCTGTGCCGGATTCCCGCGGTCTTTTTCGCAAGGGGCGGCGATGTCGGCTAGCCGGCTTCTTTGGACGGCCGCGCTCGCGGCCCTGCCGGGCGCGGTCTTGGCGGCCTACGCCCTGGGGGCGCGCGGGCGGCGGCTCTACGCTCTCGCCGCGGCGGCCGCGGGCCTGTTGACCGTCGTCGCGGCGGCTCCGCTGGCCCTGGAATTTTTCCGGCCGATGGGCTCCGGCCCGGGGAATTTTTTCCTTCTCTCGACCGTGCTCGTCCCCTTCGCGGCGCTGCTTTGGCTCATGACGGTCGTGACGACGCCGAGCGCCCGCTTGGACGACGCGGGCCTGGCCCGCACGGCCGCGGCATGCCTCCTGGGAATGGCGGCTTTTTTGACCGCCGCGCCCGCGGCGCTGGTCCTGATTTGGATCGCGACCTCCGCGATTTTGGCGGCCGGCCACTTGGAGCCGCGCTTCGAGGCGGCGCGGCGCGTCATCTTCTCGCACCTCGGCCTCTCGACTATTCTTCTCGTCGCGGGCGCGGCCTTGGCGGCTTGGGCGCGAGGCCGCGGCGACGCCGCTCCGGAGCAATGGGGCTTGGCTCTTATTCTTTCGGCCGTCGTCGTCCGCAAGGGGATATTTCCTTTTCACGCATGGATTCCCGAGATATTCGACCAGGGGCGCATCGGGCCCGCGGTTCTTTTCAACGCGCCGCAGCTGGGCGCTTACGCGGCGCTGGTTCTGGCGGTTCCCTACGCGAACCCGGCGCTTCTCAAAACAGCCGCTGGGCTGGCCTTGGTGACCGCGGTCTACGGTTCCTTCATGGCGCTTTATCAGGCGGACGCGCGCCGAGCCTGCGGCTATCTTTTCGTGAGCCAGTCGGCCCTGGTCATCGCGGGCCTGGAGCTTCCCGGCCGGGGCGCCCTGGTCGGCGCGCTGCTTTTGTGGGTGTGCTCCGGCGTGGCGCTGGCCGGGCTTTCGCGCGCGGTCCTGGCGCTTGAGGCGCGCCGCGGGCGCCTGCGTCTGGACGTGCGCCACGGCGGCTACGAGCGCATGCCGCTTCTGGCCGTCAGCTTTTTGATCATGGGCCTGGCCGTCGCGAACTTCCCCGGCACGCTCGGCTTTATCGGCGGAGAAATGCTGGCGCGGGGCGCGGTCAACTCCTTTCCCGGCTTGGGGCTCTTCGCGGTGGCGGCCGTGGCGATGAGCGGCTTGGCGGCCATCCGGATGTATTTTTCCCTTTTCTGCGGCCGGAAAGACTCCGGCGCGCATTTGAGGATGGGCCGCGCGGAGAGCCTTGGCTTCGCGGCGGCGGCGCTGGTCCTGCTCGGCTTCGGCTTGGCGCCCGGAGGCTTGACGCGCGTGCTCTCCCGCGCCAGCGCGGCGCTCATATCCTCGCGCGAGGTCCGCAGCCGCTAAAATACCGCATGCTTCTAAAGCTCAGAGTCCACCCAGGTTCGAAGAAGGCGGCCGTCAGCCGCAAGGGGCTAGACGCCTACGAGATATGGGTGCGCGCCGAGGCCCGCGAGGGCTTGGCGAATGCCGAGGCGCTGGCTATTTTGGCCCGGGATATTGGCGTCGGCCGCGAAAAGCTACGGCTTGTCAAAGGCTCCCGGACCCCGTCCAAGATCGTCCAGGTTTTCAAATAACGGGAATTGCTATCATCGCAGACGCGCCGCCATGACCCTCACGCACCAGCAAGCCAAAGTCTTTTACGACCGCTTCGGCGCCAAGCAGGACACTCAGGCCTTTTACGAGGACCCCGCGATAAATATCCTGCTGGCGAACGCCGGGCTGGAAGCGGCCTGGAGCGTCTTTGAGTTCGGCTGCGGCACCGGCCGGCTGGCGGAGCGGCTGCTGCGGCAAAAGCTGCCGCCTGAGACGCCCTACCTCGGCGTGGACATCAGCCCGGTGATGATCCGGCTGGCCCAAGCCCGTCTGGAGCCGTTTGGAGCGCGCGTCAAGGCGCGGCAGAGCGACGGAACCGTCTCGTTGGGCTAATCAAGGCAATCCATCGCGCGCGGCCGTCCCTCGTAGGCGGCTGCCGCCCGATTGGCCTTGACGCCTTCCTCGATCCCGCGCTCTGGGACGTCATCTTCCGGCGGACCGTGGCTCCCTTCGGCGTGGCCTCGCAGGCGCTGGTCGTCAAACCGCGCCCCTAAAAAACGAGGGCGGGATGGATTGATATCCGCCCCGTCCTGTTCGCCGGTGCGGCGTTGCACAAGTTCTTCGCGAACTTCGCGTCGGCCTCCGGCTTTCTGGCCTCTCTATTAAGGAGGCTCTTTTCATGGGCTCGGAGTTTCCCCCTGCCCCTCGACGCTCAATGTCGCAACGTTTCTTCCGCAGGCACGAATTGCTTGGGAAACAAACAGAAAAGTAGAATAAAAGCCATGCTCATCCTCAGCGCGCTTCTCCTGGCCCTTTCCCCTTGCGCTCGGGCCAAGACCCGACCGCGATTCCCGCGTGGCGGCCCGCTAGCCGCCCGGCCGCAAAATAAGTTAAATTCACAGGCAGTCAGTTCGTCACTCAAGGAGACTTCGCATGGCCATCGTGGAATTCGGTGAGTTCAAGGGCAACAAGATGATCGTCCTCAAGCGCAACGAAGAGGACAAGTATCCCTTCCAGTTCGGCCTGGGCAAGGCCGCGCTGGTCCTCAAGCACATCGAGGACATCCGCAAGTTCGTCGCGGACAACCAGAAAGCCTAGAAAGCGCCGCGCGGGCCCCGTGCCTTCCTATATATTGGCCCTCGATCAGGGCACCACGGGCAGCGCCGCGGCGGTGATGGACGAAGCCGGGCAGGTGCGCGCCCACGTTAAGCGCGAGTTCCGGCAGATTTACCCCAAGCCCGGCTGGGTCGAGCACGACCCCAAGGACATCTGGCGCTCGACTCTCGAAGCCGCCGCGCGCGCCCTGGCCGCGGCGAAGGTTTCCCCCGCGCGCTTGGCCGCCATCGGCATCGCCAACCAGCGCGAAACCACTCTCATCTGGGACAAGCGCACGGGCGCGCCCGTCCACAACGCGATTGTCTGGCAGGACCGGCGCACGGCGGATTTCTGCGCCAAGCTCAAGAAGGCGGGCCGCGAGAAAATCTTTCGTTCGCGCAGCGGCCTGGTCATCGACCCCTATTTTTCCGGGACGAAAATCCGCTGGCTCCTGGACCATGTCCCGGGCCTGCGCGCGCGGGCCAAGGCCGGCCGGGCGGCCTTCGGCACGGTCGATTCCTATCTGCTCTGGCGTCTGACCGGCGGGGCGCACCACACCACCGACGCGACCAACGCGTCCCGCACGCTGCTCATGAACTTAAAAGACCTTGCGTGGGACGAAGAGCTCTGCGCTATTCTGGGCGTGCCGCAAGCGCTTCTCCCCGAGATTCGTCCCACCATCGGCATCTTGGGCCGCACCAAGGGCGCGCCCGGCCTGCCCGATGGCATCCCCATCGCGGCCATGGCGGGCGATCAGCAGGCCGCGCTCTTTGGCCAGGCGTGCTTTACGCCCGGCTCGGCCAAGTGCACGTTCGGCACGGGCAGCTTTCTGCTGATGAACGCCGGCGCGCAAGTCCCCCCGGCCATTGCCGGCTGCGTCGCGACCGTGGCCTGGCGCTGGAAGGACAAAACGGTTTATGCCCTTGAGGGCTCGGCCTTTATCTGCGGCGCGGCGGTGCAGTGGCTGCGCGACGGCCTGGGCGTCATCGCGTCCAGCGCCGAGGTGGAAGCCTTGGCCCGCGGCGTGCCGGACGCGGGCGGCGTGCAGTTTGTCCCCGCGCTGGCGGGCTTGGGCGCGCCGCATTGGCGGCCGGAAGCGCGCGGGCTCATCACCGGGCTGACCCGCGGCTCCACCAAGGCGCACCTGGCCCGGGCGACGCTTGAGGGCATGGCCCTGCAAAACGCGGAGCTGCTCGCGGCCATGGAAAAAGGCCTGCGGCATGAAGTTCGGCGCCTAAAAGTCGACGGCGGCGCCGCGGCCAACGATTTGTTGATGCAGCTCCAGGCTGACTACACGGGCGCGCGCTGCGTGCGTCCCAAAGTCACCGGGACCACCGCCGCGGGCGCGGCCTTCATGGCCGGCCTCGGCGTCGGGCTCTGGAAGACCACCGCCGGCATCGAAAAGGTCTGGAAAAAAGAGCGGGAGTTTGTCCCGGCCTATTCGCGCCAAGACCGCGCCCGGCGTCTGCGCCGCTGGCACGACGCCATCGCCAAAGCCTGAAGGTTTCGCGGGGCGCGGCGGACGGCGGCTAGAGCCCGTCGAAGGCGTCGGGACGGATGCGGCCCAAGGCCCGGGCGCCGCTGGTTGAAATATTCGGGGCGGGCGGGCTCGCGACGCTTTGGCCGCCCCGCCAGCTCTTGAAGTATTTCTCCAAAAGCTTCTGGGCGGGCTTGCCCCGCACGCTTTGGCCCTTGTCCTGCGGCCCCATGGACTGCGAATCAGCTTCCCAGTCCCACAGCCAAAACCCCGCGAACCACTTATCTCCGCTAAAGGTGTCCAGGAACGCCTGCAGGTAGGCCTTTTGCACCTGGATATCCAGCGGACCGAAATGGCCGAAGGCCCAGGGCCGGAGATTGGCGCCCTTCTGGCTGGAGATGCCGATTTCGGTGAAGAGCACGGGCTTGCCGTAAGCCGCGCTCATGCCCGCGAGCACGGGCTTGTAGGCCTCCCAGCCCAGGCGCAGGAGCGCCTCGTCGTCGCCGCCCAGCATCGGGAAATAGCCGTCGATGCCGATGTAGTCGAGCTTGTCCCAGAAGGAGACGCGGATGAAATTGTAGCTGTTGGCGGCGTAGGTGAGCGGCCCGGGGTAGATCGCGCGCACTTCGACGATGAGGCGCTTCCAATCGCCGCGGTGGGCGGGGCCGTCCAAGTGCAGGAGTTCGGTGCCCACCACGAACATGTCCGCGTGCCCTTGAGCGGCCAGCAATGCGTAGTGCAGAATCATGATGCGATAATTGGCGAACCAGGCCGCCGCGTCCTTGGGGTCGATGTCGGAGCGGGGATGCCCGTTGTCCAAATCCACGTGGGGCTTTAACGCCACCCAAAGCCCCATGGCCTTGGCTTGGCGCATCGCGGCGACGATGGACTCATCCGAGGGCGAGGCGCGGGTCGGCGCCATGCGGAAGTCTTGGGCCGAGCGCATGTACCACGTCGGGATGACCGCGGCCCAGCGCGCGCCGGTTTGGGCCAGGGCCTGCAAGCTTTGCCCGGCGGACGCACTTTGGTAGCAGTCCGTCTGCCAGCAGGGGAAGTTAAAGCCGTAAATGGCGGGATGTGACCACGCCGCGCGCGGCAAAAGCAGGAACAAGGCCGCCGCCATCCCGGCCAGCCATGGCGCTTTCCGGTTCTTCTGGGTGAAATTCATCGCGTCTCCCCAGATCATGGAGCTTTCGGCGGAAGTTGTTATGGGCTCGGCAGGCGCGGCGAGACGGTCTTTGGGCCCAGCCGTTTTCAGGCCCTTGGACCTACTGAAAATCCCTCAGCGATCCACGGCCGCCATCATCCTGTCGGCGTAGCGCTTGCCCGAGACTTTCCCCGGCGCCAACGAGTCGTCTAGAGCCTTCTCTTCCGCGGGGGTAAGCTCGATGTCCGCCGCGGCCGCGTTTTCCTCGACATACTTGCGATGCTTGGTGCCGGGGATGGGCACGACGGAGTTGCCTTTTTTAAGCAGCCAGGCCAGCGCCATCTGCGCGGGCGTGGCGCCCCTGGCCGCGGCGACCTCGAAAACCGCCTTGGCGGCCCTCGCGTTGGCGTCGAAGTTGGCGCCCTGGTAGCGCGGATCGCCGCGCCTAAAATCCCCTTCCGGATATTCCTCCGCGCGCATGGCCGCACCGGTTAAAAAGCCCCGCCCCAGCGGCGAAAAGGGCACAAGACCAATGCCCAGCTCGCGCAGCACGGGAATAATCTCGGGCTCAAGGTTGCGTTCCCAAAGCGAATACTCGCTTTGCAGCGCTGATACCGGATGGACGGCGTGGGCGCGGCGGATGTTCGCGATGCCGGCCTCGGACAAGCCGAAGAACCGGACCTTGCCTTCCTTGACCAGCTCTCCGACCGCGCCGGCCACGTCCTCGATGGGCACCGTCTTGTCCACGCGGTGCTGGTAGAGAAGATCGATGTAGTCGGTCCGCAGGCGCCGCAGCGAACCCTCCACGGCCTCGCGGATATGCTCGGGCCGGCTGTCCGTCTCCATGCCGACCTGCTTTCCGTTTTCGATGCGAAAGCCGAACTTGGTGGCGATGACGGCCTTATCGCGTCGGTCCTTGAGCGCCCGGCCCAGGAGTTCCTCGTTGGCGAAGGGACCGTAGGCCTCGGCCGTATCGAAAAAGTTGTAGCCGATCTCAAGCGCGCGGCGCAGCGCGGCGATGGATTCCTTCTCGTCCGCGGGCCCGTAGGACTGGCTCATGGGCATGCACCCCAGGCCGATCGCGGAGACTTCCAACCCTTGCCCGCCCAGCTTGCGTTTCTTCATCTCGATTTCCCCCTATGCCTTCTTATTATAACCCGCGTACACCCTCTTGATGGTAAAGTCGCTCGTCCACACGTAGGCCGTGGGGAGTTCCGTCTCCCGCACGGCCGTTTCCGGCGTCGCCTCGTTCATAACCCCTCCCCGATTAAATCACCAGCGCTTCGACGGCTTTTTGCGCGTTGGGCAGCGCGGCCGCGGCCAAGGGCGGCACGGCCGTGCCCTCCACCCGAACCAACTGCACGTCCTGGATGCCGATGAAGTTGAGCACCCGCTGCAGATACGGCGTCACGAAGTCGAAGGACGCCATGGGACCCGAGCCGTAAACCCCGCCCGAGGCCACGATGACCACCGCCTTCTTGCCCGCGGCGAGCCCGACCGGGCCCTTCTCCGAATAGGCGAAGGTCTTGCCCGCGCCCAGCGCGTGGACGGCCGCGTCGCTCAAGTGCGGCATGGGGGGCTCAGCCAAGTTTCGCCGCACGATGCGCGCCTCCGGGTGCTCCCGGCGCAGCTTCTCCTCGAACCGCCGCGCCACCTTGCCGGACATCGAGTCCTCCTTGCGGGGGCTCGCTTCGATGATCAGTGCCTGTTTCATTTTCATTCTCCTTGATAAACGATTCGTGCGCTCAGTTCTTTCCGCCGGCCGCGCGGATGACATGGCCCGTCACCCAGCGCGCGTCATCCGAGGCCAGAAACGCGACCGCGTCGGCGATGTCCTCCGGCTGCCCGATGCGCCCCAGCGGCGTGGCCGCGATGATGGCTTTGCGCGACTCCTCGCCCAGGATGGGCCTGGCCATCTCGGTGTCGGTGGCGCCGGGCGCGACCGCGTTGACCCTCACGCGCCGAGGCCCCAGCTCCGCGGCCCACACGCGGGTCAAGGCCTCCACCGCGGCCTTGGTGGCCGAGTAGACCGACATCGACGGATAAGCCCCGTTCGCGGCGCTGGAGCTGATGTTGATCACGCTCCCGCCGTCCTTGGAAAAGCGCAGCGCGGCGGCCTGCGTCGCGAACACGGGCCCGCCCACGTTCAAGTCAAACTGCGCCTTCACGTGTTTCTCATCCACGGCTTCCAAGGGCGCCCAGTCCGCGCGGCCCGCGTTGTTGACCAGGATGTCGAGCCGGCCGAACTCCTTGAACGCGGCCGCGACCGCGGCGCGCGCCTGCGCGGCGTCGCTCATGTCCCCCTTGACCGCGACCGCGCGTCCGCCCTCTTTTATAATGCCCGCCACGACCGCTTGGGCCTCCCTGGCCGATTTCGAGTAGTTGACCGCCACCGCGGCGCCGTCCCTGGCCAGCCGACGCGCGATGGCCGCTCCGATGCCGCGCGCTCCGCCCGTCACCAGCGCCGCCTTGCCTTCGAGTTTTTTCATTTTCGTTCTCCTTGTCTGATACTAAGTTAGTTACAGTTTATTCCAAAAAAAATTCAGCGCGCCTCCGCCAGCAAATCCTTCACGCTGACCTTGCGCAGTTGGGCCTGGGCCGCCCGCTCCGCGCTGGCGAAGGCCTTGCCCAGCGTTTCTTTCATGCGGCAGCTGATCGCGCACTTGGGGTTGGGCGGATTCTTATGGATGGCGAAGAGATGCTCCTCGCCCAAGGCCACGGACAAATCCCAGAGCGTGATGTCCTCCGGGCATTTGACCAGCTTGGATCCCCCCGCCTTGCCTTCGTGCGAGACTACGATGCCGGCGCGCGTCAGGGCGACCAGGATGTGGCGGATGACGACCGGGTTGGTGTTGACGCTGCCGGCGATGGCCTGGGAGGAAACGAACTCGTCGCATTTCGCGGCCAGCACGGAGACGATGTGCGCGGCGACGGCGACTCGGCTATTGGCTGCCATATCTGTAACTATTATAGTATCAGTTAAGCGGTTTGTCAAGGGGTTTTAAAAAACGAATTAAACAGATGGTATCTAGATCCGATCTAGATGCATCTAGATACATCTACCCCCTTATCTAGATATCTTATAAGGCCCTACCTAGGCCTAGGTGTAGGCCCGGTCTGGCCCAGCATGAGGTCCACGGGCCCGCTCATCTGCTTCAGGATGAAGCCGGGCGCCAGGCGGCTCATGAATTTGAGGCTGTTGGACTGGCCGGGGCGGATTTCAAAGCGGTCCGCGGCGAGCCCGGCAATCGAGGCCGCGACCATGTCCTGGACCTTCATGACCGAAACGCCCTTCATGGCGTCGCGGTTCTTCATGGCGCCCGCGAGAAGCTCGGTTTCGGTGGCCGGGGGCGCGACCTCGAAGACCTTCACCTTCGTGTTCTTCAACTGCACGCGCAGGGAGAGCGTGAAGGAATGCAGTCCGGCCTTGGTCGCGCAGTAGACCGGCGAGGTGGGCAGGGGCGTGAAGGCCAGGCCCGAGGAGACGTTCACGATGGCGGCCCCCTCCTGCATTTTAAGGTGCGGCAAAAACGCCTTGGCCATGCGCATGGGGCCCTTCAAGTTGACGTCGATTTCCTGGGTCAGCGCGTCCAGCGACACGCCGTCCGAGTGCAGGTTGATGGAGCGCATGATGCCCGCGTTGTTGATGAGCACGTTCAAGGCCGGGAACTCGGCCAAGACCTCGTCGCGCAGGGATGCAATCGCCGCGGCGTCGCTCACGTCGCTCTTGAGCGTGCGCAGCTCGGGCAGCTGGGACTTGGCCTTCTTCAATTTGGCCTCATCGCGCCCGGTCGCGATGACCGTGTTGCCTAAGGCGACGAGCTGCTTGGCGAACTCAAATCCGATGCCGCTTGATCCGCCGGTGATGAGGACGGTGTTTCCGCTGGTTATCATGAGGTCTCCGTGCGACGTGGGCGCGATAAAGTCTCGGCTGGATTATAGCTTTTAGGAATGGAAATAAAATTTTCCCGGAAACAGGAACTGATATAATCATCAGATGGCCGTGGTTTTAAAGAATCTTGAGCAGCGCGTCGGCACGGCCGTGGCCCATTACTGGAAAACTCTCGCCGCGCAATCGAAGAAACAACGCAAGGGCGACGCCGATCGTGGCGGCCGCGCGGCCGTGACCGCGGGCAAGCAAATGGACGGCTTTTGCGGACTAGTTTCGCAATTCTTGGCCGAGAACGACATGCAAGCGGCTCACATTTACCGGAACCACAAGCTGGAGCTTCCGGGCTTTTTCCGGCCGACCAAGAAATGGGACCTACTCGTGGTAGACAATGGCAAGCTCGTTGCCGCGATGGAATTCAAATCCCAGAAAGGCCCCTCTTTCGGTAATAATTTCAACAACCGCGCCGAGGAAGCCATCGGTACGGCCCACGATCTTTGGACGGCCTACCGCGAAGGCGCTTTCAACCAGGGACCGCGCCCATGGCTCGGCTGGATGATGTTGCTTGAGGACTGCGAGGCCTCCCGCGCCCCCGTCGCCGTTGACGAGCCCCATTTCCCCGTATTCTCTGATTTCAAGGAAACCTCCTACATGAGGCGCTACGAATTTCTTCTACGCAAGCTTGTTCGTGAAAGGCTCTACGACGCTGCGGCCTTCATCGTCGCCGACGCCAAACGTGGAAAATCCGGCGTCTACCAGGAACCCGCGAAAGACCTTGAAGCCAGACAGTTTTTTGCGAGTCTAGGCGGGCATATCGGAACCTTTTTATCCGGCCAATCGTAAAACAGGCATGAACCCCATGCTCAACCTAGGTGTCAAGTTCCCCCCCGAAGCCTACCACTACGGCGAGCGCTCTTCCGGTGAGACTCACGGCGTCGTGCTCACCAGGCCGCACATCGTGAATTTAATTTTGGATCTCGCGAGCTATACCGAAGAGCGCGATCTCTCCTTGATGCGGCTGCTTGAACCCTCCTGCGGAACAGGAGCCTTTTTAGTTCCCGCTGTCCGGCGGCTGGTCAAATCCGCGCGGCGGCATCACCGCAGGCCATCCCAACTCTCCGATTGCATCCACGCCTATGATATCGATGAGGCGCACGTGGAGGCCGCAAGGCTGGCCGTTGAAACAGCCTTGAATGAAGAAGGCATCGGCAACGGCGCCGCCAAAAGCTTGGCGGATAACTGGGTCCGGCAGGCGGATTTCCTTTTGACGCCGCTTGACGGGCAAAGTTTTGACGCCGTCGTGGGCAACCCACCCTACATCCGTATCGAGCAGTTGTCCCCGGAAATCCAGAGCGAATACCGCCGCCGATACGAATCCTTTTGCGACCGGGCTGACCTCTACGTGGCCTTTATCGAAAGGAGCTTGGCGCTCTTAAAATCGAATGGGACCCTGTCTTTCGTTTGCGCCGATCGCTGGACCCTGAACCGTTACGGCGCGCCTTTGCGCCGAATTATTTCGGAAGGGTTCAAAGTCAAAGCCTATATCGATCTTAACCAAACCTCACCTTTTGAATCCGAGGTCATCGCCTATCCCTCAATCTTCGCCATATCCCCAGGTCACGGCGGCGAAGTTCCGGTGGCCCGCCTATCCAGCGCGGCTCCCGAAGAATGCGCGGCTTTATCCCGCACCCTGCGCGGAAGCTACGCGGCAAATGGCGCAACAGTGTCCAAGTATCCCTCCTGGTTTAGCGGCGACGAGCCGTGGGTCTTGAGTTCTCCCGAGCATTTAAGGGCTCTGCGCGATCTTGAAGCCCGCTTCGCTCCGATTGAAGCCGATGGACGGACCAGGGTCAGAATCGGCGTGGCGACCGGCTGCGACGCGGCTTATATCGTGGGCCAAGATGCCGACATCGAAAAAGACAGGCTGGTCCCTTTGGTGATGCGCTCCGACATCGAAAATGGCGCCATCAAGAACAACCATCGCTTCGTCATCAACACCTTCGACGAGGACGGGCGGGTGATTAACCTCTCCGACTTCCCACGCCTGCGCCGCCATTTTGAAATACACGGCCTGGATATCCGGCGCCGCCACGTCGCGCAAAAAAATCCGGTTTCCTGGTTCCGCACCATCGATCGTGTCTACCCTGAATTAGTTAAAGTTCCCAAGCTTCTCATCCCGGATATCGCGGGCTCAAACGAAGTCGCGCTCGATATCGGGCGCTATCACCCGCACCATAATCTCTACTTCGTCACTTCCAAGGCGTGGGATATGGCGGTCCTGGGCGGCTTGCTCAGCTCCAAGGTGACGCTATTCTTCATCTGGTCCTACGCAACGAAGATGCGCGGCAGCTACCTCCGCTTCCAGGCCCAGTACCTGCGCCGGATTCGGCTCCCCAAACCGGAGGATATCCCCCCTCAACTCGCCGGCGATATCCGCGCCGCATTCGTGGCGCGCGACTTCAAGCGGCTTGACGCCTTGGCGCTTGAAGTCTGCGGGCTAAAAACTCTCCCTGACTTCAATTTTGTAGATACCAGAAAATAAGCGATGCCCTCGACAAGATTCAGCCAGAATCACTGCGGTCTCATTCGGATAGAAGGAATAGAGATAACGGCAGAGCAGAACCAGTTTAGACCGGGCCTCATCGTTCCTCTACATCTGAGTATGAACCAGATTTTTAGCACAACTCATGATCAATGCGTCCTCATGGATGTTCATGCCATTCTACTCGGTGGCGCTCAAAGCGTAGAATTATCTACCGCTGAAAGACAGCCGCTACCACGGACCATTGGAACGGGGCAGGAATTCGATCTGAAACTTCATTTTCCATTAGACACTCGGCGCGCAGTTGAAATTGAAAAACTCCGCCAGACGGACGTGCTAATTTCTTTCAGTATTAGCCCAATCCTTGCAGGGATTGAAATAATGGCGGCAAAAAAGGACGGTGCGAATATCGGCCGAACGTGCCACTTTCTAACAGCCAATTTTGAAGGGCCCAATGCCACGCTCTCAATTAACATCCCACAATCCCACTGGGTTCGGAATATTCTCCCCCACCTAAACGTGGCCGAGTATCTCCTGATCGAAGTCCCGAGTAAAACGAGCAAGAAGTTGCTTTCTGCTTGGCAGCATGTTGAGAAAGCGGAAGCCTCTTACTTGAACCGTGACATGAAGGGCGCTTTCGCTTATTGCCGCGAAGCTGGTGATGCCATTGATACCACTCTTCAACAAGAACTCGGAGAGAACAGTTTTGCCTTCGCTGAGCGATGGGGCCGCTCCCACAAACTTTTTTCCAACCTCTCTTCTCTCTATCTTCACATTGAAGAAAAGAAGGGGAAGTACGAGCCAGATACAGTTACGCTCGAAAAAGCCGATCTAGAGAACGTCCTTTTCATCGCAAAGAGTTTAGTTCGTTTTGCCGAGCATTTGCTGGCTACTAGCACAAAACAGATTCCTTCCAAACCCAATAATTAACGCCTTAATTGAGAGGGAATTCCCGCTCTCCGCACCCCCTCAATACGTCGGCACGGTGGAGTCAATGCGCTCCGACCAAGCGGTGATGCCGCCGGCCACGTTGACCGCCTTCGTGAACCCCGCGTCGTGCAGGAACTTGACCGCCTTGGCGGAGCGCCCGCCCATCTTGCAGTGCACCAGGATTTCACCCGCGGAATCAAGCTCGTGCACGCGCTCGGGCAGCTGGCCGAGAGGAATGAGCTTGGCGCCCGGCAGGCGGCAGATGTCGTACTCCTCCTGCTCGCGCACGTCCAGGATGAGAATATCGTCCTTGCGGTCCATGCGGGCCTTTAACTCCTCGACGCTGATCTCGGGAATGCCGGCCGCGACGGCCTTTTTCTCCTCGCCGCGCACGCCGCAAAACTCCTCGTAATCGATGAGCGTCTTGAGGCTGGGCTTGGTCCCGCACACCGGGCAGCCGGGGTCCTTGCGCAGAGCCAACTTGCGCCAGCTCATCTTCAAGGCGTCAAAGAGCACCAGCTGGCCGATCAAGGGCTCGCCGATACCCACGATGAGCTTGATGGTCTCGGTCGCCTGCAGCGCGCCCACCACGCCCGGCAAAACGCCCAGCACTCCGCCTTCGGCGCAGGACGGCACCAGGCCCGGCGGCGGCGGCTCGGCGTAGACGCAGCGGTAGCACGGCCCGCGCTCGGCCCAGAACACCGAGACCTGGCCCTCGAAGCGGAAGATGCTGCCGTAGACGTTGGGCTTGCCCAAGAGCGCGCAGGCATCGTTGACCAGGTAGCGCGTGGCGAAGTTGTCCGTGCCGTCGGCCACGATGTCGTAATCCTTGATGATGTCCAAGGCGTTTTGCGAGGACAGCCTGGTCTCATGGGTTTGGATTTGGATGGTCGGGTTGACGCCCAAGAGCCGCGCGCGCGCGGATTCAATCTTGGGCTTGCCCACCGCGTCGGTGGAATGGATGATTTGCCGCTGCAAGTTGGAGAGCTCGACCACGTCGAAGTCCACGATGCCAATCGTGCCCACGCCGGCCGCGGCCAAATACAGGCTTAGCGGCGAGCCAAGCCCGCCCGCGCCGATGGTCAGCACCTTGGCTTTTTTAAGTTTTTTCTGGCCCGCCATGCCCACCTCGGGCATGATGAGATGCCGGCTGTAGCGCTTGATCTCCTCGGCGCTGAACGCGGTCTCCTCTTTGGCCGGAGCCTGGGCCGCGTTGCCGCCGGCAATCGAGGGCACGATGAGCAGCACGTCGCCGTCCTTGACCGGAGTTTGCGCGCCTTGCAAATGCCGGATGTCCGCGTCGTTTAAGAACACGTTGACGAAATGGCGCAGCGTGCCGTCCTCGGCGACCAAATGTTTTTTGAGCGCGGCGTATTTACCCGTCAAGGCGTCCAAGACGGCCCCCACGGTCGCGCCTTCCAGCTCCACCGCTTCTTTTTTCTCAACGTACTGCCGCAACGCCGTCGGCACGTGAACTTGAACTTTCATCAAAGAACCTCCGTTTTTCCCTCGATAAAGCTGCGCCCATCCTCGGACCGCCGCCACACCCGCGCGTCTCCGGTTCCCGCTTCCGTGGTCGCGATAATCAAGTAGGCGTAAGCGGGCCAGGAGCGCTGCAAATCAAAGGGCGAGGGCCACGCCGGGGCATCGGGATGCGAGTGGTAAATGCCCACGATGCCCTGGGGCTTCCCCAAAAATTCCTTCTCGACCGCGGCCCAGGCTTGCGGGGCCAACTCGTAGCGGTCGTTTTTCCTTTGCGGATTAGCCGTATTTTTAAGCGGCCGGAAATCCGAGGCGCGCACATCCGATCCGGGCACGCCGAAATCGGCCGGGATGTCGCCGATTAGAAGCCCGCAGCCTTCCTCGGGGTAGGCTTGGCGCACGTGTTCTTGGATGCCCTTCATGACCTCGAGGGCGACAAAGAGCGTCACTTGGCCTGCTCCCAGAAGCGCTCGCTCAGATATCGCTCGCCGCCGTCGGGCAGCACCGTGGCCACGACCGCGTCTTGGCCGTCTTGGAAAAGTTTTTGCCCGACCTTGAAGCACGCGGCCAGATTCGCCCCGCCCGAAATGCCGATGAGCACGCCCTCTTCCTTCGCCGCGCGCAACACCCACTCGTAGGCTTCCTCGGTCGCGATCTCCAAATTCTGGTCCGCCTGGCGCGGGTCGTAGATGCCGGGGACAATGGCGCTGTCCATGTGCTTCAAGCCTTCCAGGCCGTGCAACGGCGAGTCGGGCTGGACGGAAATCAACTTCACGCCGGGGCTCAGCTCCTTGAGCCTGGCTCCCGCGCCGCGGAAGGTGCCGCTGGTGCCCAGGCCCGCGATAAAATGCGTGACGCGGCCTTGGGTCTGCTCCCAGATTTCCGGGCCCGTGGTTTTGTGGTGCGCCTTCCAGTTCTCCGGGTTGTTGTACTGGTCGGGGTAAAAATAAAGCTCGGGATTGGCCGCGTTGAGCTCCTGCGCCTTGTGAATCGCGCCGTCGGGGCCTTCCAAGGGGTCGGTGAGGATGAGCTCCGCGCCGTAGGCCAGAAGAATTTTCTTCCGTTCCACGTTGATGTTGCCGGGCACGGCCAGGCGCACCTTGTAACCCAACTTGGCGCCCATCCAAGCATACGCGATGCCCGTGTTGCCCGAGGTGGCGTCCATGATGATTTTGCCGGGCGACAAGCGACCGTCGCGTTCGGCTTGGCGCAGCATGCGCAGAGCCGGGCGATCCTTGATGGAGCCGCCGGGGTTGTGCCACTCCGCCTTGGCGACAATCTCGACGCGGTCGCCCAAAGAGCGCGCGAGCTTGGGGAAGGAAATCAGCGGGGTGTTCCCCACTCCCAGGTTTTGCTCCGTCGTTGGGCTCGCCTGCGCGCGCATCCTGCTATTATACGTGTTCTGCCCCGCCGGGGAACGAGACGCCCGAGAGAACGCTCAGAAGGCCAGTTGCGCGCGCGTGCCCAGGACCCGCTCGATGGGGCGATTGCCCGCGCCGCTGCCGCCCGCGAACCAGGTCTGCTCGTAATCCGCGGCTAGCCGCACGAAATTATTGAGATACCAGTTGAGCGCGAGAGTGTAGGCCGTCGCCCGCGCCGCAGAAACGGCGGGATCCGCGAACGTCGGAAAAGTTTTCGGATCGAGCTGCAGTTGGTGAACACGCGCCGCGACCTCCCAGGCGCCCCATGCTCCCCCGCGAGGGTCGAACGCCTTCCTCGGGATGACTCCCTCGTAGGAAGCGGCCTCGCCCGTGAGCACCCAGGACGCCACGAGCTGCCAAGCGCGGTTGGTCAAGCGGGTCCGCGCGCCGCCGATCTGGGCCACCTGGCTGGTTTGCGCGTATTCCGCATACACTCCCAGCGGTCCCAGGTAGTCGGAGGCCTGCGGAATCAAATGGCTTTGCTCACCGTTGAAGACCACGGTGTTCCTATAGCTCATGAACTGCTCCTGGCCTATCGCGGTCCTGAAAACAGGGATTCCCGGGTTCGAGGCGGCGTAGCTGCCCGCGAACCCGAAGCCCAGATTCTCCAGCCCCCGGCGGCCGGAATTCTTGAGCGGCTGAGCGAAGACCCGCGCGGTCAATTCCTTGGCGTTACCCGAGGGGCTGTCGGGCGCGTGGGCGGCGTCGGCCGTCCCGTTGGTGAAGGAAGCTTGATACGCGATCTCGTCGCCTAAGAAGCCGCCGAAGAATTCCAATCCGGTATCGCGCGACGGCATCAGGTCCGACGCCAAGCTCCGCTCCATGAACGTCAAGTTGCTGGCGGCGCGCAGCCGCTCCAGGCCCAAAGGAGGCTTAAACTTCCCGACCCTTAGATTCGCGAACGTCCACGGCCGTATGTCAAGGAACGAGTCGTCGATCCCGACGGTGTTTTCGCCGAAATCCGGCTGAAAAAAGAAATCGTAAAAGTCGAACATCCTGCCCGCCAGGATGGGACGCGCGCGCCGCAGCAGAAAGCCGCTTGCCTCGGGTGCTTGGCCGGAGGCGTCGACTGCGGCGGCATAAGACGCCGGATTGGCCCCGCTTCCCAGGGAGAACCGGCCGTCGGTTTGGATGATGCCCTGGAACTGGAGATTAAAATTCTTGCCTTTCGAACTCAAGGAAAAGCCGGAAAGACCGGCGAAAGGCTCTCCCGAGAGTGGGTTTTCGGATTCATGGGGCGCACGCGGCCCGCGGAACGGGTCCGCGAATGTTTGCTCCGGAGCGGCCCGCATTTCCCGCCGCAGGGACTGCACCTGCCGCTCCAGCAGGTCCACTCTCTGCTCCAAGGCGCCCGTGGACACGGAAGCCGCCGATGAAGGAGTCTCCCCGGCGCAAAGCGGTCCGGTCGGCGCGCAGAGCGCGAGAGCCAAGAGCCCCGCCGTGATTGTGGTATTTCCTTTCGCTATTTTCAAAGGAGTAGATCCGCCCTTAATGGGAGGCGAGCGCGGGCGAAACGGGGTAGTAGATCTTCAAGTTGCCGGCCGCGTCGCGGCTCAAGCCCACCGTGGTCCCATCCGGGCTGTCCTTGCTGTTTTGCCGGTCCTTGGACGGCGTGGAGATGAGCATGCCGGCCCCCGTTCGCGGGATGTCCTGCTCAAGCACGTGGAACCCGCCGAATTTGTCGCCGTCCAATGTCATGAAGATCAGCTCATTGTCGCCGCTGTAGCGCTCGAAACCGCCGTTGCCTTCAATGAAGTTCCGGCTATAGACCAGACGGTAGTCCTTGCCCCCGATGTTCAGGGGAACGCCGGTTTGATAGGCGTCTTGGACCAAGTCGGCGATGCGGAAAGTCGCCGATGGCCCCTGCCCGTCCGCGGGCTTGATCACCAGCCGGCTCTGCATCATGTCCGGCACGGAGACGTCGATGTAGACGCGATAGGAAATGCCGTTTAGTTTCACGGTCAAAGCGCTTCTGAGCAGGCTCAAGCCCAGCACTTTAAGGCACGGGAGCTTGCTTCCCGGCACGAAAATCGGCTGCGCGGCGTTCTCCGGCCAGAACTCGATGAACCAGGACTTCTTGTTTTCGCTCTTGGTCCCGAACACGTGCACGGGAACGCCGCCGGCCATGAACGCCGCCGAAGTCCGGCGATCGGCGTCCAAAAGGGGCGGCAGGGGCACGGTGTAAATCGAGCGCCCGAGCGCGGGATTGGCCAGTCCGTCCACGGGAATGCGCAGCGGCGTCAAACGGATGAACCCGGCGCCGACGCCGGCTTGAAGCTCTAGGCTCTGCAGAGCCGCCGGAGTTTGCGCCCGCGCGGGCAGGACCAGGGCCGCGCCGAGCAGAATGGCCGAAAGAATCATCGGCAATAGCATACGCCGGGAAAACCGCGGCGCGCATGGGCCTTAAGGCCAAAAAAACGGCAGCCAAAGGGCCTATGATGCGCGTTCAACCCCAAGCTTTCGTATGATATATTCCAGAATCAGCCGGAGACCCGGCTTACATAAGGAGGCACCTATGCAACGCAAGGCATCGGCGGTCTGGCAGGGAGACTTGAAGTCGGGCAAGGGCAGCTTGTCCACGGACACGGGCACGCTCAAGAGCACGCCCTATTCCTTTTCCGCGCGCTTTGAAAACGGCGCCGGCACCAACCCCGAGGAGCTTCTGGCCGCGGCGCACGCCGGGTGCTTTACGATGGCGCTCTCGGCCCAACTCGCCAACCGGGGCATGACGGCGGCCAGGCTCGAAACTTCCTGCACCATCACCTTGGAGAAAGCGGGCGACGCGTTTTCCATCACCAAGAGCCAACTGGAGCTGAGCGCGCACATTCCCAACGCCGACCAGGCGAAGTTCAACGACGCGGTCAAGGCCGCCGAAACGGGCTGCCCCGTGAGCAAGCTCTACAACGCCGCGATTTCCGTCAACGCGAGGCTGGTAACGGCGGTCTAGAAGGTTCGGACCAGCGCCAGGGTCGAGCCCAGCCCGTAATAGCCGACGCCGTTTCTGTCGCCCATGGAGCGCAGGCCGTCCACGGCGGCGTTGACGCGCCAGCTGGAGTTGGGAATCTGCCACTCGTAGCCCAGGCCGATGTCCCAGGCGGCGGAGGTCCCCACGGCGGGCGAGGAAAAATCCGACCCGGGCGCGCCGGAGACCTGCGACGCCGCCAGGCCCACGCGCAAAAGCACGTAGCGAGTCTGCGGCGTGGCCAAGGGGACCAAGGCGAACTCGATGCCGGCCGGCACGGACCAGCGCATCAGCTCCGCGGTGCTTCCGTCGGTGCGGTTCTGGCGCAAGGACTCGGCCTCCAATCCCGCGTAGGCGCGCAGCCAGGGAGTCAAGTGGCGCTCGTAAAGCGCCCGGACGCCGAGCGTGCCCCGCGCCGTCGATTCGCCGCCTTTTTCCGAGAACGGGAAAAGCGTCGTCGACGCCGGGCCCAGCTCCAGCGACCAGGCCGCGTGCGACGGGGCCGTCCGGTTTTCGCTCAGATAGACCTGCCGCACCTGGCCGGTCTGCATCGGCTGCTTGGAATTAAGGTAGCGGAGGAAAGTTGCCTTGTCCTGCCGCGTCCAGGCCCGCTGATCCCCCAAGGAAGGCGCCGCATGGGCGCGGCAATGCGCCCATGCCGGCAAAACAATCGCGCAAAAGAGCAAAAATCGGCCGCCTTGAAACCGCATTGGGAAATGTATTATACCTTTCGTGGTGAAACCGCGGCCTCGCGCGCTCCGCGTCAAACAGTCGCTTTGCCTGGCCGTGCTCGCGCTCGGCTTGGCGGCGCCGCCCTGCCGGGCCAAGGCCATCGCCCAAGCGCGGCGGGAGATTCTCGCGCAGACCCTGCGCTACTTGAACGTTCCTTATCTCTGGGGCGGCGTGCATCCCGGAACGGGCCTGGACTGTTCGGCCTTCGTCCAGCTGGTCTACCGCCGCGCCGACTTGTCTTTGCCTCGGCTCTCCCGGGAGCAATTCGCCGCCACGCGCTACGTCAAGCCCCAAAACGTCATGCCCGGGGACCTGGTTTTTTTCGCCATGCGCCGTTCCCGCCCGCATGAGATCGATCACGTCGGAATTTACCTGGGCAAGGGCCTCTTCATCCACGCCTCGGTCTCGGATGGCGTGCACATCGAATCCATCGCCAAGCCCTATTACATGGAGCGGCTGGTGGCCATCCGCCGCTACGCGGGATTCTAGATGAAACTCGACCTCGCGATTCTGGCGCTCGTGACGTCCTTTGGCCTCTTCGGCCTGTTCTCGGGCGCCATCCGGCAGCTGGCGCAGTTGGCGGGCTTGGCCCTGGCTTACCTGGCGGCGCCGCGCGCGGCCAGGGCGCTCATGCCGCTGGCCCAAAAACGCGTTGCCTGGCCGTCGGAAATTCTCGGTCTGGCCGTTTCCGCGGCGGCGTTTTTGCTGCTCGCCATCCTCGGCGGCATCCTGGCCCACGCGGTTTTGACTCGGCTTTCCCGCGGACGATTCAACCGGAAGGCCGATGGCGCCGTCGGTCTGGCTCTGGGCGCGGGCAAGGGCGCGGCGCTGGTTTTCGCGGTGCTCTCCATCCTGCTCTTCGTGGGCAGCCCCCAGTCCCTGCCGCCGGGACAGATCGCGGACTTCGTGGCGGGCTCCAAGGCGGTCGCCTTCGTGCGGAAGCACAACTTATTCTCACTGGTGCACGTTCCCGAGTTAAACAAGGTCTCGAAGCTGCTCGCCGCCGCGAAAAATCCCGAGGTCGCCAAGGCCTTGGCGAACAACCCGGATTTCAATGCCCTGCTCAACGACCCCAAGTTCCGGGCGCTCTTGGGCCGACTCCCGGCGGGGCAGGCTCCGAACCTGGGCGGCGCCGAGAGCCTGATGCGCAGCCCGCAGATGCGCGCGCTGCTCCAAGACCCAGAGTTCGTCAAGCGCCTGCTCAAGATTCAGGCCGCGATTGCCGGCGGCGGCTCGGCCGCGGCGAAATAGCCCGCCGCGAGAGGCGGCTCTAACGGCCGTCGAAATCGCCGGCGGCGGACTTGAGGCGCCCGAGCGCCCTTTTAGCGGAGGCGACGTTCACGCCCGCCGAGGAGGCGCGGACGAACGCCGCGCCGGACAAGGCCTTTAGGATGGGCCCCGCCTCGGTCACATCCTCGCCCGCGCAGTTGGAATTCCGCGAGAAGCCGGTGTCGGGGCATCGCGCGGTGGTGCGATGATAGAGGCCGAAAGGCCGCAGCAGAATAAATCCGTGCTTGACGAAGTCGGGCTCGCCCCGCACCAGGAGGCCCTCCACTAAATCCGTGCGCGCGTCGAAGACCGGAGAGCCCGAGTTTCCCGCCGCGTCGTCCAAGTCGGCCGAGAAATAGCCCGAGGTGGACACCGAGACGATGCGCGCATTCTCCGAAACCTTGGCCGGAAGCCCGGAAGGATAGCCGATCATGAAAAGCGGTTCCCCCACCCGCGGCTGGGCGTCTTGGTCGAGCGCCAGGGGCGGATGATTGGGCACCGGGCGGTCCAACCGCACCAAGGACCAGTCTTGCCCGTCATCCGTGTATTTCCGGGCGACGAGGCCGGCGCAGCCGTAAACCTCGGAGGCGGGCACCGCATTGGGATTGGAATCCGGATCACTGAGCGAAAAACCGAAGACAAACTCCGCGTCGCGGCAGTCCTTGGCCGAGGTGACGCAGTGGCCGGCGGTGGCGACCACGTCCGGGCTGATGAGGGCCCCGGAGCAAAACGCCCCGTCGGGCTCGCTGTAGAAACGCTCACGGCTCTCGAGCTTATAGTCCTTGCCGTAAACGCCGTTTTGCAGATAGGCCGTTCCGCCTTCGATTACGACGTCTTCCTTATAAAATAGAGCCGGCGCCGAGCCGGCCAGGGCCCGAAGTTTCGCCTGGACCTGATAAAGATCATGGCGGTCGTCATGCCCATAAATCATCGGCTCGGGTGCGGCATTAAAACGCGGCGCGGCCCTCAAGCGCGGCGCGGCGGCCAGAAAAAATCCGGCCGCCAGGAAAAGCGCCTTTCTCCCATAAGTCATGCTCGTTTAGAATAGACTCCCGCGCGCGTTGGATCATGGGTCCAAAGTCCCATGCCGCGCAATTAAGCTAAAATCGAATAGGAAGCCATGAGCCGAGCCTTCACCAAGGAAGACGAAAGCGATTTCGACGAACTGCCCGACCGCTACCAGAGCGCGTCGCCCAACTACGTGACCCGCGAGGGCCTCGCGGCCTTGCGCCGCCGGGAAGAAGAGTTGCGCCAGGGCCTCGCGTCCCTGCCCAAGGAAAGCCCGCGGGCGCGGGAAGCGCGCCGCGACCTGCGTTATTTCGCGGGCCGCATCGCCAGCGCCATTTTGGTGGAACCCCAGGCCGGCTTGGCCCGCGAAGTGCGCTTCGGGGCCGCCGTCGATTTGCGCTTGAAGGACGGACGGGCGCGGCGCGTCGTCATCGTGGGGCAAGACGAGGCGGAGGGCTCCAAGGATAAAATCGCCTGGGATTCGGTCCTGGCCACGGCGCTTATCGGCGCCAAGGAAGGCGACCGCGTTGAGACCGAGGAAGACGGCGCGCTCGTGGTCGAAAAAATCAGCTACTGAGAATCCGCGCGGCATTCATAGCCGGCGCAGGACGCCATGGGCAGGCGGGGGTAGCGGACAAAGCGCGGGTCGCTCGCGGCCAGCCCGCATTGGAACACGGCGCTTCCCCCCTTCGTGGTCAGGCGCTTGGCGTGGACGCAGCTGGCGCAGAGGCCGACGCGCGCCCACGCCTCCTGGCGCGAGTCGTACACCGCTTCTAGGCCCGCGCCATCTTGGGCAGCGCGTCCAGGAACTTCAGAGCCGCGGCCTTGGCTCCCGAAAGAATCGGCTCGCCGTCTCCCGGCAAAAGCCGCTCGAAGCCAAGCGCGCGCAGCTTCTGCAGGGATTTTATCAGCAGGTCCTGGTCCCGAATTTTTTCCTTAGGAAGAAGCCGCAGCGCCCCCATGGGATCGCCGATGAGCGCGTCGCCCACGATCAACGTCCCGCCGCCGCCTTCGATGTGGATTGCGATTTCGCCATCGGTTTTTCCAGGCAGATGCACGATTTGGCACCCGGCCTCAATCTTGTCTCCTTCCGCGAGCCTCCGGGAGACCTCGAAGCCGAAGTCGTTGGTTTCGGCCTCGTGCATGGCCAGGGGAATTCGGTAGCGCTCCAGCCACCACTGGACGTCGCGCAGATGGTGCTTGTTGGTCACGACGGCAAGAGTAAGCTTCAGCTTGAGTTTTTGTTCCAGGAACGCCTCGTCGCCGGCCGCGTGCGGCGGCGGGTCCACCACGAGGACTTCTCTCGCGCCCACGACGAGCGTTCCGTTGAAGTTAAGCCCCTTTTCCTCGTTGAACTTGCTCCACGAATAGACGTTGTCGGCCAATCGAATCATGAGCGCTCCGTCCGAGCCGAAGAATCAGCGCGGGCCCATCTTTTTTCCGGCGTGGGACATTTTCTGCAAGCGGCAGTCCCGCATAATCAGCAGCGCATGGCTCTTGATTTCGGCTTTCCGGCACTCATAGGGCCGCCCGAACACGGTGAGCTGGCGGATGGCGGCATCCACGCCCCTGGGAATGACTCCGTTTTTGCCTTCCTTGCGCGCGACGATAAATTTCTGGTCAATGACCGGACCCAACTGCTTGTGCATTTGCGCCAATTGCGAACCTGGCCCCGCCGGAATCGTGATCGAAAAAGATTCGAGCTTGGCGCACAGGGTGTGATGGACCGATGTGATTTCCAAGCCGTTGCAGCTCTGGGGCGCCGGCGTCGGCGCTTGAGCGTAAACGACCGTTCCGAATAGACCGACTGCCGCAAGAACCGTCAATAGCCGCTTTAACATGGCATCTCTCCTTAATATGGCCTTTGTCGGGGCGTAGAGGAACTTCCAACTCCGCGCTCGATTATATAAAGGCTCCGATTTTGATGTCCAATTGATAATATGCCAAAGTTCGCCGCGCCCGGTGAGGGCCGTTGCGCCGAAACCGGCCAGCCCGCCGCATCGTTGCGCGCGCGCGTCGCGGCCGAGCTCGGTATCCTGGCCGACTTGACGGCGGCGTTTCTGGCGGTTTTTCCGCAGCGCACGATGCGCGTCGACATGCCCTTGGCGCTGGCGGCGCAAATGGCGGGCGTCTCCATCGCCCTGGCCTCGGAAGTGGGCGCCTTGCGCCGCATGTTTCTAGGAGAGGTCGTCACTCAGCTGGCCTTCGGCGTTCTGCTTGTCCACTGCCTCTGGCAGTTGGCGCGCCACCGGGATTTTCCCCTCAGGCGCCCGCCGCAATAGCGGCCGCGTAGGAAATGGGCTAGCGGCCGCGACGCGGGCGAAATCGGCGCCGTCGGAAATGGCCGCGAGAGCCGCTTCCGTTGTCGTCGGCCCGCGCCGGATGGCTCGGAGAGCGCGGCGCGCTTAGGACGAGGTGGCCGCCTCTTTTGGGAGCCGGGGAGACGACGGCCTTTCTGGCCGCGTAATCAAAACCAGGCGCCGTGCGGCGCTCGAGTTTCGAGCCGAGCGCGCGCTCGATATCGCGGATCATGGCTTCGTCCTCGCGCGTGACGAAAGTAAAGGCGTCCCCGGTCTTCGCGGCGCGGCCCGTGCGGCCGATGCGATGCGTATAAGCCTCGGTCGTGTCGGGAACGTCGTAGTTGATGACGTGGGTGATTTGCGAGATGTCGATGCCGCGCGAGGCGATGTCCGTGGCGACGAGAATATTGAACTTTCCGCTGCGGAAGCCCTCCATGGCGGCCTTGCGCTTGTTCTGGGAGAGGTTCCCCTGCAGGCAGGTCGCGGCAAGGCCCTGTTCCTGGAGCCGCTGCCACAAGCGCTTGGCGCGGTGCTTGGTGCGCATGAAGATCAGCACCGAGCCTTCGCCCGTCCCCTTGAGCAGGCGCGAGAGCAGATCGGATTTTAAATGCTCGGGCACGGGATAGAGCGCGTGGGTCACCGTCGTCAGCGGCACGCCGAGATCGGCCTGCGCGGTGACGGGGTCGCGCAGAATTTCGTGAGCCAGCCCGCGGATATCGTCCGGCATGGTTGCCGAAAAGAGCAGGGTCTGCCGCCGCGGAGGCAGGCGTTTGATGATTTTTCTGACGCTGGGCAAAAATCCCATGTCGAACATGCGATCCGCCTCGTCAATCACCAGGACTTCGAGGCGCGACACGTTGATGGTGCCGTGCTCGAGATGATCGAGCAGGCGGCCGGGGCAGGCCACGACGATTTCGACTCCTTTTCTCAAGCCCGCCACCTGCGGGCTAAAGCCGACTCCGCCGTATACCGTCAGGCTGCGCAATCCGGTCTCAAGGCCCAGGCCGCGGAAGGATTCCCGGATTTGGTCGGCCAGTTCGCGCGTCGGCGCCAGGACAAGCGCCCGCGCGACGCCGCGGGGGCCCGCGAGCAGGCGCTGGAGAATGGGCAGCGCGAAAGCCGCGGTCTTTCCGGTCCCGGTCTGCGCCAATCCCAGCACGTCGCGGCCTTGGAGTATGGGCGCGATGGACTGGCGCTGGATGGGCGTCGGCTGGGAGTATCCGAGCGCTCTGATGCCGGCGGAGATCTTAGAATCGAAGTTGAAGGAAGAAAAGTCCATGGCTTGCTTGGACGACTATCGTAGCAATTCCGGAGCTAAGGCCGCAGCAGCGCCATCTTCAGAGGCGGCCGCCCGTCGTAGCTGGGAAAATCGCTTTCCGGATCAATCCGCTCCACCTCGCGAATCGGACGGCCGGCTTTGCGGGCGCTGCGTTCGAGCTGGTCTATCCACGCCTCGCGAGCGGCCTGGGCCACGTTATTGCAGCAGATCATGCTGCCGCCCTCGGCGACGCAGAGAAGAGCGGGTTTAAATACCGCCGGATAGTCATTGATCAAATCCACCACGCCGAACGGGCTCTTGGCGTAGGGAGGCGGATCAAGAAACACCATGTCGAATTGCCGTTTTTCCAGTTTGTCGAAATGCGGCAGGCGTCTGCCGCGCACGACTCGGGGCTGGCCCAGCCCGGAAAGCTGGCGCAGGGCGGCAAAGGCGTCGCTCTGCACGAAGCTCATCCGGATGGGCAGATCGTTGAGCCTGGCGTTCTCCTCGCCGACCACGAGGCTGGAGCGCGCGAAATCCACGTTCACCACGCAGCTAGCGCCCGCCTTCGCGGCGGCGACGCCCACGCCGCAGGTGTAGGCGAAGACATTGAGCAGCGACTTTCCCGCCGCCTCTTGCATCACCCGGCGCCGCGCGGCGCGCAGATCCAGAAAGAGCCACGGGTCCTGGCCGGCGTGCCGCGCCCGGATGCGGTAATTCACGCCCAATTCCCGCGCCAGGCGCGGCGCCGTCGCGACGGCCATGAGCGCGGGCGAAAGCTCGTTGGCGACGCGCGAGTTGGGCCGGCTGCGATCGTTGTAGACCACCGTCGAGCCCGGCAAGGCTCCGGCGTAGAAAGTTTCCAACGCTTCGAGCTGCGCCGGCGCCAGCGGACTATGGAAGCTCTGCGCCAACAGCAAGTCGCCGTAGCGATCCACCGTCAAGCCGGGATGGCCCTCCGCGCTGCCATGAAAGAGCCGGTAGGCGTTGGTCTCTTCGGCGCGCAGCCGGCTCAGCAGCGCCGAGCGGCGTTCAAGGGCCAGGGCAAGGCGGCCGGAAAGAGCGTCATCCATTCTTGGCGAGGGAACGCCGTATCTCGCGATAGCTGGCGTAGCGGGGCAAAGCGCGTAGGGCGCACGCGGGTTCTTCATCATGAGCGCAGTCCGCGGCGCAGCCCGCGGCCGCGGCATGAAGCTCCGGGAAATGCGCCAAGAGCTCGCCCCGCGCGACGTCGAGCAAGCCGAAGTTCATCACTCCCGGCGTGTCGATGAAGCTTGAGCCGTCCGGGCCGGCAAGGAGCACCGCTCCCGATGTCGTATGGCGTCCCTTGTCGCTTGCCGCGCTGACGGCTCCGACCCGGCCGTAGCTCTCGTCCGAGAGCAGGCGGCGCAGCAGCGAGGTCTTTCCGACCCCGGAGTGCCCGCAGAACACAACGGCCTTGCCTTGCAAGAGAGCCATGAGGCGCTCAAGGCCGCTTCCCCCCTTGGCGCTGGTCTCAACGACCGCGACCCCGGCGGCCGGATAATGGGACCACTCCCGCGCCTCGTCTTGTTTGATCAAATCGGATTTATTGACGCAGAGAATCGGCTGTATTTTTTGGGCCGAGGCCGCCACTAGGAAACGATCGACAATGCCGGCGGAGAACCCCGGCTCGCGCGCCGCGGCCACGACGACCAGGCAGTCGACGTTGGCGGCCAGGACGTGGAGCAGCGGGTCGCGGGCGTTCGGGGCCGGACGGATCAACCGGTTGCGGCGCTCGCAGCGCCCCACGATGACGCCGGCCTCGACGCGCACGCGGTCGCCGACGCAAACCGGGGATCTTTCCCTATGGACGGCGCCGAAGGCGAGCGTCGCCATCCTGTAGCGGCACAGCGCCGGCCGCGCCTCTTGGTCGAGGCGCACGGCGCTCTGATTTGGGAAAATTTCCGTCACGGTGCCGTTGCCCTCTTCAGGCGAAAGTATTTTCGCGCGGCTTAGAATCTTTTTTTTGGCTGCCCTGGGGCGGGAAACGGCGCCGGCCTCATCGAGCCATTCATCCGCGTCCGTGGAAGGCTTCATGTGAATTAATGATACAATAGAAACGACGTCGCCTCGTTCCAGCCGCAAGGAGCCCCTCATGACCGATACCCGCGCGCAGCATAAGTTCGAAATGGAGTTCTTCAAAGACGCCCGGACCTTCTACGCGTCAACGCTCGACACCTGCGGCAATATTGAAAAAAGTCTTTTCCACCTCAAGAAAAAACTTTCTCAGTCCGGGACGAGGTTGTCCCCGGACAAGTGGGCGCGGCTCGACAGCGCCCTGCGCAGCGGCGAAATCACGCACGGCAAGAGGAGCACCCCGGGAGACTGGGCCGCGGCCGAACTCAGGGCTCTTAAAGCGGCGCGCCCTTCCTCCTAAAAGCCGGGCTATCGGGAAGTTGAGCCTGTAGCGCCGCCGACTTAAAGAGGTGAGGGGTCCCGGTTCTTCGGACCACGGCTGACCTCATTTAAGGTGGATATTGCGCCTACCTCCGAGGCGGAATCTGCTGCGCCTGCAATGGATTATGGGCCTTGACTCTATACCATGATATAGAGTCCATACTTAAGAGCAGGGAGGGCAAGATCAATGTCCGAGCGCTATCTTCAGATAGGAGCGATCGCCAAACGAGCGCGGGTCAATATTCAGACCATCCGCTATTACGAGCGGAGGGGCTTGGTATCTCCCGAGGGCCATCGCGAGTCGGGCTATCGCTTGTATTCCGGGGAGGCGATCAAGAAGATTCGCTTCATCAAGAACGCGCAGGACCTGGGATTTACCCTTGAGGAAATCATGAGCTTGCTCAAGCTTCAGGTGAGCCGCAAGTCCAAATGCGGCCAGGTCAAGCGCAAGGCGGAAGAGAAAATCGCCGATGTGCGCTCCAAGATCAATTCGCTGAAGGCTATCGAACGGGCGCTGCTAGGGCTGGTCAAGAGCTGCCGATCTCGATCCGAAACGGACCCTTGCCCGATTCTGAAGAGCCTTGAGCTCGATAAAGAAGCCCCGACATCAAGTAGCTATTGCAACACCTGACGTAAGCCGTCGTCTTCGTATTGATCCGTCTTCCTTGCCGTGATCCTAGCTGTTGCCGTTAGGCCCAATCAAGAGAAATGTCGTTGCCGGAGGGCTTGATGGCCGTTGCCGTTCCGTCCGCCGCGCGAATTTAGCGTGTCGTTGGTTCCGTGTCCTGCGCGACCGCTGCGCCCCGCTATTTCACGGGGCGCAGCCAAGGAAGGCGGTCAGGCTCTCCCTCGGCGTCGACCAACCCAGGCACTTGCGAGGGCGGTCGTTGAGAAAGGTGTCGATGCGTTTGAGCTCAGTCCGGCCGATACCGGCGAAGGACGACTTCTTGGGGTAGAGCCTGCGGATCAGCCCGTTGGTATTCTCGTTGGTGCCCCGCTCCCACGAATGGTAGGGATGGGCGAAAAACACGTCCAGGGCGGCGTCCTTGGCGATGTCTTCGTGGCGAGCGAACTCCTTGCCGTTGTCGAGCGTGAGGCTGCGCCGCAGCTCTTGGGGCAGCGGCTTGAGCAGGGCGCGGATCTTGCCCGCGACCTCCTCGGCTTCCTTGCTCTCGGTGCGTCCGACCAGCGTAAACCGTGATCCGCGCTCCACAAGCGTGGCCAAGTTCCCCGTGCCGTTGGCCCCGTTGATCAGGTCGCCTTCCCAGTGTCCGAGAGTCTGGCGCGTTTCCACCTCGGCCGGACGGGTGTCGATCCTTCGCTGGTTCTGGATTTGCCCGCGGCCGTCCTGACGGGGACAGCGGCGTCGACGCTTGCGCTTGGCCCGGGGGAGGTTCTTCCACAGCGTCCCGCCGGCCTTGGCGTCGGCGTAGATATGCTTGTAGATCGTTTCCGCGCTCACCCATGGCCGCCCCTCAAGCCGCGCTCGTCCCCCGATGATCGCCGGCGTCCAGCCTTCTTTGAGCCGCGCCTCAGCATTCGCTCGAACCTCGTCCGTGAAGCGCCTGGGACCCGCTCGCTTGGCCTGGGCTTGCGCCTTTTCATGCGCCTGTTTGGGCCGGTAGCCGCGTAGTCCAGTGTTGCGCCCGATCTCGCGGCTTATGCTTCCAGGATTGCGCCCCAAGCGCCGAGCGATCTCGCTCTGCGCTTCACCCTCGCCAAGCCAGCGGTAGATGAACTCTCGTTCTTCCGCCGTCACGCGCTTGTAAGCCATCTCGTTCTCCTCGTGTCATCCAACACGAAGAATACAGCTTACCGCGTGAGAGTCTCACGCTACGAGTGTTGCACTAGCCGGTGGAACGCGGGGTGTATTAAATTTAATGGCTCCATGAGAATTCTGCCCGCATTTCCCGCCGGAACCCGTAGAACCCGCCGACTTTCTCTGGAAACGCCGGATCGGGCGCTCGCTGGGATTTCGGCTGGAACGGAAAAAATGCAATAATGTCCACGAAGAAACAGTTTTCCGGTTGGGTGGCTGAGCGGTCAAAAGCAACGGTCTGTAAAACCGATAACACCCCTTCGAGGGTTCCCACGAAAAGTTTTTCTCGTCGAGAGGCTTGGATACGGGTCCTGTCTCATCCTGCCTTTTGGACCCCTTTCCCCTACGTTATCCCTACGCTGCTTTCGAGCGCTAAATCCCCGAGATTGCACCGAATCCAATTGCTCGATGCAATCCAAGTGCAATAGGCCTACCGCTCGTCCGGGCCTCCAGGATGACCCCTCAACCGTCAAAATGCCATAATTTCTTCCAGAAAAATTCGTCATCCATGAACCCTCAAGAACTCGACGCGCTATTGACCGCGAAGGAAGGCGATGCCGTTGAGTTCAAAGAAGCCAAGGCGCGGTTCGACTTCGATGAGCTGACGGACTACTGCGTGGCCATTGCCAACGAGGGCGGCGGCAAGGTCGTGCTTGGGGTGACGGACAAGAGGCCGCGGAAGGTCGTAGGAACGCAAGCCTTCCCTCAACCGGAGCGGACCCTGCGCGGCCTGCTCGATCGGATACCGCTTCGCCTCGATTTCTTCGAGGTCAAGCATCCTGAAGGCCGCGTCCTTGTCTTCGAGGTACCTTCACGGCCTCTCGGCATTCCGCTGGAGCGTGGCGGCAAGTATTGGATGCGTCGAGGAGACAGCTTGGTTCCCATGTCTCCGGAAAAGCTCTGGGATATTTTCGCGGAGAGCGGGAAGGATTTTTCTTCCGGCATCTGTCCGGGGCTGACCCTCGATGGCCTGGACCCCGCCGCCATCGACGACTTCCGCAAACGCTGGACGGCAAAAACGGGGCGCAGCTACGACAAGCTATCGACGGCCGAACTGCTGAAAGCGGCCGAGGTTCTTGCGGAGGGCGGCGTGACCTACGCCGGCTTGATCCTATTTGGCAAACCACAAGCCGTGCGCCTCCACCTACCGCAGGCCGAGATCATCTTTGAGTATCGCTCCTCGGAAGCCGCAGGCTCCGCGTCCTACCGCAAGGATTACCGGCAGGGCTTTTTCGCCGTCCACCAGGACATCTGGAATACGGTCAACTTGCGTAATGACGCCCAGCATTATCAGGATGGGCTTTTCGTCTTAGACATTGCGACTTTCGACGAGCGCACGGTCCGAGAAGCGGTCCTTAACGCCGTCGCTCATCGGGACTACCAGATGGGCGGGAGCATCTTCCTCCGCCAATACCAAAGGCGGCTGCTCATCGAGAATCCCGGCGGCCTTCCTCTTGGCGTGACCCCCGAGAACATCATCGACCGGCAGGCTCCGCGCAACCGCCTGATCATGGACGTTCTGCTCAAGTGCGGACTGGTTGAGAAGTCGGGCCAGGGCGTCGATCTCATGTTCGAGCGCAGCATCCAGCAGGGCAAGTCCATCCCCGACTTCACGGGCACGGACCGATACCTGGTCAAGCTGACTCTGTATGGTCAGGTCCAGGACGAACGCTTCTTGCGATTCTTGGAACGGGTCGGCAAGGAGAAGCAGCTCTCCTTCGGTACGCAGGATCTCTTGGCGCTGGATTTGGTCCACCGTGAGCAGGCGGTCCCGGAAACGCTCCAGGCGCGTCTGCATCACCTCCTAGAGCAGGGGGTCGTTGAACGGTTCGGGCGCGGCAAGGGCACCCGGCATATTCTCTCACGCCGCTTTTATGCGATGGCCGGAAAGAAAGGCGTCTACACCCGCAAGCGCGGGCTGGATCGAGCAACCAACAAGGAACTGCTTCTCAAGCACATCAAGGAGAACGCGGCCGAGGGAAGCCGCTTGCGTGATCTGCTTCAAGTGCTACCTGGACACACGCGCCCGCAAGTCCAGAGCCTTCTAAGGGAGCTGGTGAGCGAGGGCTCTGCCCATTGCATCGGGAAGACCAACGCCGCCCTATGGTATCCAGGCGTGAGGAATCAGGCTTCCAGTGAAAAGCAGCTATAGATAATGGTTATTTTCAGAGAGCCTGATTGCATCTCAGAATTGCATCAAGATGCAATGTCGGATGCAATCCCAAAGGGAAACGGACACAAATCCGGACATAGACACCATCATGAAAGTGTGGACAAGCACCCAGGCAATTGACCCTCTGAGTATTCCTGTATTCTCCAAATGTGCTGGTAATGCGTTGTTGCGTTGTCTCGTTAGCGGAAGGCAACGGCCAATCGTATGCAAAGCTACTATCTCGGAGCAAAAATAGTAGTACTAAGCCCATAACAAAAGGCCAAAACCTATAGAGTCTAATTTCCATTTATCTGATAGGTACGCAACCCGTCCCGTGTCAAAACAAGGAGATTTTTTCCACTAGCAGAAAAGGATAGGACACAATTATTCCCCACCAGTGCAAAAGAATCCGGGGGAAGAGTTACGCCCGAGATAATATTTCCTTGCCCCGATAAAAAGATAAGATAATCATCACCTGCCGTCGGGTTTGGCCCAGAATTAGTTTTAACGGAATTAGTCGCGATGGCCAAAGTGTTTAAATTTGCTGTAGCAGCAAATGTCC
Source organism: Elusimicrobiota bacterium (assembly GCA_035533295.1). Classification (GTDB taxonomy): domain Bacteria; phylum Elusimicrobiota; class Elusimicrobia; order UBA1565; family UBA9628; genus JAGWJU01. The sequence continues at coordinate 1,524 of DATLUA010000009.1, read as the reverse complement.
AAAGTCCCTCCATTTCAAAGCCCTTGGGAACGCCTGGATATAATTGCGTGTTCCAGTGCCATACCGTATTGCCATTACTCGCGTTAAATAAATAGACATCCCCGTGCGCCGAAGCCGCTATCAACTGTTTTCCATCAGAGAAAAATTTAAACTGATATACGTTTCCTCGTTCCGCAAGTTCGTCCTGCCATAGAATTTTTCCCGTAGCCGCCGAAAGTATTCTTACAACACCATTGAATGTGGGCTGGTTATAGTCGATATATCCTTGTGCAATCTCTTGGCCATCAGGGGAAAAAACGCCGCGCGAGCCATTCGGAGCGCTCCAGAGAGGGTTGCCTTGCGCATCATAAGCCAAGGTGAGGCTACTGGTTCCTTTCGTGGCGATTACTATGGCTTGGCTTCCGCTTGGTGAAAAAGAAACGTCCGCTGCCCCATATCCCGTTGGCCAAGTTTTGCCCCAGGCGCCGTGAACCACCGTGGCCCACTTGTTTCTGTAGCCACTGGCGTCATAAAAAATAGGTGGGCCTGCGGGCATATCTGCGCCCCACCAGCCTACAGCATAATCGCCGGAAGGTGATGGATGCGGGCCGCTAGCGTCATCATCGAATGGTTTAATCTGGAGGGTTCTATTTCCATTCTCATCAAAGATGTCGTATTCCCCATGAGTTCTCCTGCTCTCATCTTGAACCAAAACCGCAACATGGTTCCCATCGTCAGCTGAAAAGATTGTAGTAGCGATCTCGCGCTCCGGGTCGTTATGATTGGGAAAAGAAACCTTGACGTTGCCGGCAGGGTCCAATATTTCGATGCTGTCCTTCGTCGCGAGGACGTTGGGATAAATATTGCCCCGGGAATCCATATTCAACCGGCAATACGTGACGGGTTCGGGAAACTTTTGCGTGCGCGCCAGCGTGACCGTAACCGTCCCTGTTGAAACGCCGCTTCGTGCCAAGCCCGGGAAACAAAGGGCAAATGAAACAACCATCGCCGGGACCGCCGCCTTTTTGCCGTTCATGTTCTCATGCCTCCAATAATCGAACTAAAATACCAATGACTCCATGATTCTCACGGCGGCGCATCCACCGGCGTGCCGCCGGCCGGATAATACGCGAACATTTGATTGGCCCACTGCTGAGTTACCAGCTGGGCTTGACCTTGATCGATCGGCGCATCCCCCGGGGGCCCTCCCGGCGCGGGATTGCGATATTATCCGGCCCGATAGTATCATCTCCAGGATTATACTTGTCGAAATCATAAGACCATTGATAGCTAGGGTTAACAGGCTGCCGAAAAAGGGTTGATTTTTAGCGAAGAGGCTTGAAATCCGGGCTCTCCGTTGGTGTGAGCGTTGTGGACAACTCCACCAGTCGCCGTTTTTGAGCTGTGGATCATGTGGATCACGCCGTCGCCCTCGATTCGAGAACCGCCAAGCGCTTTAAATTGAGCAGCCACCCGATCATCCAGGCTTCCTGACGCACGTTCACGAGCATCCGCCTTGAGAATCGCCTCAGCCCATGCCAGTCC
>DATLUA010000008.1:0-38153 GCA_035533295.1 Elusimicrobiota bacterium | reverse complement strand
CTCACCGACTGGTTCGGCCCTACCGTCACACCACCGTTAGCCGTCAACAACCCGCTGAAGGTTCCCGTCGCCGCGGACACCCCGTAATTAACTGTCTGGCTCTGCGTAAAAGTATTGGGCTGGTTCACGTAAGCCGCGTTGGCGGGCGCGGGGAGATTGGTCAACCCCGCCCCGTTGCCGAAGAACGCCGACGCAGTCACCGAGCTCTGGCTGGTGATGTACCCGTTGGAGCCCGTCAGCGTCAAGCTCGACCCTGAAATCGTCTGCGGCGCCGTGAAAGTGTTGCTTTGGTTCTGGTACGCCAGCGTCGGCGGCAAACTCGCGATGCTGCTGGTCGAGACGGCCACGAACTGCGTCCCGTTGTAATATTCCAGAGCGCTCGCGGCGGTGTTATACCACAGGTCGCCAAGAGCGTCCGGGCCCGAAGGTGTCGCCGCCGATGAGATATATTGTTTGCCTTGAATGGAGGGCACGCTAAGCGCGTAAGGAACCGCCGCCAGCGGCTGTAGCGGGCTCAGCGCTTGCCCGCCGGGCCCGCCTACTTTGATTTCCAGATACGTGCCGGCGGAGGTGAAATCCGACGGCGCCAGCGGATTCGAGGCGCCCAGCTGCACGGCCAAAACGCCGTTGGTCACGGAAATGCCGTTCTGAGTCTCGGTCCAAATAGGGCTGCCGGAATCGCACGGCGTGCTATTCGGGCAGATATAAAAAGCGAAGTTGTAGGTTCCCGAGAGCGGGTTGTTGTTGTTGTCGGTCAGGCGGCCTTGGAAACTAATGGTCGTGGGCAGGCTTTGCGCGAAGGCCGCTTGAGGCGCGAAACCGAGCCAGACCAGGGCCGCAATCACGGCGGAACAAGGGATGAGCCGGAATGAGCCGGAAGACGGCGCTTCCTTGCCTGCCTCCCGGCTCGCGGTATTCATGAGATTCACAAGACGGCCAAAGAGCCTCATATGACCGCCTCCCGCGAAGGCATCGGCGCCGGAGCCGGAGCCTGCGCCCGCGCTTTAGGCAGCGTCACGACGAAGCGCGAGCCTTTTCCAGGCCAACTCTCGACCCGGATGCCTCCGCCCATCATGACAACGGCGTCGCGCACGATGGAAAGCCCCAGTCCCGTGCCCGGGATGCCTTCGCCGCTCTTGCCGCGGCGGAATTTTTCAAAAATGTGCGGCAGATCTTCCTTCGCGATGCCGCGCCCGTTGTCGGCCACCCAAAACACAACATCGTCGCCATGCGCCTGCGCGCCGAAGCGCACGGTCCCGCCGTTGGGCGTATACTTCAAGGCGTTGGAGATTAAATTGGTGAGCGCTTGCCGCAGAAGTTCTCTTTCCGCCAGGACGCAAGGCGCCGGCTCGGCGGTCACATCCTCTACGCTTATCTTTTTAATCGCGGCCATGGGCGCAAAGAGCGCCTTAATTTCCCGCGATACTTCCGCGAAATTGACGGCTTGGCGGCGGATTTCCCGCTGGCCGTTTTTTTGGGTCTTAAAGAAGGCCAGCGTGTTGCCTAAAAGTTCCTGCATCCGCGCCACCGCGGCCAAGAGCGTCATCACCGAGCGGCGGCCTTCCTCGCCGCTGGGAAACTTGCCGTCCTCCATGAGCTCCAAGTACGCCTTCAAGCCTCCCAGGGGCGTGTTCATATCATGAGTCAGGGATTGTAGTATGTAATCGCGCCAACCGACAAAATCCTTGAGATGGCCCGTCATCTCGTTGAAACGCTCCGCCAGCGCCCGAGTCTCCCGCGAACCCGCGACAGGCACGGCGACGTCAAGACGCCCGGCTCCCACGGACTGCGCCCCGCTGGCCAGCGCGCCCAGCGGCCTAGTCAGGACCGTGGCTAAATAGATAGCAGCGATCACGCCAAAAATCAAGAGCAGGCCGGAGATTTCCAGGGTTCGCCGGATCATCGCGTCCAGCGGTTTGTCGATTTCCTCCTGAAGAGCGCGAGTCTTGAAGCCCAAGCGGATGGTTACGGGATCCTCGGATATCGGAGCAGCCGCCCCTGCCACCGATTCCCCGGTTGAAACAGGAAACGCGCTCGAGGTCAGCGCCCGACTCACGAACGTCAGGCCGGGGGCTTCCGGCCCGGACGTGTGCGCGGATCCGTCAACGGTGAATTCCCAGAAAGCCAGTTCCGGGTGCTCTTTTTGAAGGAACATCAAGTCGCTGGGCAGCATGAGAGGATCTTTCTGGACCAGGGATTCCGCCGCGATGCGGTTGATGCCCTGAATCAGCGCCTCTATCCTATCCCGCGACTGCTGCGTCAGGATGACGCGCTCGTTCCTGATAACGGTGAACGCGATGGAAGCCACGCTCAAGGCCGTCAGCGCCACGGCCATCAAAGCCACCTGGGTCCTGATGCTCAAGGATTTCATTGGGCTTTTAACTCCTCCAGGACCCGCTCCAGGGCTTTGCGGGCCTCCTGATTGGTCGGGTCGGCGTCCAAAATCTTGCGGAAATCCTCGGCCGCCTGCTGGAAGTCGCGGCGCGTGTAGGCGTCGATGCCCTGGTCGAAGAGCGAGTCGATTTCGTCCTTCGACAAGGACGGCCGAGGCGCGGAATTGCCCTGCCAGACCGCGCCGTTGAGCCTGCGGATGGAATCGATGTAGTTGTTGATGACCGCCCGCATGGACGGGCTCTTCTCCAAATCATAGGCCTTGTTCCAGGCCCGCAGGGAGTCGTCGAAGCGGCGCAGGCCCAAGTAAGCGATGCCCGCGTCCTCCCAGGCTTCCAAGTTATTCGGCTGCGCGGCCAGGACCTTGTTGGCCAACTCCAGGGCCAAGCGGTACTGCCGGCCCCGAATGGCGGCATCGGCCCGAGTCAGCGCCGCGGCGATGTCCTGCGATTCGGCCGGCGCCGCATGAACGACCTCGGTGATGCCGGTCAGGCGCTGGAGCTCCTCGAAGAACACGCGCAGCCCCTGGTCATCCGGCCGGATGGCTAGGGCCCGGGACACGTCCTCGATGGCGGTGCGGTCGTCGCCGCCCACGTAGGCCAGCACTCCTTGATGGAGTTCCGCCTGCTCCGGATCCGCCTTGTAGTCGGGAAGAACGGGATAAAGTTGGGCCACGAAATGCAGCCGCCCGAACTCGCGCAGCAGGTTCGGGTCCGACGGCGCGATGGCCATGGCCTGGCTGAGCGTATCGACGGCTTTTTTGTACTCGGCCGAGGCCTCCGCTTGGCGCGCCTGCGCGAGCAGATCGTTGAGCCTGGCCTGGTCCTCCGCGCTCAAACCCGAAGTCGAGGACGCGGTCAGAATGGCGCTCTTGCCCTGGCGCAGGCGCTCCATGGCTTCCAAGACCATCTCGACCGATTCCTCTTCCTCCGAGGGCTTGCCGAACCGGAAGGTCAGCGCGATGCGCTGATCTCCGGCCGTGCCGGACACGCTGTTGATGGGCATGTCGAACGCGTAGTCCACCTCGAAGCGCGTGGTGCGGTAGGAAATGCCGGCCGCGAACTGGGTGAAGCTGGGGCTGCCCAGGCTCAGCGCGCCGCGGATGCCGAAATCGCCGAAGAACTCGACCGGGAACCAGCGCTCGGCCGCCAAGGTGCCGATGGATTCGCGCGTGAAATAAGGGGACGGCTCGTTGTCGTACTCCACGACCACGTTGGAGATGAGGCTGCGGTAGTCCACGCCCATCTTCCACGACATGGGCAGCGTTTCCGGGTTGCTCGGATCGTAGGCGACGTTGGGCTGGTTGATATTGGTCGCCTCCACGCCGAAGGAGTAGTGCCGCGCGAAATTATAGAGGACGCCCAAATCCCCGGAGAAGGCGCTTTGCACGTTGGAGCCGTTTAAAATCGAGTTCTGCGCGGTGTAGTTTTGGCCCGTGGTATCAAGAAGGTTGCTTCCAAAACTTCCGAAAGAGCTGCGCAAGTATTTGAGGCTGCCTCCCAAATAAAGATCCCCGCCGAAAGGGTAATAAGGAAGCTGGCGTCCATAGGACAAATAAAAGCTGTCTTCGCGGTAAAGAGAGTTATTCAGAGAAAACGAGTTCCAGGCCAAGCCCAGAGTCCCCTCGTTGGATTTTTTCCACGCCAGCGGCTGGGCGTAGCCCAGGAAGGAAGTGCCCAAATTGGAGCCGTCGGTCAGACCCACGTCCAAAAGCGAATAAGACGCGCCCAGGCTGGGCCGGCTCAAGGTGGCCAAGCCCGCCGGGTTGTAGTAAATGTCGTAGACGTCATCGGCCACGGCCACGAAGGCGCCGCCCATGCCGGGAGCGCGCGCGCCCGCGCCCAAATCGTCGAACGCGGCGAAAGACGAAGCGGAAAGAAACGGGAAGAAAAGAAGGCAAAGGACGAAAACGCTCGCGCCAAAGCCTCCCTGCGCCGCCGTCATCTCGGCGCTTCTTCCGCTTCTTTCCGTTCCTTTCTTTTCCATCCGTTTCATCCGTTACCTGATGACCACCACGGTCCCGGTCCAGGTCTGCCCGCCGACCTTGATCTCATAAATATAAACGCCGCGGGCCACAATAGCACCATTGACGCCCCGTCCATCCCATTCTAAGCAGCCATTTTCATAGCCAGAGCCGCATCCAGGGCCGCCATACTGGCATTGAAAATTGTTGTTCATATCCGCCACCTTTATCCCGCGCACATCATAAACGATCCCAGAGCAACTATCGGCAGTGGGATTGTTGAACCACATCTCCACGTGGTCGTCGCAGCCATGCTGGCCCGCGCAATAATCCTCGGTCGGCGTAATGACTTTCGTTGACATCTGGCTACCAGGGTCAAAGGACGCTCCCGCAGGAGCGATGAAAGACTGCAATCTATAGTCACCCAGCGCCCCGACTTGGGCCGACAACTGATCATTGGCTGAATCGACAGAACCGAACACCTTAACGTTCTGCTCGCCGTTGTACCAGAAAATTCCGAGAGGAACATTGGACTCAGAAAGCGGCGCGGCGCGAGAGACGCCGTCGGCCACGATTTGGCCGTTTTGCACCTGATAGCCGAGAGCCAGGTCGAACATGGCGTTGGATGGCAGGGGCAGATTCTTGATTTCCTCGTTGGACGGCGCCGTATAGGGGTCGAAGGCCACGGACTTGAATATATAAGGAGAGGCCGCGACATCCTGGGGCTGATCCACCGCGCGGATTAACAGCGGCTCGCCGGAGGAGTTGCCGCCGGGCTGGACCATGCCGGCGATGTTCGCGGGGATTTCGATGCGCGTGATGTTGTCCGAATCAAGGGCGTAGAGATTGCCCAAAGTATCCACGGCCATGGCCGCGTCCGTGGTCTCGCCGGGGAAGGAATCTTGCGAGACGACCTTGTAGTAATAAACCGCTCCCGGCGGCGCCGTGGACACTTCAACGCTGTCGGCAGTAGCCGCGACCGTCGAGACCATGACCCACGCGGGGCGGATCAGGGTGGTTGATTGATAGACGTCGTAGCCGCTCAACTGCCAGCCGTCCCATGGCGAAGAACCAGGAAACATCGTGCCGTCGGTCTTGGACTTGACCGGGAACCAAGTGATTTCCATGGTAGTCGAGCTGGGGTTGATGGTCGCGGCCAAGCCCGCGGGCGCCAAGGGCGGCAAGTCCAGAGCCGCCGAAGTGGTCACTCCGATGGAATAAGCGTTCAACGTATTTTCGCTGAAAATGCCGAAGTATTCCGTCGTATCGAGCGTCAAGCCCGCTTTCACGAAAGACGGCGTCGAGATAAGAACGCCGGAAACGACGCCTGTTTGCGTGGAGGCCACCACCGAGCCGTCCGGAAGCTTCTGTCCGGGACTGTAGGCCGTTCCGTTGACTAAATCCGACGCGTTGATGACCATGCTGCTTACGAGAACCACGGCCCCGTTCTGATTGGGCGGCGTCGGACTAGACCAAGTCCAGGTCAAGGTGATGGTGCGCGCCAGCGGCGCGGAGGAAACAGAGACCAAATTCACGGGCTGGATGCTTTCCGGCAGCGTCACGGTCTCGATGACCGTCTCGAAATTCGTCAAGCCCTGCCAATTAAGGCTGGCCAAATTAAAGTAATAAGTCCCGCCCGGCAAGAGACCGTTCACGGTCAACTGCAAAGTGCCTCCATTGGACGCCATCGCGGAATTAACGACGGGCCCGTTGTATCCTTGGGCCGTGAGGCTGGCGGCGGTCACCTCGAAGCCTGCGGCGGTTCCAGACGCCGCTGGGAAAGACCAAGTGAAGGTCGCGCTGGTGTAGGACACGCCGGCCAGGATCGGCGAGACCGGCAGGTTGGCCAGGGTCGAGTAGGCCGCGGTGGAGGATGTTTCGGCGAAAAACTTGGTCTCGTCTCCCAGATAAACTTTGGCATAGTAGGTCGTGTTGGGAGAGAGGCCTTGCAGGGTGTAGGATTGTGTCGAGCCTTGAACGGACGCGGTCGGGAACTGCACGACGAAGGCGTAGCTGGTCGTCGCGGTCGGATCGAAAAGCGCCTCATCGGCCGGAGTCGAGGAATAATCGATGCGGTAATAGCCGCTTTCCGATGTTCCCGACACTCCGCCGTCAAAGCCGGGCGCGGTCCAATTCAGCGTTAGGGCGCCCGTTGAGGTGGAAAGGGCGGCCGTGGAAATCGCCGTCACGCTGCCGGGCTGGGCGAAAACGTTCTCCAAGCCGGGCTCAAAAGAATAACCGGCGGAGGAAGCGTACGGATCCGTCGACACCCCGAACTCGCCCACCGATCCGTCAAGGATATAGGAGGCCGCGGAGGAAACTCCGCCCGCATTGGCGATGAGGTTGCGCGGAATGTCATCGGTCGAGCCGATCATTTTTAGCCCGGCGCGCGCGGGCAGCGCCGCGAAAACCGCGGCCAAAACCGCGAAAGCGAAAACGGAAAAAACGCCCTTCCCCGACCCGAGCGGCAGGCCGGAAAAAGATTTTCCGTTTCCGCGTTGATCCATCTAGCTGGGCCTCAAGGACACCTTGAGAATAGAGCGGATTCGGGCGATCAACACTCGCGGGCTCACCGGCTTGAACAAATAATCCTCGGCGCCGACATCCAGGCCCCGCACCCGCTCGGTCACGTCCCGAGCGTGCCCGGTCAGGATGATGACGGGCACGCTTTTCGAGATCGGATCGGCCTTCAAGCCGCGGCACACGTCGAACCCGCTCATGTCCGGCAGGTTGACGTCAAGAAGAATCAAATCAGGACGGCACGTCTTGACCTCTCGAAGCCCGGAAGCTCCATCGGGGCAGAGAAAAACCTCGAACCCGTCCGCCTTGAGCACGTCGCGGAACGTCTGCCTTAGAATCTCGTCGTCTTCAACCACCATGATCCGGTACATGCGGCCTCCTCGAAGTTGCGACTTGTTTGAACCTACATATATATATAGACGTTTTCGATTGCACCACAATTTCACGATGGAAACTAATTTGTAACATTTAAATATAAAAATAGTTATTGTAAATTATTGCAATATTTAAATATTTCCATTAATAAAATCCCATGATACTCCTTGAATATGCGGCGTTTTTACAGTAAGATTTTGACGCCATGAGCCTCCACCTGCTGTTGATCGGGTTGACTTCGGAAGATCAGGAAATAGGCCGCGCCGCGGCCGCGGCGGCAGGCTATTCCGCGGCCGCGTGCCTCACCGGCGTCGAAGCCGCGAAAGTCATGCTGGAAAAAGCCACGGCGGACCGCCCGGGAGTGGATTTAGCGCTGCTGGAAAAAGATCTCCCCGACATGTCCGCGCCCGCCTGGATTTCCATGATCCGCAAGACCCGTTTCGCGGAAAACCTGCCGGTCGTGGTTTTAAGCCGGCAGAATTGCCCCGAGAGCCGCGTCGTGGAGATGTTCGACGCGGGCGCCGACGACTTCATCCAAACGCCCTGCGCGCCGCAGGAGTTGGCCGCGCGCATCCGCGCGGTCGTGCGCCGCAGAGCCGCGCGCGGCGAGGAAAACCCGGTCCTCGAGATCGGACCCATCCTTCTCGATCCGGGCGCCCGGCAATGCCGCGTGCGCGGGAAAATCGCCGGCCTGCGCCCCCGCGAGTTCGAGCTGCTTGACTTGCTGATGAGAAAAGCGGGGCGCACGCTCAGCCGCCCTTATCTGCTGGAGACTATTTGGGGCATGGACAAGACCGCGAACACCCGCGCCATCGATGTGGGGGTGAGCCGCCTGCGCCAAGCCCTGGGCGCGCGCGCAGGACGCTGGATTGAGACGGTCGAGCGCTACGGCTACCGCTTCAAGCTTCCCGAAGGCTGAAGCTTAATCGGGGGCGGGCCTGCCGGAGGGCAGCGGATGCCGGCCCGCGAAGCCTTCCTCAATCCCGTGGTAGTAGCCGATTTTCTTTTCCCCCCCGCTCCAGCACAAATAAACTTCTTTGCGCCCCAGGCGGAAGGGAAAATCAACAAGCGGCGGGTTATAACCCTTGGGAAGGGCTCCCGTATCCGCGATTTTTTGAAACAGGGCGTCTATTTGCGCGGCCAGAAAGCGGATTTGCGCCTTTTCGATTTCAAGCTCAGCCGCCTTGGCTTGGGATTGCTCCAGGCGCCCCGCCGACTCGGCCTTGGCCTCGGCGCGATCCGCGAGGGCCGCGATATCCGAGAAAATCTTCTCAAAATCCGGAATCAAATCCTCGGCCTGCTTAAGGGTAAAATATTTCATGCGAGAACCCTCGCGTACTTTACTGCGGCTTTTCGGGGGGAAGCCGCATTTCAATCCGGTCCACCAGTTCCCGAAGCGCCAAAAAATGATTCAGGCTACGGCTGCGCTCCCGCTGCGCCCGAACGTTTATTTCCAGCGGGGCGTAAGCCAACCGGACGCAGTTGGACGTTTTGTTGATTTTCTGACCGCTGGGTCCGCCGCCGCGGGTGAAGGTCTCATCGATAGCCTCGGGGGCCACGCCTAGGCGCCGCATGCGGGAAAGGACTTCCTGGAGCTTGGCCGGAGTCACGCCAAAGTTTTCCATCAGCTCCATATCGGCAAAAAAGATTAGCTGCTGCCGGATTCTAAATGGTCGGAGAAAAAGAGAGCGGCGCGCGCATATTCGCGGTTCAAGCGCGCGATATTGGATACGCTGATGCCTTTGGGACAGGCCGCCTCGCACTCATACTCGTTGGAGCAGTTTCCAAATCCTTCCGCGTCCATGGCTTTGCGCATGGCCAAGACGCGGCGCTCCCTTTCCGGCAAGCCTTGCGGCAAAAGCGACAAGTGGGAAACCTTGGCCGCGACGAAAAGCATGGCCGCCGCGTTGGGGCAGGCCGCGACGCAGGCGCCGCAGCCGATGCAGGCGGCCGCGTCCATCGCCGCCTCCGCCTTGGGCTTGGCCACGGGGACGGAATTGGCCTCGGGCGCGGAGCCGGTGTTGGTCGAGATAAAGCCGCCCGCGGCCGTGATGCGGTCGAAAGCCGAACGGTCCACCGCCAAATCCCGGATGGCTGGGAATGCCCGCGCGCGGAAAGGCTCGACAATGATGGTCTCTCCGCTCTTGAAGCGCCGCATGTAGAGCTGGCAGGTGGTGGTGTTCCTTTCAGGGCCGTGCGCTTGACCGTTGATGACCAGGCTGCACATGCCGCAGATGCCTTCCCGGCAGTCATGATCGAAGGCGACCGGCTCCTCGCCTTTGGCGATGAGCCTCTCGTTAAGAAGATCGAGCATTTCCAAAAAGGACATGTCGCCCGAGACGCCCGAAACCTCGTAGGACGCGAAGCGGCCCGCGTCTTTGGCGCTTTTCTGCCGCCATACTTTGAGGGTGAAATTCATCGCCTCGCCGCTCGCGCTCATACGTAGCTCCTTTGCGCCAGATGGACGTTCTCGAAGGCCAGCGGTTCCTTGCAGAGTTCGGGCTCGGCGCCGGCGCCTTGGTAGCGCCACGCGGCGACATGGGAGAAGTTCGCGTCATCGCGCTTGGCCTCGTTGTCCGGCGTCTGGTATTCCTCGCGGAAGTGCCCGCCGCAGGACTCCCGGCGCTCCAGGGCGTCCTTGACCACCAGTTCTGAAAACTCCAAGAAATCGGCGACTCGGCCGGCCCGCTCCAGATTTTGGTTGAATTCCTCGCCGCCGCCGGGCACCGAAACGCTTCCCCAGAACTCCTCGCGCAACTTGGGAATCTCGGCCAAGGCCTTGCGCAAGCCCGTTTCGCTGCGCGACATGCCGCAATAATCCCACATGATGGCGCCCAATTTCTTATGGAACGACCCGGGGCTGCTCTTGCCGCCCACGGACAGGATTTTATCGATGCGGCCGCGGGCGTTGTTCTCCGCCTGGCGGAACGCGGGATGATCCGTGCCCGTCTTAGGCAGTGACCCCCGGGTCAGATAGCCGCCCAAAGTGTAGGGAATGACGAAATAGCCGTCGGCCAGCCCCTGCATCAGCGCCGACGCGCCGAGACGATTGGACCCGTGGTCCGAGAAGTTGGCTTCACCCAGGCAGAAAAGCCCCGGAACGGTGGTCATCAAGTTGTAATCCACCCAAAGGCCGCCCATGGTGTAATGGACCGCGGGGTAGATGCGCATGGGCGTCTTGTAGGGATTTTCGCCCGTGATGTGCTGGTACATGTCGAAGAGATTTCCGTATTTTTCCCGGATAGCGCTTTCACCCATCCGCTTGATGGCATCGGCGAAATCCAGATAGACCGCGAGCTTCGTCGTCCCCACGCCGCGTCCTTCGTCTATGACCTGCTTGGCGTTACGCGAGGCTACGTCCCTGGGAACCAGGTTCCCGAAGCTGGGGTATTTGCGCTCGAGATAGTAGTCGCGTTCGGCTTCCGGAATGGACTCCGGCGCGCGCGCGTCGCCCTTCTTCTTGGGCACCCACACCCGTCCATCGTTGCGCAGGCTCTCGCTCATGAGCGTCAGTTTCGACTGGTGCTCGCCGGTCACGGGAATGCAGGTGGGGTGAATTTGAGTGAAGCAGGGGTTCGCGAAATAAGCGCCGCGCTTATAGGCGCGCCACGTCGCCGTCACGTTCCCGGAGGCCGCGTTGGTGGACAGATAAAACATATTGCCGTAGCCGCCGGTGCAGAGAAGCACCGCATGTCCGGCGTAGGACTCAAGCTCTCCGGTGACGAGGTTGCGGCAGATGATGCCGCGGGCCGCGCCGTCCGCGACCACAAGGTCTAGCATCTCCCGGCGCGTGAACATCTGAACTTTTCCCAGCCCGACCTGCCGCATGAGCGCGGAATAGGCGCCCAGAAGCAACTGCTGTCCGGTCTGTCCGCGGGCGTAGAAGGTGCGCGACACCTGGGCGCCGCCGAAGGACCGGTTGGCCAAAAGCCCGCCGTACTCCCGGGCGAAGGGAACGCCCAGCGCCACGCATTGATCGATGATGGAGGAACTGATTTGGGCCAAGCGGTAGACGTTGGCTTCGCGGGACCTAAAATCCCCGCCTTTGACCGTGTCGTAAAATAGCCGCCAGACGCTGTCGCCGTCGTTCGGATAGTTCTTCGCGGCGTTGATGCCGCCCTGGGCCGCGATGGAGTGCGCCCGCCGCGGACTGTCCTGCAGACAGAAAACCTTGACGTTATAGCCCAACTGCGCCAGCGAGGCCGCGGCCGAACTCCCGGCCAAACCAGTTCCCACCACCAAGATGTCGAACTTGCGCTTGTTCGCGGGGTTGACCAGCTTTAAATCGAAGCGATGCTTGTCCCATTTTTTCTCGATGGGGCCCGAAGGAACCCTGGAGTCGAGCGTCATCGCGCGCCTCCCGTGACCAAGGCCCACACGGGCAGAAAAGCGAAACCGGCCGCAAGCACGATGGCCACGGCCACGCCCGCCCGCTTGATCCAGGGCGTGTAGCGCGGGTGGTTTATCCCGAACGTTTGGAAGGCGCTTTGGATGCCGTGGCTTAAATGCAGCGCCAAGGCGCCCATGGCCAGAACGTAAAATCCGACATAATATTTGTTCTGAAAATCTTTCATCACCAGAGCATAGAGATCGCTTCGGTTCGCGGCAAAACGGAATGATTTGAGATGAATAATTAAAAAAGCGAGCAGAAACAGCGCCGTCACCGTCATGCTGCGCGATCCCCACGTCCGTCCGCCCTTGGCGCGCTGGTTTTCATAACCTTGAGGCCGCGCCTTACGGTTTTGCACTCGAGCCACGAGGGCCGCGGCGATATGCCACATGAAGAGCGCGGCCAAGAGAATCTCGGCCGCGGGTAAAATCGGATTATCGGCCAAGTGCTTGGCATAGCCGTTGAACGCTTGCGGGCCCGCCAGAAGAAAAAGGTTGCCCGCGAGATGGAGGACGAGAAATCCTACCAGAAGAATCCCGGCCAAGGCGACGCTTATTTTTTTGGCGATGGACGACTGCAGCACTTCCAGGAAACAACGCATGTCAATTCTCCCGAATTTAAAAAGAGCGACGATGCCGCCGCGCGTAGCGCGTCCGGCACGGCGCCATTCTACCATTTTGGTTATAATTCAAGCACCGTGGACGCAAAAAAACTTCGGCCATTCCTGCGGCGCTCGCCGCCCGGCTCAGGGATTTTTACGTACCACAAAGACCGCTACGAGCCCGGCAACGGCATCAGGATACTTGAAGGCGGCCGCCACGTCTTCGACGCCATGCTCGGAGCGGTGGAGTCGGCCCAAAAAACGGTCCATCTTGAATCCTATATTTTCGATGGAAAGACGGCCCGGCGGTTCGCCGACTGCCTTGCCGCCGCGGCCCGCCGCCAAGTCTCCGTGCGCCTCATCTACGATTCCCTGGGTTCCCTCGACCTAGACAGAGCCGTCCTCTATGACATGCGCCGCGCCGGCGTTCAAATTTTGGAATACCATCCCGTCGCCCCCTGGCGCGCGCGCTGGTCTTGGTGGCGCCGGGACCACCGCAAAATATTGGTTGTCGACGGCCACGTGGCGTTTACCGGCGGGGTCAACATTTCCGACGTCAACCTGCCGGCGGACGCGGGCGGCGCCGGCTGGCGCGATCTTCACTTCCGAGTGGAAGGCCCCGCGGTTTATGAACTGGATCGGTTGTTTCGGAGCGTTTGGTTTAAGGAAACGGGCTCCTACTTTCCTTTGGTAATGCCCGAACAACAAAATCATTCCGGAAAATCAGCGGTTTGGGTCGCCGCCAATCAAGAATTCCTGCACCGCACCCGCATCCGCAATGCTTATCAGCGAGCGCTTTGGGCGGCACGGGAGGAAGTTCTCCTCGCCCACTCCTATTTTCTTCCGGGCAGACGGCTGCGGCGTGCCTTGGCCGCGGCGGCTCGCCGCGGCGTCCGGGTGAAAATACTTGTCCCGGGGAAATCAGACATTTCGTCTGTCTGGCTCGCGGCCCGCAGCCGCTACGACTATCTGCTCCACAACGGCATCCGGCTTTTCGAGTGGGGCGGACCGGTGCTCCATGAAAAAGTCGCGGTGGTGGACGGCGCCTGGAGCGCGATCGGCTCCTACAACATGGACCATCAAAGCCTTATGCATAACCTGGAAGTCAACCTGCACGTCCTCGATCCTGTCTTTTCCCGGCGGCTCGCGGATATCCTGGCCGCGGACATGGCCGAATCCCGCGAAATCAGCCTGTCCGAGTGGCGGCGACGTCCTCTTCAAGAAAAAATTCTTGAGCGCTTCTTTTTCCAGCTCCGTTATTTTTTGTAGGCTACGGCATGCGCATTTATCTATTGCGCCACGGACACGCCTTGACGGCGCAGGAATCCGGGGCCGTCAGCGACGCTGAACGCCCCATCTCGCAGGCGGGCCGCGCTGAAATAAAAGCCAGCATCGCGGAATTGCTCCGCCAAGGCGGGCGCCCGGGGCTCGTTCTGCACAGCCCGCTGCTCCGCGCGCGGCAGACGGCGGAAATCGCGCATGAAATCCTGGCCATGCCCCACGAGCTTCGTCTTTGCGAACCCTTGGGAAACGTGCTTCCGGCCGAAGAGCTCGAACCGCTTTTGAAAAAAGAAGGGGCACGGCGGGGGCAAATACTCGCCATCGGACACCAGCCCCAGCTGGGCGATCTCGCGGCGCTGCTCTCCGGCCGTGAGTTTGAGATCAGGACCGGCGGCTTGGTGGCGCTTGAGGTTGGCGGAACGGGCGCCGCAAAAACGCTATGGAGCTACAACCCCGGTTGACGCGCGCTTGGGCCGCAGAAAATCGAGCAGCGTATCCCCGTATTTTTCTCTTCTGACGAGCGCAAACTCCTCCGGAACAAAGACTTCTTCCTTAATATGGTGCTGGCAGACGACAATCCCCAGGGGCGATAAAAGTCCCGCGCGCGCCACCTGGGCCAGAGCGGGCGAAGAATAGGCCAGCGGCTTTTTCTCCTCGTCTTTATACGGAGGCCCCAGAAAAATCACGTCGAATGAGGAGACTTCGGCACGAAACGGAATCCATGATAAATCTTCCAGAGCGTTTCCCGGCCAGACTTTGGCTCGGGCGGCGAGGCCGGATTTTTCCAGGTTTACCGTAATCGCGTCGCGGCAGGACTTATTTTTTTCCACAAAAAAGACGAAGTCGGCGCCGCGGGAAAGGGCTTCAAGTCCCACGGCCCCGCTGCCAGCGAAGAGATCCAGGAGCTTACAGCCAGGGAGAACCCCCTTAAGGATGTCAAAAAGCGACTTCTTGATGCGGGCTGAAATCGGCCGCAATCCGGGATAATTCGGGGCGCTTAGATGGCGGCCCCGCACGGCTCCGGCGATGATACGCATAATTGATGTCAGCCGCACTGGACGCGATATGCGCATCCAGTGCCGCCCGGGAGGAAGCACTTCCTTTCCGGACGGCAGACGGCCTTTGGTCCAATTATTATAAAATAGAGCCGCATGCTTGGCAAAATCATCATAGTGGACGACGACGACATCGCGGGGGACTTGTCCCGCGCCCTGCTCAATGGCGCCGGCTTCGAGGTGGAGCTCCTGACCGAAAGCCGCCTGGCTCTGAACCGCATCCGTCAGGCGCGTCCCGACATCGTCGTGCTCGACATCCTAATGCCGGGAATCGACGGCTTGAGTCTTTGCCGTCAGATCAAGAACGACCCCAACCTCCCTGGAATGAAGGTCGCCATCGTTTCGGCCAAGTCCTTCAACGCGGATAAGACGAGAGCCAAGGAGTCCGGCGCCGACATCTTCATCTCAAAACCCTATGATGTCGAAACATTTTCCGCGCAGATCGGATTTCTTCTAGAACCGAAAGAAAGCGCGCCTCTTCCGGCCCACCCGGAGCCCTTGGATGATTCGCCCAATCCGATTTTCCTCGTTTCGATATGGGGAAGCCGGAGCCGTTCCGAGACGGAGCAGGCCCCTTCCCGCTACGGCCGGAATACGCCTTGCGTTAGCATCGAAGTCGCTGGGCGCCTGCTTCTTTTCGACGCCGGAACAGGCGCCGCCGCGGCGGGACGAGAAATCGAATCTTCAGCCAAGCACAAGGAGATTTGGATATTCCTCTCGCACTTCCATGCCGCCCACATCGAAGGTCTCGCCGAGTTCCCCCCCCTGACTCAGGCCGGCAACACCGTGCATATGTGCGCGGCGCCGGAAACGGACGCGGGCTTGGCCGAGCTTCTGCGCCCGATCCTCGAAACGGGCGCCCGCCGCGGCCTGAAAATCCAGGCGAAGATGGATCTCTATGAAATGCGCGGCGAGCGCTATGAAATTTTACCGGGCGTCGCCATGACGCCCTTTTACGCTAATCACCCCGGCACGACCCTGGGTTTTGTCCTTGAAGCGGGCGGCCGGAAAATGGCGTATTGCCCGGACGATGAAATAAACGGGGAGCGCGCCCTGGCCCTCCAGGATCACGATGAAAAAATCACTCGGCTCTACTCGGACGCTGATCTGGTCATCCACGACGCGCGCTACGCTCGCGAGGACTACCCGCACTTCGAGGGAAACGGCCACTCCAACTTCCTAAACACGGTCGATCTAGCCGGGAAATGCCGCGTTAAAAGGCTCATCTTGTTCCATCAAGACGCGCGTTATTCCGATCAAGAGCTTGATGAGATGGGCGCCAAAGCCGCGAAAAGGGCGCAGGAACAAGGGTACCCCGCCAAAATTGCCGTTGCCCAGGAAGGCTTGCGCGTCGCGGTTTAGCGATCGGCCGCACCCCGCTTCACCATATCCCGCACGTACGCTAAGTTTCTTCCGTCCGCTCCAGGCTCCTTGGGCGTCTCTAAAATCGCGGCGACGTTTTCATAGCCTGCGCGCGCCAAAAGGGCCGCGATTCCCGGCCCAAGAGAAAGGCGGCCTTGGCCCCAATGCCAGTGATTCTCCAAATGAGACCCAAGCGCAACCTGAGTATCGTTAAGATGGAAAAGGCGTATCGCCTCGACGCCCGCCAGGCTTTCGGCGCGGTCCATGAAGCCGGCAAGGCCCTCGTTCGAGGCGAGATCGTATCCCGCAGCCCAGGCGTGCGCCGTGTCCAGGCAAAACCCGCAGGGGATGGAAAGCCGCCGGAGCGACTCGAGCATCCGCGCCAAATCCTCGAGTTTGGCGCCCATCCGGCGGCCCCCGCCGGGCACGTTCTCCAGAAGAATAGGCAGCGTCGACTCCGACGCCAAGGCGGCTTCGCGGACGGCCTGGACCAACAGGCGCTCGGCCTCGGCGGAACCGCCGCCGGGAGAGTAGGCGCCGGCATGAAGCACGTAGGATTGCGCGCCCAGCGCCGCGGCGATGGCCAGTTCCCGGCTCAAAAGCTCTATGGATCGGCGGCGCCGGTCCGCGTCGTTCGAACCCAGGCTGGGCACGAAGCGGGAATGGACGATAAGCCGGGAAATAGCGGCTCTCTTCCGGGCTTCTCGAAAGCGGGCGAACTCCTCTTGGTTCGGGATGTGATGGCGCTGGTAAGGAAGAATCTGCACGGCCTCGACGCCCAAAGGCCCGGCTTCGGACAGGGACTCTAACAGGCCGCGGCGAACCGAGGCGTGGATGCCAAGGATCACCGAGCTACCAAGGGCGCAGGCCGCGGCCAAGAAGGGAAAGGAGCCGCGTCTTCCACGGCGCGGATGGGAAATACCACGCATCGGAGGCGTCCCGCGGCCACTCATGGACGACAACCGATTGCGGCCAGCAAAACTGCCTAAGCCCTTCCTCGGAATGGCGCCGTCCCAAGCCGCTGGACTTGATGCCCGCGAAAGGCAGGGAAGGCACCGCGTAATGGATCAGCGTCTCGTTGATGCCCACGAGACCCGCCTCCAGCGCCGCCCCCAATTTCTCGGCCTGTTTTAAATTCCGGCTCCAAACGCTGGCCGCGAGCCCGAAGCGTCCGCGGTTAATCAGGGCGGCCGCCTCCGCGCCGCTTTTCACGCGCGCCAGGGCCATCACGGGCCCGAAAATTTCCTCGGTCATGGCGCGCATGCCGGGCTCGGCCTCCAAAATAACGGCCGGGCGCACCAGGCCGGAATCTTCATCCAGCAGTTCGCCGCCGAAGACTTGGCCTCCGGAGCCGGCCGCTTCCTCTAGAACCTCGCGAATGACTCGCGCGTATAATGGCGGAGTCAGCCGGCCGAAATCGGCCTTGGACTTCTCCTGAAGCTCCTTTAACTCCGCGAGCAAGCCGCTGGAAAATGCCTCGTAGATTTCATCCTCGACGAAAATTCGCCCGGCGCCGGTGCAAATCTGGCCGCAATTGGAAAAACCGCTCCAGATGGCGGCTCGAATCGCCCGCTTAAGCGGCGCGTCCCTAAGCACGATCATGGCCTGCTTGCCGCCCAGCTCCAGGACCGCGGGCTTGAGCGACTGCGCGCAGGCGGCCGCCACCCGCCGCCCGTTTTCCGGCGAACCCGTGAAAACCACCATGTCCGAGGCGCGCACCACCTCCTGCCCGGCGCGCTCCCCGCCGGTGACGACCGAGAAAAGACCCTTGGGCAAAAGGCCGGCGGCGTCGACCAAACGCTCCAGGCGCAGCGCCGCGCGCGAGGCCCGCTCCGAGGGCTTAAGCAAAACCGCGTTGCCCGCCAGCAGGGCGGGAACGGCGTCGCCCCAAGGAATCAACAGCGGCATATTCCACGGAGAGACGATTCCAACGACGCCGCGGGGATTGTAGCGGACGTAGGCGCGCTTGTTGCCGAGGAACCACGGTCGCGGCGCCGGCTCGTCGCCTAAAATCCTCCGGGCGTTGGCCGTAAAATAGGAAACGACGGCGTCCAGCGCCGGCATCTCCATCGTCTCCACCTCCGCGGCGGGCTTGCCCGTCTCCTCGTGGATAATACGCGCGAATTCCCCGCTCTTGGCCTGGATTTCCCGCCAAATCTTGGCGATGATTTCAGAGCGCTCGCAGATGGAATAGCCGCGCCAGCGGGAAAAAGCCTCGCGGCAGGCTCCGGCGGCCTGCGCGATATCCTCGGCGGAACTTTCCTGGATTAAAATTGAAGAAGCGTCCATGGCGGATGGCCCGAACGCCATTATATCATCCGCTTGAGGCCTTTCCAAAAAAAGGGCTATACTGCTCACCGTGAGGCTCGCCACATTCGAGGTGAAAACTCCGCTGGGGCCCTTCGAGCGCCTGGGCGCTCTTTGGAAGGGCTCAATCGTTGATCTTAACTCGGCCTACGCCCTTTCTCTCCGGGAAAGCGGAAAAAGTTCCCCTAAAAAAATCGCCGATGCGCTGATGCCTCCGGACATGCTGGAATTCCTCGATTTGGGCGAAACCGCCCGCCAAGCCGCCCAAGACACGCTGGGTTTTCTGGAGAATTTTCGCGCTCGCAGCGGCGCTGAAATGATGGGCGTTCGCGGGGAACGCGTCCTATATAAGGAAGGCGAAATTCGCCTCCTGGCGCCCCTGCCGCGGCCCCGCGCGCTCCGCGATTTCTTCGCCTTCGAGGACCACGCCTTGCAGGGCTCCAAGCGGCGCGGGGAATCGCTTTCCGAGTCCTGGTACGATCAGCCCGTTTACTATAAAGGAAACCCGCGCGAAATTTACGGGCCGGGAGAAACGGTGCCCTGGCCCAGCTACACGCGCCGGTTCGACTTCGAGATGGAAATTGCCTGCATCGTGGGAAAGACGGGCCGTGATTTGACGCCCCAGAACGCAGCCGGCCATATCGCCGGCTACTGCATCATGAATGATTTTTCAGCGCGCGACATCCAGAAAAACGAGATGATTTGCCGCATGGGGCCCGCCAAGGGCAAGGATTTCGCCACCGGGCTTGGACCCTGCATGGTCACCGCGGACGAGCTTCCCAATCCCGACGACCTCGCCATGACCGTGTTCGTCAACGGGGAGAAATGGAGCGAGGGAAACTCTTCCGGCCGCTATTGGAGCTTCCCGGTCATGCTCTCGCACGTGTCCCAAGAAGAGACCGTTTACCCCGGCGACCTCTTGGGTTCCGGCACCTACTACCGGGGCTGCGGACTCGACCTGGACCGCTGGGTTAAGCCCGGGGACGTCATCGAGTTGGAAGTAGAAAACCTGGGGCGGCTCAAGCACGTCGTCGGATCCCCCAAATCCCAGAAACATTTGAAATATTCCAAAGCCGAGGCCCGAACCGATGGCGCTCATTCTTAAGCGGGGCGAAGTCCCCAAGACGCCCCATACGGAATTTTACGCCAAGACGGGCGTTCTGGCGCTTGAAGAAATTCACGGCAGCTACGGATTTTCCGGCGCTTACTCTCGAAAAATGCACGTGCGGCGCTACCCGACGGAGATTATCGTCCAGCCGGCGACAGCGGCCTTCAGCCTGTCTCCCCGGACCGCGCGACAAGCTCCGCTCCAGCCCTATCACATCAGAACTGGACGTTTGCCCTATGGCGGAGATTTTGTCCACTCGCGAAAAGTTATGCTGTGGGGACCCAGCACAGCGATTGCGGCGGCCAAACCGGTTCGCTCCATGCCGGAAAATGAATTTTTCCGCAACGGCGACGGACATGAAGCCGTCTTCGTCCAGGAAGGCTCCGGAATTCTCGCCACCGAGTACGGCGAAGTCCCCTTCGGCCCCGAGGACTATCTCCTTATCCCCAAGGGCACGACCGTGCAGTGGCGCCTCAAAAGCCCCCGCGCGTTTTTCCTCGTCATGGAGTCCGCCTACCCCATCCACTTCGCGCCGCATTACTTGAATCCTCACGGCCAGGCCACGCTCATGGCTCCCATCGTTGAAACGGAGATCACTGCGCCTCGATTTACGCCGCCCATGGACAAATCGGGACGCCACACGCTTTGGACTAAGCACGGCGGCGGGCGCGTGACCCAGTTCGTCCTCGGCCACCACCCGTTCGATTTGGCCGGCTGGGAAGGCGCGCTCTATCCCTTCGCGTTTTCCAGCGCCTCGCACCACTCCATCGCCAGGGAAATCCATACCGCGCCGCCCGCCAGGCAAACATTCCAAGCCGGCCAAGCGCCCCACAACGGATTCTCCGTGTGCACGTTCCGCGCCCAAATGGAGGGCTGGCACCCCAAGGATATTCCCGCGCCCTACGCCCACTACAACGCGGACTGCGACGAGGCGATGTTTTTCTCCAACACGGCCTACGGAGCCCGGCGCGGCGTCATCGAGCCCGGCTCGCTGACTTTTCATCCCGGAGCGATTCCCCACAGCCCCCAGGGCAACGCCGCTCTGGAGTCCCGCAAGGCGCGCGGCAAGCTGTCCTCCTATTTGGCGGTCATGCTGGACACCTATTTCGAGAATCTGCAGCCGACGCGGGACGCCGTGGCTGTAAGCGACAAAAACTATGCCCTCAGTTGGGCCCGCATGGCATCCTCAGCGTGCGCGGAGACGCCCTCGGCCTAGGAACGCCATGGATATAGATCCAAGAACGCTCTCCGCGCGCGAACGCTACGCCCTGTTGATTCAAACCATCGTGCCGCGGCCCATCGCCTGGGTTTCCACCATCAGCGCCCAGGGCGCCTTGAACCTGGCCCCTTTCAGCTTCTTCACGGGCATCGCGGCCGAGCCCATGAGCGTGTGCTTCGCCCCGGTCAATAACCGCCACGGCGCGGAAAAAGACACGCTGCTCAACGTCCGGCAAACTGGAGAGTTCGTCGTCAACTCCGTCACCGAGGAAAACGCCGCGCGCATGAACGAAACCTCGGCCGAATACCCCTACGGCGTGAGCGAGTTCGAGAAAGCGGGCTTGACGCCACTGCCCAGCGTGGCGGTCAAGCCGCCCCGGGTCAAGGAATCTCCGCTCCAAATGGAATGCCGCCTTCTGCAGATTGTGACGCTTAGCTCGGGGCCGTTGGGCGGGCACCTGGTCATCGGCGAGGTTATCCACTTCCACGCGGCCGAGCCGCTCTGGGACGGCCGGGCAATTGTCCCAGAAAATTTCAAGGCCATCGGCCGCATGGGCGGAACCCGCTACGCTCGGACTAAGGACTGCTTTGAAATGAAGCGCCCGGAGGCCCCGCGATGAAAAAACCGTTTCAAAACCTGGTCGTCGATCACATGACTTTTCTGGTCGAGCCGCGCTTCTACAAAGTCGCTTATGCCTTATTTAGAATCATCTTCGGCGTCGATTCCCGCGACATCCTCTACGAGAAAAGACGGCGCTGGCCGGGAGCAGCGAAAGAAGAATCCATGACTTTCGCCGCGCGCATCGGGGAAGCGGAAAAAACCCGCGGCCTGGGCCAGAGCATCATCGCCGTGGTCCAGCCCAGCGAGCCCACGGGCCAAAAATCCCACGTCCGCGACATGCTCAAAAACCGCGGCGGCAGCGCCCACTGGCAGCACATCGCCCTGCGCACGCCCGATCTTCTGGCCTTTCACCGCCACGCCGCGGAGCGCGGCGTCAACTTCATCACGCCCATCTTGAAGGACGCCGAAGAGGACCTCATCCAGGTTTTCAGCGGCGAGTGGATTCTGCCCGGCCGGCCGCCGTCCGGCATTTTCTTCGAGTTCGTCCAGAGAAATCCCGGCCGCGGCCTGCTTAAAAAATTGGCCGCCGCCAACCGGCAATCCTGGTTTCGCGACGAAACTTTTTTAGGGCTTTATCAGGAAAAAGAAACCGAGTATCGGGGCGGCAAAGTCGTCCCCTTCATCGCCCCCGAGCTTTTCTCCCGCATCGAAAAAATCCTGGCGCTCAAGGCGCTTTGGGAGATTGCCGAAAAAGACATCGCCCGCATCGAAAAACTCATGAAAAGCTTCGCCCGCGGGCGCAAGCACGGAGCCTAGGCCGCCATGGACGAGCAGAACCCGCAATCCCCCGATTCCCCCAAACGCCGGACCCACGGCGCCGCCGTCGCGACGAGAGCCTTCGTCGTTCTGGCGGCGGGAGCCTCCCTTCTGGTCTACTACCGCTACCGGCAGGAGGTCAAAAGCTCCTCCACGACGAATCTAAGCGGGTTTGACATCGCGCAGAGCCAGACGCCCGCCGAACCGCAATCCCCCGTTTCCCAAGCCCCGGCGGTCGCGCCGCAACCAGCCGATGGAGGCATGTCCTTGATTCGCGGGGGATTTGCGCAGCCCGCCCAAAATTCCGCCTCCGCTTCTCCGGAGCAGAAAGCCGATGCGTCTCTCGCTGCGGCTTGCCGCGCTCACGGAGGTGAGGTCCAGGCCTTGGCCGTCGCTTATACGAAGAAATATCCGATCATCGCCCAGTACGGCCGCGACTGGATGAGCTACCCGGATCTGCGGAAGCTCGCCTACGGCTACGCGAAAAACCAGGATCCCATCTCGTTCATCAAGGGTGTCGCGGCTTCTCCCAATTTTCGCATTCTCGTGCGAAAATACGCCGCACAGCCCGCCATCCAGTCCTTCGCTAAAGACGTGGTGACCCACGCGCCCGCGGACGTTCTCTCCGCCGCGTCAAATTACCTAAACGACAACCGAAACATGACCTCGCTGGCCGACACGGTGTTGACGGCTTTGGGGCTCCCTCCGGGGATTATCGGCGCAAGCGGCTCCGGCAGTCCGAAAATCAACACCGGGGCTATGATTCAAGGCCTGCTCAATAACCCGCCGCAACAGCAGGGCGGCGCGCCGACCCTGTCGCCGCCCTAACCCAAGCTACTGATTGGCGGAGCAGGGCCCGTTCGCCGGCATATTGGGGTTGGTGTTGCAGGTCCACTGGCAGGTGGTTTGGCTTTGGCAGGGGACGGTATGCTGCTCCGTGCATTGATTAATGACGGATTGAGAAGGCGTGCTTGCGGTTTGACCGCTTGAACCCAAGAATGGGCATCCGGACATTCCTTGGCTGCACCCGCCGCCGCACCCCGCGATTCCCGTCGTCATGCCCATGCAGGCTATGCCGATTAAAAACGAAAAAGCGCTTCCCATCAAAACCGTTTTTTTGACGCTCATAAAATCTCCCCCTCCGCGACGTCAGCCATTAGTTTATGGCCGCTCGCTTCAATTGTCAACCCTCGCCGCCGCTTTTATCCGACTTTTTACCTTGTTTCGGCGCTGTCTTAAAGATTCCTTAGAAATTTATCCGCCACATAGCGCGGCAGCCAGAAAAGATTGATAATGGACGAATAATGCCCGAAAGGCACCCACTCTTGGCGGCTGTCCGGGAAAGCATCCTTAAGCTTGCGCGCGTACACCCGCGGAATAATGTGATCGAACCATCCGTTCATCAAGAAAACTTTTTTGCCGTAGTTTTG
Organism: Elusimicrobiota bacterium; assembly: GCA_035533295.1. Lineage (GTDB taxonomy): Bacteria > Elusimicrobiota > Elusimicrobia > UBA1565 > UBA9628 > JAGWJU01. Next base: position 14,774 of record DATLUA010000008.1, on the reverse strand, counting down.
CGCGCGGTAATCGATGGGATCGAGCCCAGGCCATGCTTTGGCCATCTCCTGCGGCGTGACCTTGAGCTTATGGATGAACGCGGCAGTCATGGCGCTGTGTTCCACAAGTTGCGGGAAATCCGCCCCGCCCAGCAGGAACACGGCGTAGTGAGGCGTCTTATCAACGGAGTAAGTTGCCGCGCCGACCAACGAGCCCAGGCTGATGCCGAAAATACCGATATGGTGCGGGTCCACGGAATGGTTTTTTCGGATCCAAGAGAGAGTCCTGCGGGCATCCAGAACCGATTCCCTGAAATTAAAAGCCAGTTCGCGCGCGCTATGGGCGAGAAACACCTGTCCGCTGGGAACCAGCGGCGCGGGGCGGCGGTGAAATTGATAAGGCATCTCGATCCACATGACCGCGAAGCCATCCTTCCGGAAGCGCTTCATGAACTGATTTTCGATCCAAATATTTGGTTCGGCCATACCCGGCAGCACCAGGATGCAGGGGTAGCGTCGTCCCACCGGACCGTTGGGAACGAAAAAGTGGCCCCATACCGTGTTATTCGCACGGAACAGGCTTTTTAGCGCCGTGGGGTATTTCACCAGGTATTCCGTGCCGCGGGAGCCGCTCTTGACCTCCTTGATGGTCGCCGGGAACGACTTGTTTGCATAATCCAGCGGCCCGGCCCAGACTCGGGAATTAAGCGCTCCCATCGCGATGAGAATAAGAAATGCTCTCATTGATTAGAATCCCACCACGAACGACAAGGCCGTTTGGTAGACATTAAGCCGGCCCAGAGAGTTCGGCAGGCTCGCGAGCACGGAATTCGATTCCGAGCTGGAGCTTCCATAGACGTTGCCGTCCGTGGCGCGGCTAAGGACCCAATAAGACCCTTCCAACTTAATCCAAAAATTGTTGGAAACCTGATAATTGAGAGCCGCTGTGTATTTGTCCATCTGCGTGGTGGCGCGGGGACCGGAGGGATTGAGCGCGTCCAAGGAAGAATACCGCGTGCCGTCCAACGATTGATTGAAAAATAAATCCTCGGCCGGGCCGCGGCGCCACATTTGATTAAGCACCAAAACGCCGGTCACTTGCTTGCCGATGGGCGGCTTTTTCATCACCGGAAACGAAGCTTGAACATAATAACCCTGATTGATCTCGTAATCCTGGGCCAGCGTGACATTCGAGGCGTTGGCGAAAGCTCCCGGAGCCGTTTCTAACGGGGCCAAGAATTGGTTCAAGCTATAGACGTATTCGCTGGCGAAATTAATCCCTTTGTACTCAAACGTCAAATCCGCGTCGTACATCTGGTAGTTAAGGTTCTGCTCCAGGTTGTATTCCCCACCCATGGCGGATAGGCCCAGATTGACGCCGTTTAAATCCGAAATCTTTTCCGGAATGGGCCAGGGCAGACGCAAATCGCCCAAGGCGAAAACCACGCGAGCGCCGGGAGACTTGGAGTTATTGTTGTCCGCTAAATTATTATCTTGATGGCCGAAATCGATGCTCGTGCCGTCGCCAGGAATGGGCGGCACGCCCAGATTGTCCGTGTTGGGAAATGTTCTCAGGCGATTATTCTCTTCCCCCAGGCCGTTGACCACGAAAAACGTGATTTCATCGGGAATAAACGGATTGTCGGTGGTAGGATAGTAGCTCACCCGCGCGCCGATGTCGGTGTAGCCCACGGTCAAGGGCGGCCTCGGCGAATTCAAGCGCACGACCAAATCCAAGCTGTCCGGGGACGCGAACAGGAGCGGGCGCGTGACTGTCAAAAAATCGTCGGGCCGATAGAGCTCGTTGTAGCGGCCGAAGGGAACCAGGAATTTACCCGCCTCGATGCGGGTGTTCGTCAAGCGGTCATACTCGACGTTGAGCTGGCTTAACTGGATTTGCCCCTCGCTCGACGTCGGCATGTTCCACTCCATTAAGAAAGGCATGCCCTTGGCCACCGGCCCGCCCAAGCCGAAATACATGTCGGCTAGGTACACTTCGTCCTGGATCTGAGCTTCGTACTCGGGGTAGCGCGGCCCTACGTTGCGCCAATTCAAGGACGCGCTGCCTTCCAAATCCATTTCTGAAAGCCGCTTAAAAAATGACGCCAGCTTGGGATGAGACGACCCGCCGTTCGAAAGCCCGCTCAATAAAAAACCGGCGGAGGAAACGCCGACTTCGGGCGCCGCGGCGAAAGATGGCGGGTGAAGAAACAGGAGGAACGGAAGGAAACTGAGAAATCGGACGGAAACGCGAAGGCAAAAACAGTTTTGGGGGATTTCGCTCCTTCTGTTTTCTTGCGTTCCCTCCGTTTCTGCCGCTTCCTTGCGTTGACAGGATCGGGCAAAAAAGCTAGCATTCATGCGCAGCCGCATTTTAGCACTTTTACCGAAGGGAGGACGGCGAAATGGCTTACGTGATCACGGACAAATGCCTCGGCGAAGTTTACGCCGACTGCGTGGAAGTCTGCCCGGTCGAATGCATCCATCCCGGCGACTACAAGAACGAAGGCTTCATGATTATCGACCCTGAGGTCTGCATCGACTGCGGCGTCTGCCTGCCGGAGTGCCCCATCGGCGCCATCGTGGGCTCCACCGACGAAAGCCCGGAGTGGGCCAAAATCAACGCTGAATTAGCGCCCAATTTCAAGAACAATCCCAAAGTCACGCCCAGGCCGGCCAACGACCCGCCGCGAAAATCCGGGAACAAGCTCGTTCGCTAGGGCGCCTTTGCGGGGCGCTGCTCTTTTTCCGGCTCCTCACGCTGCCGGCAAGCTCGGGGTTTTGCATGTCCTACACCATCGTCCATAGGACTTCCTTAGACGTCTCCGGCGATCGCGCCATGGGACTAAAGGCCGTCCCATTTTCTCAAGGCATTTTCAAAACCACGGGCACGTCCGCCGAACTCGTCTCGCCGCTCCTGCAATCTCCCGCGCCTTTCGATCGCCTGGTCGGTTCCTGGAACGTGAGCCTTCCGTCCTCCGGCACGCTTATCCTGCAGGCGAAGATATTTCCGGCCGCATCCGGCAAAGCGGCTTGGTCCCCCTGGTTTGAATTAGGCCGTCAGAACGGCGGCCGCTTTTTCTCGCCGGGCCGACAGGAAAACGCTTACGGCTTCGTCGCCACGGACACGCTGACGCTCAAAAAACCGGCGGCGGCATTCCGTTACCGGATTATTCTACGCCAACCCGCTTCATCCAGCGCGATTTTACGACTCGTCGCCATGAGCGTCTCTAATGGAAAAATTCGCCCGGAGCGACCCCCCATCCCGGGACCATGGGTTCGGGAAATCCGGGTCGCGCAGCGATCCCAAATGACGGTGCAGTCCAAATATCGCCGCGATATCTGCAGCCCGACTTCCTTGGCCATGGCAATTTCCCATTGGGGCCAAACCCTGCCGACGACGAAAGTCGCCGAGGACGTGCAGGATCAAACCTCCGAAATTTATGGAGACTGGACGTTCAACACCGCGTTCGCCGGGTCGCGCGGCCTCGTGAGCTATTTTTCTTATTTGGATTCCCTGCGGGCGCTGGAACGGGAAATAGCCGCAGGCAGGCCCGTTGTTGCGAGCGTGTCGTTCGGACCCGGCGAACTCTCCGGAGCGCCCATAAAAAAAACCAAGGGCCACCTGATGTTGGTCGTTGGTTTTACCCGCACGGGAGACGTCATCGTCCTGGACCCCGCGGCCCCAAGCGCGAAAACGGCGCGCCGGATTTATCGCCGCGAACAATTCCGCGAGGTCTGGCTGGTCCACAAAAGAGGCGCCGCCTATCTTATCGGCCCGCTGCGGGGCCGCGTCATGATGGTGGGCGTAACGGATGCCGATCTCATGGCAAAGCCCTCGAACCTCTCGGTGCCCGGCCGGCATGACCCTAATCTTTTGTCCCAGGTTCTTTACGGAGAACCCGTCCTGGTGCGGGCCGCCCATGGCGATTGGGCGCGCGTCGAGGTCGAGGATCAGCCGCATTTTTCCAAGAACCGTTGGGGCGGGTACCCCGGATGGATTCAAGCGAAGGCCCTCGCGTGCGCCCCGCCCCTGCCGGTAAACCGCGTGGTGAAGGCCAAGGCCGTCCGAGCGGTTTCCGGCGGCAAAACTATTTTATTCTCGCTGGGAACGCGCCTTGACGCGGTGGGAGCCGCGGCGGGCAAAACCGTCGTCCGGCTCATCGATTCGCGGACGGCCGTCGTACCGTCCAGCGCCTTGGAAACTCTTTCTCCCGCGAAGAACGCACTCAAGCGACGGCGCATCCTGGACTCGGCCGGCCTTTTCCTGGGGCTTCGCTACGTCTGGGGCGGGCGCTCCGGCGTCCAAGCCCGGCCGTCCTGGGGCGTGGACTGCTCCGGCCTCGCCAGCTTGGCCTACCGCGCCGCCGGCCTGTTGATTCCGCGCGACGCCGCGGATCAAAAAAGGCGGGCGCGGCCCATCACTGCGCGGGAAATGAAGCCCGGAGATTTGATTTTCTTGAGCGCGGCGGACGGATCGCCGCGCATCACCCATGTGATGATTTACGCCGGGCAGGACGCGTTTATTGAAAGCCGCCATCGGCTCGGCGCCCACCGCGGCAATTTCCTGGCGCGCTTCGGCGTTCCGCTCGCGGACTTGAAGTCAGGACACACGGTTTTGGATCGCGCCTTCTCGCCGCCGCGCCGGCGGCGGATTTATTTCGGCTCCTGCCTCTAGATTTCCTTAAATAAAAAAGAGGTAAAATCAAACGATGATTATCTCGCTGCTTTTTCTTGCCGCCTTCCCACAGATAACATCAGCCGCTCCTTTTGATTTTCCGACTCCGGCGCGCTCGACCGCGCCCATCAGCGTGGTCTATCCCACGGAGGGCCTCAGCTTGCCCCAAATGGACCATGAGTTCCTCATCGGCTCGGTCTTAAATCCCTCCGGAAAACTGGCCATTAACGGCCAGACCGTCCCCGTCTATAAAGACGGGGCGTTCGCGACTTGGCTCCCGGTCAAGCCGGGAAGCTTCACCTTCCACTGTGAACTATCCCTCTCCAGTGCCACCATCACCTACGACAGGCACGTGGTGTTCGCGATCCCACCCCAGCCCTTGCCGCTTTCGCCCTTGGCCATTGTTGCCTCATCGCTCTACCCCAGCGAAAATGAAGTCCTGCGCCCGGGAGACTGGCTCGTGACTCGCATGCAGGCCACGCCCCGCCAAAAGGCGCAATTTTGGGTGCCGGGCGCGGGCTGGCTGCCCATGCGCGAGCCGCGCGGCGAAGGATTCTACGAGGGGGCCTATCAGGTGCGGCCGGGAGACCGTTCGCCGCCCTTCACAATCAAATTTCGCCTCGGGGGATGGTTCGGCTCCTCAGCCCATTCTGCGGCCAAAGTGACGTTCACCGAGGCCCCGCCCCGCGTCGCCGTGGCCACGGACAGCGAGGACGTCATCGTCAAAACCGGCCCGGAGCAGGGCAATCTTTTTCCGGTCTTGACGGGAATGCCTTTCGTCATCGCGGGGCGCGAAGGGGATTGGGATAAGATTTGGCTCTCTCGGGATGAAAGCGGGTGGCTTGAGGACGACGACCTGAAAATCCTGCCCACGGGCACCCCGCCGCCCGGCTCCGAGCTCAGCGCCATCACCACCCGCCCCTCGGATGAAGGGACCTCCGTGCTCTTCGCCTTGGACGCGCGCGTTCCCTTCCGCGTGGAGGAATCGGACGACCTGCGGACCATCACCGTGCGGCTTTACTACACCCACTCCCACAACAATTGGATTATCTATCGTCCGAAAGATGCCCTGGTGTCCTCCATCAGCTTCAGCCAGGACGCATCCGACGCGGTGGACGTGCGAATCAACCTTAAGAAAAGCGCGATTTTGTGGGGCTACCACACAGGTTACGACGGCGATTCGGTCCGAATCGACCTGCGCCAAGCCCCCCATCTAGCCGCGGCGCCGCGCTCGCCGCTCTACGGCTTGCGCGTATTCCTAGACCCGGGACACATGCCCTCGGCGCCCGGAGCCCTCGGCTGCCTGGGGACGCGCGAGATGGACGTCAATTACGCCATCGCCTTGGCGACCGAAGCTCTGCTCAAAAAACAGGGCGCCGTTCCCCTCATCAGCCGGCCCAACGACCAAAGCGAGGTGGGGCTCGCCGCCCGGCCCGAAGCCGCCCAGGCCGAGCATGCGGACCTGTTCGTGAGCATCCACAACAACAACACTTCGGACGGCCAAAATCCGTACGACTCTCCACATGGTTACTCGATGTTTTATTACCACCCCCACAGCCTCGCCTTGGCCCGGGCGATTTACGCCTCCGAGAAGAAAATATTGCCCATCCCCGGAGAAGACGTGCGCTTCGGGAATCTGCTGGTCACCCGCATGACGACCGACATGCCTGCCGTCCTGAGCGAGTCGGCCTACATGACCCTGCCCGAGCAGGAAGCCATGCTCCTGACACCGGCGTTCCGCAAAAAAATCGCCGAGAGCCTCGTCGCCGGCATGCGCTCGTTCCTTGATTCCGTGCGCGACAGGCAGGAAGCCGCGGTCCGCCGCGGTCCGTCGGCGCGCCGCCGCAATGAAACGAAGCCAACAAAACCGCCGAAAGTAAAAACAAAAACTCGGAAAAAATCATGGACACGGCATCACGGCCGCCGGCGGCGCCGGTGAGCGGAGCCTCCCGTTTCTTGCCCGCGCTTTACGACATCTTGGATTTCCTGTCCCAAATCAAGGATTCCGACGACGACTCCAAGATTTGGGGCCGCATCGCCGACAAGCTCTGCGTGGCGCTGGACGCCGAGGCCGCCACCTACTACAGCTATCTGCCGGCCAAGCGCCAGCTCCTGCCGCGCTACAGCCTGGGCGTGGCGGCTCAGGACTTGCGCGGCACGGCCGTGGACCTGCGCACGGGCCTGTGCGGCTGGACCGCGCTGCACCGGGAACCGCTCATCGTGCACGATGCCTATAAGGACTCTCGCTTTTTAAAGGAAGTCGACGCGCTGACGGGATTTAAAACCGCGACGGTCATGGCCCTGCCCCTCATCGACCGCCTGGATCTTCTCGGCGTCCTGGAAATCATCAACAAACGGGACGGAACGTTTTCCGAAGAGGATCTTAAATTCGCGCAGGCCGCCTGCCGGGCAACCGTGACCGCGCTGCGGGCCGCGTGGCTCGAAGCCCGCGTCGATCGCATGGCGGCCAAGAACGCCAGCATCATCGAGAACCTGGGCGGCGGTTTTCTGGCCGTGGACGCCAAGGGCTGCGTCATGCTCTGCAATCCCGCGGCCCGGCGCATCCTAAGCCTGTCCTCCGAGATGCCGCTGCACCTGCCGGTCGAGGAGGCCATCGGCCACGTTCCCAAAATCACCGAAATCCTGCTGGAGACTCTGGCCATGCGGCGCACGGTCGCGCGCCAAGAATTCAAAGCCGTCATCGGCGGGCGAGATCGCCTGCTGGGATACAGCACCATCATCATCCAGGACCCGCAGGGCGAAATGACCGGCGCCGGCATCACCTTCCAGGACATCACCGACGCGAGGAGGCCGTCATGAACCTCGGCGAGGCCGCGCCCGACTTTTCCTTGAAAGGAATCGACGAAAAAATCTATTCCCTGGCCGATTTCAAGGACGCAAAAATCTTGATCCTGGTCTTTTCCTGCAACCACTGCCCCTACGTCCAGGCCTACGAGGACCGTCTCATCGCGATCCAGAAGGACTACCGCGAGCGCGGCGTGCGCCTGGCCGCCATCAATGCCAACGACGCGCAGGACTATCCCGAGGACGGCTTCGCGGAGATGCAAAAACGCGCGGCAAAGAAAAAATTCAACTTCCCCTATCTGCGCGACGAATCGCAGGGAACGGCCCGCGCCTACGAAGCCACGCACACGCCGCACCTTTTCGTTTTTGACGCCGCGCGCCGGCTCGCCTACACCGGGAAAATCGATGACAATTGGCAGGACGCAGCCGCCGTTGAGCGACGCTATCTGCGCGAGGCGCTGGATGATCTCCTCGCCGGCAAGGCGCCGGCCACGGCATTGACGCACGCCATCGGCTGCACCATCAAATGGAAAAAATGAAGTCTTTGACGGAATATTTGTTTTTTCATACCCCCAAGCGCCGCGAGCTTGTCAACATCACCCAAAAAATCGCGGACCTTGTCTCCAAGAGCAAGGTGCGCGAAGGGCTTTGCCTGGTCAGCGCCATGCACATCACCGCAGGCATCTGGGTCAACGACGAGGAGTCCGGACTCAAGCAGGACTTCATGGAGCTTTTGGATCGCTTGGCGCCCGAGGCCGACTACCGCCACCACCAGACCGGCGAAGACAACGGAGACGCGCATTTAAAGCGGGCCTTGGTCGGCCACCAGACGACTTTTCCCATCACGGAAGGCCGGCTGGACCTGGGCCCCTGGGAGCAGATTTTCTACGCGGAATTCGACGGCCGCCGGCAAAAGCGCGTGGTGGTCAAAATCATCGGAGAATAAACGCCATGAGGTTCAAATCCTTGGACAGCTTCAAGACCAAGACGGTCATTCCAGTCGGCAAGCGCCATTATGAAATTTTCAGTCTCAACGCACTGGCACGTGCCCTTGGCCCCAAAGCCCGCATCGAAGCCATGCCCTTCTCCCTGCGGATTTTCCTGGAAAACCTCCTGCGCCGGGAGGACGGCGGGCTGGTCAAGAAAGCGGACATCGAAGCGCTGGCCGCCTCGGTCGGCAAGAAGCCCGCAGAACGCGAACTATTCTTCATGCCGGCGCGCGTCTTGATGCAGGATTTCACCGGCGTCCCGGCCGTGGTGGACTTGGCCGCCATGCGCGCCGCCATCAAGAAGGCGGGCGGACGCGCGGACGCGATTAATCCCCTTGTCCCCGTGGATTTGGTGGTGGATCATTCCGTGCAGGTCGACGTTTACGGGGCGGCGGAGGCCTTTAAGCGCAACGCGGACATCGAGTTCGAGCGCAACCGCGAGCGCTACGCGTTCCTTAAGTGGGGCCAAAAGGCGTTCCACGATTTTCAGGTGGTTCCCCCGGACACCGGCATCGTTCACCAGGTGAATTTGGAATACTTGGCGCGCGTGGTCTGGAGCGAAGGCGACGGGTCGAAGGCTCCCGCCTTGGCCTATCCCGACACTTTGGTCGGCACGGACTCGCACACCACCATGATCAACGGCCTGGGCGTCCTGGGTTGGGGCGTGGGCGGCATCGAGGCCGAGGCCGCCATGCTGGGCCAAGCCATGCCCATGCTCATCCCCGAGGTGGTCGGCTTCAGGCTCACGGGCCGCCTGCCCGAGGGCGCAACCGCCACGGACGCGGTCCTGACCGTGACCCAGATGCTGCGCAAAAAAGGGGTGGTGGGCAAGTTCGTGGAATTTTACGGGGCCGGCGCCGCGGAGCTCTCGCTCGCCGACCGAGCCACCATCGCCAACATGGCGCCCGAGTACGGCGCGACCGCGGGATTTTTTCCCGTGGACGCCAAGACGCTCGATTACCTGCGTCTGACCGGACGGCCCGGGGAGCGGATTGCCCTGGCGGAAGCCTACTGCAAGGCTCAAGGACTTTTTCAAGATGGGGCCATCGAGCCGGAATTTTACGATTCCCTGGAGTTGGACTTGGCGGACGTCAAGCCGTCATTGGCCGGGCCCAAGCGGCCGCAGGACCGCATCGTGCTCTCTGAAGCCAAGGCCGTCTGGGAAAAGCAACTGCCGGAACTGCTCAAGGAAAAGGACAAGAAAGGCCGCCTGCCGGCCCCCGCCGGAGAAAAAGTTCCGGTGACTCTGGGCGCAAACTCGTTCTCGCTTTCGCACGGTTCGGTCGTCATCGCGGCCATCACCTCGTGCACCAACACCTCCAACCCCTCCGTCATGATCGGCGCCGGACTTCTGGCCCAAAAGGCCGCGGCCAAGGGCCTGCGGACAAAACCCTGGGTCAAGACCAGCCTGGCTCCCGGCTCCCGGACGGTCATGGACTACCTCGAGGCCGCGGGCCTGGTCGCGCCCCTGGAAAAGCTTAATTTTTACCTGGTCGGCTACGGCTGCACCACCTGCATCGGCAACTCAGGACCTCTGCCGGAACCCGTGGCCCACGCCGTGTCCGACAAGAACCTTATCGCGGCGGCCGTGCTCTCCGGCAACCGCAACTTCGAAGGCCGCGTCAATCCCTTAGTCAAAGCCAATTACCTGGCCTCTCCGCCGCTGGTGGTGGCTTACGCGCTGGCCGGGCGCATGGACATCGATTTGATGCGCGAGCCGTTGGGAAACGGAACGGACGGGCAACCGGTTTATCTCAAGGATATTTGGCCCTCGAACCAGGAAGTTTCCGACGCCGTGAACCGGTGCGTCCAGCGCGGCATGTTCTTGGCGCGCTACGCCGAGGTGTTTGGCGGCGATAAGAACTGGGCGTCGCTTGAAACCGACGCCGCGGAACTCTACGCCTGGGAGCCGGACTCGACCTACGTGCGCCTGCCGCCCTTCTTCGAGGACATGCCCTTGAATCCTCCGCCGCTCACGGACATCCGCGGCGCGCGCGCGCTGGCCGTGTTCGGCGACTCGGTCACCACGGATCACATCTCTCCCGCCGGAAACATCCCCCGGGACGGCCCGGCCGGGATTTATCTGCAGGAGCGCGGCGTCAAGCCCGAAAGCTTCAACTCCTTTGGTTCGCGGCGCGGCAACCATGAAGTCATGATGCGCGGCACGTTCGCCAACATCCGCATCAAGAACCTCATGCTGGATATTTCCGGAGGATACACCCTGCACCTGCCAGATAAAACCCAAATGCCGATTTTCGATGCGGCCGAAAAGTACAAGGCCGCCGGCGTGCCAACGGTGATCCTGGCCGGCAAGGAGTACGGCTCGGGCTCCTCGCGCGATTGGGCGGCGAAGGGCACGAAGCTGCTCGGCGTGCGCGCCGTGATCGCACAGAGCTACGAGCGCATCCACCGCTCCAACCTGCTCGGGATGGGCGTGCTGCCGCTGCAATTCCCCGATGGGGAGAGCCCCTCCTCGCTCGGCTTGACCGGCGAGGAGATCTTCTCGATCGAGGGCATCGCCGAGGCCGCCGCGGCCACCGCGGGCGGCGAGTCGGGGCGCGACGTGTCAGTCCGCGCCGAGCGTGAGGACGGCGAGACGATCGGCTTCGCCGCCCGCGTGCGCATCGACACGCCCCGAGAGGCCGAGTACTTCCGCCACGGGGGTATTCTGCAGTTCGTTTTGCGAGGACTCATCGCTGCATGAGCGCCAAGAAGAGTGCTGCTCCGAAGGTTCTGCTCGACCTGCTCACCGCGCGCGGGCCCTCCGGTTATGAGACCGCCCCGGCGGCGGTGTGGCGTGAGGCGGCGAAGGGCTTCGCCGAGGTGAGCACCGATGTGGTGGGCACTCCGCTGGCGCGTGTGGCTGCGAAGGATGAGGATCCTGCCCACCCGCCGTCGCGGCTGCTCGTGATGGGCCACATCGACGAGATCGGGTTGATCGTCACGCACATCGACGACGACGGCTACCTGTGGTTCGGAGCCGTCGGTGGCTGGGATGCGCAGATCCTCGTCGGCCAGCGGGTTTCGGTGAACACACGGGCCGGTCGCGTGTTGGGCGTGGTCGGCAAGAAGCCGATCCATCTGCTGCGCGACGAGGCCCGCAAGAAGGTGGCGGAGATCCGCGACCTGCACATAGACATCGGCGCCCGGGATGGAGCCGACGCGTGTGAGCGCGTGCGGGTCGGCGACGTGGCGGTCATCGACGCCGATCCGGTGGCGCTGCCGAACGGCCGGCTGACCTCGCGGGCGCTCGACAACCGCCTGGGCTCGTTCGTGGCGCTGGAGTCGGCGCGGCTGGTGGCGCAGGCGGGAGGCGGGGAGTGGGAGCTTCAGGCGGTGGCGGTCGCGCAGGAGGAGATCACGTTCGGCGGCTCGCGCACGAGTGCCTTCTCGCTCGAGCCGGATGCGGCGATTGTGGTCGATGTGACCCACGCAACCGACGCGCCCGGGATCGAGGTGAAGGAGATCGGCAAGCACGAGCTCGGCTCAGGACCGGTGATCAGCCGCGGCTCGACCCTTCATCCGGGGCTGTTCGAGCTGCTGTACGAGACCGCCGAGCGGGAGAAGATCCCGTTCACGGTCGAGGCCACCGCGCGCAGCACCGGAACCGACGCCGACGCGGTGCACTCGAGCCGCGCGGGGGTGCCCACGGGGCTGGTATCGATCCCGATTCGCTACATGCACTCGCCGGTCGAGCTCGTGCAGCTCGACGACGTATACGCCTGCGCGCGCCTGATCGCTGCCGCCGCCCTGCGCCTGGACGGCGACACGGCCTTCTTGCGTTAGGTGGCGCTCAGTTCGCTGAAGGAGCTGGCCTCGTAGGCCTTGCCTGGTACGCCGCCGATCGCGATCAGGCTCAGGCCCTCTGAGCCCGGGAAGATCTTGCGCTTGCAGTCCGCTCCGACCCGCACGAGCATGTCGGGGGTCAGGTCTATCCGCTCGCCTTCGACCTCGATCTGGCCGGAGCCGCTGAGCGCCATGTAGACCTCCTCCTGCCCGTCCTCGGCGTGGTCGTGCTCGGGGTAGTCGGCAAAGTCGGGCGGCAGCCTGACGATCTGGACGCCGAACGAGGTGACGCCGAGCTCGGCTCGGGCCTTGACGAGGCTGCCACCGAAGCCAGCCTCCATGTCATTGATGCTCTTTGCTGTGTGACCGGCCATGGTGCACGTTCCTATCTGTTTGTGATTGGCAGCACGATTCCGAGCTGGCGCGACTGGATCAGCACCGTCCCGTCGGCTGCCCAGATTACGCCATCCTCCTCGAAGAAGCCCTCGTGCACGAGACCGGTGCAGAAGCGCGCCAGGCACAGCTCGCTTGGATTGGAGGCCCCCGTCCCACCCGCTGCCTCGCGGGGCATCGGCGTGCGGAAGTGGACGGTGAGGTCGATCGTGGGTGTGGCGGCCGGCTCGGTCAGACGGATGAACGGCGGCGAGAAGAGGGCGTCGCTGAAGAACGCCAGCGACAGCGCGTCGATCGGACGCTCCTCGGCGAGGCCGAGCCAGCCGCCGATTTCCATCGGATGATCGGAGCCGGTGAAGGGGACTGCGCCCATGCGGGGCTGGAGGACGAGGTGGCGCACGAATGGAGGGGCGTGCTTGTTGAGCAACACTCCCGACTCGCGCACCCGATCGGGCGGTGCAACCTGGGGCATCGGAAGCTCGGCGATCTCCTGGGCCGGCCAGGGGACCGAGAACGCCGCGAGCACGAGCGCGACGAGCGAGCCGTCCTGCTCCATCCGCGCGGAGAGCGTGCTCAGGGATCGCCCTTCGCGCTCGATCCTCGTGCGGATGCTCACGGGTCCCGGCTCCGGAGCCCTCGCGTAGTGGATCGTCAGCGAACGCGGTGACCGGGATGGGTCGGCGACGGTCTCGATCAGCGCGCGCAGCAGCATCGCCGCGAGGTAGCCACCGTGAGGACCGCGCCCTGCGCGCCAGCCGGGGGAGACCTCGGCCGCGAACAGGCGCTCGGACTCGGACTCCTCCTGCAGTGCTACGGAGGTGTCGCGGTCGAACGTCGTCAGCGCGGTAGGAATTAGGTCAGCCACGGACGAGGCGCTTGTAGGTGATCCGGTGGGGCCGGTCGGCGGCGGCGCCGAGGAGAGCATGGCGGTGCTCCTCGTAGGCGTCGAAGTTGCCCTCGAACCACGTCACCTGCGAGTCGCCCTCGAAGGCCAGTACATGGGTGGCCACACGGTTCAGGAACCAGCGGTCGTGGGAGATCACCACCGCGCAGCCGGGAAACGCGAGCAGCGCGTTCTCGAGCGCCCGCAGCGTGTCGACGTCGAGGTCGTTGGTGGGCTCGTCGAGCAGCAGCAGGTTGCCGCCGGAGCGCAGGAGCTTGGCGAGGTGTACGCGGTTGCGCTCGCCGCCGGAGAGCTTTGAGATCTTGGCCTGCTGGTCGGAGCCCTTGAAGTTGAAGCCGGCGGTGTACTGGCGGGAGTTGACCTCGCGGTCGCCGACCTTGATGTGCTCGTAGCCTTCGGAGATCTCCTCCCAGACGGTCTTCTCAGGGTTCAGCGAGTCTCGCGACTGGTCGACGTAGGCGAGCTGGACGGTGTCACCGAGCGCGAGCTTGCCGCTGTCGGAGGACTCGGCGCCGGTGATCATCCGGAACAAGGTCGTCTTGCCCGCGCCGTTGGCGCCGATCACGCCGACGATGCCAGCGCGCGGCAGGTCGAAGGAGAGGTCCTCGATCAGCAGGCGCTCGCCATAGCCCTTGGAGAGGCCGGTCGCGGTGAGTACCTTCTCGCCGAGGCGAGGTCCGGGCGGGATGTGGATCTGGACCTCGTCGAGCTTGACGTTGCGCTCCTCGGCGACCAAGTCCTCGTAGCGGGCCAGGCGCGCCTTTGACTTGGTGCGCCGCCCCTTCGGGTTGGTGCGCACCCATTCCAGCTCGGCGGCGATCGTGCGCTCGCGTCCCTTCTCGGAGCGCTCCTCCTGGGCCAGGCGCTTCTGCTTCTGCTCCAGCCAGGCTGAGTAGTTGCCCTCGTAGGGGATGCCCTTGCCGCGGTCGAGCTCGAGGATCCAGCCGGCGACGTTGTCCAGGAAGTAGCGGTCGTGCGTGACCGCCACGACGGCTCCCTCGTACTCGGCCAGGTGGTGCTCCAGCCAGTCCACCGACTCGGCGTCGAGATGGTTGGTGGGCTCGTCGAGCAGCAGCAGGTCGGGCGCGCTCAGCAGCAGCCGGCACAGCGCGACGCGCCGGCGCTCCCCGCCGGAGAGCGAGGCGACCTCGGCGTCGGCCGGCGGCAGGCGCAGAGCGTCCATCGCATACTCAAGCTGCGTGTCCAGGTTCCAGGCGTCGGCTGCTTCGATCTTCGCCTG
>DATLUA010000007.1:0-3361 GCA_035533295.1 Elusimicrobiota bacterium | reverse complement strand
CCGTTACGTCGATAAGCTGTTCAAGGTGTGGCTCAAGGACGGGGCGGAAGCGTGGGTGCTGATCCATGTTGAAATCCAAAGCCAGCGCGACGATGAATTCGCCGAACGGATGTACGGCTACCACAGCCGGCTTTACGAGCGGTATCGGCGACCCGTGGTCAGCCTGGCCGTCCTGGGCGACGAACACCCCGCCTGGCGGCCGAACCACTTTGGCTACAGCTTGGGCGGTTGCACATTGGGCTTCGAGTTTCCCGTGGCGAAGTTGTTGGACTACGGGGCCGACCTGGCGGCGCTCGAGGCGAACCCCAGTCCGTTTGCGCCGTTCGTAGTCGCCCACTTGAAGACGATGGAGACCCGGCAAGATATGGCGGCACGGAAGGGTTGGAAAATGCGACTTCTGAAAGGGCTCTTTGAACGCGGCTTCACGGGCGATGAAATTCGCCAACTATTGCGGCTGATTGATTGGGTCATGGATCTACCGGAAGAAATGGAGGAACAAGTGCAAGAAGAAATGGTCCGTTTCGGGGAGGAGAAAAACATGCCCTACGTCACAAGTTTCGAGCGGCTGGGGTTCAAAAGGGGCAAGGCGGAAGGCGAGGCGAAAGGCAAGGCGGAAGGCGAGGCGAAAGGCAAGGCGGACGCGCTGTTGCACGTCCTTGAGCGGCGATTTGCCCGCGGCGTTTCGACGGACCTGGAGGCGTTCATCCGCGCCGCGACCGACCTGGAACGGTTGGATCGTTGGCTTGACCTGGCCTTCGAGGCCGGTTCGCTCGACGAATTCCAGCGACTCGCTCAACGGTGAATGGACTCTGGAACTGGGCAAAGGAGTCAGGAGCCAGAAGGCAGGAGGCAGGAGGCAGGAGGCAGGAGCACGGCCCAAAGTAGCAGGCACACTCCGTGTGCCGTAGCTTTCCGGCAGGCCGACGTCGAGTCGCCGAAGGTTGCGGCACACGGAGTGTGCCTACTACTTTGCCCGGCGGCC
Organism: Elusimicrobiota bacterium; assembly: GCA_035533295.1. Lineage (GTDB taxonomy): Bacteria > Elusimicrobiota > Elusimicrobia > UBA1565 > UBA9628 > JAGWJU01. The sequence continues at coordinate 2,379 of DATLUA010000007.1, read as the reverse complement.
TGCTACGACACTAACCCACAACGCAAGCAAGGAGCGTAACGACTGGCCGTGCTTGCGCCGCGGGTTGGTGTGGGACCATGAATCATCCGGGCCAGGGCGGAAAGACTGCTTCACCGTGCCAGGCAAGCTGGCAGGGGTCGCTGCAAAAGTTGTGTAGAACCGCCCAGGGCAAACGCCCTCGTTGTTCTACTCAAGTCAGTATCGAAAACAGGCCAGGGGCTTGCCCCCTGGCCCACGACGTGGGTGCCCCGCTTGACGTTGGTTTATACTTCAAAATGCCCCCCGCTCCCCACCGCCCGTGTCGCCCCGCAGGCCGCCGAAGGCGGCCTGCGGGGCGACACGGGGAAAGGGGCGGTAATCGGGGCAGCCTGCGTGTGTAGAAACGAGCGTGAATCTCCAGGGGACAAGCCCCTGGCCTCAAAAAGATGTGTAGAACAACGAGGGCTTGGCCCTGGGCTGTCGAATGACGCCGCGTTGCGTCTACGTGGGCCGCGCCGTCGGCTCCCGGCGGGGCGTTGATGAAATCGATCAAGAAGGCGCAACATCAAAGGGCGCAAGCATGGCCCGGCCCCGGCCAAGCGCCCCGGTTCTGCACACTAACCCGCAGCGCAAGCAAGGCCCCGCCCCGGCCAAGCGCTGCCTAGAAAATAAGCACGGCAAACCGCGTGCGCCGCCGGCTGAAACGGCTGGCAAAACCTTGACGCGAAACGTTGTTTTCTATGGAGTTTTCAGCGTGTTTTTCAATCGGTGTTACTGTGGTTTGCTTCGACGCTTTCGGCACCGGGCTGCCTACGCTTTGTGCAGTGCTGCCCATAAATGATGCACCAGGTAGGTTAGCCTTTCCAGGCTGACGGTGTTGCATGTAGCTTAGCCTTTCCAGCCTGGAAAGCCCGACCCTGCCACGGATAAAATGAAAAGCCAACTTGCCCTGCCGCCGAAGATGCCCAAGATGGCCGGGGGAACTGGCCATCTTCGTGCTCCAACGACCGTTGGGCACTGGCCAAAGATTGACCACACGTCATCGACACCACAGCAGTGCCGCTTGCCGCACCCCATCATGAATAATACGCATGTCCAGTTTGGCGTACAAGGGCCAGCCGCCCAGGCGGGAAAACAGGGCGTCGTTCGGGGCGAGGGCGGCCGGCTGCGGTGAATCAGATGGCGTGCTATAGCGTCGCGCCACGGCAAGCAAGGAATCTGCTTCACCAACCCCGACGAGCGGGGTGGTGTGGGAACCTTAGGCTTTCCCGCGTGCAGTATGGGAACACGGTTGCTATAATTGCCGTTGCGGCGAATGACCGAAGCTGGAGGGTGCCAATGGCAACTGACCTGATTCACGACCGGGGCCGCGGACCAGAGATCGCGGGAACCCGGATTACCGTCTACAACTTGCTTTCGCACCTCCTGGATTCGACCATGACCGAGGCCACGATGTGCCGGCTCTATAAGTTGACTCCCGAACAGGTGGCCGCGGCTCGGGCGTATGTGCTCAACAACCTGGATACGGTCTTGGCCGCACACCTCAAAATCGAGGAAAGAATGGCGGCGGGGAATGTGCCGGCGGTTATCGAAAAGGCGAGAGCGACGCACGCGGCCTTTTTGAGTTTCAAGGAGTGGCTCGCCCATCGCGACGTGGCCACGGCCCAAGAGCAATCCACTGTGACGTCGAAAACCGGCCGTGCCGGTTCCGGGCAGTTGCCGTCGTTCCGAGAATGGCTCGCCGAACAAGAACCACGGCCGGTGGAGGGGCCGTGAGATGTTGGGGATGTTGGCGGACGTGAATGTCCAGGGCTATTATTTGGAATCGAACAAGAGGACTATCGCGACCAACCGCGGATCTATGTCCCGCGGCAATAGTGCGGATACAACTTTCTAGCTCTCAATCATTGCTCGACGGGGGCAAGCCCCGTCGTGGCGGAAACGACTTAGAACAATTGGCGTTGTTCCACACATCTTTTGGTCGCGGGTGGTGTGGCCGCATCCCCAGCCGTCCGTGTCGCCCCGCAGGCCGCCTTTGGCGCCTTTGGCGGCCTGTGGGGCGACACGGGGAAAGGGGCGGTAATCCAGGGCCAGCGCGCACTCTGAGGTAGCTGGGAAAGATGGGTAGGTTGCGCTCGGCGCTCTGATTCTGTAGAACCAACCTCCGTGTGGTGATGTTCTTGTGACTCACGGAGGATGTGCGATGGCGAAGGGAATTCGGATTGGACTCGACGAGGTTGTGTGTCATTTTGAGGAATTTGAAGATCCCCGATCGGAGATCAACCGGCGGCATCCGTTGGTCAGTGTGGTGGTGATCGCCATGATGGCTGTGTTGGCAGGAGCGAGCGGTCCGACCGGAATCGCTAAATGGGCTCGGCTCAAGGAAGATCTTTTGACAAG
>DATLUA010000006.1:0-15935 GCA_035533295.1 Elusimicrobiota bacterium | reverse complement strand
TTATGAGGTCGCCATGACCCCGGGCTGACGGGTCGTCGAAAGTAGCGCGCGGCCGGCGCGCCTCAACAGAGGCGCCGCCACGACGAGAATTTCAACCTCGGCCCAGGACGCGCCCAAATTCTACTTTCGATTTTTCTGGCGTCACGGCGCGGCGCTTGACAAAAACCGGAACCTCGTCTACCCTATTCCCGCGGTTCGATTTTATTCTAAGGAGATTTCAGATGATGAAGAAAGCACGCGCCGTCATCGCCGGGCTCGCCGTCGCGGCCTGCGCATCGTGGGCCCAAGCGGCCGGCCGATCCCCGGCGCCTCGGACCAGAAAAATCGTCAGCGTGACTCGGGCGCTTAAGGCGGAGCGCGCGCGGCAAGAGGCGCTTCGGGACTGCGCGGCGGGTGGCCGCGACGGGTCCTGCGCCAAGGACTGGAGTTACTTGAGCCCCGCCGAGGCCAAGCTGGCGCCGCGCATGTCCGACCGGCAGTTGGAGCAATTCTCCGGGCTGCGCTACGACTACGCCCAAAACTGCAGGAAGCTCTCCAAAGTCATGGGCAAAGACGCGAAATCCCCCGCCCTGTGCGGCGCGGACTGGAGCTGGCTGGCCGCGGCGTCTTTGCGCGAACGGATGAAGGATGGCCAGGAGCAGGCGCTCAATGTCGTTGGGCAGCAGGACTGGGCGCGATAAGACCTAACCGGCCAAGGCCAGCGTCAAATCCTGGAAGATGACGCCCACGCCCCAGTTCTCGCCGCCGGGACCCCGCACCCGCAGGGTGCTATATCCAATCGTCATGCGCGCGTCGCCATGCATGATGGAAACCTCGGCGCGCCGCACCACGCGCCCGGAGTCCAGCGCGTCCTTGATGACCGCGCACAAAGCGGGGTAGGGCTCGAGCGCCTGGGAGTAGGGCTTGCCCATCATAACGGGGGCGGGAATGTGCAGGATGCGCCCCGCGGTGGCGTTGCCGTAGGCCACGCGGCCCGTCTCGTCTACGCCCAAAAATCCGCCGCCCAGGTTGTCGAGCACGCTGCGGTAGTACTGCCCCTCCTGCGTCATTGCCCGATTGTAGCAAACGTCCCGTAGCGCTGGGCGATGAGCTGGGAGAGCCCGCAGGGCCCGAAGCAAGGCGGCATCAAGAGAAAATCAGCGGCGGCATTTGGACCGGAGCGCCGCAAGCCCCCAATTTGCTATCTTGCCTTCGGACGCAACGGAGGCAATAGTGAAAAAAATATTCGGATTGACTTTGTGCGCGGCTTTTATTCTCGGCGCCGCCGGCGCCGGCTTCGTCTCGGCCCAGGCGCCCGCGGCGGCCAACACCCAGGACGACGGCGTCGGAACGCTCGGCCTGGGCCTCAACTGGACCCATCGGGAACTGGGCGGCGATCAAAACGTCCAGGACCCGGGCAACGTGACGGCGCGCTATTGGTTCAACGGCCGCTGGGGCCTGGACGTCGGCGCGGGCCTGGGCTTTCCGGTCATCTCCCACAACTCCATTTTCGCGGCGGACTTCGGCGTTGAGCCCCTATTCGCGCTCAAGCGCTCGGGACGCTCGGTGTTCTACGCCGACTTGCAGGCGCTGCCCTCAATCTCCTGGATCACGGGAGGCCAAAGCGGCAGCACGCTCACGCATGACGGCCAAAACGGCAAGGCCTTCGTGCTTTCGGTCTCGGCCGGCCTCGGGTTCGAGACGGCCCTGGCGGACTTTCCGAGCCTGCGCTGGTTCGCTCAGTTCAATCCCGTGGGTTACGAGCACGTCGCGCCCGCGCCGGGCTCGGTGGCCAAGGGCGGCTCCGCCTTCGATTTCCTCGGGTCGAACGCGATTCTGACCTTGGGCTTCCACTACCAGCTCTAGCGCCGTCGGCGCCGGAAAGCCGCGTCAGTTCCCGAAGACGGAGTGGATTTTGTCCTGGACGCTCTGGAAGAGCGGCGCGCCGTAATGGAGGGCCGCGGCGCCCGCGAAGCAAGTCACCGCCCCGACGGCCGCGGTTCCCGCCGCCGCGGGAGCGGCCACGGCGGCGACGACGAACCCGCCGCCCACGAGCACCGCGCCGCCCGCGATGACGTCCATGCGATCCTGGATATTGCCGTTGACCCACTTGTTGCGCAGCTTGTCGCTAAGGCCGGAGACTTTTGAGCGGATGCTGCCCGCGAGATTGCCCAAGACCCCCGAGGCGCCCGCGCCCTCAACGGCGCCAGCCCCCAGCAGGGGAACGTTAAGCGTCTTCTCGGAAAGCCCGGGCTTGACGGCAAGCGCCGTCCGGGCGGCCCGCCGAGCCAGAGGCCTCTCCGCCGCACGTCCCGCGGCCACGGCGCCCGGGTTGGGCTTGACCCCGAAAAAGGCGTTCAACTCGCTGAAGGCTTTTTGAACCTTGGGATTCTTGACGCCTTGCGCTTCCTGGGCCCGCAGCGAAGGGCAGGCGAGGGCCGTCAGGCACGCGACAAGCAGAAAAGAGCGGCGCATACGAGTCTCCTTGGAAATCAAAAATTTTCGTCTCACGACCCAATTATGAGGCGCGGACGCTCCGAAGTCAAGGGATCCGCGGCGTTCTCCGAAAAGTCTTTTTGTTAGAATAGGCGCCCAAGGGAATTTCCAATGCCCGTCGCGACCGTCGCCTTCACGAAAAAAAACGCCCGAGAACTCTCCACGCGCGCGCTGCGGCAGGTCCAAAGAGCGATGGACAAGGACGGCGCGGTCGCGCTGAAAAATCTTTTTTCCTTGAGCCTCCTCAAGCGCCTGCGCCAGGACGTTCTGCGCCGCCACGAATCCGGGGAGCTCCGGCGGCGCGGGCTTGTCCGCGACATCGGCGGCCGCTACGCCGCGCTCATCCCTTTTTCCGGCCCGTTCCTGGACCCGCGCTTCTACGCCGACGGGCGCCTGCACGGCATGATGGCGGCGCTTTTGGGAAGCGACTACTGCATCGGCAGCCTCGAAGCCGTCGTCTCCCTGCCCGGCTCGAGCCCGCAGCACCAGCATATCGACGGGCCCGTGCGCTTCGACCGCGTCGCGGGGAGAAGAAAAGAAGTTTTCGCGGGCGACCTCTCGGGCCTGCCGCCCTACGCCGTCACCCTGTGCGTGCCGCTCTGCGACGTGGATGAGGCCAACGGCCCGACCGTGCTCTGGCCCGGCTCGCACAAGACCGCGCTGCTGGCCAAGCCTCCCGGCGAGGCCGCCATCGCGCGCCGCTTTCCCGCCGCGGCGATGACCGGGAAGTTCGGGCAGGCCTTTCTCTTCGACTACCGCACCTTCCACCGCGGCACGCCGAATTTCTCCCGCGAGCCGCGGGCCATTTTGATGCTCGTGTTCACGCGCGGCTGGTACCGGGACCCCAACCTGGCCGAGGTTTACCCCAGCGTGGTCATCGCCAAGCGCGACTTGGCGCGGGTGCCCGAGGGCCGCCGCGGCCTTTTCCGGCTGGCTCCGGCCGCGCGCCGGGCGCTGTGGGACGACCGGCCTAGATGAGCAGCAGCGCGTGGACGGCCAAGAGCGCGCCCGCGTAGACGCCGCCCAGCAATAGCGCGTACTGGATGGCGGGCCCCGCGTGCGGGTTTTTGGAGAGATGGTCGCCCAAAGCCAAGCCGAGGCTCGATCCCGCCGCTATTGTCGCGGCGACCACGACTCCCCCCGCCAAAAATCCCGCGAGCGCCATGGCCGCGACGGGAATACCGTAGAACAGAACCGTGTTGACGGCGTCAAGCAGCGCCTCCCGCTTCGGGCTGGCCGGGCGCCCGGTGAGGAGAGCCTGCTTGCCTTCGATGACGCGCTGCGCCGCGACGGCGCCCAAATCCGAAACGACGAAGCCGCCCAAGAGCCAGGGCGCCAGGCGACCGGCGGACAAGGCCGCGCGGGCCGACGTCATGTGGGCCGCCAAGGCCGCCATGACCGCGGGCAGGGCGGCGGGATGAAGCGCGCCAAAAAAAGCGCCGGCAAGGGCTCCGGCGACCATGGACAAAACGGCGCTCCGCGCCTGAACGGTGATGCCCAGGCCCCAGGGATTATGCCGGGTGGGGTTGCTCTTCATGAAATGGCCCAGCGTTCCAAAAACGATGCCGCCCGCGACGGTCGCGAGCGTCCCGCCGGTAAGGCTCCAGCCGAAGACCGGGGCCAAGGCGCTGAGAAGGGAGTGGTGCGCCGCCGCGACGGCCTTGGGCGCGAGCGCGATAACGGCGTGCGCGGCCACGGGTGTGTAGGCCAGCGCCCCCAGGATCACGCCGGCGCCGGCGGCTAGCGTCAGCTCCAAGCTGACAAGCAACACCATCCCGGCCAAGTTGGCCAAATACTCGCCGGTCTTGTTTTTAGAGTCGGCGACGCCCGGCAGAATGGCCGTCACGCCAATCCCGCTCATGACCAGCATGGCAAAGCCTATAATCGGGAACAAGCGGGGCATGAACGCCGCGCTGACCGCCGTCGCGGCCATGGCGGCGATGGGAATCAGGCGTTTTTTCCAGCTCTTCCGGCCGAAGGGCACGCCGATGTCGAGAATCTTGTCGGGAAGGGTCTTCCAAAAACCGGCCGCTTCCGAGCCTGCCTCCTGGCCGGGCGCGGGAACGGCGTCGGTCGATGGGCTCCGCGCCTTGGCGATGACCCAGTAGTCCTTCGGAGCCCGGCTCGAAGCCAGGGAGACAAGCGTCATATACAGCGCGGTTCCCTTTTTCCCGAGCTGGCTCTTCGTCGTGCCGGCGACGTCGATCTTTATCTCGATTCCGGTTGGGCCGCCGTCGGACGAATAAGCCCGCCGCAGATAGATATTGCCCAATTCAAGCGTCCAATCTCCCTGTGCGGACTTTCCCGCGGCGTCCTCGGCCGTGAAAGTGTAGTTCTCATTAAACGTGATTCTTCCTTTATAAGACTTCCCTTGGCGAATCACATCGATGGCGTAGGTTCCCGGCAGGTTCGCCGCGGTCAAGACGTCGTCCTGATTGTCACCCGAGCCGGGCTTGCCCAACGCGGCCCCGGTTCCTTTAATAGCCCCGATTTCCGCCGTCACGGGCGAGGCGTCAGCCGTCTTCGCGGCCAAATCGAACTCCACGCGGCCCTGCGCGACTTGAGCCGAGAGCCCTTTCTGCGCGCCGCCGGACTTGTTCCCGGCCATCGCGCTCTTGCTCCATGCGCTCACGCGGCTCGCCGCGGCCTGGACCGAGATCGCCTCGGCGGCCGATGCGGCGTCGGCAGGAGCGGCGGCGGGTTCAACCGCGGGCCGGGACGGCTCCACGAAAGCGGCCCGCACCGAGGGGACAGCGTGCTCCGGCGCCGGGGCGCCTTGGTTCAAATCGGCTCGTGAAAGATCGCCCGCGGGAAGATTGACGCCGGAAGCGCCCAGATTTTCCACGTTCAAATTGGGCAGGCTCTCCCCAACGGAAGCGTTGACGGGCATGTTAAGCGCGCCGACGGCGTCCATTCCGCCAGCCTCCGCCTCGAAGCCCCCCGCCAGCGCGGCGTAGCAGCCCAGGCCAGGGGAGAAAACAACCAAGCCCCCGCAGAGAATCGTGGAAATTATTTTTTTCACGTTCATGGCAGAACCTCCGAAATGATTGTGAGCCGCGGATAAGGCATTTCGGACATTATAAATCCGGAGGGAAAATAACGCCTGGGCCTAACGGGCAGGGCAAGCGAAGCATTGGGCCTAAACGGGATTGCCCCCCATGGCCCCGGGAGCGCGGGAAATTACGGCAGCCGACGCAGCGCGCGCTCGTAGACGGCGAGCGTGCCGGCGTCGAGGATGACGAAAATCACCTCGCGGATGGACGAGGGGCGACGTAAAAAGCCGCTCACCGCCTTGAGCGCGACTTCGGCCGCCGGCTCGACCGGGTAGCCATAGATGCCGATGCTAATCGACGGGAAGCTGACGGACGCGGCCGCCGCGCCGGCGCGGTGGATGGCCCCGGACGAGCTTCAAGGCCGCGGTCCCGATTTTAATCTCAGCGCCCATGGCCCCCATGATACCGTTTTGCGCGCTCGTCTTGCGGACTGCAAGACCCACCCCAAAAAGGAACCAAGGACCCTGGCCCTCGCGCCGGGAATGAGGCACAGTGTATTAGGAATGAACTCAAAACTCCGGATTAAGAAGTTCCTGGCCCTGGCGGCCGCATTCGCGATTTTGCTGCCCCAGATGTCCTGGGCGGCGGCCGTCGCGGGCGGCGCGCCGGAGGCCGACATCGGCGCCGCCGTGGGCGCGCCCGGAAACCTCGTCCCGAACTTAAGCGGCGTCCAGAGCCTGCCGGGCGATTTCTCCCAGCTTTCCTTTGATTGGCCCGATACGACCGCGTCTGGCCCGCAAACGCTCAAGTTCCAAGAAGCGTCGGCGGCGCCCGCCGCGAGAGAGTCCCCGGTCGTCCAAGCCGCCGTCACCGCGCCAATTCCGGCCGCCGCAACTCCTGCGATTCCCGCGGACGTCCCGCCGCAAAAAAACGCTTCCGACGCGTCCGTTTCGGAAAACAGCGCGGCCGCCGCCGCCTCGCCCTTCGCGGCGGATCCCTCGGCCGAAGGCACCACGACGGTCAACCCCGGCGCCCGAACGGAGAAAATCCTCAAGCGCGGCTTTGCCGAACTTGAGCGCGCCTTCGAGAATGAGAGCGCCCAGGAGCCTTCCGCCGTCCCGCCGACCGAGCGCGCCCAGATCATCGGCCGCGTGCGGCGCGGGCTTCACGCCCAATTGGACGCCATGCGCCACCTGGAGCCCGCCGATCGCCCGATTTTGAGCCAGGTCCGCGCCGAGGGAGACGATTTGCTCAGCCACATCAGCCGCGACATGGCGGCCGGAAAAATCGATCCGCGCGGCGGCCTGCGCGTGTCCGAGAAAGACCCGGCCGGCGACGCCGGCGGCCGGGAACTCCGCGTCGGCATCTACCCCGTCGCCGCCGATCCGTTCCAATGGGGGCACCTTCTTATCGGCCTGCGCGCCGTGGCGGCCTTCGGCCTCGACAAGGTCGTCTTTGTCCTGGCCGGGGACGATGCGCGCAAGCCCGCCATGACCCCGTCGGATTTCCGGCATCCCATGGGCCGCGCGGTCTTGGACGCCTTCGCCCCGTTCTTCGAGTATTCCCCCATCGCCCTGGGAACCGACTACGACGGCGAGACCAACTTGTTCCGCATCCTCTCCTTGAACGCCGGGCGCCGTCTCAAGGCCTTCTACCTGGCCGGCGGCGACCATTACCGATTAACGGACAAGAAGGGCAATCCCGACACTTTGCCCAAGCTCGAAAAGAACATCGCCAATCCGGTCCTGGGCTTCGACGCGGCGCATCATTCGGTCGAGGCCATCTTCATCGCGCGCGGCGGCGGCGAAGAGCGCGTGCCGACCGCGATGCAGGTGCACTTCCTGCCGCCCGTTCCCTTCGAGGCCTCCTCCACTTTGGTGCGCACGGGCAATCACGCCCTGATGCCCTACGCCGCTTACGATTTCGTCCAGAGCCACCGCCCCGGGCTCTACAACGTTCCCGAACGCGGGCAAAGCGCCGCGCCCGCGCCGTTGTCCGCGAAACCCCCGCTTAATTGGCGCGCGGCCGCGCCCAACGCGCTGACGTTGATGAACCTGGGCGCCGGCGTGCTCGCGGCCTTCTTGGCCTCGCAGGGACTTTTTCTCCACGCCTCCCTAGCCATCGGCGCGGCCGCGCTCTTCGACATGTTCGACGGGCGCGCGGCCCGCGCGCTCAAGGCCGACAATCCCCTGGGCGTCGATTTGGACTCCCTGGCCGACGTCGTCTCCTTCGGCGCCGCGCCGGCCCTGCTGGTGTTCAAGGCCGCGCTTTTCCCCGCGCTGGGCTGGCTGGGCTTCCCCGTCGCCGCGGCCTTCGCGGCGGCCGGCGCCTGGCGCCTGGCGCGCTTCAACGTCTCGGCCAAGGCGGAAAAAGACGCCGCGCCTGCGGCGCACGCCAAGGAAAGCGATTTCTTCACCGGCATGCCCATCCCGGCCGGCGCCGGCGTGGTCGCGGTCATGACGCTGGCCCTGCTCCATCTGCCCGCGGCTTGGGCGGCCGGCGCGCTCGGGCTCGCGACTTTGGTCGCCGCCGCGGCCATGGTGTCGCGCTTTCCCTATCCCGCCTTCAAAAAAGGAGGCATGAAGTCCCTGCTCATTCCCGCGGCCGTTATAGCCGCCATCGCGGCGATATGCGGCCTCCTTGGCCTTAAGTTCATGATCGGTCCCGCCGTCGTCGGCCTTTATCTTCTCAGCGGCCCGCTCATCCGGACCCTCGCCTCCAAAAAAATGTTAGGCTAGGGGCCGCTCATGGCCCTCAAGCGCCCCAAAGGCCCCGCCGGAACCCTCGTCGTCCTCGAACACGACTCGAAGATTCTAAAGGGCAACCGCTTGGGCGATCCGCACGTCCGCAAGCTGGCGGTGTGGCTGCCGCCCGGCTACGAGCAAAACAGGAGCCGGCGATATCCCGCGCTCTACGACTTGGTGGGATTCACGGGCTCGGGCCTTTCGCACGTGAATTGGAAGGCTTTTAGCGAGAGCGTGCCCGAGCGCGCGGCCCGGCTCATTCACGAAAAGAAGATGGGGCCGGTCCTCCTGGTTTTCCCGGACTGCTTCACGGCTTTGGGCGGCAACCAGTACGTCAACTCCTCCGCCGTGGGCAATTACGCGGACTACTTGACGCGCGAAATCATTCCTTTCGTAGACGCCGAATTCCGCACGCTGGCCGACCGCCGCCACCGCGGGTGCTTCGGCAAGTCCTCCGGGGGCTACGGCGCCATCATCCACGCGATGGAGTACACGAAATATTGGGGCGCGATCGCGGACCATTCCGGCGACTCCTACTTCGACTTCGTCTACTGGAATGACTGGGCCAACACCTTGAACGAACTGGCCAAGCACCGCCGGCCCAAGCGCCGGGCCGGCGTCTACGACGCGCGGCGGGAATCGGACCGCAGGGGATTGGCCCTAGGCCGGGACGACGGGCGCATCAAGCGCTTTTTGGAAAGCATTTGGAAGAAAGAAACCGTGTCCGGGGCGGAAGTCCACGCGGTCATGAACCTTTGCATGGCCGCCACCTATGACCCGGACCCCAAGGAACCATTGGGGTTTCGCGTCCCGTTCAACCTGGAGTCAGGCGAGGTCATCCGGGAGCGCTGGCGCCGCTGGCAGGCGCGCGACCCCGTCAATTTGGTCGCGAAGTTCAGCCGCAATCTTAAATCCATGCGCGGCCTCTATCTCGACTGCGGCTGGAAAGACCAGTACCACATCCATTACGGCATGCGCATCTTATCGCGGCGGCTGTCCCAAGCCGGCGTCGAGCACGTCTACCAGGAATTCGACGCCACGCACTCAGACATCGACTACCGGATGGACGCGAGCCTGCCCTTCCTTTATAAGGCCCTGTCCTAACTCCCGGCTTTTCCCGGAGCCCCGGAGAAATAGAACCTGACTCCGATTCCTCCGTCGCTGCTCACGCCCCCGCTCGGCGAAAGGCGGAAGACCGGGCCCGCCTCCGCGAAAAGCTCGATGGGATGGTTGGAAATCCAATAATCCAGGCCCACCATGGTGCGGATGGCGAATTCGTTCGCGCCGGCGTCCTCGAAGTCGAGCCGCGGCCCGAGCCCGGCATAAACCCCGAGCTTCCCCTGCCGGGGCTGCGGCAGGATGTCCCAGCCGTGCCATAAGTAGTCCGCGTAGAGCACCGTGCCGTCGGCCGCCCCGATTCCCCCGTCCACGGCTTGGCGGCCGCTCAGCCAATACTTGAGCGTGCCGCCTATGGGATATCCCAAAACAACGCCTCCGCCCAATTCTCCGGCCTGCTGGGCCCAGGAAGCTCCGGCCACCGCCAAAATCCCAATCGCCAGGATTATTTTTTTCATCGGCCCCCCTCCGTCTGACCGTTTTGCGTTCCCTATTCCTCGCAGGATAACTCCGGTTCTGGCCCGCGGCAAGATGGCCGTTGTCACGGCAGTCACCGGCGGGAGCCGGCTTTCAGGCGGCGGAACGGACCAGGACCGGAGTCCGGCTCCGGCTGTACCCAATCGAAAGGCCCTGGGTCATTTCCAGGCTCTGACCGGGGTTCTGCAGTTCCAGCCTGTGGCGGATGAGGTGCCGCAGGCCGATGACGGCTTCCTCGAGCGCGAACACGCGGCCGATGCATTGCCGCCGGCCGGAGCCGAAGTTGACGTCGATGTCCCGGGTGACGTAGGGAGAGAGCAGCACCTTGGCGTCCTTCGGGATGCGGTAGCCCCCCAACTCCAGTTCGCGGTTGGTCTGCCGCACGGTGAATGGGATGGGCGGGTGATCGAGAAGGACCTGGGTCAGGTAGTCGTCGGTCGCGGGATATTTTTGGAAAAGGAACTGCTCCTCGCCGATCATGTCCCCGGCGCTTTCCAGCTCCGCCACGACCTCTTTCGGCGTTTCGCCGCGCGCGTGCTTCCAAATCAAGGTCATGAACAGGTCCGAGGTGGTCTCGTGGCCCGCGACGAAAAAGGTCGCGGCTTCGTCGATGACGGCCTCGTCGGTCAGCCAGGTGTTTCCCGGATCATTCTGGAAGCGCAGTAAAGACGACAAAACGTCGTTTTTATCCAGCGAGCCCGGGTCTTTTCTGCGCCGCTCGATGATGCGCGCGCATATCCCGCGCATCTGGGTCGATATCTCATGGGCCTTCGCGTCGTTCTCGGCGGCGTAGGCCTTCCAGGCCGCTACGGCCTTGGCCATCTCGCCCGCGCCCGTCACGCTGCGCAATAGCGCGCGCTGCCAGGAGCGCAGGACCGGCAGGCGGATGTAGCGGTCCTCGATGGAGCGCAGCATGGGCTCGGCGAAATCGGCCGACTGCAGCTGGGCGAACCAATCCTGGATGAAGACCAAGCCCTTGCGGAACTCCCGCGCGAGCTCGGTCTCGCCGCCGATGCCGAAAAAGGCCCGCGCCGCGATGGACATGGTCAAATCCACGGACACGTCGGAGACGTTGAACGGATCGCCCTTGGCGCGCGCTTGGGCTAGGCCCTCGTCGATATAGCTCTTGACGTCTTCCTCGATGATGCGCCGGAACTCGGCGAAGTACTTCTTGCCGAACGCGCTTTTGACCACCCGCTCCTGCCGGTCGTAGAGTTCGCCCTCGGCCGTGAACAGACCCTCGCCCGCCAGGATTTTAAATATCTTGATGGAGTCCGCTTTCCGGTAATCCTTGGTGTTGCGCAGCGCTTCCTTGATCATCGCCGAGGGCACGAGCAGGAAAAGCTCCGGGGACAAGGACACTACGTCGCCGAACTCGCGGCTGATGTCCTTCAAGAAAACGTAAAAATTTCCGGTTTTGGCGAGCGCGCGGGCCGCCGGACAGTCGGGCCTGGACAAGAGGCCGGGCGGCAACGGAAGTTTTTGACGCGGCGCGGCGGGAGCGGCGGGAGCCTGCATCACGGCGTTTTCCATGAACCCTCCAGAAATTCTTCCCATATTATACCTGCTGCGGACCGGAAGCGGCTCCATGCTCCATGTCGCTCTTGACGCGCGGACCCAATCCCGCTATCGTTGAGCGCGTGAAGCTGGGCCCCTACGACGTTACTTTCCGTATGCTCCAGTCGCTGGCTTTTAACGCGGCCGACTCCGCGCGGCTGGCGCTCCTAGGCTGGCCCACGCAAGAAGGGGAGCCCGCGGACCTGGCCCGCGCGGCCCTGCGCGCCAACGCCCGAAAGGACGAACTCTGGGCCGGCAGCGGCCACTTCCACTTCATGTGGACCGCCGACTTCGGGAAATCCCTGCGCGGCGCCGCAAGCGCGCTGCCGCAAGCTTATCTTGGCGGGCTCATCGACTTCATGACCGACGAATCCGCGCGCCTGGGCCGGGTCCCGAGCTGCTTTCGCGGCGGACGCGGCTTCGACATGCCCTGGCCGCGCGCCGACGGCCTGCCCTGGCTGGTCTTCGCGCACGCCTGGCGCCGGCAAAAAACCGGACGCGCGCCGGATGAGGAGCGCCGCAAGGCCCTGCAGGCGCTCCTGGACTCCTACGGAGCCAGTCATTTCGAGGACGGGCTTATCGCCCCGCGCGTCATCGGAGACTGGGTCGACACCGTGCGCCGACCCTCCTCCACCTACAATAATTTGTGCGCGCTCATGATGCTGCGCCTGGCGCCGGGCTTGGGCCTGCGTTCGCGGCGCAACGCGGACCGGCTGGAGGCCGCGCTCATCGCGCGCCGCTGGCGGGGCGGCTATTTCGCGGACGCGCACCAAAGCGAGGTTCCCAGCGCGGACGGCGCCGTTCTGGCGCTCTACTTGGGCTTGGGGCCCGCGCCCGTGCGCGAACGCCTCGCGGACTGGCTCCAGAACTCGGGCCTTCTCGACCCCATCCCTATGAGCTGCGCCGTCGGGCGGGAAGGCGCGCACGTCCCGCTCTTGACCCGGCTGGCGGGCGGCTATCACTTAAGCCGCTGGCCGCACCTGGGGCTCATGGCCCTAAACGGCCTCAAGCGCCAGGGCCGGGACGTGTCCGCGCGGCGGGCCGTCCTGGAAAACTTGTTCCGGCGCCGCGGTCAAATCGTCGAAGCGGTCGACGCGCGAGGCGAGCCCTACCGGAGCTTGTTCTTGTCCTGCGAACGGGGCCTGAGCATGGCCGCGGGGCAGTACTTGGAGCTCGCCGCGGTTGATTTCCCCGTCTCAAAACTGGCATAGTCAACCTTCACGCAAACGATTGGCGCAATTGAGGAGGACGGCGAACAATGGCATGGAGCGATTGGTCCAAGCGCAGCGCGTACCTGCTGGTCCAGACGGACTGGGGCGCGGGCGAGAAGCTGTGGAAGGAATCTCAGGCGTGGAAGGAAACCATCGGGTCGTGGCTCACCACAGGACCGTGGGATTTAGTCGTTTGGCTCGACGCCAAGAGCTGGGAAGACGTCTACGAGAAGGCCTCGTGGATCCGCGCGCAGAAAGGCGTGCGCGCCACGTCCTCGCATTTCGTCTACAAAGGCACGAAGAACGGCAAGTGGTGGTGGGAGTGGCCCGTGGGCAATTGGGTTTTCGCCCGCACGCCGCGCCTAAACGGCGAAATCAAGGAAATGCAGAAGCTTCCCTGGGCGGCCTCCGCGGCGTCCATCCCGGGCGACTGGGACTACATGGTCTGGGTCGGCGGTCAGAAATGGGAAGAAGTCTGGGATCACGTAGGCGAGCTCAACAAGGACGGCTGGCACACGCAGACCTTGATTCCGATGAAGTCGTGGTGGAACCAGGCCTGGAAGAATTCCTGGTGGGCCAAGACCCAGGAGGGAACCGCGGCCGCCGCCTAGCGCTAGGCCTCTTAGCCCCGGAATCCGTCCCCCAAAGGCCCTTCCCCGTCGGGAAGGGCCTTGCTATTCTATCCGCGGATGAACGCCTCCGTCGCCGCCGAATTCGAGTTCAAGAACCGCTTCTGGTTCATCGGAGCTCTATTTTGGCTCTCGTTCTCGCTCTACGCCGTGGATCCCGTGCCCATGGCCGAGGCCGTCGGTCCCTGGGTCCTCCCCGTGGGCGCGGCGCTGGCCTTCGCGGCGGCCGCCCTGCGCACCTGGGCCGCGGCGTACCTCGATTCCAACGTGGTGCACGACCGGGCGCTCCACGCGGAAACCTTGGTGGCCGACGGGCCCTACCGGCGACTGCGCAACCCGCTTTACTTGGGCAACATCCTCATCGCCGCGGGGCTGGGGATGGCGGCTTCGCGCGCCGGATTTTTGGTCCTGACGGCCGGCATGATCATCATCGTCGTGCGGCTCATGGGGCGCGAGGAGGCGCACATCGCCGCCGCGCGGGGCGAGAGCTACCGCGAGTTTTGCCGCCGGGTGCCCAGGATTATCCCCGCCCTTTCTCCCAAAGTTCCCGCCGGCGGGCGCGCGCCGCGCTGGGCCCAGGCGTTTTGGGGCGAAATTTTCACTTGGGGTTTTTTTATCGGCATGGCTTTGTTCAGCGTCACGCGCCGCCCGCGCGACTTGTGGATTCCCGTCGCGCTGGGCCTTATCGCCCGCGGCTTGCGGCCCGAGGAAAAGCAGGAGGCCGAGTGAACCCGCGCTTCAAGGCCGTCCGGATTTTGTTCGCGGCCGCGGCGCTTTGCGGCTCGGGAGCGCCGCTGCGGGCGGGCTCGTTTTCCAAAAATTTGGCAGCCATCGAGGCCGGAGCCCGGACGCGCGCGGCCGGCGCTTTTGGCTTCTCGGGCGTAGCCTTGGCGCCGTCGCAGATGCAAATCCGCGTGGGCGATCCGTGGACGCCGCAGAACCGGATGAAGGAGTACGGCTTCAAGGCCCTGCCGCCCGCCCGCAGCGATCTTTACGATTTGCCCATCCCCCTCGTTCCGCTCATCAACGCCATCCTGGATCCCGTCGATCACGCCCTGACGCGGAAAATCGCGGGCGACTGCAAGGCCCGGTTCTCGCGGCCGTGGGACCGCATCGCCTGCGTCTCAAACGCAATCAACCTGCATTTCCTGGGCGCCACCTTCACCGGCACGCGCAGCCCCTGCCGCACCATCGCCGAAACCTTCGACGCCGCCTTCGACGATCTTGATCTCCCCAACACCTGGGCCATGCACGTCGACGCCAGCGGCGGCGCCCCGGACGAGGGGCACGTGGCCAACGAAATCCTCATCACCGCCAACACCGGACAAGTCTTCTCCTACGTCATCGACAGCGGCTGGTTCCCGGCCGTGGCCTTTCCCTTGAACCGCAACGCCAGGCGCTTCCATGACCGCGACGGCGACGGCCGCACGGATTATTTCCGCCTGCCGGCGATTTTGCCCGCGCGCGTGCCGACCCGCTACGAAGCCGCGCCGAAACCATCGCGATGAAGGGCGGCGGCCTCTCCGCGCGAGCCGCGATAGTCTGCCTGGCCTGCGCGCTGGCCGCCTCGGCGCGGGCGCAATTAGCCCCCGGGCTTCCCTCGCTTTCGGACGCGGTGCGGCTGGTCCGCGCGCGAGCGCGGCGGACGACGGCCGCGCCCCTGCCGGACGATCAAGACCTGCGGCAATACCTGCGCGGGCTCATGGACGCGCGGCAAAAGAGCGACGCTGCGGCCAGCCCGATCCATGCGGGGCTGCCCGCGAGCCTGCCCGCCGATTGGCCGCGAACTCAAGGCTTTGTGCCTTTCCATGGCATCCCGGGCGACTTTTTGGTGGCCGAGGTCAACGGCGGCCAAATTGCCTTTGAAGACGGACAGGTCGCGCCCGGGCTCAAGCTTTCGCAAGTTGTCGACCAGGAAGAAGCGGCCTTGCTGCCCCCGGGGCGGACCATCCGCCGCATCATCAAGCGTGTGCGCTACCAAGACAAGTCCTGGAGCTACGAGGTCTGGCATTACCCCGCCGGAACGCGAGTCATCCACCTCATCGCCGACCATGCCACCGCGAAAATCATCGAGCTACGCCTGCTGCAAAAGCGCCCGGACGGACCGCGCGGCGAGGGCGGTCCCTGGTCCTTCGGCATCTACCGCCCGCGGCCCAGGAAAAATCCCGCCGAGCTTTATTTGTACGCGCCAAAAAACGAGAAGTCGCCCGAATCCGAGGAATTCGCCCTGCCCGGCGGCGGAAAATTCCGCTGGACCCGCTTGCCGCCGTCTTCCTGCCGCTCCTGCCACAGCTCGATGGGCGACGGCTGGTACCAGTATCCGGACGCCTCCCGCGCGGGACCCTGCGGCTTCGTGCCCGCCAATCCCAACCTGCTCGGCGACTGGGCGCGGCGTTATCGGCAAAGCCGCGGCTATTTCCCGTTCTCCGGGCCGTCTTGAGCCGCCAAGACGGCTTCTAGCCCGGCCAGCAATTTCATAAGATTTTTCCATGAAGCCGAAAAGCCGCGGCGCTTTGCGGGCGGCCATCGAAACCGTCGCCGCCCTGCGCTCGCCCAAGGGCTGCCCGTGGGACCGCAAGCAGACGCACCGCTCGCCAGAAAAATCGAAAGTAGAATTTGGGCGCGTCCTGGGCCGAGGTTGAAATTCTCGTCGTGGCGGCGCCTCTGTTGAGGCGCGCCGGCCGCGCGCTACTTTCGACGACCCGTCAGCCCGGGGTCATGGCGACCTCATAA
>DATLUA010000005.1:0-30164 GCA_035533295.1 Elusimicrobiota bacterium | reverse complement strand
GCAACGGCCATCAAGCCCTCCGGCAACGACATTTCTCTTGATTGGGCCTAACGGCAACAGCTAGGATCACGGCAAGGAAGACGGATCAATACGAAGACGACGGCTTACGTCAGGTGTTGCAATAGCTACTTGATGTCGGGCACTCATTCAGGAGGGCTTTCCGCCATGATCCGCATCAAGCGCGTTTACGAAGCGCCCGCCCCGAAGGACGGCTTCCGGGTTTTAGTCGACCGCCTGTGGCCGCGGGGCGTGAGCAAAGACAAGGCTAAGCTGGACGAATGGATGAAGGACATCGCGCCTAGCGACGCCCTGCGGCAATGGTACTCTCACGATCCGGCGAAGTGGCCCGAGTTCAAGACCCGCTACAAAGCCGAACTCGCCGGCCGCGGCGATATCCTGGCGCGGCTCAAGTCGCTCGAAGCCGGGCATAAGACGCTCACGCTCCTCTTCGCGGCCAAGGATGCGGCGCGCAGCAACGCCGCCGCGCTCGCGGAGATTCTCTCCTCTCAGAAAAAACGGCCCGCGGCCAAGGCCAAGACGAAAACGCAGGAATAGCCGACCTCGGCCCAGCCTAGGCGCTTGAAATCCGTCTTGCCCGGGCCCCGCAGACCGCGCCGCCACATCTTGTGCAGGGCGGCCGCGAAGGGCACAGCCGCCAAGGGCGTCAGCCAGCCCGCCCACGCTGCAGCCGAAACCGCGGAAAGCGCGCCCGCATGATACGCCGTGCCCGCGCGCCGCATCCGCTCCAAGGCGGCGGTGTCGGCGGGATTTGCGGCCGCGCGGTGCTGCAAGACGGCGAGCTTGACGAAGAAGACCGGGCCGACGAAGTAGAGCGCGCACACGGCCCACGCCGCCCAAGCCGCAAACGGCAGGGTTCCCCGCGCCGCGTAAAAGGCCGCGGGCGCGCCCAGAGAGAGGACCAGGATGCCGGCGACCTCGTTTTCCCAGCTCATGGCGCGGCGCTTGCGGGCCAAGTAAAGGCTTAGCCCCATCATCAGCGCCGCCGCGGCCGCGAAAGCCGTAAGCCGCCACAGCCGGTCTTTAAATACGAGGGCCGCCCCGCACGCGGCGGCCAGCACGCCCAGGGCCGCCGGACGGGCGATCGCCCGCGCGCTTCGCGGCCCGGACAAAAAAGCCTGCAGAGCCGGGCGGAACAAGAAGGCCGCCAGCGCGGCCAGGCACAGAAGAGCGACCGGCGTCGCCCGCCCTCCTCCGGCCGCGATGAGCCCGGCGAGGATGGGCGCGATGAGCACCGCCCACGAGCCGTGCTCGCGCGGCATCACGGCCGGACGCACGCGTTTAGCTCGCGCGAAAGCTCCCGCGCGTCGATTCCATGGGCTTGGGCCGCAAATTCCAGCGGATGCGCGCCGCCGCAGCACAGGTCCAGGCCGTAGCGCGCAAGCACCTCCCGAGTTTTTGGATAGCGCTCCGCGACTTCGTTCACGGTCCATGACAGATTGACGGCGGCTTCGGGCTTCATAAACGGCCTCCTTGTAATTCCCCTTCAGTATAGCCCGGGCTTTTTTTAAAAAACCTGCGCCCCGTCATGTTTGGGCGCGAAGCCCGCTGCTATCCTCTATATGGAGGTGGAGAACATGCCCGACGCAACAATGAAGGACCCGCAAGACGCGCTCGCGAGTTTCGCGCGCGATCACCGCGGAATCGATTCCCTGGTTTTAGGCGGCCGCTTCAAGCCGGCCGCCGAGCGCCTGGCGGATTTCAAGGAGTTCGACCGCCGCCTGGAGCGCCACATCCGGTGCGAAGAGGACATTCTCTTTCCGGCCTTGGCCCGGCGCGGCGAGCAATGGCAAAACGGCCCCATCCGGGTCATGCTCGAAGAGCACAAGGATATCCGCGCGCACAAGGCCGCCGCGCTTGCCGCGCTGGAAAGGGGCGATTTAGAGATGGCCGCGCGCCACGAAAAAATCCTGTTTCCACTTTTAAGCCACCACAACGCCAAGGAAGAGCAGGTGCTCTACCCCGCGTGCGCGGCGCTTTTGGAGACGCAAGACGCCCTCCTGGCCGCCGAGAAATTGGCTAATTCTGAAAACATGGAGGGAACGCATGAAAACTGAAGTGCTGATGGACGTGCGGGCGATGATCCCGCGCGAAAGACATCCAAAAATCTTCGCGGCCTGGGACGCGCTGCCCGTGGGCGGCGCCATAAAGCTGGTCAACGATCACAATCCCAAGCCGCTCTATTACCAGTTCCAGGCCGAGCACGCGGGAGAATTCCGCTGGACCATCGTCGAGAGCGGGCCCGATCGCTGGGCGGTCTTAATCGAGCGCGTGGCCCAAGCCTCCGCGCCGGCCGCCGCTCCGGGCGAGCCGCGCCCCGATTGGGCCGTCGAGAGCCCGGGCGCGCTCCTGGACGTGCGCGAGGATTTGCGCGCGGGCAAGGAGCCCTTGGGACGCATCCTGGGCGAAGCCGCCAAAGTCGCCGAGGGCGGGGTGCTCGTGGTGCGCGCCACCTTCGATCCCAAGCCGCTCTATCATGTGCTCGGCGCGCAGGGGTTCAAGGCCTGGGCCGAGCGCCTCTCCGATGAGGACTGGAAAATCTATTTCCGCAAGCGGCGGCGCGCGAGCTGCGGCGCGCATCACGGCCACGAGGAGGACGACGGCCAAGACGACGGCACGGTCGCCATGCAGGGACCGGGGCGCGTGGTCCGCTTGGACGTCAGCGACTTGGAGCCTCCCGAGCCCATGATCCGCATTTTGCAGGAAATCCAGAGCCTCAAGGGCGAAGACGTGCTCGAGGTCAGCCACCATCGCGAGCCCGTGCCGCTCTACGCGGAGCTTGAGGCCGCGGGATTCTCCCACGAGACCGCGCAGCTCGGGGAAAACAGTTTCTGCATCCGCATCTGGAGAAAGCATGGATAACCTCAAGCAGGCGGCTCTCTTCGCCCTGCGCACGGTCGTCGATCCGGAGGTGGGCCTGGACGTGGTCTCCATGGGCCTCATCTACGGCATCGAGGCGTCGAACCGGGAGCTGCGCGTGGCTTATACGCTGACCAGCCGCGGCTGTCCCTTGGGCGCGGCCATCGGCGCCATGGCGCAGCAAGCGTTGGAAGGCGTCGCGGGGAGCCGTTCAGTCGCGCTCGTGCCGGTCTGGGATCCGCCCTGGTCGCCGGCCATGATCAGCCAAGAAGGCCGGCGGGCCTTGCGCCTCTAAGCCCTGCCGAAGAGCGCGCTAGCCCCGGTAGGGGCTCCAGCGCAGGTGCTTGAGCGTCAAGCCGGTATTGATGAGGTAGAGCGTCGCTGCGGCCAGCAGGAACCAGGCGCTGGCGCGGATCATGGGTTCGGACTCGATCAAAAAAGCAGCGATGCCCAGGTAAATGCCCGGGGCCAGGGCCGCGAGCTCAAGCCACGCGATCTTTTCGCTGGTCAAGTCCTGCATCTTGGGCGGCGCCATGTCGGCCGGGAAGCGGTTGGGCGGACTGTAGAGGTGCAGCCAGACCAGAAACGGCACGATTTTGTGGATTTGCCCCAGAATGTAGGGCGTGGCCCAGCCCAGGATGGCGGCGAAAACGTAGGCGATGCGCGCGCCGTCGCTGTCGCGAATCCAGCCGAAGGCCAAGCCCAGGCCCAAAGCCGCCCATGCCGCGCCGCCTAAAAGGGCCAGCAAGGTAAAAGCCAACGCCGGATCGATGCGGCGGTTCCTGGCGGCGAAGATGCGCCGCATCTGGTAGAGGTACGCCGCGCCGCCCAAAGCCAGGACCAGCGCCCACCACTTGAGTCCGAGACGGCCGAAGAACAAGGCGTCCGCGGCGAGCCCGATGAGCCCGACGTTGACCAGCGCCAGGGCCAGGCGCCCGGGCGTCTTCGAGTCCAGATGGGCCAAGGTGAACATCGAGACCAGGCGGTAGGAGACGCCCATGATGGTCAAGGACATCCAGCCGACGAGGGCCAGGTGGATGTGCGCGATCAAGACGCCCTGGGGATCGGAAAATAAGATGCCGCGCTCCCGATCGTAGGCCAGGAGAAGCCCCAGCACGACCACCACGGAGAGGTAGCCCAGGGACAAGGCCAGGTGCTTGCCGGTCCAATCGAGCTTCTTGGCCCGCGCCATGGCCTTCCAAAAAACGAAGAGGTACAAGAACACCCCCGCGACGGCCAGCGCCGCCGGCATCCAGAAATTTTGCAGCCCGGCCCAAAGGTGCCAGACCATGCCGACCGCGCCCACGGCGAGGCACCACCACGCGAACTTGACCAGGCGCGGATGCGGCAGGGACACCTCCCAAAGCACCGGGGCCAGTTGGCACATGGCGCCCAGGATGCTCATGGTAATCCAGCCCAAAGTCAGCGTGTGCACCAAGCCCAGCACCCACATCGATTGGAAATCAAAGCCCAAAAAGCGGCCCGAACCGAACACGAACGCGGCGGCGAATATCCAGAAGGCGCAGGCGGCGAAGACGAAGTGCCGCATGGGGATGGAGATGGGCGGGGCTTTGGCCAGAAACGGCGCCACGCCGCCCGCCGGGGCGGAAGAAGAATCCATCGCGCCTAGCGGACCTCCTCGTAGATGTCCGGCCGCGCGGGCCCGCTGACGACGATTTGGCCGACAGCGCCCTTTTCCATGCGGAAGATGGAATGGTCCATCATGGTGTATGTCCCCGGGACCTCGGGCGTGAACTCCAGAATGGCGGCCCCGCCCGCGGGCACCAGAGTGGTTTGGATGTTGCGCAGGACCGGGCCACCGATGCCGCCCTCGTCCCAAACCTTGTCCATGACGGTGCCGATGATGTGGAAGGACGAGACCTTGTTCGGCCCGATGTTGCCGAAGTAGATGCGCACGCGCTGGCCGGTCTTGACGTGCAGGGCGTTGTCGTCGGTCAATGAGCCGACGCTGCCGTTGAAGACCACGTAGGTCGGATATTCATCCAGGGCCTTTTGGCGATCGTAGGTCGTCATCCCCTCGTAGTCGCGCCCCTGCTTGGTGTAGAACTCGCTCTGCATCACGTAGAACGTCTTGTCGGCGGGCGGCAAGGGCTTCTTGGGCTGGACCAGGATGAGCCCGTACATGCCATTGGCGATGTGGTCGGTCACCGGCGGCGCCGCGCAGTGGTAGATGAAGAGCCCGGCGTGGAGCATCTTAAAGCGCGCGGTCTTGGACTCGCCCGGCTGGATCAGCGTGATGGCCGAGCCGCCCCCCGGGCCCGTGACCGCGTGCATGTCGATGCTGTGGGCCATGACGCTGGTTGAACTGTTCGTGATGGTCAGTTCCAGGGTGTCGCCCTCGCGCACCCGGATAAAAGGGCCCGGCACGTGCCCGTTGAAGGTCCAGAAGCGATACATCGTCGGCTCCGCGAAGCCGGGGGCCAAAGCGCCGTCGACCTCGGAAGTCTCGAGCGCCGCCTGCACCACGGCCGCATGCCTCCGCGCAATCCTCGGCGGGACGTTCGGCGCGTAGGTCAAAACCGCGTTCTCCACCGGTTCGGCCGCCCGCGCCGCACGGCCCGAAATCAAAAACGCCGCCGCGGCCAGCGCCGAAAGCGCCGCCGCAAGTCTTCTCCTGGCCTTCATGTCCCGGCCTCCTGGCTCATAATCATAGGGTAGCGCGCCGAGGAAACGAAAAACCTGCGCTGGATCAGGGTTTTGAAATTTAGTCCGGCAGGCCGTCAGATCCGGAGTACAGCTCCTTGAGCTTCTCGGGTTTGAGCACGGTGATCCGCTTCCAGCCCGAGGCGATCATCTTCTTGCGCCGGAACTCCGCGAGCGCGCGAATGACCGTCTCGGGCGTCACGCCCGACATCTCCGCGACGTCCTCGCGGCGCAAGGGAAGTTCCTTGCCCATGCTTTGGGATAAAAGATGGAGAATGTGGGCGATGCGCCGCGGGGCGGACTCGCGCGTCATGGCGCGCAGGGCGTGGGACTGCCGCAGGTGCTCGCCCACCTCGGCGTAGACCGCCCGGGAGAAATCCGGATGGGCCTTCAGGATCTCCTCGAAAAAGTCCGCGGGGATCTCGTAGGCCTCGGAGTCGCGGATGCACACCGCGCTCACGGGATAAGGCTTGCGGTCCATCACCGCGATCATGCCGAAGAGCCCGCCCGGGACGATGATCTCCATGACGACCGGCTCCTCGCGCCGCGAGTACTTGACCGCCTTGACGAGACCGGACTTGAGCAGGTAGACCGCGCGCGGCAAGTCGCCGTCCGCGAAAACCGCCTGGCCCTTGGCGTAGCGGCGCAGCGCCAAAGTCCGGGAGAGCCGCTCCAAAGCGCCCTCGGGCAAGCGCTTGAAGACCGGCAGGCGGGCCAGGAAGAAATCCACGCTTAGCGCGCTTCCGTGTGCACCGGCTCGTCCGCGGCGTAGCCGGCCGGGACTTCCCGCCCCTGCTTGCCGAATTTCTGCGTCATGATGTTCTCGTTGGACAAGAGCCGCACCATCAAATACGACGCGGCGCAGCCGGCCAAAAGCGGGGCGAAGGCGTTGATGCGCCAGGTGGTTTCGATGACCAGAGCCATGGAGGCCAAGAACGCCCCCGACATGCCGCCGAAAAACGCGGCCAACCCAACCAAGGCCGCCAGGCGCGGATCCATGACCGCGCCGTGGAAGACGAGCGCCAGCATGCGCGCGAAGCCCGTTCCCGCGCCCGCGCCCACCAGGAGCAGCGGCGCCAAGGTGCCCGAGGATGTCGCGCTGGCCACGCCCACGATCCAGGCCGCGAGCTTTAGCCCCCCCATCTTGACCGCGCCCGTGGGGCTTAGCCCCGCGCCCAGAATGCCGTCTATGACGCCGTAGCCCGGGCCGAAGACCCGCGGATCGTAAAAGCCCAAAATCCCGATGGCCAAGGCGCCCAGCGCCGGCTTCCACATCCAGTTCACGGGCAAATGCTCGAACCATCGCTCGACGCGCTCGACCGCGTGCACCACGCCCACCGCCAGAAGGCCCATGAAGAGCCCCAAGGCCGCGTAGGACAGGAAGCTCGCGCCCGAGGCGGCCGCCAGGGGCGGGATGGGGAACATCGGCCCCGAGCCGATGATTTTCTGGCGCAGCGCCGCGGCCGCGGCGCTGGCCAATGAGACCGGGATCAGGGAGCGCGGATGGAACTCGAAAAGCAGAAGCTCGACCGCCAAAAGCAGCGCCGCGATGGGCGCGTTGAAGGTGGCCGAAAGCCCCGCCGCCGCGCCCGCGGCCAAGAGGATTTTGCGCTCGACCGGAGAAATCGCGAGCCGCTGGCCCACCAAGGAGCCCAGGGCGCCGCCGGTCGCGATGACCACGCCCTCGGCGCCGAAAGGCCCGCCCGTGCCGATGACCACCGCGGTCGAGAGAGGCTTCAAGATCAGGATCGAAGGCGAGATGCGGCTTTCGTTGAAGAGCACCTGCTCCATGGCCTCGGGAATGCCGTGGCCCTGAATGCCGCGGTTGCCGTAGCGGGCCATCAGGCCCACGGCCGCCGCGCCGATGACCGGAACGAGCATGACCCAGAAACCCAGGTGGTTGCCCACGGCCGTCGCGGGCGCGCTCGAAAAGCGGCCGAAGAAGGACAGGTTGGTGATGACCGCGATGAGCCAGAGGATGAGCTTCGCGCCGAAGGCCATCGCGCCGCCTAAAACGACCGAAAGGGCGGAGATGAACAGAAGGCGCTTGGGCGGCAAGCGCGGCACCGTGGCCATGGGCATATTATAGAGGATTGCGCCTTGCCATTTCAGGTCGCCCGCGGCCGCGCTACCATGAGAATGCGATGAAAACCGATTTTGGAGGAAACCCCATGAACGGCCTACAAAGCCTTGTCGCCGCGTCTCGCGCCCAATTGGCGCGGCGCATGAGCCCCGCGAAGAATCCCTACAAGACCTTGCCCATGGGCTGGATGGAGCCGGACGCCTCCTACGCCTTCGCCATCCCGGCCCAAGAGGGCGCTGGCGCTGCCCGCAGGGCGGCACCGCGTCCGAAATCTTCCTGGTCGTGAGCGGCTGCAACGAGCCCGGCCGCTACTTGAACTACCCCGCCGCGGCGCAGATTGTAGATATGGGGAGAGGAGATGTCCTTGAGGCGCGTGAAGCGCTTGTCCCCGTAGACGGAGCACTGCCGCTGGAGAATTCGGCAGGTTCCGGGAGCATAATGGGACGTTCTCGTTTTCCAGGGCAGCGTCAAATCAATTAATGGCCAAACAAAAAGGCGCCTCCGGAGCGGTGCATCGCCTGCCCGCAGATTTTGGCGCGGCGATTGCCTCCGACGCCGCCGTCAGGAGCGCGTGGACGGACATTACGCCCTTGGCGCGCAACGAGTGGATCTGCTGGGTGAGCTCCGCCAAGAAAGATGAGACCAGAAGGCGGCGCATAGCGGTCGGCCTGGATAAGATGCGCAAGGGCATGCGGCGGCCGTGTTGCTGGCCGGGATGCCCGCATCGGTAGGTCCAAAGCCGCCGCGCAAATTCCCCAAAGACCTAGGGCTTGGTCGTCGGGCTCTTTCTATAATAGGCGCATGAACAAGACCCCGGCCGTGCGCGCCGCCGCGCTGCTCGCTCTGTTTTTTGTCTCGCCGATTTTCGCTGCCGGATTCGAGCGGCCCGTCACCGATGCCGCCGCGCCGTTGTCCGCTGCAATTACGGCCCTTCCGGCTTTTGACGCGCTCCAACTGCCGTCCGCAATCGCGGCCCTGCCCGAGCAAAATTTGACGGCCGTTTTTTCCGGGCTTTCGCGCGGCATTCCCGCCGCCTTGGCGCGGCCGATCGTCCGGCCTGTCCTCGCCGGCCCAGCCGCCGCGGCGACGGCCTTGCCGCAAGCCCCCGCGTCCGCGGCCGTTGGTGACGCTCGCGCGAACGCTCCCGCCTCCGGCCGCCTCGCCGGCCCGGCGGGGTTCCGCAGGCAAGTTAAGGCCATCAAGGCCGCGCTGCAAAACGTCGGCGAGTCCGGCGCCCAAGCCAATGCCGTCGGCGGGCTTGACGCGCTTTTCTCCGGCAGCCGCCCGGACCCGCGCCGGCTTCAAGATGCGCGCTTCACCGTCAACGATGACGGCGTCCTGCTTCGGGGCCGGGCCGCGTCCGACTACGGGCGGGTCAAGGCCATCGCGGCCGCCTACAAGGGCAAAATCGATTTTTCCGAAACCCTGGGCGTCATGGACGACGCCTACGCCCACGCCTACGCCAAAATTTCCATCCTGCAGGCCGTGGCCCGCGGGCGCAGGACCTCGGCCAACGGCGTGCGCCTGAACCAGACGCTGCAGCGCGTCGACGGCATCGTCAACGACGGCGGCCGCCGCGTCGCCGTGGCCACGGAGCAGGTCTTCTTCCACCACGCGCAAAACCCGCAGTCGGAAATAGCCGAGGGCATCCGGCGCGTCGACGACCACCTGGCCAAGGCCTTGGGCTATTTCGCCCCCGGCGGCCAGGCCGACAGGCAGTTTGGGCGTCTGGACGAAGTCGTCCTGGGCTTCGACACGCGCGGCTATCCGGAAATAAAGGCCCACCTGCAGGACGTCGCCAAAAAACTGGCCCAGTCCTCGCGCCATATCCGCTTTGTCTACCTCGACGAGGCGGCGCCGGTTCCGCAGGGCGCGCGGCAGACGCGCGACGCCCTCAACGCGCTTATCCAACACCACAAGGACGACCCCGGCCTCTCCGATCTCATGGGCGGCATCATCCACAGCCGCTACACCGGGCTGCTGCTGGAGATGGAGACCCTCGCGCACTACTACAATGCCGGCTACCAAATTCTGCAGAGCGGGAGAGAGTTCTTCGACGCCAAGGGCTTTTACGTGACCGAGCTCGACGCCGTCGTGCGCTCGCCCGAGGGCAAGACCATCCTGGTGGAGGCCAAGTCCGCGCGCGACTCCTTGCCGCCGCAAATGGTCCTCTCGGACAAGGTCGAGTACAAGATGCGCGGCTACCAGGCCCGCCGCGCCGAGCTGGAGGCCTGGATCGGCCGCAAGATCGACGAGGTCGTCTTCGCTATGGACGTGGGCTTCAACTTGAACCTGCAGCCCTATCTGCTCGCCCAGAGCCGGCCGCTGGCGCAAAAATACGGCTACCCGACGGGCTTCCTGTTCCTGAACAGCCCGCGTCCCGGCCGGCGCCGCCGTTAAAGGCCGACGACCACCATCCGGAAGGTGCCGGGCTCGGGGAGGGGCCGGCCGCGCCGGTTTTTCTTACCGCTAAAAAGAGCCGTAGGCAGGTAAATTTCATGGGTCATGGGGTCAAGCCCCATGGTCCGCGCGCCTTTTTGGGTGCGCAGGACTTGGACCGCCGCGAATTTTCCGGGCGCGTTCTCGCGGACCTCGCTCAGTGTGCCGTCGCCGCAACTGGCGAAAGCCGCGCCGCCCGCGGCGCGCACCGCATCGACGCCTTTTCCAATATCCACGGCGGAGAGCACGCGGCCGTTCTTGGCGCTCATCACCACGAGCTTGGCCGGCTTGCGACAGCCCACGAACAAAAGCCCGCGCGCCGAATCGATGGCCAATCCGGTCAGGACGCCGCCGGGCACCGTGGGCCAGCGGAAGAGGACCTTCATCGCCTTGACATCCACCACGGCCACCTCGTCCTTGTTCACCAAGTTGACGTAGGCTCGCCCGCCGCCATCGGCGGCCAGGAATTCCGGCTTGCCGCCCAAATCAAGCCGCCGCACGCCTTTGCCTGTTTTTAGATCCACGTCCGGGGAAATCGAAACGAGCTCCTGGGCGTCTCCCGCCGAGACCAGCACGCGGTCGGCGGCCGGGTCGTAGATGATGCCGTCCGCGTCCGGTGCGGCCTTGATGCTGCCCAGCACGGCGTAGGTCTTTAAATCGAAAACGACGACGGCTCCGGCTTTGCCGTCGGAAATAAAGCCGCGCCCGGCGGAGGGCACGAGCGCCACGCCATGGCTGCGTTCCTGGCCCGAGATGTCGGCGATCACCTTGCCGTCCGAGGCGTCCAGGGCCATGGTGTGCGTCGAGCGCGTGACGTAGACGAGGCCGTTGGCCGCGTCGATCGTGACGTAGTCCCAGCCGCCGGCGCCGCGGCGATAAGCGCCGTCGCCAGCGCGGCCAAGCCGAGAATTTTTTTCATGAAACCCCCGGGCGCGGGGCTAATTCCCGAGGACCGAGGCGCAGGGCTGGCACTCGAAGTTGTCCACGCCGGCGGCTTTGCAGTTCTCGTACAAGGTCTGGCTGCAGCCCGCGGGCAACGGCGCCGCGGCCGGAGCAGCCGCGCTGGAGGGGGCTTGGTTTTGAGATTGGCCGCCGCCTTTTTCGACGCGGCTTAGGGACTCGTTCATCACGTCGTCGCTCGAAATGGCGCCGTCGTCTTCCAGCCGCTGGAGATAGGCGCAGTCGTCCCTGGAATCCGAGCTGTCGTCGCACTCGATATTCTCGACCTTGTTGATCGCTCCGGTCGGCGCCTCGCGCAGGTAGGCCTTCCCCAGGGCTTTGATGGAATTTTGGACCGCTTGGTTCACGGCCGGAGGCGCGCCCGCCGCCGCGGCGCTGGGCTGGTAGACGTTGTTGTAGGGATCGAGAACCTGCTGTTTTATTTGCGTGTAGAAGTTTTCCATGCCCTCGGAATCCAACAGGCCGCCCGACGCCAGCTGTCCTTCGAGGGCTCGCGCGGTCTTGATGATGTCGATGGCCGCTTCCTGGGCGGCCTTGGTTTTGGCGGCGACCTCCTTCTTTTGAGCGGCGGAGTAATTAACGGCGATCTGCCCGGCTTGGCCGAAGGCGCTGCCCACGTCCTGCGAATTCCGGGCGCAAACGGGAGCCGTCAACGCCGCGGCGGCGAGCAGGGCGAGAACGTAAGCTTTCATCGTGAGTCCCTCCGAAATTGCGGCGATGCGCCTAGAGATGTATACCCCCGAATCATGCGGGTGTCAAGTCAAGCCGGGCAGCGCTGATTTCGCTACGCCGCCGGCCACTTCGTGGCGCACGGCGTTGACCGTGCGCCGGGAAACCGCGATGCCCCGCTCGGTGCGCAGACGCTCGGCCAGGCTCGCGTCGCTGGGGGAGGCGTCTTCCTTGAGCCAATGCGCCAGGATGAGGCGCAGCTGCCGCCGCCGCCCGGGCAGAAGCTCGATGAGCGGAACCTCCTTGCCCCAGGGCAGGCGCACCGAGCGGCCGGTCAGGGCCCGGCAGATGGTGCTGGGCGCCAAATCCAGGCGGCGCGCGAGCATGCGCAGGCTCACGGGTTTTTTAAGCTCGTCCTCGCGGTTTTGCAGGAATCCCGACTGGACCTTGGCCAAGGTCTCGAAGATGCGGAACATCGTGCTTTGCCGGAGATTGATGGTCTCCAGGCGCTTCAAGAGCCCGGGGAGCTTCTTTAGCTCATCCGCGGCCAGGCCGCTTTTCATCTCTTCGAGCAGGTCGTAGCGGATTTGATAGAGCCCGCGCGCCCAGTGGGGGGAAAAAAACTCGAAGCCCGGCTCACCCTCGTCGACCGAGAGGCGCGCCACGCAATAGTAGTTCGCGCCCGTGGCGGCCTTGGGCAAAACCGAGAACTCGGCCTCGGCGCCGACTTTCAGCAAAAAATCATTGATGGTCCGGGCGTCTTCCTCCAAAATCCCAGTGCGCCGCGCGATTTCGGCCAGTGGCTGGGCCTCTTCGGCGTAGAGAAAGTAGCGCTCGAAAGCCTCCTGGCCCATGGCCTGGATTTTGCGCATGATTTCGGAGCGCTCGGCCAGGCGCTCCTCCACCTTGACGCGCTCGCCGCCGCCGGCCATGACGCGCTCGTTGATTTCAGCCGCGCCGGCCAGGCGCCCCCGGGTCCAGCGCTGGCGCCGAATGACGCCGCCACGGCTCGCCTCGCTGAAATAGAGCTTGCGGAACAAGGGGCTTTTTTCCAGGCGCTCGATTTCGCGCGCGAACTCGCGCTCGGGCATCTCGATCCACTCCGCCATGCGCATGCGGCCGAAAACGGCCATGCGCTGGCTCTGGCGAAGGCGTTGTTCGAGGTTCCGGCCGATTCTTTTCATGCGCTTGCGCGAAGAACGACCCGTTGACTATTAATGCAATGAAACTGCCAAAAGAGGGCCAAAGCGTTGCGATGAGAATGAAAGGCAAGGGTCTAGAGAGGTTATGAACGGCAAATCCAAGATGCGGGGCATGACGGCGCCGCAGGCGATCTCGGCGATTAAAAGCGGGCAGCATGCATTGGTCGGCTCGGGCGTGGCCGAGCCCATGCCCTTGGCCGAGGGCGCCGGCGTGGTCACGGAGTACGGCATCTCCGAGGCCAAGGCGCTCGGGTTTTTGGATGCGGGGCACGTGATTTCGGCCGATCCCAACCCTTATCCCGTGGAACTGGAGGCGACCCGGCACTTCGGGAATTTAGAGGTGTTTTTCCGGCCGCTCAGGGCCAGCGACGAGCGGCGTCTGAAGGACTTGTTCTACTCCCAATCGCGGGAGACCACGCTCATGCGCTTTGGCATTCCATGGCCATGGGCGCCTTCCTCAAGCACAACGACCGGGAGCGCTTGGTCGCCGTGGCGCGCTACTGCGGCGAGCCCGGCGGCGCGGCTCCCGAGGCCGCGGCTTGGGCACGTTTCCGGTCAATTACCCCTGCTGAATCGCCAAGGAGCGCGGCGTCAAGGCATTCGAGGTGGAGGTGACCGGCATCAACGCGCGCATGCGGCACGTGTTCAAGGAATGCTTCACCCACCTGCGGGAGCAAGACATCGGCTCGGACGGCTACCTGCTCAAAATCGACTTAGCCGACTGGAAGGGCCGCGGCAACCCGGTGATCGACAAGCGCCGCCGGCCGGTGGGCGTCATTTCGCAGACCGACTTGGTGCGCCGCATCCACCGGGTTCTCATCACCGCCGCAGGCCGGCTGGCCGGCATCGTGACCTCCATGGACCTGCTGCGCGTGGTCGCCGGACGCAAGCGCTAGGGAGCCGCGCTATTGACGCGGCCCCCGGCCGAGCGGTATAACTGAAGCGTGGAAGCGGAGCGCGGGTACGCCGGCGTCGCGGGGCAAAATTTCTTTCTTGAAGACGAGCCATTGCGGCAGTGGCTGGCCGTGCGTCGGGCTCCGAATGACGCCGTGGGGCGCTTGCGCGCGCTGGGGGAACTCTGCGGCGGCCGTTTGGACGCGCTCGTCTGGGAGGCGCACCAAGACGAGAACCTGCCGCGGCTCGAGCGCTACGACCGCTGGGGAGAGCGCGTCGATTTTATCCGCTACTGCCCCCAGCAGCTCGAAGCCCGCCGTTTGGTCCTGAACTCGGGAGTTTTGTCCCCGGTCCCTTTCTGGGAGAAGATGGTCAAGGCCTACCTCGTCAACCAATGCGGCGAGGGCGGCGCGGCTTGCGCTCTGGCCATGACCGACGGCTTGGCCGATCTCATCGAGCGCCACGGCAGCCAAGCGCAAAAAAATCGCTGGCTGCCCGTCTTGCGCGACGCGTCAGGTCCCACGCCCTTGACCGGAGGGCAGTTCGTCACCGAGCGCCAGGGCGGCAGCGTGGTCTCGGACAACGAGGCGCGCGCGGCCAAGGCTTCGAACGGGACCTGGCGCCTGACCGGCCTCAAGTGGTTTTGCTCGAACCCCGGCGAGCTCTGGGTCACCACGGCCAAGCCGGAGGGCTCCTCGTCCGTGGCCCTTTTTCTAGTCCCGCGCCGCCTGCAAGACGGCTCGCTCAACGAGTGCCACATCTTGCGCCTAAAGGACATCTGCGGCACGCGCGGCAAGGCCACGGCTGAGGTGGAATACCGCGGCGCCCAAGCCGAGATGATCGGCCGGCCCTCCCAAGGCCTGGCGATTTTGATGCGCACGGTCATCAGGACTTCCCGCATCCACGTCGCGGCGGGAAGCCTGGGCGCTCTGCGCCGCGCGCTCCTCGAGGCCAGGCTCTACGCGCGGACAAGAAAAGTTTTCGGACGCCCGGCCCAGGAGCTTCCCGGCGTGGCGAAGTCGCTGGCCAAAATCGAATCTTTGTGGCGCGGCGGCCAGCTGGCTTTTTTCGAGATGATCCGCGCGGTCGAGGAGCAAGACCCCGCGGCCGAGGTCTTGATTCCGCTCCTCAAGGTCGGAATGTCGCGCGCGGCCTCGGAGGCGATCCGTGAAGCGCAGATGATTTTCGCGGGCAACGGCATCCTGCGCGATTTTTCCATCCTGCCGCGGCTCTCGCAGGACGCGATTGTCCAGGAGATTTGGGAGGGCACCCACGCGGTCTTATCCGCGCACGTGGAAAAAGCCCTGCGCCGCGCCGATTCGAGCAAGGCCTTTACGAAGCTTCTGGGCGGCGCCCCGCCGCCCCACGGGCTTGAGGGCGAGGAATTCTGCTTGGCGGCCTTTGCCGCGCTCTGTCGTTGGCTCCTTTCCCGCCGCGGCGCGTCCCCTTCCGTCGCCTAAAAAAATATAATCTAGGCGCATGGCGCAAAGAGCTATACGGATTGCGGTCCACGGCGCCGCGGGGCGTATGGGCTCGCGCGTGGCCGCCCTGGCCGCCACGGACGCGCGCTTTGATTTGACCGCGCGCGTTTTCCACCGGGCTTCCAGCGAGCCCGGCGGCGGCGAGGCTTTCGCCGCGGAGGATTTGCCCGCAGCGCTTTCCCGCGCGGACGTCCTAGTCGATTTTTCCACGCCGGAGGCGGCTTTGCGCGCCTTGTCGTCCGCGGCGGCGGCCAAGAAGGCCGTCGTGACGGGCACGACCGGCTTTTCCAACATCCAGAGAGCGCAGATCAAGGCCTTGTCGTCCCGCATCCCGATTTTTCTTTCGCCCAACTTCAGCTTGGGCGTGGCCGTGCTCGCGCGCCTGGCGCGCGAATTGGGGCGGCTGCTTCCCAGCTACGACGCTGTCATCGCGGAGGTCCACCACAAGACGAAAAAGGACGCGCCCTCGGGCACGGCCCTGCGCTTGGCCCAGGCCGTGCGTGAGGGCCGGCCCGACCAGTCGTCCGTGCCCATCGTCTCGCAGAGAGTGGGCGGCGTCATCGGCGATCACGCGCTGACCTTCGCCGGGCCCTACGAGCGCATCGAGGTGACGCACCGCGCCGGATCGCGCGCGCTCTTCGCCTTGGGCGCCTTGGACGCCGCGTTCTGGCTGCGCCGCAAGAAGCCCGGTCTTTACGGCATGGACGATTTGCTGGGGGCGCGGTGAATTTCCTGCGCCGCGTCGGCGCGGCTTTGGCCGCGCTCTTCGACGCGGACGACGATCCGGACGAGCCCTTCTACGATCCGGTCCATCTGGGCGCGGTCTTGGTCGGGACCATGGCCGCGGCGGGCGCGCTCTATTGGCTGCTTTGGACTTTGCTGGTCTACAACGGCGGCCTCTTCGTCAAGCTCGGCGCGGCCTGGACCGTGGTTTTTGGCGGCAAAACGTTAAAAGACTTCGGCTACAACGGATCTTTTGACCCGGGAGTTTTCCAAGGGTGGCTGGGCAATTTAGGCGCGCTCGTTTTTTGCCTGCTGGCCCTGGCCGGGCTCTACTGGGTTTATCAAACCGGCCGCGTCCGCGCGGCGCGGCGGGAGAAATGAGCCGCCCGCGCCGGGCGCGGAGCTGGCTGCTGCTTTTGGGCTCCAATCAGGGCCGCCGCGAAGAGCATCTGCGCCGCGCGTTGGAAGGGTTGTCCGCGATTGCCGGCGCGCGCCTACTGTCCCGCTCGCGGGTGTACGAGACCAAGCCCGTGGGGCCGCCGCAAAGGCGGTTCCTTAATATGGCCGTGCGCCTGAATGCCCCGCTCTCACCCATGGGGATGCTCATCGAAGCCAAGCGCCTGGAGGCCCGCGCCGGGCGGCGGCCCGGGCCGCGCTGGAGGCCGCGCCCGCTCGATGTAGATCTCGTCGCCTGCCGCCGGGCGCGTCTGCGTTCGCCCTGGCTTTTCCTGCCGCACCCGCGCGCCGCACAAAGGCGCTTTGTCCTTGAGCCTCTGGCCGAAATAGCGCCCGGTTGGCGCCTGAACGGCCGCTCGGTCTTGTCGCGGCTGCGCCGATTGAAGCGCGGCGGCGGAAGTGTTAGAATTTTTCCCGCCCGAAAGGGCCGCATCCGCGCGTGATCTGGATTATTCCCGCCGTTGTTCTTGTCGGCTTGTCCGCGGTTCTTTACTGGGGCGCGGGCGTGATTCTCCATCCCCCCAGCATGAGCGCGATGGAGATTTTCCCGGAAAGCTTCGGCCTGGGCTACGAAAAGATCGTCTTTGAGACCTCGGACGGGCTCGTCCTGAAGGGGTGGTTCGTCCCCGCGGCCGATGGGAAAAAGGATCGGACGCTCCTGATGTGCCATGGCTGGAGCGACAACAAGGGCGAGCTGCTCAAGATGACCGCCTACCTGCACGCCGCGGGCTTCAACCTTTTCTACTTCGATTTCCGCTCCCACGGCGAGAGCCAAGGGGAATTCACCACCCTGGGACACTACGAGCTGCAGGATTTGAAGGCCGCCATGGACTGCCTGCGGACGCGCAAGCCCTGGTGCCTGGAGAACCTGGGCGTTTTCGGCTTCTCCATGGGCGCGGCGGTCGCGGCCATGGGCGCGGGGGATTATCCGGAAATCAGGGCTGTCGTCCTGGAGAGCCCGTTTACGGAGTTTCACCGCGTGTGCGCGCAGTGGACCAAGAACCACCTGCACATCCCGTATTTCCCCATGGTCATGGGCGCGATTTTCGTCCTGCGCCTGCGCGCAGGCCTGGCCGTCGGCAGCAAGAGCCCCGTCAAGTCCATCTTCCGAATTTCCCCCAAGCCGCTCTTGATGATCGGCGGCAGCGCGGACACGCTGATGCCCGAGTCCGGCGTGCGTCGGCTCTACGCCGCCGCCGGAGAGCCCAAGCAGCTCTGGATCATTCCCGGCGCCGCGCACGGCAAGTGTCACGAGACCGCGGGCCTGGCCTACGAGCGCCGCGTCATTGGATTCTTCGAGAAGCACCTCCTTCCCGCCACCCGTGCTTAAGTGGGTGGCGTGTGGCGGGCCGGAATACGCCGCCATCCTCGAACTGCGCCGCGAAGTTCTGCGCCGTCCTCTGGGCCTGGACTTTTCGCCCCGGGATCTCGCGGCCGAGAAGGACGATTTATTTCTCTCCCTGTGGGACGGGGATTTTCTCGCCGGCTGCCTGCTCTTGCGGGACAAGGGCCGGAGCGTCGCGCAGATGCGCCAGGTCGCCGTGGCGGAAAGCCGGCGCGGCCGCGGCCTGGGGCGGACGATGGTCGAGGAAGCCGAGGCCGAATGCCGGCGCCGGGGCTTTAGCCGCGTCATTCTCCACGCGCGCGCGGACGCCGAGGAATTCTATCGGCGCTTGGGCTACCGCGCGGAGGGGGAGCCTTTCGTGGAAATCGGCATCGAACACCGGCTGATGGCGAAGGATTTTAGAGAAAGGACGGGCCGGAACTCTTAGGGCGCGTCGGGTCCGAGCTGGGCCCGGATATCTTGGCGCATCTCCAGGATGACCCGAACGTAGTTGTCCGAGTGGTTGTAGGCGTAGAGCGCGTTCCACACCGGCGATCCTTGGGACTCGTCCGGTCCGGGCCTGTAGCCGTGGGCCGTCAAATAATTGGCCACGCTGGCCAGAACGTCCGGCCATTGGTCCCAGTTTTTCCGGCCGTCCCCGTCGAAATCCACGGCGTAGGCGTTGTAGGAGGACGGCATGAACTGGTAGTAGCCGAAAGCCCCCGCGTAGGAACCTAGAATCAACTGCGGGCCGAGAGAGCCCTTCCAGCAGATTTCCAGATACTGCGCGATCTCATTGCAGGCCCAGTGCGAGAGCGAGGGAAAAGCGGCCGCGATGGTGAAGAGCGCGGAAATGACATGGAAGCTCCCGGTGTTGCCGCCCCAGCGCGTCTCGATGCCGACCAAGCTCACCAGGACCAGCGGGTCCACGCCGTAGCGCGCCTGGACTTGGGCCAGGAGGTCTTTGTGGTCGCGGTAAAACTGGGCGCCAGTCGCGACGTTTCCCGGGGCGATGAAGAGCTCGCGATAGCGCGAGTAGGGCATGGACTCGGCCGGCGCGCTCAGGAGCTTGATGATGATCGGGACGATCGCGGTTTTTGGGTCTGCAATGGCCGCGCGGGCGAATTGCGGAGGCACGCCCGTCCCCGCGAGCAGCGGCAGCACCTTGTTCTCCACCGCGGCCTTGTCCAAAAGCGTCCCCGCGGGTTGCGAGGAGAATAGGCCCGGGGTCTGGGCGAAGGTCTGGAGGCGCGCCAACCGCAGGAAAAAGGCTTGGTCCGAAATCGGCATCGGCGCGCCGAAGGCGGAGAGGGCCGGGAAAAGAGTCGCCGCGGCGAGGAAAATTGCGCTCCGCATAATTGGGGATTATATCATAAGGTCGGAAGCCCGAGACCGCGGCCAAGATGACGGCGGCGTCGGGCGCCTAGCGTCCGTCTTTCGCGTTGAGGAGATTGGGAAGCCCTTCCACGTCGAAGGGGCCGTCGAAGCTGGAAACGAACTCGCAACTCCCCCAGCCCGCGGTGGCCATCGCCAGGGGCGTTTTGGCGGGAATCACGGCGTAGGAGCCGCGCGTGAGCATGTGCGTTTTCCCGTCGACGGTCAGCCGCATTTTCCCGGAGACGATGAAGACGGTTTCGGTGTAGGAATGATAGTGCTTGGGAATTTTATAGCCGGAGGGAAAGCGGACCAGGAGTTCGACGCCGTGCGTGACCGGATTTTCATAGATGAGCTGGTAGGCCGCTCCCACCGGTAGCGTATTAGACAGCGCCCAGGGCGCGTTTTTTGAATCCTTGATTGAAACCTGCGGCGCGGGCGCCGCGGATTGGGCGGGAAGAAATCCCGGGACGGCGAGGATCAGGGCGGCGGCCAGCGCTGTTTTTTTCATGGGTTATCGTCCAGGCTTAAAATATGGCGAGGGACAGGATCGAACTGTCGACACCTGGTTTTTCAGACCAGTGCTCTACCACTGAGCTACCTCGCCTAAAAGAGCGAAACATTAAATCAATTTGAGCCCCGCGGGGCAAGGCCGCCGCGCCGCCATGCTTGGCGCAAAAGGCCTATAAACCGCGTGGGACTTTGAGGAAATCGGCCGCCGCCTTGGGGGGGGAAGCGGCGAAACCGCTCTCGTCGAGAATGCGTCCATATATTATTATCTTTTATCTTAGTTAATCTTAAAAAACCATTTTTAATTCATTCTTACCGCCTCCGTCGTGAAATTTGACAAAAAAAATCCGGGCTGTTACACTATCGGCGCCCGCGAAAAACCGCTGCCGCGGGCATTGCGCCGAAGCGGAGGAGAACACCGTTAGTGAAACATAAGTCGATGTCTTTTGAGCCGTCCCAAGTGCCCCGCCCCCCGCGCAAGATTTCCGCCACCGAGAACCAAGTCAAGGTCATTAAGGACAAGTACCTGCGCGAGGCCCCGTCTATCGAGGCGTGGCTCGAAGGCGTGGCCCGCAATATCGCCTACGCCGAGATGATGTTCGCTCCCGAGGCCGAAAAGTGGGGGCTCTACGAGGGCGTTTCCCGCGAAGAGCAGGAAAACGCCGGTCCCGAGAGGGCCCGCCCGGCCCGCTCGGTGCTTTTCCATCAGGGGCTTCTGGACGCCGTGCGCCGGGAGGCCAATTTCTCCGTTTTGATCAAGAACCTGGACCGCGTTTACGCCAGGAATCCCGCGGCCAAGAAGCTGGTCAATCTGTGGGCCTCGCGCTATCTGGACATGCTCTCGCGCTGGGACTTCCTGCCCAATTCGCCCACGCTCATGAACGCGGGCCGCGATTTGCAGCAGCTCTCCGCCTGCTACGTCCTGCCCGTGCCCGATTCCATGGAGGGCATCAACAAGGCCCTTTCCGCCCAGGCGCTCATCCAGAAGTCCGGCGGCGGCACTGGATTTTCATTCAGCAGCTTGCGCCCGCGCGGCGACTTGGTCAAGAAGACCAGCGGCGTGGCCTCCGGCGCCTTGTCCTTCATGCAGCTCTACGATAAGATGACCGACGTGGTCAAGCAAGGCGGCACGCGCCGCGGCGCCAACATGGGCATCCTGCACTACACCCACCCCGAGATCAAGGACTTCATCACCATGAAGTCGCAGCCGGGCGTGATGGAGAACTTCAACGTGTCCGTGGCCATCGACGCCAAGTTCATGGAGGCGGCGGCCGCGGACGCGGAGTACGATCTCATCAACCCCCGCACCAAGGAAATCTGCGGGCGGGCCCGCGCGAAAGAGGTTCTCGACTTGATGATCGAATCCGCGTGGAAGACGGGCGACCCGGGCTTCATCGTCATCGACCGCATCAACTCCTCGGGCTCCAACCCCACGCCCGCCATCGGCCAAATCGAGAGCACCAACCCCTGCGGCGAGCAGCCGCTCTTGCCCTGGGAGCCGTGCAACCTGGGCTCCATCAACCTGGCCAACTTCGTCGAAGGCGAGATCATGGAAGGCAAGTTCAACTTCAAGCGCTTGGCCGAGACCGTGGCGCTGGCCGTGCGCTTTTTGGACGACGTCATCGAGGTCAACAACTACCCTCTGCCGGAAATCGAGCGCCTGGCCAAGGGCAACCGGCGCATCGGCCTGGGCGTGATGGGCTACGGGGAGGCCCTAGTCAAGATGGGCGTCGCCTACGATTCCCAGGAGTCCATGGACTTCGCGGCCCGGCTCATGCGCTTTGTCAACGACAAGGCGCTGGAGGCCTCCGAGGCCTTGGCCGAGGAACGCGGCGTTTTCCCCAATTGGAAAAACTCCATTTACGATCCCAAGAGCGTCTACTACCGCGGCGAAGCGAGAACGCCCCGGCACTGCGCCCGCACCACCATCGCCCCGACCGGCACCATCGCCATCGCGGCGGGCTTGCAGGGCAGCGGCATCGAGCCCTTCTTCGCCATCGCCTACACGCGCTACAACGCCAAGGCGCTTGACGCCATCAAGAAAGGCGAGACGCCGGCGGATAAGGACGTGTTCTTCGAGGTCAACCCGCTCTTTAAGGAAGTGGCCCAGAAAAATAATTACTTCGGCATGAAGGAAAAGGCCTTGTGGGCGCGCATCAACGACAACCATAAGTCCGTGCGCGGCATCGCGGAGATTCCGGCCAAAATCCAGAAGCTCTTCGCCTCGGCCCACGACGTGACCGTGGATGTGCACGTGCACATTCAGGCCGCGTTCCAGAAGCACACGGACAACGGCGTGTCCAAGACCATCAACCTGGCCAACTCCGCGACCACCGACGACGTGCGCAAGGCCTACACCATGGCCTATGAGGCCGGCTGCAAGGGCATCACCATCTACCGCGACGGCTCCAAGTCCCAGCAGGTGCTCAACATCGAGTCGCCGCGCGCCAAGACCAAGAAGCGCCGCGATCCCAACGCGGCCTTCGGCGTCTCCTCCGAGTACTTCCAGATCAAGACCGGCTACGGGCCGCTGCACATCCACATCAACTACGACGAACGCGGGCCCTACCAGGTCTTCACCAACATCCCGCCCCTGGGCACCGAGATTTCGGCGCTGACCTCGCTGGTGGGCATCCTGCTCTCCAAGTACTTCGCGGAGGGCGGCGACCCGCTCAAGGTCTTGAAGCACTTGAACTCCGTCAAGGGCGACAAGCCCATCGGCTTCGGGGAAGGCCGGGTCAACTCCATCGCGCACGCCATCTCCATCGCCCTGCGCGAGCATCTGAAGAAGACCGGCTGGATCGGCGAGGGCGAGAGCGAGGAAGCGGATTCCGTCATTGAGGCCGTCTCGGCCCTGAAGACCGAATACTGTCCCAAGTGCTACTCGTCCAACGTCTCCTACGAGTCGGGCTGCTCCGGCCCCACGTGCCACGACTGCGGCTTCTCGGAGTGTTCTTAAGATCCGCCGATATAGGACGGGAGGAGCTTGAGGCTGCCCCGGGCTTGGTCCGGACTTGAAGGGCGGTTGAGGCTGAATTTAATCGATCCGGGATCGCTCCACACCATAAGGCCAAGCGTCTGATCCGGCGCGTAGCTCAGCGTGACGGCGAGCGGCGTTTTCCCCGAATTCGCGTAAGCGTCGGCCATCCGCTTGATGGTTCCAAAGACCGCGCCGTCGCCGTAAAGAGCCAGAAGGGCCGGCCAATCCTGCGGCGCGACGGACAGCGACATTCCCGGCGGCCAAGAAGGAGAGTTCTCCAGCGCCTCAAGGCGAGCCCGCCCGTAGTTTCGCAGTTTCCCTTTAATTCGCGCCGCGCCAGCGTCGGCTTGGCGTTGGACCACGCCGACGATGCCGCCGGCGTATTGCCGGGCGCGGTCTTGCTCACGGGCGTCGAGCGCCGCGAAGGAGCTCATCGCCATGTCGCGATCAAGCTCGTCTATTTTCCGGCCGTGATCCACGGAGAGGGCGTCGAGCTCTTGGGAGGCTTCCATAAGCTGCGCCAAAGTCACGTTGACCTGCTGCCGCAGCACGTCCCCGGCCCAGCGCACGCTTTGATCGAGGCCGGAGGCCAGCTCGGGGCCGTACCGGGTCTCAATCAGGCGCGTCGCTTCCGCGGGAAGCGTGACGCCAAGGAGAGTCTTTATCTGCGCGGTGGTGAGGTTCGGCGGGATGAGGCCGGCGAGATTGGGCCCGTACTGCTGCTGGAGGGCGGCGGCCACCGGCGGAGGCACCGCGGCTAGGACCTGGGCGGCCAGGGCGGCGGAGGACTGCGGCGCCCTGGAAAGGCCGGCCAATGCCTGGCCCAGGCGCTCCTGGATTTGTTCCAGCGCCTGGGAGGTTATTTTTCCGATGATTCCGGCTTTGGGATCGCCTCCGGCGGGAAGTCTCAGGCTTTGGGCGGCTTCTTCATAAAGCCAAGAGTCCATCTGGCCCTGCTCCAGCGGCGCCGGCGGAGCGAAGCGGCTTTCGAGGATGTCCGCCGCGGCTAAGAGCGTGGGCGCGCCGATCTTGACGCCGATGCCGCCCAGGATCGGAAGTTCTATTTTTCCGTGCGACTCGAGCGCGCTCAAGACGCCGGCGCGGGCTTTTTCGATGAGCGCGGCGTTCCAGACGCCTTGGTCCCCCAAGAGAGCTATGATTCTCTCCACATCGGGGCGGTGCGCGCCAAGATAGGCCGCCCAATTTCCCGCCGGGGCGAAAAGGGCGGCGCCTCCCGGGCCTTTGAGGGACGAGGAAAATCGCGCGAGCATTTGGGAGTAGTAGAGGCTCCCGGGAGCGGCGGTGCGCAGCCAGATTTCGGCCAGGGCCACTTTTTGCGCGGGCGAGAGGTTCAAGCTTCCCAGTTCGCTGAGCAACGTGCCCGCCGATTTCGTGCTCAAACGGGCCAGGGCCGCGGAAAGGGCGTTGAGGGAATTCTCCAAATCCGCCGCGCCCACGCCGGAATCAAGCCGCTCCAGGGCGTCCTGGGCCTTGCCCGCGACGGCGACGGCTGCGGCCAAATCCCGGCTGATGCCGTCTAATTCCGCGCGCGCGTCGATGGGAAGGGGGCTGATGTCCTGGACGCGTCCGGCCAGCGATTGGGCCATGGAGACCGAGACTCCGCCGCCTAAATCGGCCCGCACGCCGGCCAGGGCTTGGTTTGATTGGATGTCCGCGTTGCCGTAGCGCAGGCGGTCGCGCCGCAGATCCAAAAAAATATCGGCGCTTCGCGAAAGAGGGTAGGTCGCTTCCAGCTGGATATTGTCCTGCCGATAGGAGCCGCCGTAGCCGTCGCTCTCGTTATAAGAAAGAGCCACGCCGGCCGAATCTGGCGACGCGCCGGAAAAAGAAAGCCCGGCCTGCTTTCCTTCAACGGGCCCGGACTCGCGGCGCCCGCCGGTCAGCGAGAACAGCACGTCCGAAAAGCCCGGCGCCGGCCCCCAAAGGGCGACGGACCGGTAGTTCGCGTTTTCCCGGCTCGAACCGGCGGCCGCTTCTCCCAACGCCGATTGAAGCAGGTCGTCGGGAATAGGAGAAAAATCCTGGGATTTACCCGTGAAGAACCCCAAGGATAGGGCGCCCGGCAGGCGCAAGCGCGCGCCGCCCAACTCGTTGAGCGCGATGTTGGGCGCGATGCCCGCGATTTTGGCCAAGCCTCCTAGCGTCCAGGACCAGTCCAGGGGCCCAAACGCATGGTAAGCGCGGCCCGCCTGCGCCAAGCCGCTGCCCATGAACAGGTTCTGGCTTTCGACGAGATTCTCGGGCGAGTCGGCGAAAAGCCGCGAGTGCAAATCGACAAGCCCGGCGCTGGCCTTGAGGTTGTAGTCCAGAAGGCCGTTTTCTCCCCGAGCGCGCCAATCGAGGTTTCCGTAAGGGCTCGACTCGGCGACGGGGTAGCGCCCATCGGAGTAGAGAAGCCCGGTCTGGAGGGAAGCGCGCGCGTCCTTGGAGGTCCAGCCCAGGGAGACTCCGCCGCCGTCGAACCCGGCGTCTAGAATTTTTTGCTCGCCCGCCAAATCTGCCGCCGTCGGCTCCGGCGGCGCGCCAAGCTTCGAAAACGCCTTAAGATCGGGAAGAAGGCGTATTTTTTTGGAGGCCTCGTACCGCGCGATGAGGCGCAGGCCGGCGGCGTCGATGCTTCCGTCCGGATTCAGGTAGCGCCGCCAACGCTGCCCGGCGGCTATTTTTAGAATGGCGAGTTGATGCGCCGCTTCTCCGGCGGACGGCGGCTTGGCCGGGGCGGCGTCTTGCGCGCGGAGTTTGAGCGCGGGCGCCAGGAAAAAACTTGCGGCGAGAAGCAAAGCGGCGGCCTGGACTTTCACGGCAATAGAATAAGGGAAAAAAACGTTCCGCGCAAGAGCCAGTTTTCAGGAAAAAACCGCCGATGTGCTAAAATCCCTGCGTGAGCAAAGGCGCGTTCGTGGTGCTGGAGGGGCCGGATAAAAGCGGCAAGTCCACCCAGGCCGCGCTTTTAGCCCGCGCGCTGCGCGCCCGGGAAATTCCATTCGTGCACACGCGCGAGCCCGGCGGGACGGCCTTCGCCGAAGCCATCCGCAAAATCCTGCTCGATCCGCGCCACCGCGTCATCCCCTTGGCCGAACTGCTGCTCTACGAGGCCGCGCGAGCCCAGCACACCGAGGAAAAAATCCGGCCGGCCCTGAAGGAGGGGCGGCTGGTTATTTGCGAGCGCTACGGCTTGGCTTCCCTGGCCTATCAAGGCTACGGGCGCGGCTTTCCCTTGCCGCTCATCCGGCGCTTGAACGCTCTGGCCTCGGGTGGCCTGCGTCCGGATTTGACCATCGTTCTGGACATGCCGGAATCCGAGTTCGCGCGCCGGCCGCGCCGCGTCCATGATCGCTTGGAGCAGGAATCCGCGGCCTTCCGCGCGCGGGTGCGCGAAGGCTACCGCCGTCTGGCTCGCCGCGAGCCCAAGGTCGCGCTGGTGGTCCGGGGCGGCGGCGTGGACGACGTCCATGGGCGCATTCTTTATCTCATAAAAAGGTTCTTGCCGTGAGCGCCGGCGACATTTTGGGGCAAAACCGGGCCCTGAAAATACTAGCCGGATTTTTGTCCGCGGACCGCGTGCCCCAGGCCCTGCTTTTTTTCGGTCCGCCGGGCGTGGGCAAGGCCTTGGCGGCCGGAAGTTT
Source organism: Elusimicrobiota bacterium (assembly GCA_035533295.1). Taxonomy (GTDB): domain Bacteria; phylum Elusimicrobiota; class Elusimicrobia; order UBA1565; family UBA9628; genus JAGWJU01. The sequence continues at coordinate 3,881 of DATLUA010000005.1, read as the reverse complement.
CGCGGCCGCGCTTTTGTGCGAAGTATCCCGGAGCGTCCGCGCTTGCGGCGCGTGCGCGCCCTGCGCGGCGTTTTCTGGCGGCCGGCATCCCGATTTTATCCGCGTCAACGCCGCCTATCAAGCCTGCCTGCGGCAGGAGGACGAGTCCAAGCAGAAAAGCTTGCGCGTCGGCACCATCCGAGAAGCGCGCCGGGCGATGGAGACCAGCCCCATCCTGGGGGGACGAAAGGTCGCCGTAATCGAGGACGCCGACAGCCTTGAAATCGAGGCGGCCAACGCGCTCTTAAAGATTTTGGAGGAGCCACCGGCGGGAGCGGTCTGGATTTTAACGGCGTCGCGCCGCGAGCGCCTGCCCAAAACCGTCTTGTCCCGCTGCGCCGCCGTCCGCTTCGCGCTCCTGCCCGAAGCGACGGTGGCGGGTATCCTGACGCGCGGGGGAACTGCGGAGTCCTTGGCCGCCGCCGCGGCTCGGGACTCGGACGGCTCTGCGGGCCGCGCCCTGGAGTTGGCGCGCCACGGCTATCCCGGCGCGCTGTTCTCGGGTTTGGCGGCGCCGGCGGACGCCTCAGAGTCCCTGGGCGCGGACCTGCCCTCGGCGCGGACCAAGGCCGAGCTGGCGCTCTTCGCGGTGCGCCAGGAGCTTTGGCGGAGCTGGAAGGAAGGCCGGACGCCGTTTCGGGAAGCCGCGCGCGGGCTGGGCGTCGTGCGCGAGTTGGGAGATGCGCTGCGCGCCAACGTGGACCCCAAGGCCGTCGTTCTTTTGGCCTGCCTGCAGGCGCGCCAGGCGGCCACATGACGAAAAAATACTATCTCACCACGCCGCTCTACTACGTCAATGCCGCGCCGCACATCGGACACGCCTACACGACCGTGGCGGCCGACGTTTTGGCGCGCTTCATGCGCCAGCACGGAAAATCCGTCCATTTCTTGACCGGAACCGACGAGCACGGCGCCAAAATCGAGAAGGTGGCCCAGGAAGCGGAAGTCTCGCCGCAGGCTTACGCGGACAAGATTTCAGCCGAGTTCCGCGAATTATGGGCCCACCTGGACGTTCACTACGACGATTTCATCCGCACCACGGAGGAGCGCCACGTCGTCGCGGTCCGCAAGGCGTTCCAGGCTCTTCTCAAGTCCGGAGATATTTTTAAAGGGCGCTACGAGGGCTTCTACTGCGTGGCGGACGAGACCTACTGGACCAAGACCGAAGCGCCCGAGGACGCCAAAGGGCGGCGCCTGTGCCCCAATCCGGAATGCCGCAGGCCGCTGGAAACGGTTCAAGAAGACAGCTATTTTTTCCGGCTTTCGCGCTATCAAGAGAAGCTCTTGGCGCTCTATAGGGACAATCCCGGCTTTCTCATGCCGACCTCGCGCGCCCCGGAGATTCTCCGCTTTGTCGAGGGCGGGCTCCAGGATATTTCCGTCTCCCGGACCAAAGTCAAATGGGGGATTCCGGTCCCCGGCGATGAGGGGCACGCCATTTATGTCTGGTTCGACGCCCTGCTCAATTACGCTTCCGCCGTTTGGGGCGAATCGGGGCCGTCGCCCGAGTTCTGGCCCGCGGATGTCCACATCGTAGGCAAGGAAATTTACCGCTTTCACGCGGTCATCTGGCCGGCCATGCTCCTGGCCCTGGGTGTGGAGCCGCCGCGGCGCGTCTTCGCCCACGGCTGGTGGACGGTGGAGGGCGAGAAAATGTCCAAGTCCAAGGGCAATTTCGTCGATCCGCGGCACATCACCGCGGAGTTCGGCGTCGACGCCTTCCGTTATTTCCTGCTGCGCGAGATGCCCTTCGGCAACGACGGGGACTTTTCCCGCGAGGCGATGCGCAAGCGCTACAACGCCGATCTGGCCAACGACCTGGGCAACCTGGTCAATCGGACGGTGGACATGGTCGACCGTTTCCTCGGGGGCGAGCTGCCGACCAAGGAGAATTCGGTCCCGTTGTCGTTCTTAAAAATCGATCCGAACCAGATCGACGAGGTTCTGGCCAACAGCATCGAAGCGCTGGGTTTTGGGTCGGCTCTGGCGACCATCTGGTCCGTCATCGGTGAGTTAAACGCCTACATCAACGCCGAGTCGCCCTGGAAACTCGCGAAGACGGATCCGGAAAGGACCCGCCGAGTGCTCTTCGGCTTGGTTCAGGCCCTGCGCCGCGTGGCGGGCTGGCTGGGCCCGTTCATGCCTCAGACCGCGGCTAAAATCCAGGCCCAGCTCGGCGTGCGCCGGTTTCCGGCTCCTTTGTCGGCCGAGGAAGTCCTGGCCGGAGCGGAGAAAGGAATCGGAAAAATCCAGAAGGCCCCGCCGCTGTTTCCGAGAAAACCTTAAAGCCCGGCGGGCCCCGCCGGCGGCGGCCGCCAGAAAATCCGGCGCGCGCGCCCAAGCAGCCATCCGACGGGTCCCAGAAGCACGTACGCGAAGAAGATGAGGAAAATCGCGTTTTGAGGGTAGATCAAGATAACGGCCGCCGCGAAGACCAGAAGCGGCGGAAGCCAGACCGAGCGGGGCCGCAAGAGGCTCGATTTTTTGAAGGCGGGATACGGGATGGTCGAGATCATGAGAAAGGCGATGATGAGCATCATGGCCGGGGCCAGGGCGTAGAGGGCAGGAATCTGGTTCATCAAAAAGGCCCAGGTCCGCGCCGGGCGGCCCTGCTCGATGATTTGATAGAGCAGCACGAAGGAAGCCAGGAATCCGGCGCCGCCGGGGATGGGCAGCCCGGTGAAGTGGGTCTTGCTGCCGATGTGGTCGTGCACGCCGGCGTTGAAGCGCGCCAAGCGCAGGCCGCCGCATAGGGCGTAAACGAAGGCCATGGGATATCCCCAGACGCCGTAGTCCTTCAGGATGAAGGCGTACATCATGTGCGCGGGCGCGATGCCGAAGGTGAGGAAATCCGAGAGCGAGTCGAACTCGACGCCGAAGGTGGATTCTCCGTGCACGAAGCGGGCTACGCGGCCGTCCAAGGCGTCGAAGACCATCCCGAGCAGGATGGCGGTCGCGGCCGGCACGAATTCCTCTCTCTGGATGGACAAGAGAGCATAAAACCCGCAGGCCATGTTGCCCAAAGTGAAAAGAGACGGCGCCAGGAGCCGGCCGCGGCGCAGGTTCATTTGAGCCATTCGGCGACGGGCGTCACCCCGGCCGAGACTTTGTCCCCGGGCTTGACCAGGGCGCGCGCCGAATCGGGAAGATGCAGCGCGGCTTGGGAGCCGAAATAGATGATGCCGTAGCGCTCGCCGGCCTTGAGCGCGCTTCCCGTGGCGGGCCAGCACTCGATGCGCCGGGCGACGGCGCCCGCGATTTGCTCGACCACGAGGCGTTGCCCGTTATTATCAGCGCGCAGGGTCATGGCGTAGCGTTCGTTGAATTTGGCGCCGTCCTTCATGGCCATGACGAACGAGCCCGGGATGTGCTCGACGGTCTCCACTTGGCCGGAGCAAGGCGAGCGCTGCACGTGGACGTTGAAGATGGACAGGAAAATGCGCACGCAGACGAGTTTGCCCTCGCCCTCGCGGGAGACGCTTAAGACCGTGCCGTCGCCGGGGGAATAGATGAGCCCGGCGTCCGGCGGCCAGGGCCTGTGCGGGTCGCGGAAAAAATAAAGGGAGAAGGCGGCGAAAAAAAGCCCGAGGAAAAAAATCAGGAAGCCGAGGAAGTCCAGGCCCGGAGCCGGGCGCATGAGAATACCGGCTCCGGCCGCCAGAAGTCCGGCCCCGACGAACTTTAGTCCCTGCCGCGCGATGGGCAATCGTTTATCCAGAGTTCGGGCTATGGGCAGGGCGGGACTCGAACCCGCATGGCCTTGCGGCCGAGGGATTTTAAGTCCCTTGTGTCTGCCAATTCCACCACCCGCCCGACGGCCTTATTTGGTCGACTTCCCCTGC
>DATLUA010000004.1:0-17683 GCA_035533295.1 Elusimicrobiota bacterium | reverse complement strand
GCAACGGCCATCAAGCCCTCCGGCAACGACATTTCTCTTGATTGGGCCTAACGGCAACAGCTAGGATCACGGCAAGGAAGACGGATCAATACGAAGACGACGGCTTACGTCAGGTGTTGCAATAGCTACTTGATGTCGGGTGTGCTTTCGGTTTACGGGCAAGACGAATATGATCAAGGCCGCATGAAAATCGGCATCGGGCTGGGCTACGGCCCGGGAGCGGCTCGCGCGGCGGCGCCCGGCGCGGCGAGAGAGGATTTTTATGAGCGAGCGCCTTGAGACCCAGGCGCAGAAAGACGCGCGCGATTTAAAGCACTTGGGCTACGCGCAGGAGCTGCTGCGCGACATGGGGGGCTTCGGCAATTTCGCGGTCGCCTTCACCATCATCTCGATTCTGACCGGCGCCATCACGCTCTACGGGCAGGGCCTGGCCTTCGGCGGCCCGGCGGCCGACGGCATCGGCTGGCCGCTGGCGATGATTTTCACTTTGGCGGTCGCGGCGTCCATGGGGGAAATCGCTTCGGCGATTCCCACGGCCGGGGCCATGTACCACTGGTCCACGTTTTTGGGCGGGCCGGGCTGGGGATGGTTCACCGCGTGGCTGAACCTCGTCGGCCAGGTCGCCACCACGGCCGGCATCGACTACGGCATCGCGCTTTTTCTCTCCGCGCTCTTGCATCTCTCCGGGCAGGCCCATCTCCTGGGGATTTACTGCCTGCTGCTGCTGAGCCACGGCCTCATCAACCACTACGGCATCCACTTGGTCGCCATGCTCAATGACTTGAGCGTCTGGTACCACATCGCCGTGACGCTGGGCTTGGCCGCGATTTTTTGGTTCTTCGCGCCGCGCCAGCCGCTGTCCTTCGCCTTTAAGACGGGGTTCACCACGTCCAAGTCCCCGTACTGGTGGGCGTTTTTGCTGGGCCTGCTGCAGGCGCAGTGGACCTTCACGGGCTACGACGCCTCCGCGCACATCACGGAGGAAACGCTCGATCCGCGCCGCAACGCGCCTTGGGGCATGGTCAACGCCATTTGGATTTCGGGCGTCATCGGCTACGTCTTGATGCTGGCCGTGACCTTGGCCATCAAGGACTTGCCCGCGACCGCGGCGGCCTCCAATCCTTTTCTCTACGTGTGCGACGAGGCCCTGGGGCACGGCTTTGGCAACGCGGTGGTCTGGGCGGTGCTGCCGGCCATGTGGTTTTGCGGGCTTTCCTCGGTCACGACCAACGCCCGCATGATTTTCGCCTTCTCGCGGGACGGCGGCCTGCCCGGCTCGCGCCTATGGTCCCGGGTCGACCCCAAGCACAAGACGCCCGCGGCCGCGGTTTGGCTCGCGGTCTGCCTGGCCCTGGTCGTGGCGCTCTACGGCCGGGCCTACACCGTCATCGTGTCGCTCTCGACCATCGGGCTCTATCTGTCCTACATCATTCCCGTGATCCTGGTGCTGCGCGCGCGCAGAAACGGACGCTGGAAGGAGCTTGGCCCGTGGCGCCTGGGCCGCTGGGGCGCGGCCGTCAACGTCATCGCCGTGGCCTGGACCGCGCTCATCACGGTCTTGTTCGTCTCGCCGCCCAACGAGCTCACCGGCTACACGCTGGCGGGAGTCCTGGCGGCCTTGAGCGTCTACTACGTCTTGGGCGAGCGCAAGAACTTTACCGGCCCGAAGCGCCTGACGGCGCACTAAGCCGCGGAGAGAGGCCGGGATTTGCGGGCAGGGTTCGACGGCTAGTTGTTCCCTGTGTTGCCCTGCCCCAGCACCGCTCCGGGCGGGTTGGTGTTTATAGGTCCACTTCCACCGAACGCCACGCCAGCCACTGCGGCAACCTGTGCCGGCGCCATGTCGGCGGGTAACTCCGCGCCGCCGCAAGCGTAGGTTGCGCCAGCCGCGTCCACGGCGTAGCCCCAGCCGCTGTAAGGCGCCGAGGCGGCTCCCTGCCGCGCGGTGCACGCCACGTAGCTGCCACCGGGGCAAGTGAGGCCGCAACTGGCGTTATTGGCCGCCTCGGCAGAATAGGGGTTGGTGTCCCAATCCTGCTGGCTTAAATAGCCGCAATAGATCAAATCGCAAGCGCCGTGGGCTCCGGTGATGCTGCAGTTCGCGCTCGTGCCGGAGCAGGCGCCTGTCAGCGCTCCGGAGAGGTGTATGCCATGATCCACGGCATACATGCGGGCGGCCGTCGCCACCTCATTGGCCAAGGCGGCGCCGGCATTGGCTTTGCTGATTTCCACGGTCTTGAGGTAATAAGGGACGGCGAAGCCGGCCAGGGTGCCGATCACCAGAACGACGACTAAAAGCTCGATTAACGTGAAGCCGCGGCTTGCGGCGGGCCTATGACTCCGATTTTTGGGGGAATTCACGCGGGCTCTTCGCGGCATAGATGGAAGTATTGCCCGCTGGGGCGCGAATGTCAAGCTGGGGGAGTCAATCGCGGGTCAGAAGCGGCACTCGAACGGCCAAGCGGAGTGCTCGCCGCCGAGGCGCCAGCCGGCGTACCAGGCCGGCAAGGTGATGAAGGTGGCGCCGTGATGATCGCGCACGTTCCAAAGGGCGATGATGTTTTCGCCATAGCGGCCGTTGGGCACGCGCTTTCCGCGGATGGAGGGGCAGTCAATGACGGGCCCGCCGCGGACGCTCATGCGCAGTCTTTGTCCATGATAAGTGAGGTGGAGGGGCCCTCCGCCATGAGCGTTTTGCCGGAAAGAACCAGCGTGTAGCCGTGCCGGCGCAGGACATCTTCGGTAGGCCACCACACGTAGGCGTTCTCGTTCGCGTTGCGGCTGCCGTCCGCGTTGTCGCCGGACTCGATCATGATGTCGTTGACGTCATGGGTAATGACGCCCCCAAAATCGTCATGCCCGGAGACGTCGTCCCAGGAGCAGATTTTTTGGTAGCTCCCTTCATAATAAGGTTCCTCGCGGCATGGCGGCGGGGTTTGCGGCGGCTCGACGGCGAACGACACGCTGATGCCCGGGCCGCGCAGATTGACGGGCAGCCAGCTTCTCACCGGAGCGTCGCCGTAGATGGGGTTGGCCGCCGCTTCCTTAATAAGGACCTGGGCCGAGGCCTTTTGAGCTTCGATGCCGCCCGACGCCCAGGCCTGGGCGAAAGATAACGCTAAAACCGCCGTCATGATTGTTGCCGCTTTTTTCGCGCTCATTTTTTCCTCCCGTAAATCCTCGCGACAAGGACATCGAACGGCTTTCCAGGCGCGGCATCCATGGCGGGGGGATAAAATCCGAGTGACGGGCGCATGACAAGGACGGGGCGTGCGGCCGGGGGCCGGCCCTAATAAAGGATGCGGAACTTGATAGTGTGCTTGATGGCCGCCAAATCGCGCGCGATGGCGCGGCTGTTGGACGGGCTGATGTCGGTGATGGCGTAGCCCAGGGTTTCGTTGGTCTTCAAGTACTGCTCCACGATGTTGGCCTTGTGCGCGGCGAAGACCCGGTTTAGCTGGGCCAGCATGCCCGGAATATTCTGGTGGATGTGGATGACGCGGTGCACGCCCGAGACCTTGGGCAGCCCGATGTTGGGGAAGTTCACGCTGTGCAGCGTGCTGCCGGTCTGGGCGTAGTCCAGGAGCCGCTCGGCCACGAAGGCGGCAATCGCGGTCTGCGCCTCCTCGGTCGATCCCGCGACGTGCGGGGTCAGGACGGCTTGGTCCAGGCCCTGGAGCGGGGAAAAAAACCTCTCGCCCGCGCCGCGCGGCTCCTTGGCGAAGACGTCCAAGGCCGCGCCGCGCAGCCGCCCTGCTTTGATCCTTTCGGCCAAGGCTTGCTCGTCCACGACGAAGCCGCGGCTGGCGTTGATGAAGATGGCGCCCGGCTTCATGATGTTGAACTCTCGTCGGCCGAAGAGCCCGCGGTTGCCGGGCCGGCCGTCCACGTGCAAAGTCACCACGTCCGAAATCTTGAGCAGCTCGGCCAGGGTCTTGGACTTGCGCGCGTTGCCTAGGACGAGCTTTTCCTCCACGTCGTGAAAATGGACCTCCATGCCCAGGGCCTCGGCCAGCACCGATAGCTGCGAGCCGATTTTTCCGTAGCCCACGATGCCGAGCTTCTTGCCGCGCACCTCGTGGCTGCCCAATGCGCTCTTATCCCAAGTCCCGGCGTGCATCTTTCTGTTCTTGGCGAAGACGCCGCGCGAAAGAAGAAGGACTTCGCCCAGGACCATCTCCACGACGCTCCGCGCGCTGCTGTAGGGCGCGTTGAATACCGCGATGCCCCGTTTGGCCGCGTCCGCCAAGTCGATCTGGTCGGTGCCGATGCAAAACGCCCCCACCGCGGCGAGCTTCTTGGCGCTCGCGAGCGCCTCGGCCGTGAGCTTGGTCTTGGAGCGGATGCCGATGATGAAGGCGTCCGCGATGTCGCGCCGCAGCGCCTCCGCGTCCAAGGCGTGGGCCATCGCCTTGACCGAAAAGCCCGAATCGCCCAGGCGCTTGGCCGCGCGGGGATGGATGTTCTCCAGGAGCAGAATCTTGGGCTTGGGCTCGTTCATGGCCGATGTCGCTTGGCGCTATGATAGCTTTTCCGGCCTCCGGCTCAAAAGAGAGCGCCCGCTCCAATTAAGATAAAATACCGGCGTGAGCGAGCCAAGCACGAACATCATCGAGGTCAAGGACCTGGTCAAGACCTTCGGGAACTTCACCGCGGTGGGAGGGCTCTCCTTTTCGGTCAAGCGCGGCGAGATTTTCTCCTTCCTGGGCCCCAACGGCGCGGGCAAGACCACCACCATCAAGATGTTGACGACCCTTCTGCGCCCGGACTCGGGCTCGATTCGCATCGCGGGCCTGGATCCGGCGCGCGAGCCCTTGGAGGTCCGCCGGCGCTTCGGCATCGTCTTTCAGGACAACAGTTTGGACGATGAGTTGACCGCCTGGGAGAATATGTTCTTCCACACCGTGCTCTACGGCGTGCCGGCGGACGAGCGCCGCGCTCGCATCGAGGACATGCTCCGGTTCGTGGGGCTCTGGGATCGCCGCCAAGACTTGGTCAAGCATTTCTCCGGGGGCATGAAGCGGCGCCTGGAAATCGCGCGCTGCCTCTCGCACCAGCCGGACCTGATTTTTCTGGACGAGCCCACCTCGGGCCTGGACCCGCAGAACCGCAGCCGGCTCTGGGAGCATCTGCGCCGGCTCAACTTCGAGATGGGCACCACGATTTTTTTGACTACGCACTCGATGGAGGAGGCTGAGAAGGTCTCCCAGCGCATCATCGTCATCGACGGCGGAAAAATCGCGGCCGAGGGCGCGCCGGACGACATCAAGCGCCAGACCGAGACCCAAACGCTCGAGGAGGCGTTTCTGACCCTGACCGGGCGGGATCTGCGCGACGACGTTCCCGGCTCGCTCGACAGCATGCGCCGGACGCGGGCCGTGTGGAAGGGGAAAGGCAAGTGAACGGCGGCGCGGTCGAGGCCGGAGGCCGAGCGTCGCGCGAGCCCTCGGGAAAGGCGTTGGCTCGCGGCGGCGCGTCTTCCAGCTCTTGGGGCGCGGTCTGGGCCTTGTGGCTGAGGCAAATCAAACGCTATCTGCGCTCCCGCTCGCGACTGGTGGGCTCCCTGGGCCAGCCCGTGCTGTTTTTGGTCGCGCTGGGATTTGGTTTCGGGCCGGTCTTTCAAAAAGCCGGCGGGGGAAACTACATCCAGTTCCTGACGCCCGGCATCGTCTTGATGGGCGTTTTGTTCACCGCGATTTTCTCGGGCATCGAAATCATCTGGGACCGGCAGTTCGGCTTCCTGAAGGAGACCTTGGTCGCGCCCGCGCCGCGCCTCTTCATCATGCTGGGGCGCACGCTGGGCGGGGCCACCATCGCGGTCATCCAGGGATTTTTGGTGCTCCTGGTCTCCTTCGCGGCGGGTTTTCGCCTGGAATCCTGGTCGCGCCTGCCGGCCGCGGCGCTCTTCATGGGCTTGACCGCCGTGGCTTTCACCGCGCTTGGCACCGCCATCGCGTCGGTCTTGGAGGACATGCAGGGCTTCCAGCTTATCATGAACTTCCTGGTCATGCCCATTTTCTTTTTCTCGGGCTCGATTTTTCCGCTAAAGAGCCTGCCGCGGTTTTTGACCGACGTGGCCGCGGCTAATCCGCTTACCTACGGCGTGGACGGCCTGCGCCTGGCCTTGTCGGGAGGCTCTTACGCCGGGATGGGGTTGGACGCCGCAGTGCTGGCCGGGGTGGCGGCGGTTTTGGTGGCCGCGGGCGCGCAACTTTTCTCCCGCATCCAGGCTTAGCGCGGCGCGGTCTGGCTTACCGCCCGGATAAGACTGGGGTGCGGCCGTCCCAGGTCTTGCCGCTCACGTTGGGCTTCTTGAGCGTCAGCCGTCCGTGCTTGCGCCAAACTCCGGCCGCGGCGCCAGGGTGGGCGGTAGGCGAGGTGAAATCGGGATTCTGGCCGAGGGATTGGTTTAGCAGGAAGGCCAGACGTACCGCGGCCTGCTCGAGCCGCCGGAAGGCGATGGGCTGCATCTGGTCCTGGTAATCCTGGCCCAGTTCCACCGAGCGTTTATCCGGGCTGGCGGCCTTGGCCGCGGAGTACGCGGGGTAGATGACGTTCTTGGCGATGCCGAAGCCCTCGCCGATGCCGGCGTTGATGACGGCTTCGAGATCGGCCGGGGTCCAGCCGGCCACTTCATCCTGCGGCAGTTGGCTTAAATCCTGCTCCAAAAGCTTCGCCAGGGCTTGGGCGTTCATGGCCTTTTGCGCTCCGATGACGCCGTCCCACACTTGGTGCAGGCTGCGCCGGCGGCCTTGAAAAATCACGTGCTCCTCGTTGCCGCCCGCGTCGTTGTCGTCGGTCACGTGCAAGGGCTGGTGCGAGTCGGCCACCAGATGGACCAGGAACATCAGCGCCATCTGCCGCTGCCGCAGCACGGAGGCCGCCTGCGCTTGGACTTGCGCCGAAGAGGCCTGCGGCGCGGGGGCCGGCGCCGGGGCGCGCAGGGTCTGCATGGCGAACTGAATTTGCCCGCGCACGCAGTCTTCGCGCGAATCCTGCATGGCCGCGGCGGTGGGGCCGCTGGCGGTCTCGTCGCAGTCCTTGTACTGGTCGATGTCGGCCGCGGCGGGCGTCCGGCTCACGGAGGCGTCCAAGGGGATGTTGACGAAGTGCCAGGACGAGGTCAGCTTGTCCTGCCGCATGGGCGGATCGAAGACGCCCGCGCAGTCCGTGTCCGCCTCGCGCAGGACGTCGGCGCAATCGGCGATTTGCGCAAGCCCCACGCCGGCGCCGAGAATTTGGGTCATGGCCAGCTGGACCTGCGGCTCCAAGCGGGCTTCGGCCAGGATGCCTACGGCCTCGTGCCCCACGGGCCCCCAGCAAAAGGCGGCGGCGGGCTGCAAGAAGACGAGCGCGGTCGCGGCCCAGGCCGTCCGCCGTGATTTGAAAGAAGATTTTTTCACCAGTTGGCTCCTGTCCGCCGCCGGCTAGCGCGCCGGCTCCAGGTCGGGCGAGAAAAAGTAGCACAGGACGTCGGAGCCAAGCGGCGCGGCCGTGGCGGGGCCGGCGATTTTGACCACGACGTAGCGGACCGCGGGCACGCCGCCCTGGGTGGCCATCCCCACCTGCTCATCGTAGACGCGCGCGGCGTAGCTTCGGCCGTCCGCGTCGGATCTCAGGGCGCGGCGGTCGACTACGGCGCCGCGCACGGGGCCCAGGTAGCAGGTCGTGAGTTTCTTCATTTCGGCTTGCGCGGCCGCGGCATCGGCGGGGGTCAAACGGTCGTAGCGGTCGGCGGGCGCGTCGCCCGTTCGGGCGTTGGGAGAACTTGTCCAGGCTTCGAAGAAAAAGCGCGGGACTCGGGAACTGGGGAAAAGCGGGCCGTCGGCGTCCGGTTGGGCGTAGCCGCCCAGGAGCAGCCGGGCATAGGCGGTGTCGGGCGCCGCGGCGCTATAGCACCGGCCCGAGCGCCAGCCGTCGAGGTCCGAGCGTTCCGCAACCGCGCCTTCCTGGAAATAGGACTGCAGTTGGGAATAGATGGAGGGAATCTTGGCCAGCGGGGCGGACCAGTTGGCCCGAGCGTGGGCCTGCGCGCTCAAAAGTCCCGCGGCGCAGAAGACGGCCGCCAATCGTCCGGCGCGAATGATCTTCTTCATCGTGGTCTCCGGGCTCGAATTTTCCCCCAGCGGGGCGGATAGGAGTTTACCACGGCCGGCCGGCCGCGCGCGTGAGCCTTCCGGCTCCTTTTGGGCGGCTAAGGGTCCTAGGACCTTCGGGGCCGCGGCGCGCGGCCCACTTCGCGCCGACGGAAGCAAAAAGGCGCGTGGTCGTTGACCATCCCCGCGGCCTGCATGTGGGCGTAGACCACGGTGGGCCCCAGGAACTTGAATCCCCGGGCCTTCAAGTCCTTGGCCCAATCCTCGGCCTTGGCCTCGGCCCAGGACCACATGTACTTGGAGAAGGTCCCGAATTCCCGGCGCACTTCCAGAAAGCGTTTGGCGTTGTGCGCCGCGGCCGCGATTTTGGCCCGGTTGCGCACCACGCCGGGGTCCTTGGCGATGCGGGCCAAGTCCCGCGCGCCGAACGCGGCGACGCGTCGGAAGTCGAAGCCCGCGAAGGCCTTGCGGAAATTCTCCCGCTTGCCCAGCACGATGCGCCAAGAGAGCCCGGCCTGGAAGGCTTCCAAGACCAGGAACTCGAATATTTTGCGGTCGTCTTGCACGGGCACGCCCCATTCCGTGTCGTGGTAGCGGACGTAGAGGGCGTCCTCGGGCGGAACCCAGGCGCAGCGGCGGAAGCCGGCCCTAGCGCGGCGCTTGGGCATAGAACCATCCGGAAAAGGTTATTTTTGGCTCGGATCCGGCGACCTTGGTGTTGCGGTGGAACCCGTCCGCGGAGCGGAACAAAATCACGTCGCCGCAGGCGTCGGCCGGCTGTCGCGCATGGATAGGGCTTTCCAGCGAGCGCTTGAACTCGATGACCCCGCCGCGCCACGGCCTGGGGCTCAGGTTCAGGCGCAAGGAAGCCGCGCGTTCCGGGCCGGTGTCTTTGTCGCAGTGCCAGCGGATATAGTGGTTTTTGCCGGGGCACAGGCGGATGACGCGCCCGCCGAAGGTTTCAATGGGCGGGGCGTCGGTGATGGCGCGCACGACGCGGTAAAGCTTTGGATCGCGGAAGAAAACTGAGATAGCCTCGTTGATCTCCAGGCTGACCGGCCCGTCAACGCGCACGTAGTCGGGATTTTCCGCTGTGGCCGCCGGGCCGAAGGTCTGGGAGGCCACTTTTTTCATGAGAAAATCCAACAGCCCGGGCTCGATGAGGCCGCGCCAGGCCACGAAGTGTTTTTCCTCGAACTCCCGCCGCATGCGCTCCAGCGCGGAGTCCTCCGCCGTGACGGCCACTCCGGGAAAGCCTACGCACGCGGGCGCGGGATGGGCGTCGCCCGGCGGGACCCAAGCGCAGCGTCGGCGCGCCCTGTCCGCCAAGCTAGCGGTGGGCATAGATGATTTCTGCTTCGGGAGAATCGAACTCCGTGGAGCAGGTAAAGCCCAGGCTCCGCAAAAAGGAGGCGGCCTGCTCGTGGATGCCGTTTTCCTTGGACGCTTCGAGTATGACTTGGCGGGTCGCCGCCAGCATCCGCCGCCCGCCCTTGAGCGCCGGCAGTTCGGATTTCTCGATGTCCACTTTAAGGAGGTGGCACACGGCGAGTCCTTCGGCCTCGAAGATGTCGTCCAAGGTGCGCAGCCGGGCGGGAGTGGAAAGCAGGCCAGGCGCAGGGCTCTCCAGGCTGTACAAGGCGTGATCGCCGAAGGAAAAAAGCCGGGCTTCGCCGCTGTGGTCGGAAACGGCGCACGGGTATATTTTCACGTTGCGCAGACCATTGCGCGCGATGTTTTCGCGCAGAAGCTCCAGATTAAACGGCGCTGGCTCAACGGCAATGATGCGCCCGTGCGGATTTTTGCGGGCCGCGTAAACGCTGAAGACGCCGATGTGCGCGCCCACGTCGAAGACGACGTCGCCGTCGGCGATGGCTCCGCGGGAGTACTGCCCTCCCGGATTCGCGCAGCCGTGGATTTCATTGATGATTTTCTCATCGTCGGGCCTGTAGGCGATGAGGCTTCCGCCTGGAAGCGCGCGCAGGCGCCTGAAGTGCCCGGCTTTGAAAGTAAAAAAACCAGCCTTGTCCAGCCAGCGATCTAATTGGTTGCGGGGGACCATCGTCTCCAGCGTCCGACGGAGGGCGAGCCAGAGCCTTTGCGCCAAGCGGTAGGGCGGAGAATCGATGTTCATTCGGTGTTTTTATGCCATCGGCGTCTGCTCTTCAGGGACGAAGAACACGGCCGAGAGCGGAGGCAAGGTCGCCTGCAGGGAAAAGGGCCGGCCGTGCCAGGCAATCTCGTCGGCCGGGATGCCGCCGAAGTTGCCCTGCCCGCTGCCCCAGTAGTCCTTGGCGTCGCTGTTCAAGGCCTCTTTCCAGCGCCCGCCGCGCGGCACGCCCACGCGGTAGCCGTGCTGCGGTTCGGGGCTGAAGTTGAACACGCCCACGGCCGCGCGGCCGCGGCCGTCCTTCCTGAGCAAGGAGATCACGTTGTGGTCCGCGTCGCCGCAGTCGATCCACTCGAAGCCCGCGGGGTCGCAGTCCAAGGCGTGGAGCGCCGGCTCGGCGGCGTAGAGGCGGTTTAGGTCCGCGAGCCAGCGCTGGACGCCCGCGTGCGGCGCGAAGCCCGCCTCGTGCCAGTCCAGGCTCTTGTCGTGGTTCCATTCGGACCACTGCGCGAACTCCGAGCCCATGAACAAAAGCTTCTTGCCCGCCTGCGCGTGCATGTAGCCCAAGAGGAGCCGCAGGTTGGCGCATTTTTGCCACTCGTCCGCGCCCGACATCTTGCCGTAGAGCGAGCCCTTGCCGTGAGTCACCTCGTCGTGCGAGAGCGGCAGGATGAAGTTCTCGTGGAAGGCGTAGAGCATGCGGAAGGTCAGGCGGTCGTGGTGGTACTTGCGGAAAAGCGGGTCGACCGCGAAATAGGAGAGCGTGTCGTGCATCCAGCCCATGTCCCACTTCATGCCGAACCCCAGGCCGCCCACGTAGGCGGGGCGGGAGACCGCGGGCCAGGAGGTGGACTCCTCGGCGAAGGTCTGCACGTCGGGATGCCGGCTATAGATTTCCGTGTTCAAGGTCTTCATGAACTCGATGGCGTCCAGGTTCTCGCGGCCGCCGAAGCGGTTGGGCACCCAGTCGCCCGCCTTGCGCGAGTAGTCGAGATAAAGCATGGAGGCGACCGCGTCCACGCGCAGGCCGTCGACGTGGTATTTCTCGAGCCAATAGAGCGCGCTGGAAATAAGAAAGCTCCGCACCTCGTTGCGGCCGTAGTTGAAGACGTAGCTGCCCCAGTCCGGGTGCACGCCCTGCTTGGGATCGGCGTGCTCGTAGAGCGCGGTGCCGTCGTAGAGCCCCAGGCCGTGCGGGTCAGTAGCGAAGTGCGAGGGCACCCAGTCCAAAATCACGCCGATGCCGTTTTGATGCAGGACGTCCACGAAATGCATGAAGTCCCGCGGGCTGCCGTGGCGCGAGGTGGGCGCGAAGTAGCCCAGGCTCTGGTAGCCCCAGGAGCCGGAGAAGGGATGCTCCATCACGGGCATCAACTCGACGTGGGTAAAGCCCATCTCGCGGGCGTGCTGCGCCAGCTGCGTGGCCAATTCCTGGTACGTCAAAAAGCGGCCGCCGTCCTCGGGTTTGCGCCGCCAGGAGCCCAGGTGCACCTCGTAGACGGACATGGGCGACGCGAGGGAATTCTTGCGCGCGCGCTCGGCCATCCAGGGGCCGTCGCCCCAGGAATAATCGAGCGGCGCCACCACGCAGGCGGTGCGCGGCGGCTCTTCGAAGGCGAAGGCGAAGGGGTCGATTTTCTCCGCCTTCGCGCCGCCGTGGTTGGATGAAATCCAATATTTGTAGAGCGAGCCCGCCGTGGCCTCCGGGACAAAGCCCGCCCATATGCCGGAACTGCCTTGTGGATGGAGAAGCGTCTTGGTCTTGCTCCACTCGTTGAAGTCGCCCATGACGCAGACCTTGCGAGCGTTGGGCGCCCAGACCGCGAAGAACACGCCCGGCTTGCCGTCGAGTTCTCCCAGGTGCGCGCCCAGCTTCTCGTGAAGCTTGAAGTGCTTGCCCTCGTTGAAGAGGTAGAGGTCCTGCGCGCTTAAATGGTTCTCGCCGGGGTGATCAACTTTCATCGGCTTATGTGGGGAGTAGAGCCTCGGCGGCCATCCCGTTGGGTGCTCGGCCTGGAGTCTGCACGCCTGCGCGCCCAGCGGGAACCCTCCGCGACGACAGGACCCGCCAAACGATTCGGGGCGGTAGGAATTGGGGTTCTCATAAATCTAGCGGCCGGAGGCGCTGGCCAGTTCGGCCAGCGTGCGCGCGAGCTCGGGGGTCAGGGATTTTTCGTCAAGCCGCCAGCGCCAGTTGCCCTTGGCCTGGCCCGGCCGGTTCATGCGCGCCTCGGCGCCCAAGCCCAAAATATCCTGGAGCGGGATGACGGCCGTCTGCGCGGGGGAGTGATAGACCGCCTTGATGAAGCCCCACTGCGGCGCGGACGCTTCGGCGCCGAAATGCCGCATCAGAAAATCGCGGTCCTTGCGGGAGGCGAGCCAGCCCAACAGCGTGTCGTTGTCGTGCGTGCCGGTGCAGGCTAGGCTCGCGACGGGGTATCCTTCCGGCGGGTCCTCCACGCGGCCCTCGGCCACGGAGAACTCCAGCACCTTGATGCCGGGAAAATGAAAGGCGTCGCGCAGGCGCGCGACGTCGGGGCCGACGAGGCCCAAGTCCTCGGCGATAATTTGCAGCTCAGGCAGTTTTTGCCGCACGGTTGAAAAAAAATCTTCGCCCGGCCCCGTCGTCCACTTCCCGTTCTTCGCGGTCTTGGCGTCCGCCGGCACTTCCCAATAGCGCGAAAATCCGATGAAGTGGTCCAGGCGCACGGCGTCGAAGCGCTTGGCCGCTCGGGCGAGGCGCGAGACCCACCACGCGTAGCCGTCCCCGGCGAGCTTGTCCCAGCGGTAGAGCGGGTTGCCCCAAAGCTGGCCGTCCTCCGAGAAATAATCGGGCGGCACGCCGGCCACGGCCTCGGGGCGCAGCGCGGCGTCCAGACGAAAAATTTCCGGGCGCGACCAGACCTCCGCGCTGTCATAGGCCACGTAAAGCGGGACATCGCCAATCAGGCCCACGCCCTGCGCGGCCGCGTGGCGCTTCAAGGCGGACCACTGCTTGCGGAAAAGATACTGCGCGAATTGGCGGAAGGCCGACTCCTCGCCCGCTTGGCGCACGGTCTCCCGCGACCAATAGCGAAAGCGCCGGAGGCGCAGGGGCTCATCCCATTGGCTCCAAGGCTTGCCGCCGTCGGCCTTTTGCAGCGCGCAGAAAAGCCCGTAGTCGTCGAGCCACTCGGCTTCCTCGACGCAAAAGCCGCGGAAATCGTCCCACGCCTCCGCGCCGCCCTTCTCGGTGAAGCGCGCGAAGGCCTTGCGCAGAATTTCTTCCTTATGGATCGCGGCCGCTTCGTAGTCGGTCTTGTCCGCGGGAAACGCGGGCGCTTGGGCGATGTCCTCGGGCGTCAAGAAGCCGTCTTGAACGAGGGCTTCGAGGCTGATGAAGAGCGGGTTGCCCGCGAAGGCCGAGAGGGAGCTGTACGGCGAATCGCCCGGGCCCGTGGGAACGACCGGCAGCATCTGCCACCAGCGCTGGCCCGCGTCCTTTAAAAAATCGATGAAGCGAAAAGCGGCCGGCCCCAAGTCCCCGATGCCGTGCGGGCCGGGCAGGGACGAGAGGTGGAGCAAGATGCCGGCGGCGCGGCGGGAGAGCTTGGACGGTATTGGCGCCGGAGCGATCGCCGCGGCAGGGGACTCAATTGCCACGGACTGTCGCGGTCAGGGCCAAATCGACGGGATAGTCCGCGGCCGGGCCGTCGTAGAGTTCGGGGGATTCCCCGTGCGAGAAGGCCACGGCCAACTCATCGCAGCGCTCGTTGCCGGGCACGCCGCTGTGCCCGCGCACGTGGCGCCACATGAGGCGGTGGCGGCCGCGCGCCGAGACCAAGGCGTCCATCTCTTCCCACAAGTCGCGGTTCAAGACCGGGTCGCCGGCGGAGTTCTTCCAGTTCTTCCTCTTCCAGGAGAAAATCCAGCTGGTGATGCCGGTGATGACGTAGGTCGAGTCGGCGCGGATTTCAAGCGCGCCCGGAAAGTCGGCCGCGGCCTTCAAGACCGCCAGGGCCGAGCGCATCTCCATGCGGTTGTTGGTGGTCTGGGCCTCGCCGCCGGCGAGTTCCAAAACCCGGCCGTTGGGCCAGAGCAAAATCGCGGCCCAGCCGCCCGGCCCGGGATTTCCGGAGCAGGCGCCGTCCGTGAAGGCGGCCAAGAGGTCCGCGCACGGGCTGTCGGAGGGCTGGTGGTGCGGCATTAAGGAGATTTTACCTTAATAAATGTGCGATGCTATGGCTCGTGAAAAAGCCGCAGGCGCTCTTTCCGACGTGGCTCTTCGCGCTGTGGGCGACCGCCGCGCGGGCCGCGGCTCCGGCGTTTTTATCGAAGACCCGTCTCTTTTCGCCATTAACCGGAGCGCCCGCTTCCTGGGCTATTCCGTGGAGCAATCGACCGGCCGCCTTGTCTACACGCCGGACGGCAAGCCCGTCAAAGTGGAGTATTAAAGCCGGGAGAAGATAAACCGCGTCTTGATTCCCGCGCGCGGCATCCGGCGGGGTTTTATTCTCGACGTCTGGCTGTCCTAAGAGCCTCCGAGCGTCAGGGCTTGGGGCAGCCGAAGGGCGGGCGCGCGATGTCCACGTCGCAGGCCGGATCCAGGCCCGGGCCTTCCAGATGGAGCGTGCCATCGTAGTAGGGAACGCCGGGCTTGTGGTCGCAGTCGACCCAGCCGCCGGCGTCGTCATCGTAGGCGCAGTGCTGGGCCGCGGCGGGATAATCCGGCGGCAGGCGCGCCTTGGCGCCGGAGGTGATGATGAACACCAGGGCCGCCGTCCCGTCCGCGGGGTAGCGCCACGCCCCGCGCTTCACGGGCACGCTGAAGGCGAAAGGCAGGTCCGGCTCCATCCAGCCCAGGGGCAGGGTTTTGTAGGGATTCCTCGCGGGGTTCAGGCGCCGCGCCGCTTTAGCACGGGCGGCGGCGGCGAAGCTTTGAGCCCGTCCATGGGATTTTGGTTCCAGTTCACGGACTGCGCCCCGAACATCCGGAATTCGTTGGTTCGGGACGTTCCAAACCAACGGACTTGGGAAGTTTGGAACGCCCGCGGCCAAGCCCATGGAAGCGGGGTCAATTTTGTGTGACGGGCGCGTGACGGAAGGCTAGACCGGGAGCGCGGCCGGGCTCGCGACCGCGGCGGGCGCGGAGGCCAGTTCCACGGCCTTGCGGGCGGCGTCGAAGGCCGCGAGCGGCCGCCCCAACCGGAAGGCCTTGGCGCGCATCGCGCGCAGGCGCGCGGGGCGCCGCAGCAGCGACTCAATTTCGCCGCGCAGGGCCGCGAGAGAATCGACGCGGAGCCCCGCGCCGCGGGCGAGCAGGAAATCGGCGTTGCGGCTTTCCTGGCCGGGGATGGGCATGACCGCGGCGACGGGAAGCGCGCTTGAGAGCGCCTCGGCGGTGGTGAGTCCCCCGGGTTTTGTGACCAGCAGATCAGCCGCGGCCATGAGCTCGTGCACCTTGTCGGTGTAGCCCAAGACGCGCGTGCGGTGCCGGGCCGGCACGGGCGTTTTTTTAAGGCGCTCGCAAGCTTTTTGATTGCGCCCGGCGACCACGACGAGCTCCAGGGGCTGCTCGATAGCGAGAAGCTCCGTCCAGATTTCATCGATGGCGCCCATGCCCGCGCCTCCGGCCATCTGCAGGATGACGGGCCGCTCGCCCGTGAGGCCGTGGGCCTTCAAGCACTCGGCGCGCTCCGGGCAGCGCGCGAAAACCGGGTGGATGGGAATGCCCGAGACGTTGATGGCGTCGGTAGGCACGCCATGGATGATGAGCGAGACCGCGCCCTCCTGCGAGGCGACGAAAAACTGCTCGCAGGGGCGGCTGGCCCAGAGGCGATGGGCGTCAAAGTCGGTCACCACGGTCATCTGCGGGACGTCGATTTCGCCGCGGAGCTTCAAGTCCGCGAGCAGCTCCGCGGGAAGAAAGTGGGTGTTGACCACCGCGTCGCAGGCCTCTTCCTTGATGAAGCCCGGGAAGGCGTCCATGCCGAGGCGCTGCGCAAATCTCCGCGCGGAGTCGCGCAGGGGGATGTCCTCGCCGGGCCGGTCGAAGAGATCGTAGAGGCATCCGAAGGCGCGCGGGGCGGAGTTGGCCAGGCCGA
This sequence comes from Elusimicrobiota bacterium, assembly GCA_035533295.1. Taxonomy (GTDB): domain Bacteria; phylum Elusimicrobiota; class Elusimicrobia; order UBA1565; family UBA9628; genus JAGWJU01. Next base: position 1,394 of record DATLUA010000004.1, on the reverse strand, counting down.
CGTAGCCCTCGCCGTAGGCGCGGCGGAAAAACGGCGCGGCCATATCCAGCACATCGACGATTTTGACCGAAGCCGCGGGATGGGCTTCCTGCAGCGCGCACTCGATGGCCTGGGCCGCGCGCATGTGCCCGGCCCCCGCCGACGCGGAAAGAATGAGAATCTTCATGCGCGGGCCGCGGGCTCCGGCTGAGGCTCGGGCGCGTCTTCGAGGATTTTATCCCAGCGCATGATGTCGAGGCGCCCGCCTTGGGTTTCCACCAAGGCCGAGCAGCTCTCCACCCAGTCGCCGTCGTTGATGTAGAGGACGCCGTCGATTGTCTGCTGCTCGGGGTGGTGGATGTGCCCGCAGATGACGCCGTCAAGGCCCTTGCGTTTGGCCTCCTGGGCCACGGCGCGGCGGAAGGCCGCGATGAACTCAAGCGCGTTCTTGACCCGGTGCTTCAAGTAAGCCGAGAGCGACCAGTAGGGGTAGCCCAGCTTTTTGCGCGCGAAGTTGAGCCAGTGGTTGACGATGACCGAGAAGTCGTAGGCCCAGCTGCCCAGCTTGGCGACCCACTTGGCGCACTGGATGACCGCGTCGTATTGATCGCCGTGGGTGACCAGGAAGCGCCGGCCGTCGGCGGTCTTGTGCACGGCCTGGTTGACGATGGAGACGCCGCCGAACTTCATGCCCAGGAAATCGCGGGCCGCCTCGTCGTGGTTGCCGGGGATGTAGAAGACCTTGGTCCCCTTGCGCGCGCGGCGCAAAATCTTCTGGATGATGTCGTTGTGGCTTTGCCGCCAGCCGAACCAGGTCAGGCGCAGGGCCCAGCCGTCGATGATGTCGCCGACCAGGTAAAGAGTATCGGAGTCGTTGTGCTTGAGGAAGTCCAGGAGAAAATCGGCCTTGCATCCCCGGGTGCCCAGGTGGATGTCCGAAATCCAGATGGTGCGGTAGCGCTTGACGCTGCGGTTGGTGTCCATGGCTCCAGTATAGGCGCCTTGGCGCGCGCGCGCCATGAAATCCGGGCAACTTCCATATGACGCGCGCGTGACGGGCGCGGAGGGCGCGGGCGCTGCTCGGATTTACGGCCCGAAGCCGGCGACTGTTTTTGGTTTTCCCGGCGGCGGTTCTGGCGGCGGCTTGCGCAATAGATAGATGCGCCGTTCGATGGGCACGTCTAAAACCAGGTCTTTCATGGCCGCTCATTGAATATACGAGCGAGCCCGCCGAAAAGTTCCAGGCCCGGTAGATAGGGTTTGACTAGGGCGGCACTAGTAGTCCGTCTCGCGTAATCTGACCATTTATGCTTGAATCTCTGCGCGCACGCCGAGCGCAGGAGGATGGCCATGGCCTACAAGCATATCGTCAAGCTCTCGGCGGAAGAACGGACCGGACTCGAACGCCTGGTTGC
>DATLUA010000003.1:0-33778 GCA_035533295.1 Elusimicrobiota bacterium | reverse complement strand
GCAACGGCCATCAAGCCCTCCGGCAACGACATTTCTCTTGATTGGGCCTAACGGCAACAGCTAGGATCACGGCAAGGAAGACGGATCAATACGAAGACGACGGCTTACGTCAGGTGTTGCAATAGCTACTTGATGTCGGGTTTGTAATTTTTTCGATCTTGGAGAGCGACAGCATTGAGAGCAGTATCTTGGCATTCGAGATGTCATCAGAAGCCGGCGGAGTATGTTCATTCGCACCGCGTTCAAGCAAAAGCCGAACGGCAGCTTCGTGATCATGCTCGGCAGCCCTCATTAAGGCGGTGCGTCCCTGATTGTCATGAGCGTTGATTTCTGCGCCATGCTCCAAGAGCAGCAAGATAATGGCGATTCTCCCGCAGTAGGCCGCCCAGGCAAGTGCTTGGGCACCAAGCGCGTCCTTAGCATGAAGATTGGCGTTGTTTTCCAGTAAAAGCCGCGCCACGTCCTCTCGCCCATTACAGGCGGCCCAAATGAGCGCGGTTCGCCCCGCGGCGTCCTCGGCATTAATACTCGCGCCGGCCTTCAAGAGCATCTCTACTATACCGCAATGACCGTTGGATGCGGCCTCAATGAGAGGCGTTCCTTGATTGGCGTTAATGGCAGGAATGTCCACGCCTGCGCCTCGCTCAATGAGCAGCCGGACGGCTCCGGAATTGCCTTGGTAAGCGGCACGGTAGAGCGCCGTGCGTCCGCTCTCGTCTTGATGGTTAAGATCGGCTCCAGCCTCGATCATGTGGATAAGGGAATCTTCCGGACACCATTCAGCCGCTTTAGTGAAGGGAGTTGCCCCCGTATCCGTTCGGGCATTAACGTCCGCTCCGAAGCGCAGGAACATCTCGAGCAGCCCTAGAGACCTTTGCGCGATCGCGTGCGTTAGTGGGGTAAAGCCTTTCTTATCACGGACGTTGATCTCCGCCCCATGTTCCAGGAGAATCTGGGCCGCTTTTTCCAGCGCCTTGGCGGCCGCCACAGATATCGCCGCTTGACCGTTGTTCATCCTCGCGTTAACGTTCGCTCCGCTCTTAAGCAGCAGCTTGATGATCCCGTCGCGGCCCGCGGCGGATGCGGCGATGAGGGCGCTTCGACCGGAGAAGTCCCTGGCCTCCAAGTCGGCGCCGCGACGCAGGAGAAGTTCGACCGCTGCCAAGCGGCCGGCCTCGGCCGCGCGAAGCAGCGCGGTTTCTGCGAGTTTTGTCCGCCCATTAACGTCCGCTCCGCCTCCAATCAGAAGATCGAGCATTTCAACGCGCCCATTTCGCGCCGCCAGCGTCAGCGCATCTTCGCCGCGCTTGCTGCGCAGTTGCGGATTGGCTCCAGCCTCAAGCAGGACATGGGCGACGTCTTGGTGACCCTGGGCGGCGGCATTCATGAGCGCGGTCTCGCCATTGTCCGTCCGGGCGTCGATGCACGCGCCTTTATCCAGCAGCGCCCGCACGCAGGCTAAGCGGCCGTTGCCCGCAGCTGACACGAGCGCAGTCAGACCCTTGTGTGCTTTAGCGTCGGTCTCGCAACCCCGCGCAAGGAGGAGAGCCAAAACGTCCTCATGTCCGAAGTAGGCCGCTGCGATCAACGGCGACCAGCGCTTTTGGCGGGAACCTTCGATTTTGGCTCCCCGTTCGATTAAATGTCCGACCTCAGCAAGCAATCCCTTGGAGCAGGCTAAGACCAGAGGGGTCAGGCCGTTGGCATCCGGAGTCTCCAAGTCCGCGCCGCTCTCGATAAGCGTGGCGATTTTAGAAGCGTCATCCTCCAACATAAGTTAAATCCATAGTGGGGGCTGGATTTGAACCAGCGATCTCCGGGAAGTAGCCCCGGCGAGCTACCAAGCTGCTCCACCCCACTGATGGCAGTGTACAACCAAAAAAAGCGGGACGCAACTCTTCTTAGGCTTCGATCGCCGCCAGCACGATGCGCGCGCAGGCTTCCGCGTCCGAGAGGGCCTCGTGGTGGTTCAATGAGTGGCCCAGAAAGCGGCAGACGTCCGGCAACTTCGTGGGGTAGAGCCTCCAAGTCTCGCGCGCAAGCTTCACGGTGCAGACAAAGGGGGTCGCGGGCGCCGCGATGCCGGCCGCTTCGCAGCAGGCCTTGAGCACGCCCTCGTCGAATCTCGAATTGTGCGCGGCCAAAAACTCCGCGCCGCGGAGGTCTTGCTCGATGTCGGACCACAAGTCGGCGAAGCTGGGCTTGTCCTTGACGTCCTCCCAGGTGATACCGTGGATGTAGGTGAAGGCGAACTGGCGCCGCGGCGGACGGATGAAGTGGTGCCGCTTGCGCACGATTTTGCCGTTTTCGACCCTGATGAGGCCCACAGCGCAGGCGGAGTCCGCGCCGTAGTCGGCGGTCTCGAAGTCGATGGCGACGAAGCTCGGGCGGAGCTTCACGGCCGCGCGGGCGCGGCCGGCTGTTAGACTGGGTCGACCCACTTGCCGTTGGACTTGATGAGCTGGACCAGCGCCTCGTCCGCGCCTTCCATGGGAATGCCCTTCTGCACGCATTCCTTGCCGACGTAGAGGTTGATCTTCCCCGGCGCTCCGCCCACGTAGCCGAAATCCGCGTCGGCCATCTCTCCGGGCCCGTTGACGATGCAGCCCATGATGGCGATCTTGACGCCCTTCAAGTGCCCGGTGCGGGTTTTGATGCGGTCGGTGGTGGTCTGCAAGTCGAAAAGCGTGCGGCCGCAGGACGGGCAGGAGACGAACTCGGTCTTGGTCACGCGCGCGCCCGCGCCCTGCAAAACGTTGTAGCACAGCTCGATGCTTTTCGCCGGCGCCAAGTCCGCAGCGATTTCGACGCTGTCCCCGGCGCCGTCGCAAAGCAGGCTGCCAATAAGAAGGGAAGAAAACAGCAATTGGTCTTCGGCGTTGTCCGCGCGTCCGGCGCGCAGGTGGATGGGGAAATTCTCGGACTGGGCCGCGAGCGCGCGGTATTCATGGAGAAGAGCTTCCATGTTTCGCGGGCCGGTCAGGCTGAGCAGGGCGGGAACGCCCGCGCGCTTGGCCGTTTCAGATTTCGCCAAAACCTGGGCTGCGGTTTTCTCTTCGATGAGCCAAATTTTTCCTTGCGTCTTGAGCGCTTGAGAGAATTTTTCCGTTTCCGCGCCGTTCCAAGACGCCGTATCCACCAAGGACAGTCCTTCGAGCGCCAGTTCAAGCGGCCCTTCGAAGCGCCCCAGGAAGGCCAGGCGCGAGGTTTCGCCCGACAAGCTTTGACGGACGGCCTTCAGGCGTTCCACGTCCTCGCGCGTGCGCAGGGCCCAGGAAAGAATCTCGGGCACGGCCTCGCCGGCTTTTTTAAGCTGGGCTTCCAAAAGAGCCATGATGTCTGCGGCTTTGATGTCCGAGGGCGTCGTCGTGACGACCCGGATGGGCTGGCTGCCGCCCATGACAAAGGGTCCGACGCGCAGGGCCGACGCGGGGCGCCGGGCGTAATCGAAAAAACTGCGGCAGTGCCTGGCCCCGGCAAGATACGGCCTTGGCTTTTCCGCGGGCTTGGCCTGAAAAGGCGCCGCTAGGTCCCGGCAGACCGGAACTTCGAACTCCGGATCCTCGGTCAAAGAAACGCGGATGGTGTCGCCGATGCCGTCGGCCAGGAGGCTGCCGATGCCGATGGCGGACTTGATGCGTCCGTCCTCGCCGCCGCCCGCCTCGGTCACGCCCAAATGAAAAGGATAATTCATGCCCAACTCGTCCATGCGCGCGGCCAAAAGCCGGTAGGCCGCGATCATGATTTTCGGGTTGGAGGCCTTCATCGACAGAATGATGTCGTAAAATCCGTTTTTCTCGCAGATGCGCACGTATTCCAGCGCGCTCTCGACCATGCCCAGCGGCGAATCGCCGTAGCGGTTCATGATGCGGTCCGAGAGCGAGCCGTGGTTGGTGCCCAGGCGCAGGGCGCGCTTCAGGCGCTTTAACTTCTCCACCAGGGGCGTGAAGCGCTCCTCGATGCGCGCGAGCTCGGCCTCGTACTCCGCGTCGGTGTACTCCTTGACCGCGAAGCGCTTGTTGTCCACGAAGTTGCCGGGGTTGATGCGCACTTTCTCGGCGTACTCCGCCGCTTCCATGGCGGCGGGAGGAGAAAAATGGATGTCCGCGACCAGAGGCACGGCGCACCCGGCCTTGAGCAGCCCTTCCTTTATCTTGCCCAAGGCCTTCGAGTCATTGACCGTGGGCGTGGTGATGCGCACGATTTCACATCCGGCTTCGACCATGCGCAGGCTCTGCGCGACGGTGGCCGCCACGTTCATGGTGTCCGTGGTGGTCATGGACTGCAGGCGAATGGGATTCTCGCCGCCCACGCCCACCTTGCCCACCATCACCGTACGGGTTTTGCGGCGGCGATAGGCAAAAACGTCCTGGCAGTAGCGGAGGGTCTCGAGGTTGACGGCGGTTTTTTCAGCCAAGGAAGCCATGTGTTATAATCATTATATCATGACGCCGCGTTCCTCCGACCTGCCTCCGGAAACCCTGGGCATCCGGCACATCGCGCTCAAGGTCAAGGACCTGGCCGCCGCGGAGCGCTTCTACGTCGATATTCTGGGCTTCGCGGTGGAATGGCGGCCCGATCCGGACAATCTATACCTCGCCAAGGACAAGGACAGCCTGGCCCTGCACACGGCGCAGTTCAGCGAGGGGGGGAGCCTCGATCACTTCGGCATCATGCTTAAGCGCCCCGCGGACGTGGACGCCTGGGCGGATTACCTAAAAAAGAAGGGTTTTGAGCCCGAGAAGGAGCCCAAGACGCACCGCGACGGGGCCCGTTCCTTTTATATGCGCGATCCGGAAGGCAACCTCATCCAGTTCATTCATCATCCTCCCATCGCCACGGCCGCTTAGGACCCGACACTTTCGCGCCCGCTGCGCCGTCCTATGAATAATCACGTTATGCATTATTGGGGAGGCACTACTATGAAAAGAATTGAAATCGCCGCATTGGCGCTGGCTATGGCCGCAGGTTCGGTTTTGGTCGTCAGGGCGCAAGGCGCGTCCGATGCCGGGGGAGCCCAGGCTCCGGCTTCAGGAGAAGCGTCCGGGCAGGGCCGGCAGCTGCGCGCGCAGGCTCAACAACTGCGCCAGCAAGCGCAGCAAATCACGCGACAAATCAAGCAGCTTCGAGAGCAAATAAAACCGTTGCTCCAGCAGCGCCGGCAAATCATTCAACAGTTGCGCCAGCTCCGGCAGCGGGCGCGCCAAGCCCGCAGGGAACGGCGGCAAAATCGCCGCGCTTCGCGGGGGGCTCAGGGGCAAGAGCAACCCGGCCAGTCGGGACAGCCGGATCAATCGCAGCAGCAACCCTCGGCGCAGCAGTAGCGCGTCCGCCGTTTGGCTTGAAGGCGTCCTGCTTTCGCAGGACGCCTTCCTTATTGATCCCGCGGCAAAGGCGCGGGGCTGGACAACCGGCGCGGCGTGTGCTATCATCTTACTCATAAATGACTAACGGGTCAGTCATTGCGCGACAGCGGGAGGGCAAAAAAACGGGCGCCCTCCGCCGTGCGGCCTCGGCGGCGGCGGTCCTCTTTTTGGCCGCGGCGCCCGTCCTCGCGCAAGGGCCCATCGCCCTGAGCTTTTCCGACGCGGTGGGCCTGGCGATCAAGCAGAACCTGCAGTCCCTGCTGGCCGCCGAAAAAATCAGCGAAGCCAAAGGCGACGCCATGAGCCTTTACTCCGAACTCTGGCCGCGCATCACGGCCACGGCCTCGCAGCAGAACCAAACGGCCAATTTGGCCGGCTTGGGCTTCGAGCAGCCGCTTACCCCCGGCATGCCGCTGATCATCGGCCCCTACGGAGTTTTCGACGCGCGGCTGCACCTGGTCCAAAATCTCTTGGACGTTAAAAGCATCGCCGATTTCGCGCAGGGCCGCGCGGAGGTCCGCCTGGCGAAGCTGGAGCATGATTTATCCCGCCCCGCCGTGGCCGAGGAGGCCGCCATGGCCTACATCGAAGCCCTGCGCTCGGCCCAAGCGGTGGCCGCGGCCCGCTCGGATTTGGATTTGGCGCAAAGCCTCTACGTTTTGGCGCAGGACGAGCACCAAGTGGGCGTGGCGCAGGGCGTCGACGTCGCCCGCGCCAAGACGCGCGTGGCCCAGGAAAAATACCACGCGGCCCAGGCCGACCTGGACGCCCGGATATCGATCATCGATTTGGAGCGCGTTCTGGGACTGCCCATGGACTCATATCTCATCCTGACTGATTCGCTGCGCGATTCGGAACAAACAGTCGTTTCCACCCAAACCGCCATCGCCGAGGCCCTGCAAAACCGAGTCGAACTCGCAGTGGCTCAAGAGCAGCTCCGGGTCGACGATTTAGCCGCGCGTTCCGCGGAGGGCGCGCTTTTGCCCACCGTCTCGGCCGAGGCGAACTACGGCTTGAGCGGCACGAGCCCGTCTAAAAACGTCCATGAGACGCGCGCCGTAGGCGCGTTCGTGAGCCTGCCGCTCTTCGATGGGGGGATTTACGGGCATATCCGGGCGGCGGTGAGCCGGGAAAAAGAATCGCGCCTGACGCTTGGCGACTTGAAGCAGGAAATCGAGAAGGAGGTGCGCGTCGCCGCGGCCCAGGTCTGGGCCGCCCAAGAGCAGGTGCGCGCGGCGGACGACTCCTTGGATTTGGCGCAAAAAGAGTTGGACATGGCCCGGGACAGGTTCCGCTCGGGCGTGGCGGACAACCTGGAGGTCTTGAGCGCCCAGACCTCCATCGAGGAAGCGCGCGACGACCACGTCACGGCGCTCGCTTTTTACAACCAGGCGCGCGTGCGCCTGGCGGTCGCCCTGGGCGACATGGAGACGTTCAAGCTTTAGAACCGCTTTAGCGAGGAGAAAGTCATGGAGAAAACCGCGGCCGCGCCGGAGGCCAGACGCAAAAAACTTTGGATGATCGCCGGCATCGTCGTTCTCGTGCCCGCGTGCGCGCTCGGAGCCAAGTACTGGCGCTATTTCATGACTCACGCCTCCACCGACGACGCCTTTATCGCGACCGACGTCGTCCCCATCTCTCCCCAGGTGCCCGGGCAAATTATCGCCGTTTACGTGGACGACAACCAGAAGGTCAAGAAGGGCGATCCGCTCGTCGAAATCGATCCGCGGGACTATCAGGCGCGCAAGGACCAAGCCCTGGCCGATGTTTACAGCGCCCAGGCGCAGGAGGAGAAAACCAAGCTCGACGTGCGGCGCTACAAGGCTCTCTCGGAGTTGGACGAGGCCTCCAAGCAGGAATACGATCACGCCTTGGCCGCCTATCAGCAAGCCGAGGCCAAGGTGGATCTCGCCAAGGCGGGCTTGGAGCAGGCGCAGTTAAATCTGTCCTATACCAAGATTTTCGCGCCGGCCACGGGGCACGTGTCCGAAAAAAGCGCCGTGGTCGGGATGTACGCCCAGACCGGGCAGGCCCTGATGGCCATCGTTCCGGATGAGCTCTGGGTCGTGGCGAACTTCAAGGAAACCCAGGTCACCGACATGAAGCCGGGCCAAAAGGCGGAAATCAGCATCGACACCTACCCGGGCGTCGTGTTCCACGGCCACGTCGACAGCGTCCAGCGGGGCACGGGCGCGGCCTTCAGCCTTCTGCCTCCGGAGAACGCCACGGGAAACTACGTCAAGGTGGTGCAGCGAATTCCGGTCAAAATTGTTTTCGACGACCCGCCGAACCCCGCCTACCCCTTGGCGGTGGGCATGTCGGTGGTGCCGACCGTAGACCTCCGCTGACCAGGCGGCGCCCCGCGAGGTCACGCCCATCGTGAGCGATTCAGCGACGCTGGAAACCTCGGCGCAGGAGTGGGTTTCCCCGGTCAATCCCTGGATTATCGCCTTCGCCGTCATGCTGGCGACGTTCATGGAGGTGCTGGACACCTCCATCGCCAACGTCGCCCTGCCGCACATCGCGGGCAGCCTCTCCTCGACCCCCGACGACGCGACCTGGATACTGACCAGCTATCTGGTGGCCAACGCCATCATTCTTCCGGCCACCGGCTGGCTGGGGGGATACTTCGGGCGCAAGAAGTTCCTGCTCTGGTGCGTCGGCATTTTCACCGTGGCTTCGGCTTTATGCGGCGCGGCCGGAAGCCTGGGGAGCATCGTTTTTTTCCGCGCCATCCAGGGCGCCGGCGGCGGCGCGCTGCAGCCCATCGCGCAGTCGGTCTTATTGGAAAGCTTCCCGCCCAAAAAACGCGGCTTGGCCATGGCGGTCTACGGCATGGGCGTGGTGGTCGCGCCCATCATCGGCCCGACCCTGGGCGGCTGGATCACCGACAGCTATTCCTGGCGCTGGGTGTTCTACATCAACGTGCCCATCGGCCTCTTCGCCGTCTCCATGATCCGCGCCTTCATCCAGGATCCGCCCTATCTAAGGAAGACGCGCGGCTCGCCCATCGACTACCTCGGCTTCGGCTTCATGGCGATTTGGCTGGCCGGCATGCAGATCGTGCTCGACAAGGGCCAGGAGATGGACTGGTTCGGAACGCCGTGGATCCGCTACCTGACCGTGATTTCCATCGCCGCCTTCGTCATCTTCATCATCCGAGAGCTCAAGGCCAAGGAACCCATCGTCCATCTGAGCGTATTCAAGAACCGCAATTTCGCCGTGGGCACGTGCCTCATTTTCCTGGTCGGCGCCGCGCTCTACAGCACGACGGCGACGCTGCCGCTTCTTCTGCAGACCGTGATGGGCTACCCGGCGCTGCAAAGCGGCCTGGCGGTGAGCCCCCGCGGCTTGGGTTCGCTGGCGTCCATGGTGGTGGCCGGGCGGCTGGTCGGGCTTATCGACGACAGGGCGCTCATGGCCTTTGGCTTCGCCGTGCTCGCTTATTCGATGTACCTTTTCGGAGCCATCAATCTAAACGTTTCCATGGTCAACATCATTTGGCCCGGCGTCATCAGCGGCTTCGCCATGGGGTTCATCTTCGTGCCCTTGACCACCTCGACCATGGGCGAGCTGCCGCTTTCCGAGATGAACAACGGCACCGGCATCTACAATTTAATGAGGAACATCGGCGGCTCGGTGGGGATATCGCTCTCCACGGTTTATCTTGAGCGCGCGGCGCAGAACCGGCAGGCGAATTTAGTTTCCCATGTAAGCCGCTATAACCCGTTGTATGTCGGCCGCCTGAACTCTCTGGCCGCGCGGCTTTCGCACAATTTGGGCGCCTCGCGCGCCATGGCCGCCGCGACGGGAGTGTTCTACCGGCAGCTTTTGACCCAGGCCCAAGCCTTGGTCTATACGGGCATGTTCCGCGACTTGGTTTGGATTTGCCTTCTCGGCGCGCCGTTGTGCTTTTTCTTCAGGAAGGTCCGCTACGGCTCCAAGCCCATCGCGGCGCACTAAACGGAAGCTGATTTTAGCGGGCTGCCGCGGACTCGGCGTAGGTCCAATCCGGCTGCTTCTCCGCGTAATGCGCGTCGTAGGTGATGACGTGCGCGGCTTCGTCGTAATCCTTGATCTTGGGCGTCGGATAAGCCGGCGCCGCAACGGCGCGGGCCTGATCGTCGAATTCCGCGCGGAACTCGCGGATAAAGCTCGGCAGCATGAGGCCGCCCTCGACGGGAAGATAGCACCGCGTGCCCTGGGAGCCGCCCAAAACCGCCGAGAGCGCCCTTTCCACCGGATCAGCTTTTCCGGAGCGTCCGGCGCAAAAATCATCCAAGGCCATTGAGGCCTCGCGCAGCCCGCTCTTGCAGGACGCGCATTGGTGGCAGGACTCCACGTAGAGAAAGCGGGTGAGCGTCTGGGCCACGCGCGGAATGTTGGTGGAATCGTCCATGACGATAAATCCCGCCGAGCCCAAGCCGCCGCCGGCCTTGGCCAGCGAGCCGAACTCGGCCGGGGTGTCGAATTTGGACTCCGGAACGACGCCCGAGGCCACGCCTGAAATCTCGGCTTTGAAGCGCCGTCCGGGCTTGGGGCCGCCGCCGTGCTTGTTCAACAGGTCGCGCAGCGTGATGCCGGCTTCGACTTCGTAGAGGCCGGGCTTGGCCACGTCGCCGCAGAGCGTGAATATCAGATGCCCCGGCGTGTCCTTGGTGCCGGCAGAGCGGAAGGAGGCCGCGCCGTGGTGGATGATGCCCGGCACGCGGCCGAAGGACTCCGCGTTGTTGACCAAGGCGGGGTTGGGCGACTCGATGCTGGCGAAGAGACCCTTCTCGAAAGGGGGATAGTGCGTCTCCCGCGGCATGGGCTCGTTGCCCTCGACGACTTCGAGCATGGCCTTTTCCTCGCCGTAGAGGTAGGAGTCCGGCCCGTGCACGATGGTGAAGGGCGCGCCGTCCAAAAGTCCCTTGGCGCGCATTTCCTCGAGCGCCTTTTCGAGGCGCGCGATTTCGCGCTTGTAGACGCCCTTGATGGCGAGGTAGAGCCCCTTGGCGTTGACCACGTGCGCGGCGATGAGCATGCCCTCGATGGTGGCATAGGAGTTTTTCTGGATGAGGTAGCGATCCTTATAAGTTCCCGGCTCGCCTTCGGACGCGTTGCACACCACGTAGCGCGTGGGGCAGGGGTGGTTCTTGGTGGTGGTCCACTTGATGGCGGTGGGAAAGCCCGCGCCGCCGCGGCCGCGCAGGCCCGCGTCCTTGACTTCCTTGATGACGGCGTCGGGAGCGGCTTGCCGGGCTTTGAGGACGGGAGACTTTCCGCCGTACTGCGCTAGATATTCGTCGTAGGATTCGTAGGGTTTCTGGGGAATAAGCCGGTGGTTTTGTTCGCTCATCAAGCGCCGCCTTAATCGATGCCTTCGGCCGATATCAGCCCCAAGTCGATGCCCTTGACCACGGCCTCCGTCCGGTTGCTGACGCCGAGTTTTTGGAAGATGCTGTTCAAATGATTCTTGACCGTCTTGACGCTGCATTCGAGCTTGCTCGCGATTTCCTTGTTCGACTGGCCGCGGCCCAGAAGCGCCAGCACGCGGATTTCCGTCTTGGTCAGGGAAACCAGCGACGCCTCGGCCGAGGAGCTGCCCATCTGCCGCAGGCCGTCGATGAGCTTGGACATGACCGGCTGGGGAATCATCACGCCCTGGTTGGCGAAAGCCTTCAAGGCGTTGACCAGCTCGGCGGCGGGCAGCATCTTGGAAAGGTATCCGTTGGCCCCGGCCTGGATGGCCTCCATGACGTGCGACTCGTCCTCGTAGGAAGAGAGGATGAGCACGTTGGTGGTCGGGCAGTCCTTGTGAATCTGGCGGGTCGCCTCGATGCCGTCCATGTGCGGAAGCTTGATGTCGAGAAGAATGACGTTGGGCCGGAGCTTCTTGACCAGGCGCAGCGCCTCTTCGCCGTCGGCCGCCTCGCCGACGACCTCGATTCCTTTCTCGTCCTCGAGCAGATCCTTGATGCCTTCGCGGAACAGCGTCTGGTCATCCGCTATGACGACCGAGATTCTCTTTTTTGCCACGCGCACGCTCCTCTTAAGCTGGAATCGATCCGATCCGTCTCAAAGGATACCAGAGTATGTTTTTCATGTCAATGAACACTTGCGGCAAAAGTCCTATGCGGCACGTAGGTCCGAAGACACTTCTGCCCGGCCGGCTATTGCGCTATTCTAAAGGCGCATGACGATATCAACCGCCCGGAGGGCTTCATGAAAGGCACCCTGCTCAGCCTCGCTCTGATTCTCGCTCAATTTCCGCTTCCCGCGTTTGCCGGAGGCGGCGCCATGGACGCCGGCGCGCCGGATATTTCCGCGACCTCCATGGCCGTGGACCCGGCGGCGGGACTGTCCCCGGTCGGGAATATAAACACGAATTTGAACGTCGGCGACGCGGCCTCCTTGTCGGCCCTTGAGACCGGCGCGCTCGATTTAAATTCCGGGCCCAGTCTCGAAGTCGGCCAAACACAGGCCCAAGCGGTTCCGGAGAAAGAAGTCTCAGCGGGCCAGGCTTCCGCGCCCGCCATCATCCTGCCACACTCCATTCCCGCGGCCGCGGCCAAATCGCCCAAAAAGCAAACTGCCGCGCCGGCTCAATCTGCTTCACCCGTCATTCAAGCGCACCGCGGCGGCATCATCATCCCGGGCAAGGAAGAGGCCGCGAAAATAGCGTCGCTCAGCAAGGGCGTTGCGGCGCTCCGGGAATTAAGGCTCATGGCCGCCGGAAGCCCTTCCCAGATGGCCAGGATGCTGGCCTCCGCCTCTCTTGGCGGCGGCGATTCGGCGAGGAGCGGCCTCGCCAATCTCGACGTCGCCTCGCTCAAGCTCGGGCGCAAGCGCTGGGTTCCCGATCCGCGGACGCTCCATCTTCACAAGTACGCCCAGAACGTTCCTGCCGCCCCCGGCCAGGTTGATTATACCGGCCCTGTCACCAAATTGGGAATGATGCTTAACGACAAGATCGGGGATTGCGCCGTGGCGGCGCCCGGCCACGCCGTGCAGGTGTGGACGGCCAACGCCGGCAAGGAAAAAACCATTCCCGATTCGGCTATCGAGAAAGCTTACGAAGCCCCCAGCGTGGGCAACTACAACCCCAACGATCCGAACTCGGATCAAGGCGCGAATATCATCGACGTGCTCAAATACTGGCGTAAGACCGGCATCGGCGGCGATAAGCTCGGCGCGTTCCTCTTCGTCGATCCGGCGAACACGGAACTCTTCAAAAAGGCCGTCTGGCTTTTCGGCGGCGGCGATCTGGGCATCAACCTGCCGATTTCCGCCCAGAAGCAGGTCGCCCAGGGGTTGTGGGACGTGCCGCCCGAGGGAACCACGGGCGACGGCGCGCCCGGCTCTTGGGGCGGGCACTCCGTCGCGGTGGCCGGCTTTGACTCCGAAGGCGTCACCATCGTGACCTGGGGCCAGTTCCTCAAGATGACCTGGGCGTTTTTCCAGGCCTACTGCGAGGAGTCCTGGGCCATCGTCAGCAAGGATTTCCTCAACGGAAAAGGCGTGACCCCCGACAACGGATTCGATTGGGCGACGCTCATGGCCGATCTTAAAGCGTTCAACCAGAATTCCAGCGGCCTGCCGGCGGGCGGGCGCCACAGAACGCCCCGGCGCGGATAAGGCGTTTCTTTGGCTTTCTTGAGCTTTGCGCGCGGATGTGTTAGAATTCGTCCCGCGGCCGTGAAGACGGCGCCGTAGCTCAGAGGTAGAGCGGACGTTTCATAAGCGTTAGGTCGGAGGTTCGAGTCCTCCCGGCGCCATGGCTTTACCCATCGGCGCGCGTATAATCCAAGGAGAAAAAGAAATGGCAGAAGTCCTCGTGGTCGTCAGCAAGATCAAGAAAATCGTCAAGGACGCGGGCTACCGCACCGGCGGCGATTATATCGAGAAGCTCTCCGGCCGGATTTCCGAGCTCGTGAACTCCTCCATCGAGCGCGTTAAGACTGACGGCAAGAAAAAGACCCTCGGCGCCGAAGATCTCGTCTAGCCTGCGGGCCTTTTCAGCCCGTCCGGCATGAATAACCCTCCGCCTTTGCGAAAAGGCGTGGGGGTTGTTTTTGTCGCGGCCGGCGTCCTGCACGCCGGCTCCATGGCCTTGGCCGCCTGGCTCCTGCGCGGGTTGCCGCTCATCCAAAAAGCAGAAATCCTGGCGCTCTGCTACTACGCCCACTTCATCCTGCTGACCGCCGGCAGCTGCGCGTATCTTTTCTACGGCTATTGGCGCGCCCAGGCCTTCTTCATCGAGCCCTTTCTGGACTTCCTGGCCGGCCTGGGGCTCTTCGTCCTGACGGTGGGCGTCTCCGGCGCCCTCATCGCGCATGTTTCTCACGGCGCGACGCTGTTCTTCCTGCCCGGCGTCTTCCTCATGGCCTACGGCGCGGGCTTGGTCCAAGGCCACGCCTTCGGCTTCGGGCCGCGCGGCTAATGTGTTAAAATCGGAGCCGTGGCGGCTCTAATGGGCGCAAAAACCAAGCGCTTCATCGCGCAAGACGAAGCCTACGGCGCGCACAACTACCACCCGCTGCCAGTCGTCATTGCGCGCGGCCGCGGGATATTCGTCTGGGACGTGGAAGGCAAGCGCTACTTCGACATGCTCTCGGCCTACTCGGCCTTAAACCAGGGCCACTGCCACCCCAAAATCGCGGCCGCGGCCAAGCGGCAGATGGGCCGCCTCACGCTGACCTCGCGCGCTTTTCACAACGACGTGATGGGAGGATTTCTCAAAAAGCTCTGCGCCCTCTCCGGGCAGGACATGGCTCTGCCCATGAACTCGGGCGCGGAGGCGGTCGAGACCGCCATCAAGGCCATGCGCCTGTGGGGCTACCGGGAAAAGGGCATTGCCGAGGGCCAAGCCGAAATCATCGTCTGCGAGGGCAATTTTCACGGCCGCACCACCACTATCGTGGGTTTTTCCTCGGACCCGGACTCCTACTCCGGCTTCGGGCCCGCCACGCCGGGATTTAAGTCCATCCCTTACGGCTCGGCCGAGGCCCTGGCCGCCGCGATGACGCCCAACACCTGCGGCTTCCTGGTCGAGCCCATCCAGGGGGAAGCCGGCGTCAAAATCCCGCCGCCGGGCTACTTAAAGGAAGTCCGCCGCGTCTGCTCCGAGAAAAACGTGCTGTTCTGCGCGGACGAGATCCAGACCGGCCTGGGGCGCACCGGCAAGATGTTCTGCGTTGAGCACGAGGACGTCAAACCCGATCTCGTCGTGATGGGCAAGGCTCTTTCCGGCGGCTTCTATCCCATTTCCGCCGTGGCCGGCCGCCGCGAGGTGATGGGGCTCTTCAAGCCCGGCACGCACGGCAGCACCTTCGGCGGCAATCCCCTGGCCTCGGCCATCGCCGTCGCCTCTTTGGACGTGCTCGCGCGCGAAAAACTCGCCGAGCGCTCCGCCATGATGGGGGACTATTTCAAGAAGCGGCTTGCGGACCTCAAGCATCCGGGCATAAAGGACGTGCGCGGCCGCGGCCTGCTGCTGGCCCTGGAGATGAACCGCCCGGTGCGCCGCTTGTGCGAAATCTTGATGCACAAGGGCCTCCTGGCCAAGGACACGCACGAGAACACCGTGCGCTTCGCGCCGCCCTTGGTCATCACCAAAGCCCAAATCGATTCGGCCGCGGCGATTATCGCCGGAGCCTTGCGCGAATTCTAAGATCTGCCCGAATCAATCCTAGGAGACCCTTCATGAACCTCGCCCTCGTCCTACTGCTCTCGCTCTCGCCCCGCGCGGCCAAGGCCCAAAGCGCGCCCGGCTCGACCGATACCGACTGGAACGTCATCGTGGACACGTCCGTAAACCCCTGCGACGATTTCTACCGCTACGCCTGCGACAAGTGGGACGCGGCCAACCCGATTCCGGGCGACTCCCCGCGCTGGGGCCGCTTCGACAAGCTGGCCAACGACAACCGCGGCGAGCTGCGCCAAATCCTGGAGTCCGCGGACGCGGAGGCCAAAGCGGGAACCTCCGATCCCAACGTGCAGAAAATCGGCGATTTCTACGCTTCGTGCATGGATACGGCCGCCATCGCGTCCGCGGGCTTGCAGCCCCTTGAGCCTGAACTTGACCGCATCGCGGCGATGAAGACGCAAGCCGATCTGACTCCGGAGCTGGCCCGGCTGCAGGAAATCGGAGTCAACGCTTTGTTCGGCTTCTCCTCGGAAATCGACGACAAGGACGCGGCGCGGCAAATCGCCGTCGTGGATCAGGGCGGATTTGACCTGCCGGATCGCGATTACTACCTGACTCCCGACTTCGCGGCGCAAAGAAAGGCTTATCTCGCCCACATTCAAAAAATGTTTTCGCTTCTTGGAGAAAGCGACGCCCAGGCCCGGGCCGACGCCGCCGTCGTGATGCGACTTGAGACCGCTCTGGCCCGCGTCTCCATGGGCCGCGTCGAGCGCCGCGTGCCGGCCAACCTCTACCACATCGAAACCCTGCGCTTCCTGGAGAAAAAAGACCCGGCCATTTCCTGGCCGCTTTTCTTCAAGACGGTCGATGCGCCCGCATTCAAGAAGATCAACGTGATGGACATGGGCTTCTTCAAGAATTTAAACGCCCTCGTGGCGCGGACGCCGCTCTCCGACTGGAAGACCTATCTGCGCTGGCAGCTCGTGCACGCCGCGGCGCCCATGCTGCCCGAGCCCTTCGTCGCGGAGAGCTTCAACTTCTTCAACAAGACCCTTTCCGGCCAAAAGGAAATCAAGCCCCGCTGGAAGCGCTGCGTCATCATGACGGACGCCATCCTGGGCGAGGCGCTCGGCCGCGAGTACGTGGACAAGGACTTCCCGGGGCAGAGCAAGGCGCGCGCCCTGGCCATGGTGCGCAGCGAGGAAGCTTCCTTCGCCGAGGACATCAAGAGCCTCGACTGGATGAGCGCCCGGACCAAGGTCAAGGCCTTAAAAAAACTCGCCGGCATCCAGAATAAAATCGGATATCCCGACAAGTGGCGCGACTACGGCAAGCTCGTCATCACGCGGGGAGACGCCCTGGGAGACTTGGCGCGCGGCGAGGCCTTCGAGTTTCACCGCGAGGTCGATAAAATCGGCAAGCCCACCGACCGCGACGAGTGGGAAATGACCCCGCCCACGGTCAACGCCTATTACGACCCGCAGGAGAACAACATCAACTTCCCGGCGGGAATCCTGCAGCCGCCCTATTTCGATCAAAACGCCTGCCTGGCGCAGAACCTGGGCGGCATCGGCGCGGTCATCGGCCACGAGATGACCCACGGCTTCGACGACCAGGGCCACCAGTACGACGCGCTCGGCAACCGGCGCAACTGGTGGACCCGGGCCGACGCCAAGGCGTTTAAGGCCCGCACCCAGTGCCTGGTCAACGAGTACTCGGGCTTCACCGCCACGGACGATCCGGACAACCCGGGCCGCCCGGTCAAGGTCAACGGCCGGCTCACGCTGGGCGAGAACACCGCGGACAACGGCGGAGTGCGCATCGCCTACCTGACTTTGCAAAAAGACCTCAAGGCCGACCCCGGGCTCTCCTGCAAGGATGCGGGCTGGAGCAATGAGCGGATCTTTTTCCTGAGCTACGCGCAGAACTGGTGCAACAACGAGAGCCCCGAGGACGCCAAGGAGCTGGCCATCGCCGATCCGCATTCTCCCGGCAAGGACCGCGTCAACGGCGTGGTCTCGAACATGCCGGAGTTCTTGAAGGCCTTTGACTGCCCGGCGAACGCTCCGATGGCGCGGGTTCCGGCCTGCCGGGTCTGGTAGGGCTTTAATTCCGCCATGCGGGACGACACGGTCATCGGGCGCGCCCGCGCAGTTGGAGCGCCGCATGATGTCGCAGATGGATTTGACCGCGGCGTTCAACGATTGCGGCGTCTAGTGAATTTTGCTTTTGTCGCGCGCGCCGATCGGGGCCGTGGTCGCCATCAGCGCGATTTGTACGGAAGAGGATGCAGCGTAAGAATTTCCTTGAGCGGCTCGAATTCGGGGTCCTTGTGCACGAGGGCGGCGCCCAAGCGCTGGGCGGTCGCGGCGATCCAGGCGTCGGCCACGGACAGCCTCGTTTTCCCCTTGATGCGCGCCGCGGCCAAGCCCAGCTCTTCGTCACTCTCGATGACCTGGAGCGGAAGCTGCCTTAATTCCAGATAGCCACGCCGGGCCGCGGCTTCGCCGCGCTCCTGATGCAGGACATAGCAGTATTCCATCAGGGACATGAAGGAAACGAAGACCCGGCCGGCGCCGCCGTGATCGCGCAGGATGTTTTCCACGGCCTGCGCGCCCGGCTCGTCCTCCTTGAGGCAGAACAGCGCCGAGGTGTCCAGCACCCAGCTTCTAGGCGCGGCGGCGGGCATCCTCTCGCCTGGACTTCAAGAGGGAACGGTTCGAGCCGCCGCCGGCGGATGAGCCGCGGAAAGCCCGGATGGGGTTCTTGGGAATCGGAAGAACGCAGATGACCCCGCCGTCCTCCATCCATTCCAATTTCTGGCCGGGCCGCAGGTTGAAATGCCTGCGAATGCGGGCCGGCACGGCGGTTTGTCCCCTATCGGTCAGCGTGGTTTCCATAGCTTCAGTTTAACAGCAGAAATAGATTATGTCAAGCTATTTTATTAATTTAGCATGTAAGCGACGCTATTCCAGCGCGTCCTTCCCGATGATGTCCCGCACATCCCGGGGCAGCTCGGCCTTGGGGCCGGGCAGCTTGGTCAAAAAGCGCGGGTGGATGCGCCAAAAAGCGTCCTTGGTCTTGAGGCTGAGGGTCTTCTGATTGACTCGAACCACCACGCCCTCGACCGGGCGCCCCTCGCTTTGAAAGCTCACGCGGTCGCCGATCTCGAAGCGATCGAGGTTCGCCCGGGTCTTGAGGCCGTGCAGGTATTCGATGCGGCGGACGATGCGCCTGTTGACGTCTTGCAGCTGCTCCAGCGTCATTTTTTCGATATCCATGATTCTCCTGCCGAATTACAATTTCCCGCTGAACGCCAGGTTGAGCAGCTTGGCGGGCAAGGCATTGACCGTTTCCAACTGCGCCTTGGCCGCGGCGTCGGTCAGCTTGAAGCCTTTGCCTTTCTCGTAGCGTTCGAGCAGCTCTTCCGGGCTGGGAAAATCCCGCAGGGGACGCGGCTCGCTGGTCGAACCGGCGAAGCCGTCGAACTCGACGAAAAGATGCCCGTTGCTGGAAAAAACGAAGGGCACGTTGAGGCGTTTGCAGGCGGCGTAGGCTTTGGCTTGCTCAAGACCGCGGCCGAGCGGCAGGGACTCGGCCTTGGCTTCGATGAGCGCGACGGCGACGGGCTGGTGCTTGCCGTCGACGATTTCAACGGCTCCGGCGGTTTCCTCGCGGCTGATGAAGTCCTCGGTCCAGCCGTTTTCGTGGATGGCCGGATCGATGAGCTTGGCCCGGGTGTCGGCTTCGTTAAAACCCATCGGAGGAAATTTTACTCTTTTGCGCCTTATTTCGCTTGACTCGCGGATTGGCGTGTGAAATAATTGGAAATCCCAAACCCCTATGGGAAAAAAGCCCCGCGCCATGGCCTCGGAGTTCGCCGCGGTCTTGGACGATCCGGAGCATGACGACGCCTTCGCGGCGCGGGGGACGGGCGCGCGGATTTTCATCGCCGGCGAAATCGAGAACGCCGACGTGGACAAGTCGCAGCCCAACGGCGGGAGCCTGGATATCAAGCTGGACATCGCGGTCATGGCGCTGCAAGCCAAGCTCGGTTGGACCGCGCCCTCGCCCAGCGCGGGCTAATTATTGGCGGACGCGCCGTTGCGGACTAAAAACTCGACGATATTCAGAAAAGAGCGCAGCGCCGCCCGGTCAAGCGGGGTTTGCCCGTCTTGGTCCGCCAAGTTGAGGTTGGCTCCGTGGCCGACCAGGAATTTGACCGTTTCTTCGCTGCCTTTATCCGCCGCCCAATAAAGAGCCGTTTGACCCTGGGCGTTCTGGGCGTTGATATCGGCCCCTTCCTTAATAAGGCTCCGCGCCTGGGTCCACCGGCCGGACTGGGCCGCCGCCAGAAGCTGCTGATTTAGCTGATTGAGGCGCATTTGAGAAAGAAGGCCGGCGCAGCCGGAGAGCGCCGCGGAAAGGCCAAAAATCAATAAAAGGCGGAATTTAGCGGCCATTTTTAATTCCCTCCTCCTAGTTAAGCAGAAGTTCCCGCGCGAATCAAGGACAAACACGCTTTGCCACAACTCGACGGGATTTGGTATAATAAAAAAATCATTATTTATGCTAATAAAAACTAAAAACACATCCATCGCAAAAGATCTTTGGCGGGAACGGGAGAATCTAGTTTCCAAGGCCAGCGCCGCCTACACCTCCATCTTCACGGCCAAAGCCAAGAACGCGACGCTGTGGGACGTGGACGGCAAGGAATACATCGATTTCGCGGGCGGCATCGGGGCCATGAACTCGGGCCATTGCCATCCCAAAATCGTGGCGGCCATTCAAGAGCAGGCGGGAAAACTCATCCACACCTCCTTCCACGTCACTTCGTATCCCAGCTACCTGGAAGTGTGCCGCGAGCTGACCGCCGCCATCCCCGGCGCGTTCGCCAAAAAAGCCGTTTTCTTCAACAGCGGATCGGAAGCGGTGGAAAACGCGGTCAAGCTGGCCAAGGCCTTCACCAAGCGCCGGGGAATCATCAGCTTCACCAACGCCTTCCACGGCCGCACCCTGCTGTGCCTGACCTTGAACGGCAAGCACAAGCCCCTGCGCCAGCATTTCGGGCCCTATGCGGGGGAAATCTACCACGCGCCGTTCCCTTATCCCTACCGCCCGCCGGTCGGAGTGGACGCGAAGGACTTGACCGAGAATTGCTTGGCCGAATTAGAGCGCGTTCTGCGCTTGGAGACCGCGCCCGAGGACGTCGCGGCCATGATCGTCGAGCCGGTCCAAGGCGAGGGAGGATTTGTCGTCCCGACGCCCGGTTTCCTGCCCGGCCTGCGCAAAATCTGCGATCGCTACGGCATCGTGCTCATCATCGACGAGGTGCAAAGCGGCTTCGGGCGCACCGGACGCTTCTGGGCGATGGAGCACGAAGGCGTCGTTCCCGATCTGACGACCGTGGGCAAATCCCTGGCCGGCGGCATGCCCTTGTCCGCCGTCGCCGGGCGCGCGGACATTTTAGACGCCGCGCCGGTGGGCTCCATCGGCGGCACCTACGGCGGCAATCCGCTCGCCTTGGCCGCGGCCAAGGCGGTTTTCAGCATTTTCCGGGAAGAGAAGCTCGTCGCGGCCGGGGCGCGCGTCGGCGAGACCGTGCGCAAGCGCTTCGACGCCTTCCGGGACGAGTTTTCCTTCGTGGGGGATTCCCGCGGCCTGGGCGCCATGCGCGCCATCGAGCTGGTCGCGGACAAAAAGTCCAAGATGCCCTTGCCGGCGGCCAAGGTCAAGGAAATCCTCCACTACTGCGAGGACAAGGGCCTCATTCTCATCAAGGCCGGCGCCTACGACAACGTGCTGCGCACGCTCATGCCGCTGACCATCGGCGAAGAGGACTTGAACCGCGGCCTCGGCATCATCCACGGCGCCCTGCGCGAGGTGAAGCCATGATCTCCGCTAACGGCGGCAAAGGCGCCGCGACCGTCGCCGTTTTGGGGGCCTTCGGCCTCATGGCGGAAGCCACGCTTTACGATTTGGCCCGCAATCCCCTGATCGGCAAGATATACGCGGCCGACATCAACTTGGGCCGCGCCGAGGCCGTCCTGGCCAAGATTCCCAACCACCGCAAGATCAAGCCCGTGATCATCGATTTGCGCGACACGGCCAAGGCCGCGCGGCTCTTGAAGGGTTCCCAGGCGGTGGTCAATTGCTCCTGGTACGAGCACAACCTCAGGGGCATGGACCTGGCCCTGGCGCTCAAGGCCCACTACGCGGACTTGGGCGGCCTGTTTCACACGACCTTGAAGCAGCTCAAGCTCGACGCCGCCTTCGGAAAAATCGGCCGCGTCGCGGTCCTGGGCTGCGGCTCCACGCCGGGAATCACCAACGTGATGGCGGCGGCGATGGCGGAGGATTTCGATTCGCTCGACACCGTGGGCATCTACGACGCCAGCTACGACCCGGCCTTGGCCGAGGAATCCTTTCTGCCGCCTTTCTCCATCCGCACCATGATGGCCGAGTTCGAGGCCCCGGCGCCCATCTGGGAAGACGGGCGCTTGAAGGAAGTTCCGGCGCACAGCCGGGCCGAGACCATGGATTTCAAGGCGCCCATCGGGCGCGCGAGCCTGGGCGCGGTCATCCACTCCGAAGTGGCGACGCTGCCGGCGTATTTCAAGAAAAAAGGCGTCAAGAACCTGTGCTTCAAGATCGCCTACCCCGACAGCGTCAAGCGCCAGCTCGCGGTGGCCTCGGGAATAGGCCTGGGCCGGGCGGAAAAGGTCAAGTTCGACGGCGTTTTAGTTTCTCCGCTCGACTTTCTGACCGCGCTGGCCAGGCAGAACGCCCAGACGGCTTCTTATGTTCCTTCCGGGCCGCCCAAGGATTTTGAAATCCTACGCGTCAAAGTGACCGGAAAGCGGGCCGGCGCGCCCTACGAGAAAATCCGCGACTGCGAAATTCGCCCGGCGGGCCCCATCGCCGCGGGAACGGCCGCGGTGGGATTCGCCGGCAGCATGGCGGCCCTCATGGCGCTCAAGGGCTCGACCCAGTTCGCGGGCGGCGCCGCGGCGCCCGAGTCGGCGCTGGACCACGCGCTCTTTTTCGACGAGATGCGGGAGCGAAAAATTTTCCGCATGAGTGAGACGGCCGCCTACCCGGTGGCTTGACGAACATCCGAGGAGAAGTTCATGAAAGTCGCGGCACAAGACATCCTGAAGGAAAGCGAAAAGACGCTGGGCCTCATCGCCAAGCACGATCCCCTAACGGAGGAGGAGCGCGCCTGGCTCACGGACAAGACGGCCACCTATTACGCCGAGCACGTCAACCCCGGCATCCTGGAATACCGCAAGTCGGTGTCCACCGATTACATCTCGGTCGAATGGGCCGACGGGGACAACAGCTTCACCGACATCAACGGCAAGAACTACCTGGATCTCCTGGGGGGATATGGCATCTTCAACGTCGGCCACCGCCACCCCAAAGTGGTGGACGCCGTCTCGCACCAGTTGAAGCGCCAAGCGCTGCATTCCCAAGAGCTTCTGGAGCCATTCCGGGCCATCTTGGCGAAGCTCGTCCGGGACATCACCCCGGGCGACCTGCAGTTCAGCTTCTTCGGCAACTCGGGGGCCGAGGCCGTGGAGGGCGCCATGAAAATCGCCATGCTCCACACCGGCCGCAAATCCTTCGTGGCCGCGGTCTCCGGCTTTCACGGCAAGACCTTGGGCGCGCTCTCGGCCACGGCCAAGGCCAAGTTCCGCCAGCCGTTCTTGCCCATCCTGCCCGACTGCTACCACGCGCCCTACGGCGACGCGGACTACATCGAATCCATCTTGAAGTCCGCCGACGAGGTCGGCAACGACATCGCGGGCGTCATCCTGGAGCCCATCCAAGGCGAGGGCGGCATCAACGTCCCGCCGGACGACTATTTCCCGCGCGTGCGCGAGCTCTGCGACCGCTACGGGGCTCTGCTCATCGCCGACGAGGTGCAGACCGGCATGGGCCGCACCGGCAAGATGTTCTGCGTGGATCACTGGGGCGTGGTGCCCGACATCATGTGCCTGGGCAAGGCCATGGGCGGCGGCGTTATGCCCATCGGGGCCTTTGTCTCCAACAAGACCGTCTGGGAGCAGCTTTTCCCCGAGCCCTGGCTGCACTCGACCACGTTCGGGGGCAATCCTCTGGCCTGCGTGGCGGCCATCGCCAACATCCACGTCCTGCTTGAGGAAAAGCTGCCCGAGCGCGCCGAGAAGATGGGCGGCGAGATGATGTCCAAGCTGCGCGCCCTGCGCCGGCGGTTTCCCAAGCTCTGCACCGACGTGCGCGGCAAGGGGCTCATGATCGGCATGGAGTTCCCGACCGACGCCATCGGCTACGAGATCTCAAAGGCGCTCTTCGACCGAGGCGTTCTGGTCGCGGGCACGCTCTTCAACGCCAAGACCATCCGCATCGAGCCGCCCTTGACCATCACCACGCAGGAAATCACCCAGGCCATCGAGGCCATCGAGAAGGTGTTCAAGGAAGTCAACGGCAGGCATTTCGAGACCCGCCGAACGCCGGTGAGGAAAGCGGCGGCATGACGGCCGCGATCGCGGCTGCGAAAAAACCTCGGGACATCGTCAACCCGGCGACGGAAAAGGTCCTCGCGGAGATTCCCGACGCGGACGCCGCCGCGGTCGATAGGGCCGTCGCCGCGGCCAAAAAGGCCTTTGAGTCCGGCGTCTGGTCCGGCAAATCCCCGGCCGAGCGCGCCGCCGTCTTGTTCAAATGGGCCGATTTGGTCGAAAAGAACCTTCCCCGGCTGGCCGAACTAGAATCCGCCAACACCGGCAAGCCCTTGAAGCTGGCCCGGGACGGAGACATTCCTTTCGCCGTCGATAATTTGCGCTTCTTCGCTTCGGCCGCGCGCCTCATGGAAGGCGGCGCCAGCCAGGAATACGCCTCGGGATATACTTCCATTCTGCGCCGCGATCCCGTCGGCACGGTCGCTCTGGTCAGCCCTTGGAACTATCCCCTGATGATGGCGGCCTGGAAACTGGGTCCCGCCTTGGCCGCGGGCAACACGGCCGTCATCAAGCCCTCGGAGTTGACGCCCTTGACCACCTTGGAGCTGGGCAAGCTCGCCCAAGAAGCGGGATTTCCCGAGGGCGCCGTCGCCGTCGTCACCGGAGGCGAAACGACCGGCCGCGCGCTGACCGCGCATCCCGATGTCAACATGATTTCGTTTACCGGCGACACCGAGACCGGCAAGAAAATCATGCGCCAAGCCTCGGACACGGTCAAGCGCCTCCATTTCGAGCTGGGCGGCAAGGCGCCTTTCGTGGTCTTCGAGGACGCCGATGTGCGCGCCGCGGTCTGCGGCGCGGTCGCGGGCTCCTTCGTCAACGCCGGGCAGGACTGCACCGCCGCCACGCGCATCTACGTCCAAGAGGGGATATTCAAGAAGTTTTCCCAAATGCTGGCCGAGGAAGCCGCCAAGGTGCGGGTGGGCGACCCGTCCAAGCCGGGCACGGACATGGGGCCGCTGGTCTGCGCGGAGCAGCGCGAGCGGGTCGAGGGATTTATCGGGCGCGCCGAAGGCGTCAAGTTCCTCATCGGCGGCAAGCGCCCGGCGGGCCTTAAAAAGGGATTTTACTTCGAGCCTACTTTGGTTCTAGGCGCCGCGCAGGACTCGGAACTGGTCCAAAAAGAGATTTTCGGCCCCGTGGCCTGCCTATTGCCGTTCAAAACGGAAGAAGAAGCCCTGGCGCTCTCCAACGACGTGCCCTACGGCTTGGCCGCCAGCGTGTGGACCACCGACGTGCGCAAGGCGCTGCGCGCGGCCAAGACCCTGCGCTTTGGCACGGTCTGGATCAACGACCACCTGCCGCTGACCTCCGAGATGCCGCACGGGGGATTTAAGCAGTCCGGCTTCGGCAAGGATATGTCCAAGCACGCGCTCGAGGACTACACCGTGGTCAAGCACGTGATGGCGGACTTGAGCGGGGCCGCGCGCAAGCCCTGGCACTACACGATTTACGGCGACCCGGCGTAGGCCGCGGCGCGCTTCTATCAGATATGCTTGGCGGCTTTCTTCGCCGCCGTGATGCCGTTTAAAGCCGCGAAAAAGAAATCCGACACCTCGCCTTTCGCGTCCGAGCAGCCGAAATAGACGGGGGGTAAATCCCGGCGCGCCAGCGGCTGAAGCTTGGTGAAATAGCCCGGAATCGACATCGGCATGGGGTGGCCGCGGCGGTAGATGCGGACTTCCTCCAGGTGAGGGAGCCACTCCGGCGAAATTTTGACGAGTTCCTCGACCGCGGCCTTGGCCCGGGCCTCGGCTCCCGCGTCGGTCAGGATGCTCTCCCGCTGGTCCTGGTTTAAGGGCGCGTAAACCGTAACGACCTGCGGGCGCTTCAAGTCGCCGCCGTCCGCGTAGGTGACCCAGTCCGCGGGAATAAAATCCGTGAAATTCTTGGCGCCCGGCACCCAATTGTCGAAGCCGCGGTTGGTGACCACGCGGCTAAAGCACAGGTTGTAGACCAGATAGGGAGCGTAGCGCATCGCGCCCATGGCCTGGGCCTGATCCGCGGGCAAGTCCCGCACCAAAAACCGGGTGATGAACTTGGGCACGCACATGACCACGCTCTTGGCCTCGACCGTATGAGGCTTGCCCTCGTGGAAGAAGCTCACCAGAACTTTCTTGCCCTTGCGACGCACGCTGTAGGCCGCGGCGCCGGTCAGGATATTTTTCTTGACCCGCGCGGGCAGCCGCCCGTAGACTTCCTTGGAGCCGATGCCGATGCCGCCGGCCCAGGTGTAGCGCGGCACCCTAAACCAGTCCCGGGCGGCCTGGATGCCCAGGTAGGACGAGCTTAGCTCCGTGGGCGCGCCCCAGTTCGATTTGCCGAAGCCGTCCCAGTAGGCCTTGAGCTCCGGCGCGCGGCCCTTGAAGTAGTCCGAAAACGGCTGCAGGTCCAAGGCCTTTAAATTCTTGTCGATGTCGATATTCTCGATTTCCTTCAGAAAATCTCGGAAGCTTTTCTTGACCGACTCGCCGTAGGGCAGCTTGTCGATGGCGGGGTTGTCCGCGCGCCCGTTCCAAAAATTGCGGATCCAGACGCCGTCAAAGTGCGCTGAGTCGTTCCCCGGAATTTTCTTCCAATTGAGGTTCCAGCGCTTGACCAGGGCGGCGAAGTCGGGCTCGCCCTCCGTGTCGTCCCAGGCCGCGCCCGTGGAATAAGGGACGCCCTTCCAAGATTCCGAGTAGGCGTTGCCGCCCAGATGCGGCTCCTTTTCGATGAGCAGGAAATTTTCGTTTTTCAGCTCATCGGCCGCGCCCAGGCCGCTGGGGCCGCCGCCCACGATGACGACGTCTTTTTTGAGGGAGGGAGCCGGCATGGGCAGGAGGTCGCCATCCCGGACCTCGTGGCAGACTTTGTTGGTCTCCGATTCCAGGCGCCCAGCGGGAATGCCCTTGGCGCCGCCTTTCTCGGAGAGCGCCGCGAAGGCCATCGGAGCGGGGCAGGCCATCACCGCCCCCGCGCTGATCACCCAGCGGATGAAGGAACGGCGGGTCAAATCCATGACGCGGACCATTTTACCATTCTTTCGGCCGCGCCGCCCCTGGAATTCATGGGTCTTTGGGCCTATACTAGGCCGGGACGAAGGTCCATGGCATGGACCGCATGTTCGGGGTTACTTTATAGGTATGAAAGTTCTCGCCTTCCTATCGGCCGTCTTCCTGGCCGCGGCGCCGCAATTAAGCGCGGCGCAGGCCGTTCAATCCGCTAAGGCGAGCCGACAGGAACTCCTGAATAAAATCGATAACTGGGAATATTTCTTCTCCCGCAATCCCAACAATGCCGCCAAAGTCAGCGGCTACGTGTCGGATATTGACCACATCGGAACGGCCGTCGCGGGGATACAGCCGAACGAAGATATAAATCCGATTGAGGCCCGCTTCCAGGCCTGGCAAGAAGCCGTTTTATCCGCTCTCTTTCATAAAGACCACGCCTCCAATGAAAAGGGATTCGAACACTACCTGAAGTATTTGGTCTCCTCGGCGGGGAATCGTGAAATTCGCCAGGAAAAACTGCGGCAAGAGCGCTCGACGGCTCTGGAAAAACGAGAAATCGCGGCAATCCGAAATCCGGGACAAGTCTTTGACAACGGCCGACGTCGCGAACCCGCGCCTTTGGACGTCCCGAACTTCCGCAATCCGTTGGTTCGGGACGCTCGAAACCTGCGGACTCCGGAAGTTTTGGACGCCTTTGCTCCCGAGGTTCAGCCGATGACCGTCGCCCCCGAGGCGGTCCCGGAGCCAGTCGTGCAAGCCGCGCCGGCCTTGTCCGCGCAGCCCTACACCTGCGCGAGCATGGGCAATCTCTGCCCTCAACTCCTCAAGGACGGCGCCACTCCCAAGATCATCCAGGACGTTCTCACCGAGGCGAAAAAATCAGGCGCGAACCCGATCCTCATTTTCTCCGTGATGGAGTCCGAATCAAGCTTTTACGCCAAGGCCAAGAGCAAGGCCGGCGCGCTGGGGCTCATGCAGATCATGCCGGACACCGGCAAGCAGATGGGCGTCCGCGGCGAAAAGAGGCTTTTCGACATCAAGACCAACATCAGGCTCGGCATCCGTTATCTCGAAAGTCTGTGGAGCGATTTCTGTGATTTCTCCATGTCCGAGCTCAACTCCATCAATCCTTGGGCGCGCGCGGACGTGAAAAAGGCCATCGCGGCTTACAACGCGGGGCCGGCGGCGGTGCTCAAGTATGGCGCCGTGCCGCCCTACCGCGAAACTCGCCATTACGTCGCCAAGGTTCTGCGCAACTTCTACGAGTTGCGCCGCGCCGCTCGAAGCCAAGGCTAAGCTCCTTCTGTTGCGGGGATTTTTCGCGCTTCTCATGGGGGGACAATCTGATATGATTTTCCCCGTGGAGCCGCTGCTCGATCTTCAGGGCCTGGAGAAATCCTTCGGGGGGACTCAAGTGCTCAAAGGCATTTCCCTGCGCGTCGGCCACGGAGAGTTCCTCACTTTGCTGGGCCCGTCGGGCTGCGGCAAAACCACCACCCTGCGCATCATCGCAGGCTTTGAAAACGCCGATCGCGGGCAAGTCCTTCTCGCGGGAAAAAACGTGACGAGGCTCGCACCCTACTACCGGGACATCCACACCGTCTTCCAGCACTACGCCCTCTTCCCGCATTACGACGTCTTCGGCAACGTGGCTTTCGGGCTGCGCCTAAAAAAGATGAAGGAGAGCGACATCAAGGAGCGTGTCTTAAGCTCCTTGGACTTGGTGCGGCTCAAGGGGCTCGAAAACCGCCGCCCCAGCCAGCTCTCCGGCGGCCAGATGCAAAGAGTCGCCTTGGCCCGGGCCCTGGCGGGGCGCCCGCCGCTCCTTCTCCTCGACGAACCCCTGGGAGCCTTGGACTTGAAGCTGCGCAAGGAAATGCAGCTGGAGCTCAAGCACATCCAGCGGCGCCTGGGCATTTCCTTCATTTACGTCACGCACGATCAGGAAGAGGCCATGACCATGTCGGACAGGGTCGCGGTCTTCAACGCCGGCCGCATCGAGCAGATCGGCGCGCCGCAGGAAATTTATGAAAATCCCAAGACCGCCTTCGTAGCCGACTTTATCGGCGCCGCCAACATTCTTTCCGCCGAGATACTGTCCTCTTCCCGCGATTCCCTTAAAATCAAGATTGAAGGAAACGTCGAGGCCGACATTCCGGCTCAAAACGGTTGGGCGCAGGCCTCAGGCGCCGTTCAACTCGCGCTCCGCCCGGAGCGCGTCACCGTGAGCGCCGATCGCGGACAGCCGGCGGAAACCGGCTGGCTCCACATTAAAGGCGCCTTGGCCGAAACCGTTTACCTAGGCAATGCCCGGCAGGTTATTCTGCGGACTTCAAGCGGCGAAAAAACCATCGTCTCCTCGATGTCCGCGGAAGCCTTCGCTTCCTTGGGCACCGACATCGGCGGCGCCGCTCTGGCGAAGTTCCGCATCAAAGACCTTGTTCTTTTGGGAAACTCGGAGAAGAACACCTAGATTATGCCCGGAATGACCCGCCGCGACTTCCTTAAAATCGCCGTCTTGGCGGGAGCCGCTCCGTCTCTTTTGGCCGGCTGCGCCGGCGAAGGCGACAAGCACGAGGTCAATTTCTTCAACTGGTCGACCTACATCGCCAAGGACACGCTCCCGCGCTTCTCGCTTGAGACCGGCATCGTGGTCAATTATTCGGTCTTCTCTGACGAGGAGGAGATGTTCGCCAAGCTCCGCTCGGGAGCCCTGGGTTACGATCTCATCGTGGCGACGGACTACATGATCCCGCGCTTAAAGGCCTTGAACCTCATCGATCCCTATCCCACCGGAGCCCTCAAGAACACCGGCGACATCGATCCAAAATTCCGGAACACGCCTTACGATCCCGACAACGCCTATACGGTCCCCTACCTTTGGGGAACGACCGGCATCGGCTTCAACAAGAAGCACATCTCCAAGCGGCCCACGTCCTGGTGGGATTTGTGGGACCCCAAATACAAAGGCAAGATATCCATGCTCGACAACGCCCGCGACTGCGTGGGCATCGCGCTTTTGATGAAGGGCTGCCCGCAGACCACCGACAGCGACGCGGCGTTCAAGGCGGCCGAGCAGCTTCTGATTTCGCAAAAACCGCTCCTCAAGCAATATTCCAGCTCGACCTACGTCGATAGTCTCATCAACGGCGAGGTCTACCTGGCGATGGCTTGGTCCGGGGACGTCATCCAGGCCGCGCGGGAAAATCCGGAGCTCGACTACGTCATTCCCAAGGAAGGCAGCTACATCTGGGTGGACAACATGTGCCTGGTGAAGGGCTCCCGGCACCGGGCGGACACGCTGCGGCTGGTGGACTATCTTATCGAGGGGAAAGTCGCCGCGGAAATAGCAAACTTCGTTCGCTACGGCAGCCCCAACGCCGCCGCCAAGCCCTATCTGGACAAGAGCCTGCTCGACGATCCGCGGGTTTTCCCGCCGCCATCGGTGCTTAAGAAGCTGCAGTTCTACGCGATTTTGCCGCCGGACCTGGCGCAGACCTGGATAGACACCTGGTCGGACGTCAAAGCGGCCTAGGCTCGATGCCGCCCGGAAAGGACGCACTTCCTCCCGGAGGGCGCTGGGCGCGCATATCGCGCCCGGTGCGGAGCAAAGCCAAGAAATTCCTGGCCTGGCTGTTCAGCGGGAAATCGGAAAAGGCCTCGCACCTCCTGATTCTTCCCGCGTCCTTTTGGCTGTCGTTCTTTCTCGTCATTCCCATCGTGCTCCTCCTGGTCCTGAGCCTGGCGCAGCGAGGCCCCTACGGCACCGTCATCTGGCATCCGACGCTGGACAATTTTCGACGGGCCTTCACGCCGCTCTATATCCCCATCGTGGCACGGACCCTGCTTTACTGCGGCGCCGCCGCCGTCATCTGCCTGTTGCTGGGCTATCCCACGGCCTATTTCCTGAGCTTTTACGCCGGAGAATGGCGCGACACGTTCCTGATCTTGCTCATGATTCCATTTTGGACCTCGGCGTTGGTGTCCATTTATTCCTGGATCATCATCTTGGGCCGAGACGGACTCATGAACAGCGTTTTGACGGGCATCGGCTTGCTGCACACGCCGCTGGACGTTCTCAACACGCCCTTCTCCGTCATTTTGGGGCTGGTTTACTTCTACCTGCCCTTCATGATCCTGCCGCTCTACTCCTCGCTCGAAAAAATACCCAAGCAGTACATGGAAGCTTCCTACGACTTGGGCGCAGGCGCCTTCCAAACTTTCCTTAAAGTGACGCTGCCTCTCTCGCTTCCCGGGGTCTTCGCCGGCTTCATTCTGACTTTTGTGCCCTGCCTGGGAGATTTCTTGACCGCAGAATTTCTGGGCGGGCCGCGAACCTACCTGATCGGCAATTTGATTGAAAACCAGTTCCTCATGGCCCAGGACTGGCCCTTCGGGGCCGCTTTGACCGCCGTCCTCCTGGGCGCGATGCTCGTGGGCCTCTATTACTACCAGAAGCTCGAAGCCGCTGAAATCGCATGAAGAACAAGTGGCTCTCATTTTACGCCGCGGCCTTCTACGCCTTTCTCTACATGCCCCTTTCCGTCATGTTCTTCTTCTCGTTCAACAACGCGCGGCGCAACGTCCTGTGGCGGGGGTTCACCTTCAAGTGGTACGGCGTGCTTCTCCACGACGCGGGGCTCTTGGGCGCTCTCTTGACCAGCCTAAAGATCGCGATTCTCTCAAGCCTGCTGGCCTCCGCGCTGGGGCTTTTGGCCAGCTACGCGCTGGTCTGCCGGCCGCCCCGCTTCGGCCGCGCTTTTTACTCTTCCTGGCTCAACGCGCCGCTTTTGGTCCCGGAAATCGTCATGGGCGTCGGCCTCCTGAGTTTTTTCGTCAGAATCGGCGTGCCGCTGAATTTCTGGACGCTGGCCTGCGCCCACGCGATGATCGCGCTGCCCTATACCATCGGCTCCATCCGGGCCAGGCTTCTCTCCCTCAAAAGCTCCCAGCTCGAAGAGGCCGCCATGGATTTAGGCGCCGACCAGTGGGAAGCCTTTATCCGCGTGACCCTGCCGCTGGCCAAGCCCGCCATCGTTTCGGGGGCGCTTTTGGCCTTCACCATCAGCTTCGAGGACTTCGTGACCAGCTTCTTCATCGCCGGCATCGGGGTGGTCACCATGCCCATCAAGGTCTATTCGATGATGAAGTTCGGGGTCACGCCGGAAATCAACGCCCTGTCCTGTTGCCTTCTGCTTACGACTTTGGTCTTCCTCCTTTCCGCGCGAATGCTCAGAAGGACCCCTAATTCATGACGCCTCGCCAAACTGCGGCCCCGGTGACGCTCGAGCGATTCGGGGACCCCCGCGCGCTCGCAAAACGCTTTAGACGGAACCGTCCGTTTGAACACCTTGTGTTCGATGGATTTACTAACGAAGGGATTGGCTCGGAGCTCCTAACGGAGCTTCCTCCGCCCGGCAGCATGCTGTCGGGCGGAGGAAGCCGCGGGCGCCGCTTCTACCTGCGCGACGTCGCGGCCCTGGGGCCCTCCTTCAAAGCCCTCGACGGTTTCCTGCGCTGCGCGGCCTTATTGAAATGGCTCCGGCGGATCACAGGGCACAAATCCCTGATCCCTAACCCACGAGGCGATTGCGGCGGTTTGTTTTACGACGAATGCGGCATGGAATTGGCACCCCACATAGACGTCAACTGCACGGTTCCCGGGCGCCGGAGGGCCGCCACGTTGCTTCTATACCTGAATGCGCGGTGGCGCCCGGATTGGGGGGGCATGCTTGAGCTAAGCCGCGGCTCCGGAACCCCGGCGAAGAAAGAAATACCGCCATCCTTCAACCGCTGCGTCTTAATGGCTTCTCACGAAAATTCTTGGCACGGCTACCGGGCGATCCGAACGCCTCCGGGAGGGCCTCGCGGGCGTTGGGTGCTTATTTCCAATTATTATAGGCTGAAACGCGCAAAAGACACGCCCCCTCATTATAATGTGAACCGATGCTATGAAACGGGTACAATATAGGGGCTATTTTTCACGACCCAAATATGCAGTTAAGGCCACGCCCGGACGTTTTGCGACGGACCCCTTACGTGGTGGTCGGCGCCGGAGCACAAGGATTGACGTTCGCCCTTTCCTTGGCGCGCAAGGGCCTGCCCGTGCTCTTATTCGAGCGCTCAAGCGTGGTCGGCGGACAAGCGCGCTCGTTTCATTATGGGCGGTTCACGTTTGATTTTGGCCTGCATGCTTTCGTGACAAAAAGCTCCCGCGTAGCGGATTTTGTCCGCGGGATTCTAGGCTCCGACTTCACGTCATTTTATCCGCGCGCCGCATCGCACTGGGGCAGGAACGGGCTTATTGAAGATTCTTCCTTTTGGCGGTTCCAGAATGCGCACAAAAGACTCTACGCTCTTCTTCCGAAATCCGGCGAGCGGGAGTGGAGTTGCATGCGCATCTCAAAACCGCCCAAGATCATCTATCCCCGGCGGGGGGGATTCGGTTCGCTCTTCGAGCGCATGGGGAAAGAACTGATCAAGTGCGGCGGAGAGATGGCGCTGGGAGCCGGAGTGGAGGCGCGCGACTTCATATTTAACCGCCGCCGCCTGACCCATATTAAGGTCGGGGGAACGAAATTCCCAGTCCGCGGCTGCTACTGGAGCGCCGGGCGGCCCTTTGCCTTGAACCCGGGGTCGCAGAAAGATGCGCCGCCCGCCCGCCCGCGAGACGCTCTGCTTCTCCATCATTTCATCGCACGCGGTCGCGCGCCCCTGCCCTACCACTGGGTTCGCCTTCCGGAAAGCGGCGGCGTTTTGCTGCCGCCTCTGGCCTATTATCCCGCGCGATTCAGCCCCCAAAACGCCCCCCGTGGTCATTACTCCGTCGGCACCACGACCCCCATTTTGAGCGCGCTAAACAACAAGCGCCTGGGCCCCCTGAGCGAGTGGGCCAGTTCCAATCCTCAAATATTCCTCAAATCTACGCTGAACTATATTGTTCGGCTGGGCTTGATCAGGCCCAAGGACGTTGTGGGATCCTTTTCAGAAACCGTCGTTTTGCCGCATGCCGTTTCACATGCCGCGCGACTTTCCCCGGCACGAAGATTTGAGAATTTCTGGCACGCGCCGGATTTCGCGGTCCACAGCCCGGAGGAAAGCGGCGTTTCAATGCAAATTGAATCGGCCTTTAAAGCGCTGGGGGTAAGGGGCTCCCCGTCTGTCCGACCACCGTGGACCTGATTTAAGGTAGCCGTTGTCGTTCGAAGAGAGGAAGATATCCGTCGTCGGCCGTTCCTCTTTTCTTTTTGCTTCTTTTTCTTTTCTGTGAATTGCTGTGGACAA
>DATLUA010000002.1:0-75676 GCA_035533295.1 Elusimicrobiota bacterium | reverse complement strand
CTCCGTGCCATTCGTAGCGCGGAAAATCTCTCCGGCGGGTTCGGCAAGCAAACTTTCAAAAATGCCTTTGACGCGGTAAAAATCGTATTGCGCGCTTTGTGAGATGCTCCAAAATTTTCCACCCGCGGTCTCTTCGGTGGGACCGCTTAAGACGCCGGCGGCGCGCCAGTTTTCCGCGACGACGCCGTTTTCCATGCGATAGGCTTTGCCGATCTCGAAGAGCCGGACCGAACGCGCGCCCCGGCTGAAATTCAAAGCGGCGTTTTGCAGCAGGCCCGGCAGCAGCGTGGGGCGCAGCACGGCGCCTTCCTCAGAGAGCGGGTTGGCGGGCCGGGCCCAGGTCTCGGCCTGGATTTGCCGGGAAGCGGCGAGAACTTTCTCCGAGACAAAATCGTGGTTGAAGGCTTCCAAGAGTCCCGCCGCGCTCAGGCGCGCGCGGCAGCGGACCAAAGCCGCGTGCCCCGCCTCCACGCGGGACAAAGCCGGGCGCGAGACGGGTTCCCGCGCCGGGATGCGGTCGTAGCCAAGCAGCCTGGCGGTCTCTTCCGCCAAGTCCCATTCCGTGGCCAAGTCCCGCCGGTAGCTTGGGGGGTAAAAGGTGATGCCGCTC
Source organism: Elusimicrobiota bacterium (assembly GCA_035533295.1). Lineage (GTDB taxonomy): Bacteria > Elusimicrobiota > Elusimicrobia > UBA1565 > UBA9628 > JAGWJU01. The sequence goes on along the minus strand of DATLUA010000002.1, from coordinate 75,066 downwards.
GCGGATGAGTCCGGCCGCGCCGAAATGCGGTTCAAAGCCTGGGAAATTTCCGTCGGGGCGAAATCCGAGCCGAGGATTTGGTTGATGCGCGCGGCCGAGACCGAAATGGGCTCGGCCGCGGAAGGAGTCTTGCCCGCGCTCGCCGAAGCGTCCGCTCGGACTGATTTTCCGCACAGCTCGCGGAGCAGAGTCTCCGCCAGGGCCGCAGCCGCGGGCGCCGCCGCCGGGTCGGTCCCGCGCTCGAAACGGTATGAGGAGTCCGAGCGCAGGCGCAGGAGTTGCGAGCCGCGCCGGACCGCGACCGGGGAAAAGCACGCGCTTTCCAGCAGCGCCCGCTTGGTCGTGTCCGTGATGGAGCTCTCCATTCCGCCCATGATTCCGGCTATGGCCGCGGGCCTTTGGGCGTCGGCGACGACCAGGCATTCCGGCGCGAGCTCGTAGGTTTTTCCGTCCAAGGCCGCGATGCTCTCGCCCTTTTTGGCGAAGCGCACCGCGATTTCGCCGCCCGCGATTTTGTCGTAGTCGAAGGCGTGCAGGGGCTGCCCGACGTCCATCAAGACGTAGTTGGTGATGTCCACCAGGGCGTTGATGGGCCGCAGCCCCACGGCTTCCAACCTGGCGCAGAGCCATCCGGGGCTGGGCCTGATGTCCAGGCCGGAAAAAACCTTGCCGGTGTAGAGCGGGCAGGCACCCGCGTCCGCCACGCTGATTTTAAGCGGAGCCACGGCCTCAAGAAGGGGCGCCAGCTGACGAATTCGCAGCGGTAGGGACAGCGCCGCCGAGAGTTCCCGGGCCAGCCCCAGGTGCGAGAGGCAATCCGGCCGGTTGGGCGTGACTTCGACTTCCAGGACCAAGTCCGGCTTGGCTAGCAGGGAGCTTAGATCCGCGCCGCTCGGAGTATCGGGTTTTAGGATAAGGATGCCGCCGTGATCCGAACCCAGGCCCAATTCCGCCGCGGAGCAGAGCATGCCCTGGGATTCCACGCCGCGGATGACGGTCTTGGCCAAGGTCCGCCCGCCCGGAAGAGTGGCCCCGGGCCGGGCCAAAGGGACGATTTGCCCGGCCGCGATGTTCTTAGCGCCGCAGACCACGGGGAAAACCTCTCCGCCGGACTCCACCGAGCAGACCGAAAGCCTGTCCGCGTTGGGGTGCTTGCCGACCGAGAGAATTTTCGCGGCCGCGACGCCCGAAAAGGCCGCGCCGCGGCGCTGTATGGAGGACACCTCCAGGCCCAGGTTCAGCAGCGCCTTGGCCAACTCCTCCGCGCCGAGGTTTAAGGACGGCAGGTGCTCCTTGAGCCACTCAAGAGAAATTTTCATCTTGTTTCAGCCGTCGAATTGAACGAGAAAGCGCTGGTCGTTCTCGTAGAAAAGCCGCATGTCGTTGACGCCCAGGCGCAGCATGGCCACGCGCTCGACGCCCACGCCGAAGGCAAATCCCGACCATTGCGCGGGATCCAGGCCCACGGCCTTGAGCACGTTGGGGTTCACGACGCCGGCGCCTAAAATTTCCATCCAGCCCGATCTTTTGCAGGCCGGGCAGCCGGCGCCTGAGCAGAATAGGCACCGGACGTCGACCTCGGTCGAGGGCTCGGTGAACGGAAAATAGGAAGGGCGGTAGCGGGTCTGAGTCTTCTGGCCGAAGAGTTCCTTTAAGAAGAAATCGAGAGTGCCCTTCAGGTCGGCGAAGGAAACGCCCTTGTCCACGGCCAGTCCTTCGATTTGATGGAACACGGAGGAGTGGGAGGCGTCCACTTCCTCGTGGCGGAAGACGCGCCCGGGACAGATGATGCGCAGAGGAGGTTTTTGTTTTTCCATGACACGGATTTGCACCGGAGATGTGTGGGTGCGCAGGACGCCGGGAGCGCCTTTGAGGTAAAAGGTGTCAAGCATGTCCCGCGCCGGGTGATGCTTGGGGATATTGAGCGCCTCGAAGTTGTGGTGCTCCGTTTCCACGTGAGGGCCTTGCGCCAGGGAGAATCCCATCAGTGTGAGGATGCGCGTCATCTCATCCATGACTAAAGTCAGCGGGTGCAGGCGACCGCGCGGCTCGCGGTAGGAAGGCAGGCTGACGTCGATGCGCTGGCCCGACAATTTGGATTGCAGAAGGTTTTCCTCGAGCTCCATTTGGCGGCGCGCGATGACGGCCTCGAAGCTTTCCTTGGTTTCCTGGGCCTTGGGGCCCAGCTCACGTTTTTCCGCGATAGGGAAATCTTTAAGGAGCTTAAGAAGTTCGGTCAGCCCGCCTTTACGGCCCAAGAACCGCACGCGGATGTCATCGAGGGCTTTGAGATCGGCCGCTGTCTGCGCTGCCGTCGCCGCGAAAGCCGCGCGCACGGCCTCCAACTGGGATTCCCATTGTTTGCGGTCGGTTTCGGGCATGGAAAAAACTACTCTAAAACCCTTTCCTCGCGTCGCCCCGGCAATCCGTAAGCCGGGGCCCAGTCATATGGATTCCGGCTTGCGCCGGAACGACGGGCGCGGGCTTTACGCGCCGCCGGACGCCAAGGACACCAGCTTCTTGAACGAGGCGCCGTCCCTGATGGCCATCTCGGAAAGCATCTTGCGGTTCAAGGTCACGCCGGCTTTCTTCAAGCCAGAGATGAAGCGCCCGTAGGTGACGCCGTGCTCGCGGCAGGCGGCGTTGATGCGGGTGATCCACAGAGAGCGGAAATCGCCCTTGCGGTCCTTGCGTCCCACGTAGGCGACCGCCAGCGAGCGCTCGACGGCCTGCTTGACCTGGCGCCATTTGCGGCTCTTGTCCGAATAAAAGCCCTTGGCGAGCTTGAACTTCTTCTTCTTGTGGCGGCGGGTGGTGACTCCGGATTTTATTCTCATGGCTTATGCGTAGGGCAGGAACCGGGACATCGTCCGTCCCTCGGTCCTGGTCAACTCGTTTTTTTGATTGAGAGCGCGCCTCCGATCGTTCTTCATGGGGGCGATGAGGTGGCGCCGGCCGGGCCTATAGTGCCGCCATTTGCCGGAGGCCGACTTGGAAAAGCGCTTTTTGGCGCCGCTGTGCGATTTTATTTTCGGCATGTAATTCTCCCCGAATCCTAGCGTTTGGGCATTAAAGTCATGGACAAGCGGTTGCGGTCGGTCAGCGGCGCCTGCTCCACCGACGCGAGTTCGGCCAAGCGCTCCTGGATGGACTTGAGCAGCTTCATGCCCAAGTCCTGATGGGCCATCTCGCGCCCGCGAAAAACCACGGTGATGCGGACCTTGTCCCGATCCGTCAAAAATTCCGTCATCTGTCTGATTTTGACGTCAAGGTCGTGCTGCCCGATGTGGGGCTTGATGCGCACTTCCTTGAGGAATCCCGACTTCTGGTTCTTGTGGGACTCGCGCTCTTTTTTATCCTGCTCATAGCGGTATTTGGAATAGTCTAAAACCTTGCAGACGGGCGGGTTGGCCTGCGGCGCGATTTCGATCAAGTCCATCCCGCGGGTTCGAGCCAGCGCCAAAGCTTCGCTGATGGGCCGAATTCCGATTTGGGTGCCGTCCGAATCGATGAGCCGGACCATGGCCGCTGAAATTCTGTTGTTGATTCGGACGGTTTCGGTGGGCCTGCCGCCGAACCTGTTGTTGTGGTTGTTGATGGCTTTCCTCTTCCGTTTTAAAATACGGCCCGCCGACGATGTCTCCGGATGGCCGAGGCTGATGATATCAACTTCGCCCCTTCGCGTCAAGCGCAAGCTGCGGCGTTCCGAGTCGGGCCTGCGGTTTGACAGGAGGTCCCGCAGTTTTTTACTATTAAAGGCAGTTCCGTTGGGGGGTATTGATGAAAAAAGCGTTCGTCGTTTCCATCGTCATCGCGTCCGCGGCGGCCGTGGCGCAGGCCGGCCCCGTCCCGACGCTTTCCCAAACTTTCGCGCAGTTGAGCCAAGCCCTTAAGCCCGCGGCGTCCCGTTTGGCCGCCGCCCCGCAAGACGTGACTTTCAATCTGGTGTGGCGCAATGACCGCTGGCATCTGCTTCCCGATCCGAACCCGCCGTTTTCCGGCCTGCGCATCGCGGTGTACGAGGGCCGGCATGTCCGCCTGAATCTTTCCAACCCGGTCCTCGCTGGTCAGGATGATGGGGCCAGTTTCGACGTGGACGGTCTCGACGCTCTAGCCGACGGCAAGCCGACCCACGGCATCCACGTTTGGCTTCCCGTCGCCGTCGGCCAAATCACGGTGGATTTCGTCGCGCCGTCCAAGGAAAGCCTCTTCCCGATTTACGCCGCCTATTCGGGCGTTTCCAACGGCCCCGTCGGTCAAATCGTCGTTTTGAAACCTTAGCGGTCTTCGCGGATTGAACCCTCTTCTCTCCGCTTTCCTGCGCGGAATACTCTTCGCCTTCGGCTCGGCCGTCAGCCTTTTGCCCCGGAGCCTGGAATTGCCCCTGGGCCGCGCGCTGGGCCGCTTGGCGACCCATGTGATGCTTGCCCGACGCCGCGTTGCGGAGGACAATATCCGGCGCTGCCTTCCGGAGCTGGCGCCGGAGCGGCAAAAAAAACTTCTGCGGGAAAATTTCGAGCATTACGGCATCCTGGCCCTCGAGATGCTGCATATGTTCTCGCCCATTCCCGGGCATTATCGCCGCTACGCCGCGCGCGTCGCCCGGTTCGAAGGCTTGGAGCACTGGAAGCGGGCCGCGCGGAAGGGCAAGGGCGTCCTTTTTGTCTCCGCGCATCTGGCCAACTGGGAGTTCGCGGCCAGCGCCGCGGCCATGAGCGGGGTGCCCGTGACCATTATCACGCGGCATTTGAGGCCTGAATGGCTGCACCGCAAGATGGAAAAAACGCGGCTCTCCGCCGGAGTTCGCGCCCTTTATCAACCGCGCACGCTGCCCGGCATCCTGCGCGCGCTGCGCGCCAACGAGAGCGTGGCCTTCATCATGGATCAGTACGCGCCTCCGCCGATGGGAACGTGGGCGGTGTTTTTTGGGGCCAAGGTTCATACGTTGGCCGCGGTGGGAAGCTTGGCCCAGCGCACGGGCGCGGCCATCATTCCATCGTTCCAGCGCCGCACGCCCGACGGCATCGTTCATGTCGTGCTTGGGCCCGAGTTGGAATTGGGCGAAGCCGCGCGCGACCCGGACCAAGCGACCCAATTTTTGGTTTCCATGGCCGAGAACTGGATTCGCCGCGAGCCCAGCCAATGGCTTTGGGTGCACCGGAGATTCAAGAACGCCGTGTGGCCGGATGCCGCGGCGGCCGCCGCGCCTAGGACGTCTTGATGAAAGAGGCGCGGTCGCTTCGGACGGCCGACGGCGCGCTTCATCTCCGGGTTTGGCCCTCCGAGGGAAAGCGGCCGCTTCTGATGGTGCACGGCATGGCCGGCAACTCCCACTGGTGGGATTACGTCGCGCCGCTGCTCTCCCGAGACTTCGCGCCGGCGGCGCTGGATTTGGGCGGCCACGGGGACAGCGCTTGGCACGCGGACGGCAATTACTCCGGCGAGGGATTTGTCGAGGATATCGAGCAAGCCCGCGTGGCGCTGGGATGGGACAAGTTTTTTCTTTGCGGGCATTCTTTCGGGGCGCGGATGTCGTTGGATTACGCGATTAAGCGCCCGCAAAGGCTCCTGGGCCTCATCGCCGCCGACTTCATGCCGGAATACCGGCAGCCCAACCCCAAGAAAAAAAGTTTTTTGGCCAGGTTCAAGCCGCGCCAGCCCTTTTATAAGGAACGCGAGGAAATCATCGGGCGCTTCCATCTCCAGCCGCCGGGAAACCGCATGGATGCCGCGCGGTTCCGCGCCTTGGCCGAGTCGTGCGTGCGCCAGACGGAGAGAGGCTTTACCTGGAAGACGGATTGGCGGATTTTCACGTTCCTCTATGAGAGCGCGTGGCCGATTTTCCCGCAGTTGGGCATGCCCTGCTTCATTATCCGCGGGGAATTCAGCACGGTCATGGAAAGGCAGGACTTCGAGGGGGCGGTCAAGGCCGTGCCGGGCGCCCGAGGGTTGGAGATTCCCGAATCCTTCCACCATGTTCCCCTGGACACGCCGCGGGAGTTCGCGGCGGCCGCTTCTGATTTTGCCCTCGGGCTTGAAAAAAAGGCCATGACTTCATGAAGAACGCGAAACCCAAGCATTTCGTGGCCACGGGCTACGTGGTCCGCGGCGGCAAGACCTTGCTGCTGTTCCATAAAAAGCTGCGCATGTGGCTGCCGCCCGGAGGCCACATCGAGGAGAATGAGACGCCCGATGAGGCGCTGCGGCGCGAAATCCTAGAAGAGACCGGCCTGGAGGTGGAAATTCTTTCGCCTCGGGTGGCTCCCAATCCTCCCGAACCCGAGGTCCGCTACCTGCATATTCCCAACCATGTCCAACTGGAGCACATTCCCGGCCACGCGGACCACGTCGATTTGGTCTATTTTTGCCGCGCCCTGGACGGCAAGCCCGTTTTTTCCGTTCGAGAGCACGAGGGCATGCGCTGGCACGGTCCGGCGGATTTGAAAAAGTCCCATGTGCGAACCGAGGTGCGCCGCACCGGACTTGAAGCCATCCGCTACGCCAAGCGCCGCGCCTGTCTCTTGACCTCGACCGGTAAAAACATACACAATGGGAGCCGTTCAACCGGCTTGGGCCGCCTTTAAGCGAGGCCCGGCACGGACTTTCGTCATCAATGGAGAAGAGCAAAATGCCTAGAGCCGCCAACGCCGCATTCATGAAAGAACTCACGATTAGCCCCACTTTGGCCAAAATCGTCGGCACCAAGCCGCTGCCGAGGACCCAGGTGGTCAAGAAGCTCTGGGAGTACATCAAAAAGCACAAGCTTCAAGACGCCAAGAACAAGCGCAACATCAACGCGGACGAGAACCTGAAGGCCGTTTTCGGCGGCCGGTCGACCGTTAATATGTTCGAGATGACCAAGCTGGTCAGCAAGCACCTGAGCTGATTCCTTGTCAGTCCGAGCAATCGCGGGGAAGGCGGCGACGCTGGCCTTGGCCGCCGCCTTCCTTGGCGGTTGCGGCATCCTTTATACGGGCATCGAGGAGCCGTATTCCTACCGCTCCGCCTCGCCCAGCGACGTCAAGGCCAGCCCGACGGATACCATCGTCTCCGGCCAATCCTGCAATCGAAGCGTGCTGTTTCTCGTGAGCTGGGGGGACGGCGGCTACGCGGGCGCGGTCTCTTCGGCGCTCAAGGGCGACGCCAGCGACGTTCTCTACGACGTGAAGGCCGACGTCAAAGTCCGGGCCTATCTGCTGGGCCTCTACACCAAGACCTGCACGGTCGTCACAGGGAAAATCGGCCGTCTCTAATCACCGCGTCTGCGGACCCTTCGCAGCCGTCGTAAACCCATCTTCACGTAGGTCTTAAGTCCCACCGAACCTTAGGCCCATTGCCGGCCTTGGGCTGGAACCATCGACCCTACTTAAGGAAGCTTCTATATATCAGAATAACGTTGGTTCGGACGCGCCGTCGCGCGTCCGCGTTATATTTTGGACTAGACAAGGATACCGGTTACATGGAGATTGCGTCGCGCCGCCTGGCGGTCAAGATTCTGGCCCTGGGGCTTTCATCCTCGCTCGTTTTGGTGTCTCCCGGCCTGGGCTGCTACGGCGTCCTGGCCGCGGGCTTTGAAGCCCCCGAGACCGGAGCCGAGGCTCCCGCGAATCTTTCTCTTCCGCCTATTTCTTCGCTGGGCAACGCCGTTCTGCCCCAGGGCGCGTTCTCTGAAAATATTGGCGGCGTCAATATTCCCGAGCTGCTTTCCGGCCTTGAGCGCGCGCCGTCGCTGACCCCGGAAGAGGCGGACATCCTGCGCGGCGTTCAAGCCGCAGGGACTTCCCGGGAGCAGGCCCCGGCCGCCGTGGCGCAACTGGCTAAGATCGCCGCGCGTGCCCGCGCGCAGGCCGAGGCTCTGCCCGCGCTGGCGCTGCAAGCAAAACAGACTGACGACACTTCCAGTTTCGAGCGAGCCGTCGCTCAGGCGAACGCCTACCGGGATTTCTTGAACGCCCCGAGTCTGGAAAAATTGGGCACCGCCCAAAAGAGTTTGGCCGGCATGAAGGCGAGGCAGGCGCAGGGCTTGGTGGCCCAAGCGCGCCGGCTTTGGGGCAAAGCGGCCCCGGCGGGCGTTGAAACCGGCGCCGACGCGGCGCGAGGCCTTCCGTCCGGGCTTCTTGAGTCCGCGGGCGCTTCCGGTGTCCAGCGCGATACGGAGATTCCGGCGCCGCGGCGTGCGGCCTTTGGAAGTTTGGCGCGAAAAATTTCCATCAATGGCCCAGGCCGCTGGCGCCGGCTTTTGAGCGCGGCCGCCGTGGTCGGCGGCGCCGCGGCGCTCTTCCTGACCCACGGCGCGGCCCTGAGCCTCGGCGCCGTCCTTTACGGCGCGGCGCTGATGTCCGGCATTCTTCTCCATGAGACGGGCCATTTATACATGGCTCGCCGCTTGGGAGACGATACGGCCCGCCGCTTCGGCCAGGGAAGCTTGAACCCTTTCAAGCACATCGATCCTTGGGGCACCGTCCTGCTGCCTTTCTTGAGCCTTGTCGCAAGCTCCACTTTCCTTCACGTTCCGCTGCTGCTGGGCTGGGCCAAGCCTATCCCGGTCGATTACAACAAGCTGGCCGATCCCAAGCGGGACGCGGCCAAGGTCGCCTTAGCCGGGCCCGCGGCGAACGCCGCCACGGCGGCGCTGGCCTGGGGTGTTCGCTTAGCGTTGGTCTCGACTGGCGTTATCGCCGCCGGAGGCTTGGCGGCCTCCGCGCTCGAGGCCGCGGCCGTGGTCAACCTGGCCTTGGCTGCCTTCAATCTTTTGGCGCCGCTGCCGCACGCGGACGGATTCAAGATCGGCATCCGTTGGTGGCCGACCCGCGCCTACCGTTTCGCGTGGACGCGTAATCCGGAACTGCCCAGCGGAGCTTATCAGGGCATTTTCCGGCGGCTCTACGAAGGTCCGGCGAATCCGCTGGCGTGGCTTTCCCGCCACGGCTTTTCTCCGCGCCGCGTCCAGCGCCTGACTTGGGGGCTCGGCTTCGCGGCGTTTTCGGCCGCTTCCCTGGCCGGTTATTTCTGGCTGGGCCTGCCGGTGGTCGGCATCGCCTTGGCCTGCAGCCAAGCGTACTACTGCATCTACGAGAAGGTCCAGAACGAGGAGGCGGTCAAGTCCCTGCGCGGCGTCCTGGGCGGCTGGGCGCGCTGGGCGTCGGACTTGGCGGAAAAGGGCGAGTTGCGCTCGGAGGTCGACAGCGAGCGCTTCGAGAACATCATGGCCGAGGTCCTGGACGGCGACTTGATGGATGAGGTTATTGGCTCCGAGGGCTTCGATTCGCTTTCCAACGATGAGAAATGGAACCGCTTCCAGGATGCGTTCATCGGCCGCGCCGCCGAGGCCCTGCACGCGGACTCGCGCGGGCTGCCTGACGATGACGTCCAAAGCATCCGCCAAAAACTTTTCGAAAGCCAGGACGGCCGGGCCAGGCTGGCGGAACTGCGCCGCTGGATGGAACAGCGCTGGGATGGCCGCGACATTTGGTCGCGCTGGCGCACGGAAAAGCGCAAAGGCCAGGACGCCCGGACTGGCGGTTCCCAGGGCGAGCAAGCCGCCAAGAAGGCCGGAACGGTGCTGGGCCTCATCGCCGTGGCGGCGCTGGGCGGCTTGGCGCTGCCGCATCTTCTGGGCGCGCACGCGGTCTTGGCTGCCGCGTCGCCGCTGGGGCTCCTTCTCGGCTCCATCGAGGATTCTTCGGCTCCGGCCGCCGCCTCCGCGCGCCCGCCGCTAAAACCTTTTCTTGAGGCCGCCGAAGACCCGGCGGTGGATCTCTCTCGCGAAGACAAGAAATTTCTGACGGCCATGTTCGGCCAGCGCGTGCTCGAAGAGATTGTTCCCGACGAGACTCCCGTCATCGGAAGGCTCGAGGAGATGAACAAGATGGTTCCCGTCATCGCCTCGCCGTCCGGCGACGCCAACGGCGTGGTGCTGGTGGGCAAGGCGGGCGTGGGCAAGACCGCGGTTCTCCGGAAGATGATTCAGGCGGTCGGGATCTCGCGGCAGCAGGAAGGCGAGGGCGGCACCTTTCGCCTCTCTACGTTGGACGATCGCTATTTCTTATCTCTGGATCCAAACCAAATCCTGGACCGCGTGGCACAGGACAATTCCACGGCGATTCTTTCCAATCTGCTCCGCATCCTGGCGAAATTCAACGCCTTGCAGCGCGGCCGTGGGGCCAAGGTGGTCCTGGTCATCGACGAGGTGCATACTTTTTTCCAGGATACGCAGTACGGCACCCGGATCAAGAATCTGCTTAAAAAACCCTTGGAGCGCGGCGATGTCGTCATCGTGGGCGGCACCACCAGAGAGGAGTACGACAAGTACATTCGGCCCGACGAAGCCATCAAGCGCCGCTTGAAAGCCGTCGAGGTGCCGGAATATGACGAGACGCAGTCCCTGCGCGCGCTGCAGGAATCGCGGGCGTATTATGAGCGGCGCTACGGAGTAAAAATTGAACCGTCCGCGCTCAAGGCCGCGGCTGAGAACTCTCATGTAGATAGCGAGATTTTTTTACCAGGACGGGCCTTCCATTATCTCATCGAGGCGCTGCGGGTCGCCGATTTCCAGAGCCGCCGCGATCGCCTTTCCTTGGCCATCCAGGACAAGATGAGCGAACTGGAATATGCGTTTAAGCGCCTGGAGGAAGAAAAGGCCAAGCTGTTCCAGGCCGAATCCGGCGCCGCCGCCGAGGAAGACGCAGACGAAGTGCCCAGCGTCATTGATTTGGAGAATGCCGCGGCAAGGCTGGTCGAAGATTTGGTGACGCTCTATCGCCAACGTCAAGCCATTCCAACCGATGGCATCCCCAACGTCGACGAACAGCAGGTCAACGAAAAAATCGTCGAAGAGACCGGCGTCGCGACCAACCAGCTGACGTTGGGCCGCGAGGACATGCACAAGTACGTCGAGATGGAGCAGTCCTTGAATAAAATCGTGGTGGGCCAGGAAGAGGCGGTCCACGTGATTTCGGACGCCGTGCGCCGCAGCAAGTCCGGCATGCACGACTCCGAGGACGAGCCCATCGGCGTCTTTTTGCTGACCGGTCCCACCGGCACGGGCAAGACCTATTTCGCCAAGAAGCTCGCGGATTTTCTTTTCGGCAGCGAGAACGCCATGATTCGTCTGGACATGTCCGAGTACATGCAGCCGCACGAGGTCGCCAAGATGACGGGCGCGCCTCCGGGCTACGTGGGCTTCGAACAGGGCGGGACTCTGACCGAAGCGGTCCGCAAGCATCCCTACAGCGTGGTTTTGTTCGACGAAATCGAGAAGGCCAACCCGGCGGCGTGGCTTATCCTGCTGCAGGTCTTGGCCGACGGCCGCCTGACCGACGGCCACGGGCGGACCGTGAGCTTCAAGAACACCATCGTGCTCATGAGCTCCAACGTGGGCATGATGAGCCTTGATTTAGGGCCCTATGAAAAAGCCTACGCGGTGCTGAAGGCGCAGTGGGACGCGTCGGAAGCAGACGCGTCCCGGCGCGCCGATGTGGAGGCCCAGCTTTCCGAGTTCGGCGTCCGGATGGCGCGCGAAATCCGGGAGAAGGCCGTCGCCGCGACCAACGAGGCCATGACCGGGATGTTCCCGCCCGAGTTCCGCGGGCGCCTGCAGTACGATCCCATCGTTTTTAACCCCATGACCATGGCGATGATGGAAAAAATCGCGCCGCTGGAATTGCAGAAGGTTCGCCGCAAAGTAGGCCAGAGGGGCAATGAATTGGAGTGGACTCCCGAGGTGGTCAAGCTTCTCGTCCACGAAGGCTACAGCGTGGACAAAGGCGCGCGGCCGCTGCGCAACGCCATCAAGAATCTGGTGGAGTCGCCCATTTCCCGCGAAATCCTGGAATCGGCCGCGAAAGGCGGAGCCCAGCCCGGGCCCAAGCTCATCCGCTTAAGCGTCCAAAAAGGCAAAATCAACGTGGCTGTGGAGCCCTTGCCCGTGAAGCCTGCGGTCAAGAATCCTCCCGCCGAGGCGATGAGCCGCGAAATATTCGATCGTTTGGTGACTCTCGTGGAACAGGCGGTCGAGGAAGACGCCGAGATGGGCCTGACCCGGGAAATTCTGGATCGGTGGATACTGGATGAAATCAAGAGCCATCCCGCGGCGGATGAGGCGGCGCCTGCGGCTCCTCCGGCGGCTTCCGAAGAAAAGAGCGAAACGGCCGCCGCGGCGCTCGCCGTCCCGACGCAACCGCAGGCGGATTCTTTGCTGGCGCAGAACCAAGCGCCAAATATGAGCGCGCAAGATCCGGTAATCCTCCAAGGCGATCAGGAAACCGCCAAGGAATTTCGCTTGGGCGCCGCGCGGCAAATCAAGGAGGCGCTCGAACGCGAGCATTACCCCGAAAGCGTCCAAGACGCCCTGCTGCGGTCCGTGCCCTCAGAAATAGAGTCCTATGAAGGATGGCTCAAGGTGTTCCTTCGCCAAGCCGCCGGCGGCCGGAATAGCGCGCTCCAAGTCCGCTATCGGATTGATCCGCAATCGGCCGCGGTCGCGATTCACGCAAACGGCTCCTTGAGCGAATCGGAAGCGGCGTTTCTGCGCGCGCACTTCACCGGCCGCGTTCCAGCCAGCGCCCAGGAGTCTCTGGATCGCGCGGAGGGCGGCAATATCTTGAAGCAGGACAGCTCGAGCCGCCTCTTCTTCGAGCTCTACCGCGTTCTCTCATCCATTCCCGGCGCGCGCCTCGGTTATTCGACGGGCGCTTCCGGAACCGATTATTGGATCGAGATCCCCAATCCCGCGGCGCATGAATCGAGATAGCCGGGCAATCCGGGCTCTCTCGCTGTTTTTGAGCGCGGGCCTCGTGCTGGCGTCGCCGGGCGCCGGCGTTTACGCCGCCTTGGCCGCGGAAGTCGCTCCCGTGGAAGGTTCTTCCGCCGAAGGGGCCGTTCCGGCCCTGATTTCTCCTGAAATCATTTCCCAAAGCCAAGGCATGATGTTCAACGGCATGGACGCGGGTGATCTCTTGGAAGGGCTTTCGTGCGCGGGGGGCCTCTCGCCGCAACTGGCTCAAGCCGTGGCCCCGGTCCTCAAGGCGGAGGGGAGCGCGCCGGAGGCCGAGGGCGCCCGCCGGAACGCTTTGGAAGCGTTGACGCGAAAAGCCGCGCAAGAACGCCGCAGCGCGGATAGGATATTGGCTTCGGAGCCGGAGAAAATCGCGAAAGCAAACGCGGCCGGCCTGGAAAAGTCCTTAAGCCGGCTCAAGCTGTACGAAGCTTTGCTGAGCGCGCCGCAACGTGAAAAAATAGCGGCGCTGGAGAGAAGGCTTGCGCAACATAAAGAAGACCGGATTAGAATCGGAATCGGCCAAGCCGCCGCGGCATGGGGAACTCGAATGTCCTTGGCGGAGGCGATTTCCATCGGCGCGGTGCCGCCCAAAATAAGGCTCGCGGATTCTTTGACGCCTCCCAAGAGCCTGCCCGGGCGGCTGCGGGTTTATGGCGCGGATCGCGAAGCCCTCGGCGCCGCCCTTCTTAAGCTTAATCTGCCGGCGGCGCCGGCCTACCTGCGTTCCGGCGGGGCGTTTATCGACTTCAAGAACGCCGAAGAGGCCGCCAAAGCGGCCGTGGCTTTGGCGGGGCTGGACATTATCTCCTCCGTGGCGGTTCATCCGGATGTCGTGCCGTCCTTTCCCAAGGCGCCCGTTTCAAAAACACCGGCGGCGGATGAGGGCGCGGCGGCCGAGGCCGTGCCGCCGATCTTGATGGCGGATCGGCTCGCGGTCAAGGAAGAACTTTCCGGCAACCGCCTGGACGCGCAATTCAGCACCCAGGAGGACCTCGCTCGCTGGGGGGGCAAAAACGTCAATGAGCCGCGCCTGTATTTTTTCATGTCGAACCGGGAGGCGGCCATCAAGAGGGCGCTGGAATTGCTTGACGATCCCCATCTGACCCGCTTGGAGGTTCCCGCCGCCTTGAGGCCGCTCATCGAGCGGCGCCTTGATTTAGCTCCATCGGAGCCGATGCCTCTTTCCGAAGAACTCTTGCGCCGCTTGAGAGTTCGCCCCGCCGTGACGGAAGAAAAAAGCGTCAACATCCATTTCGCCGATCCGTTATCGGCCGATTCCATCCGGTCGTTTCTGGAACGTTTCGGCATCGGGAAACCGGCGGTTATCCAAAGCGAGCGCGTCGCCACGCCGGATTTATTCTCCTCCCTTGAGGCGGCCGCGGAAAAAACCATCGCGCTCCTGCGCCAAAAGGAAATCGCCTACATCCGAGTCGCCAAGTCTCTGGCGGACGTGATCGCGGAGCGCGTGCGCGACCCGCAGGAGCCTCCCGCCCAAGCGGCGCAGGACGAAGTCCCGGACGCGGTCCTGCCCATGCCGGAGAATTTTCCCTTTGGGTGGAACGGCCCCGGGAAGACCGTCGAAATAGTCAACGGGAATTCGGAGAGCGAAACGGCGGCTCTGCAGTCCTACGGGGAGGACTCCGGACGTTCCGGCTTGCCGCGCTTCCAGCGCTTGGCCGCGGCTCAAGCCTACCGCGAAACGATTCTTATCATTAAGTCCTTAATTGAAGAGGGGCGGAGCATCGACGTGAATTGGCGGATGGGTTCCGGGCGCATCCTGATCCGGATCCGGGCGCCGGCGCGGGTTCTTTCTCCGGAGGCCGTTCGGCGGCTTAAAGCCGCCTTCGCCCCCCAGACCGTGGTGGGCCATAATTTCAGGGCCGGCGGCGGACGGATTTTTTATGAGGCCGGAGCGCGAGCCGGCATCGACCCGAACGCGCCTTCGCCCGAAACGGGCGTTTTGCCGCGATTCGTCGAGGGAAAAGAAGCTGCCATTTGGATCGAGGTTCCTGGAAACGGGCCGTCCAGCGAGCCGCCTGCGGCTGATAACTCAGACGCCGGAACGGAAGGCTCCTCTTTTTCGACGTCCGCTCAAGAGGGCCATGCTTCGGAGCCGCAGGCGCAGCCCGGCGCCGGGGCGTCTTCTCCGGCATCCAAGGTGGCGGCCTTCGACACGGTTCTCCACCCGCGGGCTTCCGCAGGCCGCGTGTTCGTCTCCGCCGCTTCCGCCGCCGACGCGCGCGCGGCCTTGAACGCGGCGCTTGGGGCCGCGGGATTTGGCGGCGTGCCCGTGATGACGATGCGCCACGGCGCGCCGTCCTCCTACCAGGCTTTCGCGACCTTGGCGGGCGCGCGGGACGCGGCGCGTTTGGCGCTGGCCCTGGCCGCTTCCGCCGCGATTTCAGCCGTGGCCGTGCACCCGGAGGTCTACGCCCGAGTCGTCAATCCCAGTTCGGACAACGGGATTCCGGCGCTCCCGGCTCCCGCCGATGCCCATGACGCGCCATCCGTTCTTTTCCCTGAGAACGCGGGAAAGATTTCTGAATCCGCGGATATAACGGCGGAGAACACTATTTTGGTTTTGAGCGATGATGCTTCAAAAAAGAGGGAGGTGGAAGATTTGGCGCGCCGCGCCGGCCTCTCCATTTTCATGCGCGAAACGTCCAATGTCAGCCCGCGGTTCACTCTTAAGGGCTCGGCGCCGGATACAGGCGCCGCCGTGCGCGCCGTGCTGGCGCTGATTCGCGCGGAAGGCGTTTCCAAGGTTCTGATCCATCCCGGATTGATGCGCAGCCTGCGGCGCGGCACGGATAAAATCGCCGTCTTCGTCCCGCATGATTCGGCTTGGAATCCCGCCGACAGGGCGGAAATCGTGCTGTTTAATTTCGGAGAGCAGACGGGATCCTCGGAGAATTACGATCGCATCGTCGCGCGCTTCGGCCGCCGGCCGGACTATTGGGTGCGCGAAAAAGACGGCCCCCATTATCATGGCGTGGCGTTCCCCGATGAGCGGGCGGCCGCCCAGTTCGCCCTGGAGCTGGCCGCGGAACCTGGAACCGAGGTGCGGGTTTCTCCCGAGGTCTTGATCCTGCTCAAGAGCCAACCGGCCGCGGCCGAGGCTCCTGCATCCTCGCCCCAGACTCGGGCGGTCTCGACGCCGAAGGGTTCTTATTTTCCCGCCAGCAATGACGATAGGGGCGGACTTAAGGAGTTTCTCATAAGACTTCTGGCGCAGGAGGACACCCGCAGCCCCGGCGTGCGCTACGCCGCGGCGGAAACATTGGCCGCCGCCGCGCCAAACGATGTTGAGTGGGCCAGGGAAATCCTTTCCTCCGATAAGATGGCCGCGCTTTACCGGTATTACCCCGAGGCCGCCGCCGCGGCCGGCATTTTGGCCCGTTCGGGCGCAGGGGCCGAAGACGCGCGGTTGGTTACCGAGGCCATCAGGCGAGCCGAAGACAGCAGCATCGGCGGGGATAATTACAATCCGCTCAGGCTGGCCTTGGCGGAATCCCTGGCCGCGCTTTTGAAGCCCGAGACGCGGGAGGAGCAAGCCGAGCTCATGCGCCGTTACCAAGCGGCGCGCCAAAACCGGACGACGGAGAAAGAAGCGCTTTTTCTCGCGGCCGCGCGCTGGGGAGGGCCCGAATTCAAGGAAATGCTGATGCAGGATTGGGTCGGCGTCACCGGCGCCGGCTACTCCATCAGCACCGGCATCGCCCAGGCCGAGCGGGCGAAAGTCCTCTACCGCTATTTGCAGCGCGTCGCTCCGAAACGCTTGGAGGAACTTTATCAATCATGGCGCGGGCGGGGCGCATGGGGGGCCCCGCCTGCCGACTCCTCTCATGAGGTGAAGCGTGACGAGGCGCTCGCGCTCTATGCCGCCGCAGACTTGAGCTCCGATCGGGACGCGGAAGCCGCCGCGAAAAAAATGCGAGACATGATTGACGGGTTTTCCTCTGTCGAGCAGCACATGTTTTTTGGCGTCGCGGCGGGACAGGCCTTGGAAAAACTCTTGGCGACCCGGCGCATTTTCGAGGGATCCGAAGCTGACTTGCGCCGCCATTTGGGCCACTATTTGGCCGTCAGCGGGAGTTTGAACGTCGCCAAATTGGTCATGGTCCTGTCCGCGGTATCCGCGTCCTCGGCGGTGGAGGACGAAGCCATGGTGTTCCGGATTCTCGACGGCGTTTCTTCCGGCTACGGCGAACTCGCCCAGCACGAGGCGGCGCAGGCCTGGGCCAAGATGGCGGCGCGCTCGGGCCGCATCCGGGGCTACCTGGCGGAGAACGAGACCGATGAGAATGGCCGGCCCATCTCCAAAATCGAAAAGATGCTCACGGACCCAAGGCCCTTCATCAACAAGGCCGCGCTGGAGGCGGTGAAGTTCCACCTGCAGTACCAAGCCGCGGCTTCCCGCCGGCGGCGGCGCTATCCTTAGCGTGGAGGAAAAACTGGTGGCGCGTACGGGATTTGAACCCGTGATCTCCGCCTTGAGAGGGCGATGTCCTAGGCCGCTAGACGAACGCGCCACGAAATCCAGGCTTCAGCGTCCGGCGAAGCGTATTTTATCAGTTGCGGCCGAAAAGGGCAAATGAGCCGGACGCCGGAGTTAGCGAAGCCGTCACAACCCCGCCGGATTCCCCGCGAGCTTATTTTCGGCAATCCCGAGAAAGCCTCGCCGCGAATTTCCCCGGACGGGACCAAGCTGGCCTTTTTAGCCGAGGACGAGGGCGTCTTGAATATTTGGGCGGGGCCTCTTGAGGGGGCCGCCAAGCCCGTGACGCGCGATCGCGGCCGCGGAATCCGCAGCTATTTTTGGAGCGGGGACAGCCGGACTCTCCTTTACGTCCAGGACAAGGACGGGGACGAGAACTGGCATCTCTACCGCGCGGATTGGCAGGGCGGCATGGGCGCCGACTTGACGCCTTTTATCGGCGTCCAAGCGCAGATTATCGGCACCCACCCTGATTTTCCCCAGGACGCGCTCATCGGCCTTAATCGCCGCGACGCGCGCGTTCACGATGCCTACAGGCTCAACGTGGCTTCCGGCGCCATGGACCTTGTCGAGCAGAACCCGGGCGATATCATCGGCTGGCTGCCGGACATCCGCTTTGACCTGCGCTGCGCCCGCGCCATGAAGCCGGACGGCGGCGGGGAGTTGCGCGTCAAGGACGGCGCGGGGACTCCTTGGCGCACGTTCTTATCGTGGGGGCCGGACGAAGCCGTCGGCGCGCACGGCTTTGCGCCCTCCAACGACGCGCTCTACGTGGAATCGAGCCTCGATTCGGACGCCACGCAATTGTGGGAGATGAGCCTGGACGGGAAGTCGAGGCAGCTTCTGGCCTCCTGCGCGGGAGCGGACGTCGCCGGGATTCTCGTGCATCCCATCAAATTCAACGTTCAGGCCTGCGCCTTTGAAAAAGAGCGCCTCGTTTGGCGGCCCATCGGCGGTGACGTCGGCTCCGATTTCGAGGCTCTGGCCAAGGCGCTTGAAGGAGACGTTCATCTCGCTTCTCGGGATGACGCGGATCAACTCTGGATTGTCTCCTGCATCAGCGATCGCCGCCCGGCGTCCTATTACCGATACGACCGCGCAACGCGTGCGACGGCCTTTCTTTTCAGCACGCGGCCGGCGTTGGAATCCTACGCTTTGTCACCCATGCGACCTGTGGAAATTGCGGCGCGGGACGGCTTGAAGCTGACGGCTTATCTTACGGTCCCGGTGGGCGCGGAGCCCCACAAGCTTCCGCTCGTCCTTCATGTTCACGGCGGGCCCTGGGCGCGCGATTCCTGGGGATTGCACCCAGAAATCCAATGGCTCGCTAACCAGGGCTACGCTGTCCTGCAGGTCAACTTCCGAGGCTCCGCGGGCTTCGGCAAGCGCTTTCTCCACGCGGGCGACCGGGAGTGGGGCGCGCGCATGCAGGACGACTTGACCGACGCGGTGTTCTGGGCCATTCGTGAAGGGATAGCGGATAAAAACCGTGTCGCGATTTACGGCGCTTCCTACGGCGGCTACGCGGCCTTGTGCGGCGCCGCGTTCACGCCCAATCTCTATCGCTGCGCGGTGGACATCGTAGGCCCTTCCAACCTGGCGACGCTCATTAAGTCCGTTCCTCCCTATTGGGAGCCCTTGCGTCGCGTTTTCGATCTGCGGGTGGGCAGCCTGGAAACGGAGCCGGAATTCCTGGAGTCGCGCTCGCCGCTTTTTTTCGCCGATAAAATCCAGGCGCCCATGCTCATCGCGCAGGGCGCCAACGATCCGCGGGTCAAGGCCGCGGAATCGGAAGCCATCGTCGGCGCGCTGCGCGCCAGGGGCAAGGAGGTGGAGTATCTGCTCTTTCCCGATGAGGGACACGGTTTTGCCCGGCCCGAGAACCGCCTTAAGTTCTACGAAGCCTGCGAGAAATTCCTGGCGCGGCATCTGGGCCGGGAATAAAAATCCTCCGGGGTCTTTTCAGGCCCTTCTTAATTTGCCAAAATTATTTTAGTGAAGATTTACACAAGGACCGGAGACAAGGGCGAAACCGGGCTTTGGGGCGGCGCAAGGGTGCCCAAGAACGACCGGCGCGTAGCGGCCTACGGCGACGTGGACGAGCTCAACTGCGCGTTGGGCGCGGTCCTGGCGGAAATCGAGCCGCAGGAAAACCTGCGCGACCTGCGCGGCGAACTGCGCAAAATCCAGCAGGAACTCTTCGTCATCGGCGCCATCCTCGCTTCCCCGCCGGACATCAAGAAAAGCTCTTCTTCCCGGACGCCGCCGCTGGAACCTGAAGCGATCAAACGCATGGAAGCCGCCATCGATTCGATGACCGCGGGCTTGGAGCCTCTGTCCAACTTTATCCTCCCCGGCGGCGGCAAAGCGGGCGCGGGCCTGCATTGGTCTCGGGCCGTCTGCCGCAGGGCCGAGCGCGCGGCGGTGGCCTTGGCTGCGGCCGAAGCCGTTCCCACCGAGGTCGTCGTTTACTTGAACCGGCTTTCGGACTATCTTTTTACCGCGGCGCGCTGGGCCAATCATCAGTCGGGCAAAACCGAGACTTTGTGGAGGGCGGCCAAATGACGGCTCCGGCGGTCGCGCTTAAAGCCGTCGGCCACGCCTATCCCGCGCGCAAAAAATCTCCGGCGCGTGAGGCTTTGAAGAACGTCTCCTTTGATGTCGCGGCGGGCGAAATTTTTGGAGTCTTGGGACCCAACGGCGGCGGCAAGAGCACGCTCTTTAAGATTTTATCGACCGCCTTGAGGCCGGCTTCCGGAGCGGCGGAAGTCTTTGGGCTGGACGTGCTCAAAGAGGCGAGCGCCGTCCGCCGCCGCCTGGGCGTGGTCTTCCAGAGTCCCAGTCTTGACGCCAAACTGACCGTGCGGGAAAACATGGAGCAGCAGGGCCGCCTCTACGGCGTCCACGGCGCGGAGCTCTCCAAGCGCGTGTCCGAGGGGCTCGAGCGCTACGGTTTGGCTTCTCGCGCCGATGATTACGCGGGCGCCTTGTCCGGCGGTCAAAAAAGGCGCGTGGAGTTGGCCAAGAGCCTTCTGCACCGGCCTGATCTCATTCTTCTAGATGAGCCGTCCACCGGCCTTGACCCGGGCGCGCGGCGCGATTTGTGGGAACACCTGAAAGATTTGCGTGCGGCGCGGAGTTCGACGATTTTGCTGACGACCCACTACATGGACGAGGCGGAAAACTGCTCGCGCCTAATTCTGCTCGATGAGGGCCGCTTGGCCGCGCAGGGAACTCCCGGCGCCTTGAAGGCCGAAATCGGCGGAGACGTCATCGCCATCGGAGCCGAGGATCCGGCCGCCTTGGGCGCGCGCATCAAGGAGCGCTTCGGCGTTACTCCGGCGCAGGTGGACGGAGTCCTGCGGCTTGAACGCGAAAACGGACACTCCTTCATCCCTCAAATCGTGGAAGCCTTCCCGGGCCTCATTCGCTCCGTGAGTTTGTCGAAGCCGACCTTGGAGGACGTGTTCATGCACCGCACCGGCCACCGCTTCTGGGTCAAGGAAGAGGAGGCCCGATGAATTTTGCCTTGGCCGTGGCCAGCCTGTGGGAGCGGGAAATGAAGCGCTTTTTCCGGGACCGGGCGCGCGTCATCGGCGCCATCGCGCCGCCCGTGCTCTTTTGGTTTCTCATCGGCTCCGGCCTGGGTCCGAAGGTCCTGCAGTATTATTTTTCCGGAACTCTCGTGCTCATCGTTCTTTTTACCGCGGTCTTCGCCACCATTTCCATCATCGATGACAGGAAGGAAGGCTTCCTTCAGTCGGTGCTGGTCTCGCCGGCGCCGCGCCTAGCCGTCGTGATGGGCAAGGTTTTGGGCGCGGCCACGGTCGGCTTCGTCGAGGGCCTCTTTTTCCTGGTTTTTGCCCGCGCCGTGGGGTTCCCGGCCGGGCTCGCGGACTATGTATGGGCCGTTCTGGTGCTGGCCCTGTGCGCCTTGGGCCTGACCGGCATCGGCTTTTGCATCGCCTGGAGCATGGAGTCGACCCAGGGCTTTCATGCGGTGATGAACTTGTTCCTCATTCCTCTCTGGATGCTCTCCGGCGCCTTGTTCCCGGCGTCTACGGCGCCCGTCTGGCTGCGCTGGGTGATGCGCATCAACCCCGTGACATACGCCGTTGTGGGCCTGCAGGAGGCTCTTTCCCCAATGCGCGCCGGCGGCGGCGCGGCGTTCGCTTCGCTGTCCTCGTGCCTCATCATTCTGGCCGGCTTCTCCGCGGCGATTCTGGCCTTCTCCGCCTGGCTCGCGGGCGCCGGCACGGCGGCATGACGGGAAATCGCTCTAAAGCGGCGGTTTGCCTGTGCGTCGCGGCCGGGCTCGCGGGCTGCCAAAGCCTTTCAGGCGTCGGGTTTAAAGGGCTTTCCTTCAACGAGAAAAATCCCTACACGGGGACCTGGAATTTCACGGCTCAACCCGGCTCCACTCCGGCCGTTCCGGGATGCTCCGCGCAATGGGGACCTTTTAATCTTCCGGTCACCGTCGCGAACGATGGAACCTTCGATGCCGCCGACGCCAAGGGGACCGTCGGTTCCGACGGGTCAGTTTCCTTTTCCGAGGCGGCGCCGGCCGGGAACTCGTGCGGCGGAGGCAGCGGCAGCGGGCAGTGCGCTTCCGCGGGCCCCTGCCAGGGGACTTTCAACGGCAATGACGGCGCTTCCTCGTCTTGGCGCATGACGCGCGGCCCGGCGCCCGCCGTTCAGCCCTAGAGCGGGCTCGAATTTAAGTCTCCGCAATTTTTTGCTATCCTAAATTTATGGCCCAGCCAACCGTGGCCGTCTCCGGCGGCCCTTTCGGCACGATGGATAAGGCTCTTTTGCTCAAAATCCATACCCTCATGGTCCGCGCCCGGATTTTGGAGGAGCGCTGCATCAAGATGGGGCGCACCGGCGAGGGCTATTTCTGGATCGGCGGTCCTGGAGAAGAGGCGTTCAACGTCAGCTTGGGACTCCAGGTCAAGAAAGGCCAAGGGCCGCGCTACGATTACCTCAATCTCCATTACCGCAACAGCGCCACGCTCCTGGCCATGGGCGCCACGACCATCGACGGCATCCGGCAGATGCGCACGGTGGCGACGGATCCATATACCAAGGGGCGCAATTTCGTCAACCACTACTGCGTTCCGGAGTGGAACGTCGTGCCCGTGACTTCGACCATCGAGACCCAGTATTCCTCGGCCATCGGCACGGCCATCGCCAATGCCCGGACGCCCGGGGACGCCGTCACCATCGTCACCGGGGGGGACGGCGGCACGGCGGAGGGGGACTTCCACTCCTGCCTGGTGTGGGCCAATCGTCCGATTCTACCGCTGCCCATCCTCATCATCGTGGTCAATAATCACTACGCCATCTCCGTGCCGGAGCAGACCCAGCACGGCGAGAAAAAGATTTCCGATTGGGGCAAGGTTTTCAGCATGGCGGCCAAGACCATCGACGGCAACGACGTCGCCGAGTCCTACGCCTCCATTAAGGAAGCGCTGGCCTACTGCCGCAAGGAAAGAAAGCCCTATCTTTTGGAGGCCGTCTGCAGCCGGCTTTACGGCCATTCCTCGGCTTCGGGCGCCAACCGCGTGAACGAGCCGGACTGCATCGCCCTTTTCGAGGAGAAGCTCACGGCCCAGGGCTTGGCGAAGAAGGAAGATTTGGAGAAGGTCTGGTCCCAGGCCTTGGCCGAAGTCGACGACGCCCATCAGCAGGTCAAGAAGGAGCCCTACCCCTCGCCGGAATCCATTTGGGAAGGAGTCTACGCGGAGCCCCTGCCGCCGTCCTATCCTACCAAGGGAGGCAGCTGATGGCGAACATGGTCCAAGCCATTCGCCTGGCTCTCCACTACGGCGAGGAAAACCTGGGCGTGCGGGAGATTTTTGGCGAGGACGTGGGCCCGCCGTTGGGCGGGGTTTTTACCGCGACGCAGGGTTTGCGCACCGCGTGGAACTCGCCGCTGGACGAGCGCGGCATCGTGGGCGCGGCCATGGGCTTGGCTTGGGCCGGGTTTCGCCCCGTGGCCGAAATCCAGTTCGTCGATTATATTTTTAACGTCATCGATTTGCTCAAGCTCGCGGCCAACGCGACCTGGACTTCCGGCGGGCGCTACAAGACCCCGATGGTGGTCATGACGCCGACCGGTTCGGGCATCCACGGCTCCATCTACCATTCACATTCCTTTGATTCCATCGCCACCAAGCTCCACGGCATGAAGGTGGTCTGCCCCTCGAACCCGCTCGACGCCTACGGGCTCATGATTTCCGCCATCAAAGACGACAACCCGGTTCTTTTCCTGAAGCCCAAGGCGCTCTTGCGCGTGAAGGGAGAAGAGCTCATCCCGGGCGAGCCTGCGAACGAAAAGGAGCTGCGCGCGATGATCGACGCGCCCATCGGCGACCGCGCCCAGTGGAAGCCGCGCTGGCCGGACGTCAAGGAATACGCCGTTCCCATCGGCCAGGCCAAGATTTCCAAAGCCGGGAAGGACGCCACGGTCGTGACCCACGGCCGCTTGGCTCCGGTCGCCCTGGATGTGGCCAAAGCGTTTGCCGCGGCCGGAACCGGCGACGTCGAGGTCGTGGACATGCGTTCGCTGGTGCCCTACGATTGGGAACTTATCAAGGCGTCCATCAAGAAGACCGGGCGCGTTCTTTTTCTGAACGAGGAGACGGAGATCACCAATTTCGGCGAGCACCTGTTCCGCCGGACCGTGGACGAGCTTTTCTACGACCTGAAGGTCCGGCCCAGGCTTTTGTGCGGCAAGGCGACTCCGGGCGTCGGACTCTCGCCCGTTCTTGAGTACGTCACCGTGCCGCAAAAGGCGGACGTCGGGCGCGCGTTGCGCGAGCTTATCGACGAACCGGCCTAAAAACCCGCCGCCTGGTTTAGCTTCCGGCTTCTCCGTCGCGCCGCGGGTGCCGGGCGGTAATCGTGGAGTGCATGCCGCCGCGGGTGGAGAATTTGCCTTCCAGTTCCGCCCAAACGGGCTTGACGGCCTTGACGACGTCGTCCAAGATGCGGTTGACCGCGTTCTCGTAGAAAATCCCCAGGTTCCGGTAGCCGAGCAGGTAGTACTTGAAGGATTTTAGCTCCACGCATTCCCTATTTGGAAGATAGCGCAACGTCAGCGCGCCGAAATCGGGAAGCTTGGTCTTGGGGCAGATGGAGGTAAACTCCGGGCATTCGATCTTGATTTCATAGCCCCGGTATTGGTTCGGCCAGGTTTCCAGCGGAGGCAGGCGCTCGGACCTGCCGGAAAAGGCGAGTTCGGGAGCGTACCCGTAGAACGCCCCCTTGGTTTTTGATTTTTTTTTCATGCCGCCTCCTTCACGATTCTGCTTGAGTTGATCCATTGCGCCAGGATTTGCGCGAGAATGACCCCGGCCGCGAGGGATTCGGGGATGAGGACTCCAAAGCGAGGATAGAGGGCGCCCGCCGCCGCCGGAAGAAGGAGCGCGTTTATTCCCAGCGCCCAAAGGACGTTTTTTCGAGCTGCCCGGCGGATAGCGTCGCCCATTTCGAAAGTCCGCGCGACGCGGGAGATGTCGCCGTCCTCAAGCACGACATCCGCGATTTCCTGGGCGACAGAGGAACCGGGCTTGGCTGAAAGGGAAAAATCCGCCCGGCAGAGGGCCTCGGCATCCGAGAATTTTCGCCCCAGCAGGGCCACGCGTTTTCCCTCGGCCTGGAGCCTTTCGACGAGGCGCATTTTTTCCTCGGGCAGGGTCTCGGGAAAGACGCGGGCGATGCCGGTCTTTTCGGCCGCCCGGTAAGCGCTTTCGTTGCGATCCCCGCACGCCAGCACGGTTTCGATTCCCATTCTTTTAAGCCGCGCGACGGCTTGGGCGGCGCCGTTCCGAAATTGGTCCTCCAGGATAAAGACAAGAAGAGAGTCTTTGTCCCAGGCGAAGCCCACGGCGGAAACGGCTCCTCCGATGGCGGCGGTCGGGACGGCGACGCCGCTGGCCTTGAGCCAGGACAGGCTGCCCAGCCGCGCGGTCCGTCCGCCGATTCTGGCGGTGGCGCCCCGGCCCTGATCCATCTCGAACGATTCGACCGGAAGAGGCCGCGCGCCGGCCTCTCGGGCGTACGCCGCGACGGCTTCAGACAGTGGGTGGGGCGAGCGCTCCGCGATGGAAAGAGCGGCGGCGAGGGATTTTTTCTCCGTTCCGGGGTTGGCTCCTACGACCTTGACCACGCTCGGTTTCCCGCGGGTCAAGACTCCGGTCTTGCCGACCAAGACGACGTCAATGCGGTTCATTCCGGAGAGCGCGCCTAAACGGCGGAAGTTGACGCCTTTTCTGCGGGCTTGCCGCCATCCGCAGAGGGCGGCAAGAGGCTCGGACAGCGCGAGCGCGCAGGGGCAGGCCGCAGATAGGACGGAGAAAAGAACGGCGCTAGCCCACAGGGGGCGCGACTTGGGGCCGTCAATGGCCCAAATCACGGCCATGGTCAGCGAAGCGATAAGCACGAGGGGCAGGCTTAGCGCCGCGGCGTTATCGGCGAAGCCAAAGAAACGCGAACCTGAATTTCTTTTGGCGGATGATTGGCCCACGATTCGGCGCAACTCGGATTCGTCGCCCGGTTTTTTGGCGCGCAGCCAGAGCGAGTTGGATTTGTTCAGGGCTCCGGCCGTCACGGCGGCTCCTTCGGCTTTTTCGATCGGTTGGGGGGTGGCGTGTATGAGCGCTTCGTCAACCAGGGATGAACCCGAGGCGACGACGCCGTCGGCGGGAATTTGCTCCCCTGGACGGACATGCGCGATAGCTCCGGCCGCGATCTCCTCGATGGGGACCGTTTTTTCTCCGGAGGAATTAAGTATTCTTCCGGTCTTGGGCGCGAGCCGGAGCAGCCTGTCCAGGGCGCGCCCGCCGCGCGCGTCCATGCGGTCGGCGATACGGCGCCCGAGAGAGGAGATAACTATGAGCGAGCAGAGAATGTCCGCGCCGGAGGTTCGCGTCGCGGCGGGCAGGATGCGCGGGAACAAGACGGCGGCCGCGATGGAGACAAAAGCCGTCCAAGAAGAAAACGAGATGAGCGCGTCGGCGCCAAGCCCTTTCCAAATAAAATTCCTAGCCGCGCTTTTGTGAAAACTCCAGCCGCCGGCTAAGACCAGCAGGAAGGACAAGGCCAAGCCGGTGTAGGGGGAAAACCCCAGGGCGTTTTGAGCCAGGATGGGCGTGGCCAGGAGGATTCCCGCCGCGATCTGGATTAGAGGGACCCGGTTCGCGGCGTTTACTGCAAAAGGGATGTCTTCCATGCGCTGTAGAGAGAAGCCAGGTTGCTCCAGGTGCCGGGAAATCCCGCGGCGACCGCTTGATCGAGAGTTTGGCCCTTTTGCAGGGCGGCCAGGAACTGCGAGAAGCCCATGCGTCCGCCGTGCTCGATCATGAATTGGACCAGGCTTTCGGCCTCGCAGTACCAAACGCTGACCGTATGGGCCTCTTCGGTCGCCGGGGCCAGGCTGATCATCTGATCCATCGGGATGGGGCTTTGGACCATGGTGGGCCGCACGCTCGGGAAGATGTCCACCAAACCCTGTCCGCCGGAGGCCGCTTTTTCTTCCTCATAAACGGCCAACCCCTCGTTGACCCAGCGGTGCTGAGAATTTATTTCACCGCCGGGGTAGCGCATGTACTCGTAGAAAATGACGTGGGTCATTTCATGGGCCAAGATGGGGTAAAGCTGCTGGCTCATGTAGGTGTAGATGGAGTTGCCGTAAGCCATGCCCCCGGACCAGCCCGGCTGGCCCGTCTTCTTTAGGTACTCGGCTTGGTCGGCATAGACATAAATCTGATAGAGCCCGGTCTGGGGCATGAAGGAGTAAAGGTTGGTGTCCATCATGATGTTGTTGTAATCGGTCTCGGCCGCGGCCGAGATTTGGTTGGCGGCTTGATCGCCGTAAGCATGCACGGAGAAATGCAGGCTGTCGACTCGGCTGGCGCCCGCGTCGAGCGGCCCGAAGGAGCCCTGGGTGACGGCGGGCGCGCTTCCGGCGCCGGATTCGTCCGGGCCGCTCTGCGGGTAGGGAACGCAGGCCCCGGCCGCGAGCGCGGCTGCGGCGAGGAGCGCCGGGCGCATTTTCATGGAGCGTCCATTTTACAAAATTGTAGGATGAAGGCCGTGTCCGGAGAACGTCAGGTCTTGAGGCTCAAGGTCGAGCGCTTGGCGCCCGAGGGAGAGGCCATCGCCCGGGCGCAAGATTCCGCGCGCGTGGTCTTTGTTCCCTACGGCGCTCCTGGCGATGAAATCGAAGCCGAAATCGTCTCGACCAAGGGAACCTATGCCCGCGCTAAAATCCTGCGCGTCGTGGCGCCCGGTCCGGACCGGGTCGATCCGGCGTGCCCCCTCCATTTTCGCCCGGGTTCCTCTGGCCTTTTTTGCGGCGGCTGCGATTGGCAGCATTTGAGCTATCCGGCGCAGCTGGAATATAAGCGGGGCATCGTGGAGGACTGTCTGCGCCGCATCGGCAAGATTACGGGCGCCGAGGTGCTCCCGACGCTGGCCTCTCCTTATATATGGGGCTACCGCAATAAGGTCCAGATTCCTTTCGGCATTAATGGAAAAAACGAAATTATCGCGGGATTCTACGCTCCGCAGAGCCACCAGATTGCGGATTTTTCCGCCTGCCCGGTCCAGCCGGACTTGGCGGTGCGCCTGGCGTTAAAGGCCAAGGCGTTGGCGCGCCGCTTCAACTGGAAGGTTTACGATGAAAAAAGCGGCGGGGGATGGCTTAGGCACTTCTTCGCGCGCACCAATACCCAGGGGCAGGCGTTGATTGCCTTGGCCGTACGGTCGGCCGAATTCCCGGATGGGGATCGCTTCGTCGAAGAGATGCGCGCCGGGACGCCGGAGCTGGCTTCGATTTACCTCAACGTGCAGCCGGAGAAAACCTCGGTGGTCCTGGGGCCGCGCTGGACGCGGCTTTGGGGCGTTCCACGCATCGAGGAGCGAGTCGGGAAGTTTTTGTTCTCGGCCTCGCCGGGAGCCTTCCTACAGGTGAACACTCCCGCCGCGGAAATCCTCTACGCCGCCGCCCGTTCGGCGCTGGCGGAGGGCGCTCCCAGGTTCGACCGAGTTCTCGACCTTTATTGCGGCGTGGGCACGCTCACCGCGTGGCTGTCCGACGCGGCGGATAAAATCATCGGCGTCGAGGAGAATGCGGAGGCGGTCCAAGACGCCGGGGCCAACGCGCGCAGGAACGGAATCAAAAATGCCCGGTTTCTGGCCGGACGGGTGGAATCAATCCTGCGCCAGCTTTCCGCCGAACTCTCCGGAGCCTGCGCCGCGGTGGTCGACCCGCCGAGGCAAGGGCTCTTGCCCGGCGCGCTGCGCGCCCTAACGCACCGGTCCTTCGAGCGCGTGGTCTACGTTTCCTGCAATCCAGCCACCTTCGCGCGGGACGCGGGGCTGCTTTCGCGCGCGGGCTACAAGCTCGAACGAGTCCAGCCGGTGGACTTGTTTCCCCAAACCTCCCACGTTGAGCTTGTCGGCCTTTTGCGACGGGCAAGCCGCGGTTTTTAACCGAATTTTTACTTTGGTAGGCCCTTGACAGGGTCAAGTTCTTCCTTTATTCTGAAGGTGAGGCTTGTATTTATGAAAGGAATAAGACTGGGAGCGGCCGTGGTGGCGTTCGTTTTGACCTGCGCCGTTGCTTGGCCGCAGTCTCAGTCCCAGGGGACCATCCAAGATAAAGGCGGCAAGGCGCAGACCACGCTGCAGGAGGCCGGTGCCTGCGGCGATTTAAGTCCCTTGGATACGGGCGGCCCATGTCGGAACTCGGTTCCTGCGGTCGTCGATGTTCCGAATAAGGCGGCGCAGAGTGGAGACGCGAAATCCCAGGGCGAAATCAACCAAAGGGCTCAATCGTATGATCTGCATGAGGCCGTTGGGCAGGGCGGGTCCTCTGATAATCTGTCCGTCCCGGCTCCGCACGAAGAAGTCGGCGTCGCGGCCCCGAAGACGGGAGGGGGCGACAAAAGGGCTAACCGCAACGGCGTTCTTACCGGCGCATATGCCGGTTATGTGGCCATGTCGGTTTTTGGCTTCGGATTTCTGGGTCTTTTGTTCGCGGCGGGAGGGGGCTATTTATTTGGAAACCACGTTTGGAAGATGGAGCATCCGTCCAGCTAACTGACGGGCTTCCCGCCGCGCTTCTCTTCCGCGTCGTCCTTTAAAATTCCGAGCCCCAGGCAGACCGCGCCGACGCTCACGCAAGAATCCGCGACGTTGAACACGTTGAAGACATCGAACGAGAGGATGCGCAAATCCAGAAAGTCCACCACGTGCCCGTATAAAACCCGGTCGCAAATATTGCCCAAGGCCCCGACGATGATCAATAGGAGTCCGAGCTGAATCCAGAGATTTTTCTTCGCCCAGAGTTTCTGCAGATAGAGGAGGACAAGCAGCAGCGCCGTGGAGAGGACCAGGAAAAGCTCATTGCGGTGGCGGCCCAATCCGAAAGCCATGCCGGTGTTCTCGACATAGACGAAGCGAAAAAAAGAAAAGACCTGGATGACGGCCGTGGGTTTGAGGCACTTGACGGCCCAAAGTTTGCTTAGGCGATCAATCCCGAAAAGCGCCGCGATGACGGCGGCGCGGGAGGCAAGGCTTAGGCTTGGAGACTGAGGTGCTTGGCGCATCGGCCGCACAAATCGGGATGCCGGGAATCGGCGCCCACGTCCTCGGGGTAGCGCCAGCAGCGGGCGCACTTGGGACCGGCGATCGGCAAGACCGCGGCTTTGACTTCGCCGGGCCCGGTTTCCCGCCGCACGCGCGAGACCAAAAGCGCCTCGCTCCAACCGTCCTCGTCCAGAAGCGCCGCGCCCTCGCCTGAAAGCGTCACCGCCGCCTGGAGCGAACTGCCGATTTTCCTGGCCGCGCGCGCTTCTTCCAGGGCTTTTTGCGCGACTGCCCGGATGCGGCGGATGTGGCTCCACTTCGCGGCCAAGTCCTTGCCGCCGCCGTCCGGTCGCATCCCATGTTTAGGTAAATCCGCGAGGAAGGCGCTTTCGCGTCGGCTCCATCGGCGCGGCCCCATCTGCCAGGCTTCCTCGGCGGTAAACGACAGGATGGGCGCGGCCAAAAGCAGAAGGCGCTCCAGGATTTCGGCCATCACAGTCTGCGCCGCGCGGCGAGCCGGATCGTTTTTAGGAAAGGTGTAGAGCTTGTCCTTGACGATGTCGAGGTAGAAGGAAGAGAGGTCGGACGCGCAAAAATCAATGAAGCGCCTGGCCGCGGTCCGGAAGCGGAACGCTCCGTAGTCTTCCATGACGTCCTTTTGAAGCGCGGCCAGGAGCTCCAGGATATAGCGCTCAAGCTCCGGCAGTTTTTCGGGCGGGATGGAATTTTGTTTCGGGTCAAAATCGAAAGTGTTGCCTAGAAGGTAGCGCACGGTGTTGCGGAACTTGCGGTAAGCCTCGGCCGGCACTTCCAGAAGCTTGTCCGAGATGCGCACGTCGTCGTTGTAATCCGCCAGGGCGACCCAGAGCCGCAGCACGTCCGCGCCCATCTTGCCGATCACGTCTTGAGGGGAGACGACGTTGCCCGCGGATTTGTGCATGGCCCGGCCGCGCTCGTCCAAAACGAAGCCGTGGGTCAAGACCGTTTTGTAGGGCGCGCGGCCGGCCAGGGCTGTGGAAAGCACCAGCGAGCTTTGGAACCAGCCGCGGTGCTGGTCCGAGCCTTCCAGGTAGAGGTCCGCGGCCGGAACGTCCGGCGGATTTTCCGCGCCGGCTCCCAGCACGGCCAGCCACGAGGCGCCCGAGTCCATCCAGACGTCCAAGATGTCGGTCTCGCGGCGAAAGCTCTCATGGCCGCAGGCGGGGCAGCGCAGGTTTCGCGGCAGAAAGCTCCAGGTTTCGGCGGAGACTTCCGCGCCCGGGTTCTCGAACCAGAAGCCGTCGCCGTCCTTGGCGACCTTGCCCTCAATGGCGATGAAGACAGTTTCTTCCTTAATCGGCTGGGCGCACGTGGGATTGGCGCAGTGAAGAATCGGAATCGGCGTGCCCCAAATGCGCTGGCGCGACAAGCACCAATCCGGACGGTTCTCCACCATGCTGGCAATGCGGGCTTTGCCGGCCTCGGGAATCCAGGAAACGGCTTCTATCGCGGCCAGGAGCTTCCCGCGCAAGGAGCCTGATTGGGCCGGGCCTTCCAAATTCAGGAACCACTGCTCCGTGGCCCGGAAAATGACGGGGTTCTTGCACCGCCAGCAGTGCGGGTAGCTGTGCTGGATGTTTTTCTGGGCCAGCAGTAGGCCGCGTTCCTTCAAATCGGCGATGACGGCGTCGTTGCCCTCGGGAAAAACCCTCACGCCGCGCAAAAATTCCGGGGCTTCATCGGTGAATCGTCCCGCGCCGTCCACGGGGCAAAGCGTCTCCAAACCGTATTTCTGCCCGGTCTGGAAGTCATCCGCGCCGTGTCCGGGGGCCGTGTGTACGATTCCGGTGCCGTCTTCCATGGTGACGTAGTTTGCTGCCACGGCGACAGAGCGCCTTTCGCCGAAAGGGGTTTCACAGGCCAGTTGTGCGCTGACGAGTTCGGCGCCGCTGTAGCTGCGGCCCTGGCTGTATTTTGTTAATTTCAGTTCCTGCTCAACCGCGGCGAGGCGTTTGCCGGCCAACAAAATGTCCCTTTTCCCACCGGGAATATCCGGCCCTTCCACGGTGACAAGGCGGTAATCTTCGTCGGGATTAAAAGCGACGGCCATGTTGGCGGGCAGCGTCCAGGGAGTCGTCGTCCAGACGAGCACGTCCTTGTCGCGGAGTTCTTTCGGGCCTTCTTTGATGGGAAGCGCCACGTAGACCGACGGCGAGGTCTTGTCTTTGTACTCGATCTCGGCCTCGGCCAGCGCGGTCTCGCAGGTGATGCACCAGTAAACAGGCTTCAAGCCCCGGTAGATGTAGCCATTGAGCAGCAGCCGGCGGAAAGCCTCCAAGATTTTGGCCTCGTAGCCGCGGGCCATCGTCTTGTAGGGGTGTTCCCAATCGCCCAAAACGCCCAGGCGCTCGAACTCCTCTTTTTGAATCGTGATGAATTTCTCGGCGAACTCGGCGGCGGCCCTGCGGAAGGCGGGCACGTCCTTGATGCCGCGCTTGGATGTCTTCATTTCTTTCAAGAGCGCGGTTTCGATGGGGAGCCCCCGGCAGTCCCAGCCGGGCACGTAGGGCGTTGAAAAACCCATAAGCGCGCGGGACTTGACCGACATGTCCTTCAAGATTTTGTTCAGGGCGTGGCCGATATGAATGCGGCCGTTGGCGTAAGGCGGGCCGTCGTGCAGGACGAAGGATGGGCGGCCCTCTTGCCGCTCCTGCATTTTGGCGTAGAGCCCGGCCCAGCGTCTGAGAATTTCCGGCTCGCGCTTGGGCAGGTCCCCGCGCATTGGGAACTCGGTTTGCGGAAGGTTGAGCGTCGCGGAATAAGGCGAGGCTTCGGCCTTGACGCTCTCGCTCATGAAGCGTGCGCGGCGGCTTTTTTCTTGTCCGCGGCTTGCGGCTTGTCGGCCAGCAGCATGCGGCTGATGACCAATTGCTGGATTTGGCTCGAACCTTCGCCGATCTGGTAGAGCTTGGCGTCTCGAAAGGCGCGCTGGACCGGGCAGTCCAGGGACGCGCCCTCGGGGCCGATGACGTCCAGGATTTCCGTGGGCGCGCGCATGGCGAGGTCTCCCGCGATGAGCTTGGCCATGGAGGCTTCCTTGGAAAAGGGCCGGCCCGCGTCCATCAGGCACGCGGCGCGGTGGGTCAGGAGCCTGGCCGCGTCCACCTCGGCCGCGATTTGCGCGAGCGTGCGCTGCGCGAACGTGAGTCCCGGGTTCTCGGGGACAATGCCGTAGTCGCTCTTCCGGGCGGCGACCCAGCGGACGCCTTCGTCCAGCGCCGCGCGCGCGATGCCCACCGAGATGCCGGAGATGGCGACCCGGCCGCCGTCCAAAATCCGCAGCGCCGCGCCGAAGGCCTTGCCCTTGGGCCCGATCATGCGGTCGGGGTCGAGCTTGACGTCGTGCAGGTGAAGCTGGGCCGTGTCCGAGGAGCGAATGCCCATCTTGTGCTCAATTTTTCCGACGGTGAATCCCGGAGTGCCTTTGTCGATGAGAAAGGCGGTCAGCTCTTTTTTGCCCGCGTCGGGGTCGCCGGTCTGGGCGAAGACCACGTAGACGCCCGCGACCGAGCCCTGGGTGGTGAAGGTCTTGGAGCCGTTTAAAATCCACTGCTCGCCGTCGAAGATCGCCTTGGTTTTGGCCGCGCCCGCGTCCGAGCCCGAGCCGGGCTCGGTCAGCGCCCAGCCGCCCAGCATCTCGCCCGAAGTCAATAAAGGCAGATACTTGTTTTTCTGTTCCTCGTTACCATTAAGGTAGATATGGTTGGTGCACAGGCCGTTGTGCGACTCGATGGTGAGCGCCGCGGCGGCGTCGGCCGCGCCCAGTTCTTCGAGGATGAGGCACAGCGAAAGCTCATCGAGCTCCTGGCCGCCGTATTTTTTAGGGAACGTGATTCCGAAATAGCCCATGCGGCGCAGAGCGGGGACCGTGTCCCAGTGGAACGTCTCCTTGGCATCGTTGGCCTGGGCTTTGGGGGCGATTTCCTTTTGGCAGAACTCTTTGGCGCGGCGCTGGAGCTCCACGTGCTCGGCGTCGAGATCAAAATTCATGGAGCCATATTACCATTTCGCTTCGGGCTAAGGCCAAGGCGCCAGGGGCAGGTCCTCGCCGGCTTTAAGCCACTGCGACGGCGCTCCGCGGCGAAAGAGCTTGGCGCGGGATTGGCCTTCGAGCGTCGCCCGGCCGTTCTCGACCTGGACCCAGGAGCCTTCTTCGATGCCCAGCACCGGATTTTTCCGGACCGCGTGATACTCCGCGATGCGGTCGTCGCGGGTTTCGCTGAATTGGGCCATGGCCGGATCGGCTTCCTTGTAGTGGGGATTGATGTTGAAGGGGACAAGCTCCAGAGCGTCGAAGCGGGCCAAACCTACGACGTTCCAATCGTTGGTGGTCAGGATGTTCGGTCCGGCGACGTTCGAGCCGGCGCTGGAGCCTGCGTAGGGCATGCCGGAGCGGACTTTTTCCCCGACGGCGTCCAAGAGGCCGGAGGATTGCAGCCTCTGCAAAAGCGCGAAGGTGTTGCCGCCGCCTACGAATAAAGCCTCGGCTTGGGCGAGAGTTTCCAAGGGGCGGCTGTTCCAGCGCAGGTGGATGAGAGAAAGCCCCGCGCCTTCGGGCGCCGCGGGCTCAAGCGCCCGGCGCACGCGCTCGAAATAGGCGTCCTCGTCCTGGAGGTTTGCCGCGGTCAGGAAGGCGACCTTGCGCCGTTCGCCGAAAAACGCCCCGAGCGCCGCCTTGGCCGCGGGGCTCAAAGGTCCTCCGGCGTGTATCTGGACCCGCGCCGGGCTCACTTGTAGCCGTTTTCCCATTGGCCGTACATGGGATTAGGCAGCACGAAATATTTGATTCCAGCCAGATGCAGGATGTCTTGGCGGCCGGTGGTTTCCATGCCCAGGCCGTGGAACTCCTCGAAGTCGCGCGCGCTGTCGCCGAAAAGCGCGATGACGGTCCGGGGCTCCTGCGCCTTGCAGCGCGGGTCGAGCGCCCTTTTCACGCACTCGCGGCGCACGCCCTTGTTGTCGTCCTTGTCCTTCTTGGTCAGGAGCACGTCGCCTTTCTTGAAAAGCCCCTGCGCGCGCAAATCCGCAAGCGTCGCCGCGGCCTCGTCGTCGCCTCGGTCGGTGATGAACGCGATTTCGCCGCGCGGCAGGGCGCGGACCCTGTCGAGAAACGCCCGGGCGCCGGGGATGGCCGCGGCGTCGGCGCGCTTGGTCCACTCCTTCCAAACCGCCTCGGAAAAAGGGCGGCCGCCCAACATCTTCTGGAACGCGGCGTTGTCCAGGACCGTCTGGTCGATGTCCAGAATCACGGCCCACTTGCCTTTCTGCTTTTTAGCCGCCGCCCGCACGATGGGCCACGCCATCCGGTAAATCTCGGACTGGATGGCCGAAAACTCGATGGAATGCGCATACTGGAGATCCTTAGGCAGGGACGGCGTCGGCATCTGCGCTTGAGCGGCCGGGATCGTGAGCGCACTCAGGAAAACGGCCGTGACGAAGCTGGATAATTTCATTTCAAACACCTCCTCTCAAGGTTAGATTATAAATTAAAGCACCTCAGCCTTGCCGCCCGAGGACAGCCGGTAGCGCGTGCCGCGCCACAAAATTTTGGAGCGAAATCCGAACGGCCAAAGGAAGATGTTGAGAAAATCGGCCAGGGGCAGGCCGGCGTAGGCATGCCAGGGCATGAGGCTCTCGCGTAGGGCAATATCCTGGATGACGCCGGCCAGGGCCCGCGAGCCCGCCGTTGCGGCGAGGAGACACAGCGCCGGCGCCGTCGGGCGTTTTGAAAAAATATCGAGCGCCAAGACCGCGGCGGCGGCCAGCATGCCGTCAAAGAGAGGCAAGAGCGCGTAGACGCCGGGCAGGCAGCTGCGGATGATGGCGGACCACTTGGCTAGGTGGCGCAGGGATTCCTTGAGCGTGCGGTCGCTTTCCAGCACGCCGATGCGCGTATGCAAAAGATATTTGCGGCTGCCGGCCTTGGACGCCGCGGCGCCCAAGGCGTAGTCGTCCGCGATGACGTGGGCGAAGGGTTCGAGTCCGCCGATTTTGCCGATCAGGTCCTTGGTGTAGGCCATCCAGGCTCCGGCGTAGAAGTGAAAGCGTTTAAGGTGGTAGCCCAGGGCCACGGCTACGCTAAAGCCGTGCCCGAAGGCGATTTGCATCAGGTAGCCGCTCAGGTTGTCCGTCTTTAAGTGGCAGGGGATCGCATAAATCGCGTCGAAGCCCCGGCCGAACGCGCAACTTGTCTCCGCCAGGACTTCCGGCAGAGCGATGGTGTCGGCGTCGGAGAAAATGATCCGAGGATGCTTGGCGCGGGGCAAGGCCGAAATCATGTTGTGGATTTTTCCCATGCGCCCTCGGGCCGGGCCGGAGATGATGATGCCGATGTCCCGCTTCGGGTAATCAGCGGCGAACTTCCGGCACGCGGCGTAGGCGGGGTCCTCGGCGCTTTCCATCGCGATGAGGATTTGCAGATGGCCGTCCGGGTCAGCGCGCACGAGAGCTTCCAAGCCGGGAAGCATGGCGTCGTCCAATCCGCGCACGGGCTTGATGACGGTCATGGGCAGCAACTCCGCTTCCAGCGGGGGCGTGGGCGAGAGGCGGAAATAGGCCCAGGTCGCCGCCACGCAGGCCCAAAGAGCGGCAATCAGGAAGAGCGTCCAGATGAAAAGGGCGGAGATTAGGAGGTGCATGGTGGCGCTCTTGGCCGAGCGTGATTTATTGCATATATTTTACCCCGAGGATGTCAAAAGATAAGAGCGGCCAAGCCACGTATTTTTGCGCCCGGTGGATATTTATGCGGGCGATGGGGGCGATTTTCTTCTCGGCGTTCTATTCTTGGGCGTTTCAAGTCCGGGGCTTGATGGGTCCGCGCGGCATTCTGCCGGCGCAGGAGCTTCTGCGCGCCGTGGCCGCATCGCATGCGGGCTGGCGCGGGATTTGGGAGGTTCCGTCCCTGCTTTGGATCGGCAGCGGCAACGCGGCCTTGACCGTGCTGGTCGGCTGCGGGCTTGCCGCTTCGCTGCTGCTTTTTTTGAACGTCTGGCCCAGGGCCATGCTGCTGGTCTGCGAGGTTATGTATATGTCGCTGGCCACGGCCGCGGGCGATTTTTCCTCCTATCAATCGGACGGCATGCTTCTGGAGGCGGGTCTGCTGTCCTTCCTTTTCGCTCCGGCGGGATTCCTGCCCGGCTTGGGGGAAAACGATCCGCCCGACGGGGTCGGCCGGTTTCTGCTCGTGTGGGAGTGGTTCCGCATTTACTTCGAGTCCGGCGTGGCCAAGCTCGCCTCCGGCGATCCGCAGTGGCGGCGCCTGACCGCGATGGAGCATTACTACGAGAACGGCCCGCTGCCCACGTGGATCGGCTATTACGCCCAGCAGTATCTGCCGCGCCGCTTTCACGAAGGGACGGCGCTGGCCACGCTGATCATGGAAAACGTATTCGTGTGGGCCGCCTTTCTGGGCCGACCCTTGCGGCTGGCCTGCTTTTTTGTCACGGCGGCGTTCCAGGTCGGCATCCTTCTGACGGCCAACTACACCTTCCTTAATTATATGCTGCTT
This sequence comes from Elusimicrobiota bacterium, assembly GCA_035533295.1. GTDB lineage: Bacteria > Elusimicrobiota > Elusimicrobia > UBA1565 > UBA9628 > JAGWJU01. The sequence continues at coordinate 37,647 of DATLUA010000002.1, read as the reverse complement.
TCGTTGAGCGTGCTGCTTTTGGATGACCAGTTCTTCAAGTCCTTGGGGTGGCGCGCGGCCAAGACGGGCGAGTCGGCGGCGGAGCCGGGATGGAACGCGCGTTCCGGGATGGTCTTGAAGCGCTTTGCCCAGGCCTGGATTTTCTACGCGACGCTGGTCTTGTTTCCTCTTTTGGCTCCGCGCCTGCCCTCCTGGGCGCTTGTGCCCGCCGAGGCCTTGGGGCCGCTGCGCGTGGCCAATTCTTACGGGCTTTTCGCGGTGATGACCACGGCCCGCTACGAAATCGAGTTCCAAGGCGCGCGCGACGGCAAGACTTGGACTCCCTACCCCTTCCGCTACAAGCCGCAGAACGTGAATACACCGCCGGGGCTTTACGCTCCTTATCAGCCGCGCTTCGATTGGAACTTGTGGTTTGCCTCGCTGGGAAGCTGGCGCCAATACTCGTGGGTCCTGCGCGTGGAAAAGGCCTTGCTGGAGCAGGATGAAGACGTGCTGTATCTTTTTAAGGCCAATCCGTTCGCGGATGGGCCGCCGATCGCGGTGCGCGCCGTCGTCTGGCGCTACTGGTTCTCGTCGCCCGCCGAAAAGAGGAAAACCGGCGCTTGGTGGAACCGAAAACTCCTGGGGCTCTACGCCCCGATTCTGGTGCGGGAGCCGGATGGAAAAATATACCTCGCGGCGCCGGGCGGGGCTGGCGCGCGCTGACAATCAAAAAGGAAAAATGTTAGAATAGCGCGCTTCCCGAATTTTGGGGTCGTGGTGTAGCTGGCCTAACACGCTGCCCTGTCAAGGCAGAGATCGCGGGTTCAAATCCCGTCGACCCCGCCAGCTCTTATAAGTTTAATCCGTTGTTCCAAAAGCCGAAATGGTGCGATAAAACGCGCCGTTTCGGCTTTTTTGGCATCTACGACGGTGATTTTCGCGGCGCATGTCGATTCGAACCCAGTTTTTCGTCTACTCTACTGCCCTGTTCGCTTCACGGTGGTTTTTTGATGCCGTCGGTTGAGTGAACGACGGGAATCGAAATCTGCTACTGCTCGACGCCTGCGACGCCCGACGCGACGTAGTTCCGCCTCCGCTTCATCCAATAGCCGCGACAGCGCTTGAAGCCATGACTCGCCGTCGATGGAACCTTCGCGAACCTCGACGTCGACCGAGTCCGGTCCCGCTTGCTCGATGATCCTCTCGCCGTTGGCGATCAGATTCCAACAGATAGGAATATCGAGGCTGATCGCAATTTTTCGCGTGCCCATGTTTCACCTCCTTTATAGAGGAATTACCTTCTCTCAGGCAAGACATCAAGCGGAATTAAGAAGCGATCCGTCGAGCGTTCGACCTTCTAAGGGAAGTTTTATAAAATGTTATCATTAACGGATGGAACTGAAAAAGATACTTGAGGAGTTTCAGGATTTTCTGGCCCCCAGGCTCGACACCTATGAGCAGGCAATTTATCTGTACATATTTCGTCATAGCTGCCTGATTGGTCTGGATGAAGTTGTAATCGGATTCAAATCGGCCAGAAAACGTATGGCATGCGGAATTGGCGAAAAGGGCAAGCCAATGTCTGAGAGTACTGCTTATGAAAAACTGCAATCCCTGCAATCCAAGGGCTGTATAGAAATTCTGGATTCAACCCGCGAAGGAAGAAAAATTCGATTAAAGCTGCCCGCAGAAATACCTGGTGTTATCCTGGCGAAATCGCCGGCAAGCAATCCACCGGTATTGGAGGAAATAGATTTTTTTCTCCCGCAAAATCGTCAGGCTATTTTGAGTCGTGAAAATGATCAGTGCTTCTACTGTCTTAGGAAGCTGAATCCTCAAAACTACGTCATCGAACATGTAGTTTCAAGACCCGAAGGCAATAACAGCTATAAAAACGTCGTGGCGGCCTGCCGCCAATGCAACAACAGGAAGAACGATACCCCTGTAGAAGACTTTCTGCGCCTACTTCTAAGAGAAGATTTTCTCAGTGCGGAGGATCATAAACAACGCATGGGCGCTCTAAACGATCTCCGGGTGGGGAACTTAAAACCTGCCTTGGATTTGAATGGTTAGGCCGAATCCAACTGGGGCCTCTCATCCCAAGTACGCCCATCAAAAACGCGACCGGCGGCCTTCCTAGCCTTTCGCCGCCCCTGGACGTCGTGGACAAGGTTGATTTTCTGGGGCAACGGTTGGCTCTTGACAGTCGTTCACTTATATGTTAACTTACGAGTAGCGGAAATGGCCAAATATCCCGACTACGATGACGTCCTGATCCATCCGGGGCGTTATTTGACGGCGGAGTGGTTCTACACGATAGAGAGCAAAATGCCGGCTCGGGAATATTACGCTGGATTGGCCGAAATGGACCAGGACCGGTTCGACGACATGATCCAATACTTGTGCGAAACGAAGCCGGGCTCCTTGCTTCCGAAAACGCTTTACCGGATCGAGGACCGCCCCAACAAGATTTATGCGCTGAAGCCGCGGGACGAGAGATTTTTCAACTTCACGACGGCCGGGGCCAAGGTGATCATCACCAACGCCTATCACAAGCATTCTCAACAGATGACCAAGGCCGATTTGGAGCATTTGAAAGTCGCGGTGCGTTATAGGCACGACTATTTGAAGCGCGTCCAGGAGGGAACCTACTATGAAAACTAAAGGGAAAGCCAAGGGGCTCTTGGCGCGGAAAATGGAGGACCCCGCCTACCGCAAGCGTCATGAGGAGAGCTACGAGCTCTTCAAGCTGGAAGTCCAGATGCTCAACGCCTTGGAAAAAAAGCATTGGAGTTACTCCGACCTCGCGAAGGCCATGGGAACTCAAAAGAGCGCGATATCCCGCGATCTTAAAGGCGGCGGCTTACGGGCCGCGTCCATGGATCGCGTGGCGAAGATGGCGGAAGCTCTCGGTCTGAAGTTCGTCCCGTTCTGCATCGCCGAAAGCAAAGCCAAACAGGCCTTGCCGCTCATTCAACGGCTGGCTGCCGCTTAGAGAAATTCTCCGAGCGCCGCCCCGTCAGGGCAGAGACTTATTGGTATTGCTCCCGCCGTTCTTTCGATAGCACGACGGCATTTGAACTCCGGGATGTCGAAGTCCATGGTTTTTCGGTCCGGCGAAGGGGCAGTCTCCAACACCACGCGCTCCCCGTTCATGATGCAGCCCCACGTCACGGACCAGTTGAGCGCGAAAGCTTGGAAAATATATGCTTTTTCTGGCGCTGGAACAGGGGCGGGATTTAGGCCGTCGGTAAATCGATTCCCTCGGCCCCGCCAGCTCTTAATTGTTGAACCCGGCGTTCCAAAAGCCGAAATGGTGCGATAAAACGCGCCGTTTCGGTTTTTGGGTGGAGAATCCAGCCTATGAATACAAAGTCTCTTGACCAACTTAAGAATAGGGGCTGGGTCCCCAATGAGGTCAAAAAAGAGCTGGACCAGGCCGCGGCCAAGGTCTACCAGCTCAAGATCACTCTCGTCGGCCTGGAGCCGCCGGTCTGGCGGCGGGTCCTCGTGCCGGGAGACGCGAGCCTGGGCAGCCTCCATCGGGTCATCCAGTACGCCATGGGCTGGAGCGATTGCCATCTGCACATGTTCCATGTCGGCAAGACGCGCATCGCCCCTCGGACGCCGGACTGGGACGACGTCGAGGACGAGCGGAAGTTCGTGCTTTGGGACATTGCGCGCAAAACTGGCGCGAAGTTTTTCTACGAGTACGACATGGGCGACAGCTGGGGCCATGAAATCAAGGTGGAGTCCATCACGCCGGCCACGGGCGCATTCAAAGGGCCCGAATGTTTGGCCGGCGCAGGGGCTTGCCCCCCGGAGGACTGCGGCGGCATCGGCGGCTGCGAGGATTTGCTCGCCGCGCTGCGCGATCCCAAGCACGAGCAGCACGACGAGATGGTCGATTGGGTCGGCGGGGATTACGACCCGAAGGCCTTCGATCTGGCCGCGGCCAACAAGGCCCTTGGCCGCAAAAAATGATGACGGAAAACTCGCCGGAGAAACCGGCCAAGTCGGAAATCATCATCTACCAGGCCGAGGATGGGCAGAGCCATATCCAGGTCAGGCTGGAGGGCGGCACGGTTTGGCTGTCCCAGGCGCTCATGGCGGAGCTGTTCCAAACGACGCCGCAGAACGTCACCATCCACATCGGAGAAATCTACAAGGACGGCGAGCTGTCGGAGGCGGCAACTTGTAAGGAACACTTACAAGTTCGCCAGGAAGGCGGGCGCGCCGTCCGGCGCCAAATCAAGCTCTATAACCTGGACATGATCCTAGCCGTCGGCTATCGGGTCCGCTCGCCGCGCGGGGTGCAGTTCCGGCAATGGGCGACCGAACGGCTGCGGGAGTACCTCATCAAGGGCTTCACCTTGGATGACGAGCGTCTCAAGGGCCACGATAGGCTGGCCGACTATTTTGACGAACTGCTGGTCCGCATCCGCGAGATACGGGCCAGCGAAGCCCGCGTTTATCAGCGCATCCGGGAGATATTCGCCATGGCCATGGACTACGTCGAGGGGCAGGAGGAGACGCAGGCCTTCTTCGCCGCGATGCAGAACAAGATGCACTACGCGGCGGCCGGCATGACCGCTGCCGAGATCGTCCGCAGGAGAGCCGACGCCGGCAAAGCCAACATGGGCCTGACATCTTGGAGCGGCAGCCGGGTGCTCAAGCGCGACGTGGCGACGGCGAAGAACTATCTGACGGAGAAGGAAATCGACACGCTCAACCGGATCGTGGTCATGTTCCTGGATCAGGCCGAGTTCCGGGCCCAGCGCCGCCAGGACATCCAGATGCGGGACTGGACCGCGTTCCTGGACCAGTTTCTCCAGCAGACGGAGCTGCCGGTGCTTCCCGATTCCGGCAAAGTGACCCATGAAGAGGTGCTTTCCTGGGCCAACGAGCAATACGACGCCTTCGCCGAGCGCCGGCGGCTGGAAGCGGAGGCCTCTGCCGCGGCCCGGTATCTTGAGGATCTCCGGACATCGGCCAAAGCGCTGGAGACCGAGCGCAAGAAACGTCCCGGTCCGCGAAAAAAACGCGGCAAGGCATAGGCCATGGGAAGCAGGACATGACGCAGTCCAAGGCGCATAAGTACTTCAATAAATTCACGGGCTGGGCTCAACGCGAGGGCATGGTCGCGGTCGAGGAGCCGGAGGCCATGGAGGAGTTCTTCATCAGCCCGAGCCGTATTCCAAAAGACGGCCGCGATCTGATCGGCGCGCTGTTTAAGGATTGGTTCCTCCTTGAGCGCCGGCTCACGCGGTGCGGCTTGACTCCTCTCGATCTATTCATCAAGACCAACCAGCGACGCTTCGACAAGACCGAGGCGGCCGCCTATCAAGGCTTCAAAGAAGACAGTCGCTTCGGCATATTCAAACTGACCGCGCGCAAGGCGGGCGAGTGGCTGGACTTGACGCCCATCCCGCGCGGGGAAACCTGTCGTGTCCTCGACGCGAAGGGATCGGAGGATGGAAGGGAGGGTCAGTTCCTGATTGCCCGGCTCTTCCGCTTTCAGGACCACTGGGCGTTGTCAAGTTTTGTCGCGCGGCTTCCTGACGAGGCCGGCTACCACATGGAGCGTCTCATGCAGTCTCGCGGCGAAGCACTTAAGGACGAACCCATCAGCCACCGGTTCGTCCTTGGATTGTTCGTCCCTCCGGTGGAATGGGAGAAGGAGGGCCTGCACCGCGTCCGCGCGCGGCTCGCTTCGCTCCTGCAACGCTGGCGCGTGGCGGATATCACTGTCGCTCAGATCGAGGAAGACATCCTCGCGGCCCATAAGAAGGCCGCCAAGGAGCATCCGCTTTCTAAGGTCGTCCTCGGCAAGGCCCCATCCGCGGAGGCGGCCAAGGAAGTCGCTCCCCTTCTTCAAGCCATGTGGAATCTAACGCTGGCCGAAGACACACCCAAGCCCGGACCCAAGGAACGCTCGCTCCTCGCGGACCTGCAGCGATTCGTCATGGGCCGCCTCACTAATGAAGAAATGGAAAGCGGTGATTTTACTTCCAAGGCGCGTGAGATCACGCGTGAGTGGCTTGCCGCGCCGCAGAAGGAACTGGGCGGCAAGAGCCCTCGGCAAGCCATTCTAGAGGAGCGCCGTGCTCTTGGGAACCCTCAACAGGAAGTTGGCTACGAGATTCAAGTGACGCCAATGGCCGCAGGGGAAGCGGAGTCTCAGGCGATGGGCTTGGTCAACCAGGCCACGGATCATCTCAAGGCTGGGCAGACTCAGACCGCTCTCGATCTTCTCCAAAAAGTCTATCCCATGGTCAAGGACCACCCGGAGGCGTATCGGGTCTTGGGCAACATGGCCACGGCTTACGTAATGTCGGGAAATCGCGAGGAGGCCCTGGCCATGCTGAAGGCCGCCTTGAAGTTAAACCCGGATTATGAGGTGGCCCGCAACAACCTGGGGCTCCTTGAATCCATGAGCCCCGAGGAGTTCGAGCGCAAGCACAGAAGCGGATTTTTCCGGAAGATGAACATTATCAAGGACAGACGGTAGAACGGCGGCAGATTATGCGGTTCGTTTGCGTCTCGGACACCCACACGATGCACGATCGGCTGCCCATTCCGGAGGGCGACGTCTTCATCCACGCCGGCGACATGACGGACGTCGGCTCCCCTATCCTTCTGACTCATGGCCCGCCTCTCGGGCATGGCGACGACATCCCCTCCTACGGAAAGACAGAGCGCGTCGGCTGCGCGGACCTCCTGGCCGCCGTGGAGAGGATCAAGCCGAAGTACCATATCTTCGGCCACGTGCATGAAGGCTACGGCATCACGAAGAACGAGCACACCGCGTTCATCAACGCCTCGATGTGCGACGCGGCCTACAATCCGACCAACCCGGCCATCGTGTTCGACTGGACCAAGGCGGCGGTGTCCCGTTAAAAGTACCGGGAGCGGTGGAAATCATTTTGCGAGCTCGCGCATGAGTCCCAGAACCCGTTCCACCCGGCCTGGCCCTGCACCGGCGTCGAGATGCCCGGCCACGCTCTGCACGAACAGGTCATTGCCCAGGAAAGAGCCGAACTTCTCTCCGATATAGTTCTGGACATCCTTCGGCGCGGCCAGAACCTTCTCGCGAAGGTCTTCGGCCCGGTCAATCAGCGTCACGATGTCCTCCAGATCCGAACTACCGTAAAAGTCATCTTTGCCCCGCCCCAGGAATGCTTCGATCTTGGAGGCCAGGAAGTAGGGAAGAGAGAAAATCGCGACGGTTTGGCCGTCCGGCAGAACCCGACTTTCGGCGTGCGCGATGCCGTCGGGATACCAGCGGTTGCTAAAACCCAATACGCCTTCGTCGGTGGGCATTACGTCCACGGAGATCCCGGAGAATTTCCAGCGGCAAATGGGTGGCCGAGCCTCATCGAGCGGATGGGAAAATTTCAGGGCTCTGAGTTTTTCCTCCAGAGTCCGGTAAGCGACGCGGCTTGTGATCCCGATCACGCAGTCCACGTCATCGGTGGGGCGCAACGGTTCTCCTCCGGGATCGGTGACGTACAAATCGACCGTGGCACCGCCGACGAAGACCACTTGATCCTTGAGGTCCTGAAGGCCGCGGGCGACCACGGACAGCATGTCCAGGTTCTTACTTGTTCTCAAGGACGAGCTCGCTAAGCCGATTTTCGATTTCCTGGGCCGCGATGTTTCGCTCCCTGGCGCGGCCGACGCGGAGAGCGTCTATGAGCGATAGGAACTCATAAAGCTTCTCATCCTGCCGCGCGGCGGCGGGTGCCGTCTCATACAACGGCGCGATAGCCTGACCCCGCACCTTGCCGTCGTCATGCGGCCAAACGTATTGATCGCTTTCCTCGGACACGATGCGCTTGGCCAACGGCGGCGCGGAGTGGGCCGTGGGAATGCCGCGACAGAGGGGACCGGGCTCCGCGGGAAAGACGTACTTGACCGCATGGAGCAAAAACTCCAGAAATGGCGCCTTCATCACGCTGCGCTTTTTGGGGTCGAGAAAGCCCACGCGCCGCGCCCGCTCGAGGGCCATGCTCACCTCGGCCGGGGAGATCTGAAGTTCATGGGCAAGATCAACCGAGCGCCATTCTCGGTCTCGCCAACACGCGATCTTGAGCAGAATGAGCACATCCTGCGGCTTGATGCCATGCTGGGGTCTCATGCCCACAGTATACAGCATAGATTCACGATTTGCAAATCATAAATCGTTAATTACTAGGCCCAGCCATCATCCGCATGGTATATTTGCGATGGATTTATAGGGATAAAAGCAACGACGGGCTACAGCCTCTCTTTTTTAGCCAGTATATTCTGGCGCGAACGTTGGCCCGAAGATCGCGGCCGTGGCAGACGGAACTCGCCTTGCGTTGGAGCTCGCGGACGATGCCGCGCATGGTCATATTCCCTGCCAAGAGCATGGCGTCAATCAGAGGGGCCAGAGCCTTGCCCTGCGGCGCGGGTGCGCTGGCGGCCGGGCTGACTGCCTCAGGCGGCGGGGCCGAAAGGTCCTGAATCACCCACTCGCCATTGGCAATCCGACTCAGGGCGAAGGGGCGCTCTGCCCGAAACGAAGGGATAAAATCGATTTTGCCGGGCGGCGGAACAAAGGGCGGGATCTGGAAATCTTGATTTCGGGTCTGCCGTCCCCGCCAGCCTCTAAGACTGGCTTGACGAGCGGACACAGGAGTCATTCCATGGCGAAAAATTCCAGGCGTTTGGAGACCGAGGTCATTCACGCGGGGAACATCCACCCCAGGATTTTGGGCGCGGTGAGCATGCCGGTCTTCCAGTCCTCCATCTACGAGTATTTCGGCGAGACCAGCTACCACGATCTCAAGTACATCCGCCTCAACAACACGCCCAATCACCAGGCCCTGCACCGCAAGCTCGCGGCCTTGGAGGGCGCGCAGGACGCCTTGGTGGCCGGCAGCGGCATGGCCGCCATCTCCACCGCGCTTTTGACCGTGCTCTCGGCGGGAGATCACCTGCTCGCGCAGGACTGCCTTTACGGCGGCACGCACGAGTTCATCGCGAGGGATTTGAAGTCCTTCGGCGTCTCCTGCGACTTCATCGATGCGGACAAACCGGCCTCGTGGAAAAAGAAAATCAAGCGCAACACCAAGGCCATCTACGTCGAGACCATGACCAATCCGCTGCTGCAGGTGGGGGACTTGGAAGCCGTCGCGCGCTTCGCCAAGGAGCGCGGCATCGTCTCGCTCATCGACAACACCTCGGCGAGCCCGATGAACTTCAGGCCCGCGCAATGGGGCTTTGATTTATCGCTGCACAGCGCCACCAAATACTTGAACGGCCATTCGGATATCGTGGCTGGAGCGATCATCGGCCGCAGATCCTGGGTCGAGAGGGCCACGCATCGGCTCAATCACCTGGGCGGCTCGCTCGACCCGCACGCGTGCTTCCTGCTCGAACGCGGCATCAAGACGCTGGCAGTGAGGATGGTCCGCCAAAACGCCAGCGCCATTGAAGTCGCGCGGTTTTTGGAGCGGCATCCTAAAGTGGCCGGAGTCAATTACCCGGGGCTGCGCAGCCACCCGCGGCACCAAAGGGCGCGCGAACTCTTCGACGGCTTCGGCGGGCTGCTGAGCTTCGAGCTCAAAGGGGGCTTGAAGAAGGCCGAGCGCTTCATGCGCGCCGTGCGTCTGCCGGTCGTGGCGCCGAGCTTTGGGGGCGTGGAGTCGCTCGTCACGCGGCCCGCGACCACCTCGCATTCCGGCATGCCCGCGGCCGAGCGGAGAAAGCTTCGCATCGCGGACGGGCTTGTCCGAGTTTCGGTGGGCTTGGAAGCGGTCGAGGATTTGCTCGCGGACTTCGAGCGGGCGCTGGCCCGGGCCTAAGCGGCCAAGCTTAGTTCGTAATCTTGATCTCGCCGAAAGCGGCGTCGGCGTCGATGAGGAGCGCGGGCGAGCCTTCCTTGTAGCTCTCGCTCTTGTAGGTGTTGGTCCCGATGACCGCGGCGCTGCCGCCCGGGAACTTCACGCCGCCGAAGGCGCAACTAAAGACGATTTTGACCGGCGTGGCCGGGTCGAGCTTGACCTCGGTCGAGCCGAAGGCCGCGTTGACGCGGACGCGCACGTCGCCCTTGGACAGATCGACCTTGGTCAGGTCGATTTTTTGGCTGCCGAATGCCACGTTGTACTCCGCGGGCGCGGAGCCCGCGTGCTCCACGCTCGATGAGGAGAAGATCGCGCTGCCGGCGCCGTTGTGCGTCCAGCCGCGGCAGACGCCTCGGGAGCCGGGAAGGAGCACGCGCACGCCTGCGTAGATGATGAGCAGGGCCAGGGCCGTGCGCACCAGAGGCAGGTGGATGCCGAAGACCTGCAGAATCATGCCCAAGCCCAGCAAAACGAGAAACGTTCCCGCGAGCACCGAAAACCAATTCATTCTCATCGCCCTCCTCCGTTGAGACGCCATCGTAGCATAACGCGCCGGAAGTTTAAAGTTGGGGCGCGCTGCGGTTTTTTCCGAGAAGTTTAATCCAGAGCGACGAGACCAGGAGCCGGCTGAGCTTCTCCTTGGCGATCCAGGCGGCTTGAGCGGGAATCTTTTTCGGCGCGGAGGCGCGGCGCAGTTCGGCCGTGATCCGGTGGTGCGTGATGGAATGCGCGGTGGTCTTTAAAAGCGCGCCGGGCTTGACGCGCAGGTGGCGCGCCTCGGGAAATCCCCAAAGCCCTTTCAAGAAACGCTCGTCCTGGGATCTTTTCCATAAAATGATTTTCCCGTTTTTTTCTATCCAAAGGCAGGTCCAGCGCAGAGAAACGGCTTCCCGGCGCGCCGCGACGACGGGAAGGCGGTCCTGTATTTTTCGAGAGAAGGCGAGGCAATGACTGGAAACGGGGCATTCGAAGCATTTTGGATTTTCCGGCAGGCACACGGTCGCGCCCAATTCCATGAGCGCTTGGTTCCAATCGCCGGGCCGCGCGGCCGGGACCAATTTTTCAGCGATGGCCCAGAGTTTTTTCTGGGTCGCGGCGTCCTTGAGGTTGTCCTGCACGGCGAACCAGCGGGAAAAGACGCGCATCACGTTGCCGTCCAAGACCGGCCGGCGCAGCCCGAAGGCGATGGAGCCGATGGCGCCCGCGGTGTAGCGGCCCACACCGGGCAGGGAGAGAATTCCTTCGTAGTCCGAGGGAAAGCGTCCGCCCATCTCTCCCGTGATTTTGCGCGCGGCGGCCAGGAGGTTGCGAGCGCGCGAGTAGTAGCCCAAGCCCGCCCAGCCGGCCAGCACGTCCTCTTCGGAGGCGGCGGCCAGCGCTTGAATGTTTGGGAACCGGGCCAGGAAGCGCTCGAACTTGAGGACGACCGTCGCGACGGTCGTCTGCTGGAGCATGATTTCGGAAATCCAGGCGGAGTAGGGGCCGACCTTGCGCCGCCAGGGCAAATCACGCTTGCGCGCGTCGTACCAAGCCAGAAGGCGGGCTATTCTTGGATCAGGAGATTGTTGAGGACTTCCTGGACGCCCGGCGTGCGGGCCGCGACGCGTCCGGCTTCCTGTTTGGTCTGCCATGAATTGACGAGTCCGGAGAGAGTCACCACCTGCGAGACGACGTCGATGTCCACCAAGTGCAGGTCCAGGTCCTTGCGCGCGGCCAGACGCTCCTCGACCCGGGCTTGGAGCGCCGCGTCGGAGAGGTTGATATCCTGGGCGCCCGTCGTCGCGCACCCGGCCAACCCCAGAGCCAGAATGGCGAGGCAACAGCGCCAGCGCAAAGCCGTCATCATCGACATCGCGGCAATAATGATACAATTTCGCCGACGATTCGATCATATCCATGAGGCGCCTTTTTCTGGCCACGGGAAATTCCCATAAGGTCCGCGAGATTTCGGAAGCCCTGCGGGGGCTGGGCGTCGCTTTGGCCCTGCCCAAGGATTGCCCCGGTTTTCCCGAAATAGACGAGGACCAGCCCACCATCGAAGGCAACGCGCGCAAGAAGGCGCAAACGGCCGCGCGTTTTTGCGGGGACTGGGCCCTGGCCGACGACACGGGCTTGGAGGTCGCGGCCTTGGGCGGGCGGCCCGGCGTTTATTCGGCGCGCTACGCGGGGCCGGGTTGCGATTTCGCGGCCAACATCAAGAAGCTTCTCTCCGAGCTGCGCGGCGTTCCGGCGCCTCGGCGCGCGGTTTTTCGCACCGTCATGGCCTTGGCCGGGCCGGACGGCGCGGTCATCTGCGAGGAAGGCCGTCTCGAGGGTGAAATCACGATTGAGCCGCGTGGCATCGAAGGCTTCGGCTACGACCCCGTGTTCTACGCGCCGGACGAGAAAAAAACGCTGGCCGAGATGGGCCTGGCGGAAAAAAACCGCATCAGCCACCGGGCCCGCGCGCTCGCGGCGATTTTGCCGCGCGTCAAGCAAGCCCTGGCCTTGGGCGGCGTGCTGCTGTGCTTGGGCGCGCCGCCGTCGCGGGCGCTTCCGACCGAGCAGCCGCCTCAGACTGTTTGGGATCAGATGATGGCGGCGCAGTCCAATCAGGATATCTCCCAGGGCTATGACGATTTTTCAAACCATCATTACGCGACGGCGGCGATGAGGTTCTCCCGGGCGGTGGCCGCGGATCCCAAGAACGCGGACGCGCACATGATGCTGGGCGCGGCGTATTATTGGCTGGGCGAGGTGGATGAATCGCTCAAGGAATACCAAATCAGCCTCAAGCTAAACCCCAACAGCGCCCAGCTCCACATCCTTCGGGGCATTTCCCTGGCCTACGAGGATCGCGATCAGGAAGCCTACGACGCGTTCCGCAAGGCGATCAAGCTCGACCCGAACCGCCCGGATTCGTTCATGGATTTGGCGTCCTTGGAGGAAAGCCTGGGGAAAATTTCCGACGCGCTCGAACATTTGCGCCGCGCGGTGGCGCTCGCGCCCACTGAGCCTCTCTACCGTTTTCAACTGGGCGCGCTCTATTATCTTCTGGGCCGCAGCCAGGACGCGGAGGCGGCGTTCCGCAAGTCGCTGGATTTAAATCCGCAGTTCGAGGACGCATGGCTGGAGATGGGCGCGGTCCAGGAAAGCGACGGGGATTTGAAGTCGGCTCTCGCGAGCTTTGAGAAGGCCTTGGAGCTAAAGAACCGGGATTCGGTGGCCCGCCTGCGCTTGGGGCGCGTGCTGCTCTTCGAGGGCCGCTTCGCCCAGGCGCGCAAGATTTTCGCGGGCGCGTTCCACCTGACGCCGCGGGAAGGCGGCGCGGGCCTGCAGCTTTCCGTCGCCTATTCCGGGAAATCCGCCGCGAGCGGGGGCGCCAACGCGCCTTCCGGCGCGGCATCCGGGGCCGCCGAGCCCCCGGCTCCGTCAGCGGGCGGCGCCGCGATGCCCAAGCTTTCGGCGGATGATCCCTTGAGCGTGTTCGCGCGCAACCTGGAGCGCATTCCCCTGGATCAAGACGCCATCATGCAGGTCCAGGCGGTGTTCATGCCCAAGCCGCAGCTCGTCGAGCCGTCTTCCCAGGAAGTCGGCTCCTCTCAGTTGAAGCGCGCGCTGCAGATGGCCGTCAACGGGCCCTCCCAGGGAATCCAGGCCGTCAACCGCAGCTACCAAATCCGCGCGGCTGGCCCCGAGGAGCGCCGGCGCCAAATAGCGGGAATTTTGCAGGATTTGCAGAAGACCGTGGCCGAGGCGCCCGATGGAAGCGACGTGCACCTGGGCATGAACCTGACCTTCAACAAGCTCCAGGAACTTTCCGACGGTTCGCGGTCCGCCGATGCGCAGTCCGGCGGCGGAGGCGCTGGCTCGGGCGAAAATCCTTCCAACTCCAACGTGCTCTACGAGCCGCGGCAGGTCGGCAACGACATGGGGCTCTGGATTGTGGGCGTGGGCTGGATGGCCTTGGTGCAGGAGACGCTGCCGCAGATAGGCGAACCGCCCAACCATCCGGATCAGACGGACTGGTGGGTGGCCGAAGGGCTGGCCCGCGCGGATTTGGGCCAGGGCCGCCGGGCGCTCGACGCTTTCAAGCGCGCGGTTTCCTTGGATTCCCAGAACGAATCGGCTCTCTTGGGCTTGGGCGTGGCTTATGTCATCACCGGGGATGAAAAAGGCGCCGAGGAAACCTACCGCCGGGTTCTTCGGTTGGATCCTAAAAACCGCGAGGCGCGCCAAGGCCTCAATTGGCTCCTGCGTCCCGCCGCCGTGCAGGCTTCGCCTCGTGGAGGCGGCCATGGCGGATAAGGCCCGCCTAGAGGACATGATGCGGCCGTTTATCCGGCGCGTGCACTTCGTGGGCATCGGCGGCTCGGGCATGAGCGGCATCGCCGAGGTCCTGCACAGCCTGGGCTACGAGGTGTCGGGCTCGGACGCCAAGCGCGGCGAGGCCTTTAAGCGGCTGGCCGCGGAGGGAATCAAGGTTTGGCTGGGCCATAGGGCCGCGCACGTCCGCGGCGCGCAGGTCGTGGTCGCGAGCACCGCGGTGCCGGCGGACAACCCCGAGCTGGTCCGCGCGCGCCGGGAGGGCATTCCCGTCATCCCGCGAGCCCAGATGCTGGCCGAGCTCTGCCGCTTCAAGAAGACCCTGGCCGTCGCGGGAAGCCACGGCAAGACCACCGCCACCTCCATGGCCGCGTTGGCGCTGGCGGCGGCCGGAGCCGACCCGACCCTGATCGTCGGCGGGCGGCTCAAGAACGTCCGTCCCGCGGCCGGCATGGGAATGGGAGACTATATGGTGGTGGAGGCGGACGAATCGGACGGCTCATTCGTGCACCTATCGCCCCTGGCCGCCGTGGTGACCAACATCGACGACGATCATCTCGATTTCCACAAATCGATGGACCAGTTGAAGCGGGCGTTCCTGGACTATCTGCACCGCCTGCCCTTCTACGGCTGCGCCGTGATTTGCCAAGACGACGCCGGCGCGGCTTCTATCGTGCCGCGCGTCGAGCGGCCGGTCTCGACTTACGGCTTTGATCGCAAGGCCGGCTGGCGCGCGCGCGATGTGCGGTTGTTTCGAGGCGGTTCAAGATTCGAGGCGCTTCATGGCGGCCGCAAAGCCGCCGAAGTGTCCCTCAGGGTTCCGGGCCGGCATAATGTCCTGAATGCCTTAGCGGCCATGGCCGCCGGCGCTTATTTGGGGTTCGAGCCGCGGGATTTGGCCCGGGGGCTGGGGGAATTTTCCGGCGTGGGCCGGCGCTTGGATCGCCTCGGCTCGGTCGGGGACGCCGAGTTCGTAGACGACTACGGCCACCATCCGACCGAAATCGCGGCGACGCTGGCCGCTCTCCGGAATGGCGCTAAATCCCGCCGCGCCCGCCGGGAAAGGCTCGTGGTGATTTTCCAGCCGCACCGCTTTTCGCGCACCAAGCTTCTGGCCGGGCATTTCGGCCCGGCGTTTAAAGGCGCCGATTTCGTTTACGTGACGGACATCTATCCGGCCGGCGAAAAACCCCTGCCGGGAGTCAGCTCGAAGCTGATTCTCGATTCCTTGGTCCGCAGCAAGATTGACTGCGCGGCCTTCCCGGGCGTCGCGCCGGTTTTGGAAAGCATCAAAAGCGGCGATACGGTGCTGACCTTGGGCGCGGGAGACGTGCGCGCCGTTGGCGAGGAGCTCCTGCGCCGGCTGGCCGCGGCCCATCCGGGTCCGGCCTAGGCCGCTGATGCCGGCCAGGCTCGGGCAGCATTTCCTTTCGGACGAGCGGGTCCGCGACCGCATGGCAGCCTGCGCTCAAATCGGGAAAGGCCGGCGCGTTTTGGAAATAGGTCCCGGCCGGGGAATGCTTACGCGCGCTTTCCTGGCCGCCGGCGCCGAGCTCACGGCGGTGGAAATGGACGAGCGCCTGGCCGCGGCGCTTGAAGAGGAGTTTTCCGGGCGGGCCGATTTCCGCCTCGTCCGCGCGGATTTCCTGAAGCTCAACCTCGCCGAGCTGGGCCCGGCCTCGGCGGGGCCGTTTCGAATCGCGGCCAATCTGCCCTATTCGGTCGCGTCGCCCATTTTGCAGAAAATCCTGCCCTGGGAGCCTTGGGACGAGGCGGTTTTGATGTTCCAGAAGGAGGTCGCGCTGCGCATCGCGGCCAAGCCCGGGACGGCCGATTACGGGGTTTTGACTCTGTCGGCGTGGCTTTACGCCCAAGCCGAGATTCTTTTCGACGTGGGGCCGCGCTCTTTTTCGCCGCCGCCCCAGGTGCAGTCCTCGGTGGTGCGCCTGGTCAGGCGGCCCAAGCCGATGCTGGATGCCGCGCGGCAGGCGCTGTTTTTCCGCATGGCCAAGGCGGCCTTTAGCCAGCGGCGAAAAATGGCGCAGACGCCCATCGCCCAGGCCTTCGCAATTCCCAAGAACATGGCGGCGCGCGTGCTATCCGAATGCGGCCTTTCGCCATCGTGCCGCGCGCAGGACATCCCGCCGGAAGCTTACGCCCTCCTCGCGGAGAAATTTGCTATTTTAAAAAGCAAAGCCGCGCCGGAGGACATCGAAAAATCGTGATCGCGTTCAACGTGAGCCGGAACGCCGTGGTGGCGTCGCAAGTCTCGCAGGCGGACACGCCGCGGACGCGCTCGCGCGGCCTTCTGGGCCGGAACTCCTTGGGCCGTTCCGAGGGCCTCTGGATTGTGCCCTGCCCCATGATCCACACGTTTTTCATGAAATTCGCCATCGACGCGGTGTTTCTCGATTCTAACTTTGGCGTCGTGCGAGTGCTGGAAAACTTAAAGCCGTGGCGCCTCTCGCCCTGGGTTTTTCGCGCCCACAGCGTGCTGGAACTGGCCGCCGGCGCCTCGTCCGGCGCCGTCGCCAAAGGGGAAAAATTGGAGTTCCGCCAATGAGCGAAGCCGCGCCCACGCCCGCGCCGGTTCCTGCCCCGGCGCCTGAATTCGAGACCGTCTCCGGCTTGGAGATTTCCCGCTACTACGGCCCGGACACTGTCGCGGTTTTACCCAAAGATTCGGGGCGGCCGGGAGAATATCCCTTCACCCGCGGCATCCAGAAGACCATGTACCGCGGCCGGCTTTGGACCATGCGCCAGTACGCGGGCTTCGGCACGGCCAAGGAGACCAATAGGCGCTTTCGCTACCTGCTTTCCGAGGGGCAGACGGGACTTTCCACCGCGTTCGACTTGCCGACGCAGATCGGGCTTGACGCGGACGACGCGCGCGCCAAGGGCGAAGTCGGCCGGGTGGGCGTGCACATCGGCAGCTTGGCGGACATGGAGGAGCTCTTTGACGGCATTGAGCTGGACAAGGTCTCGACGTCCTTGACCATCAATGCCACGGCGTCGGTTCTCCTGGCGTTCTACGTCGCCTGCGCCAAGAAGCGCGGCGTGGCCCCGGCGCACATCCGCGGCACGGTCCAGAACGACATCCTGAAGGAATTTTTGGCCCGCGGCACCTACATTTACCCGCTGGAGCCGAGCCTGCGATTATGCGCCGACGCCATGGAGCATTCCTTCCGAAATCTGCCGAGCTTCCATCCCATCTCCATCTCGGGCTACCATATCCGCGAGGCGGGCTCGGACGCGATCCAGGAAATCGCCTTTACGTTCGCCAACGCGGAGGTCTACCTCAAGGAAGTCTTGGCCCGCGGCGTCCGCGTTGATTCGTGCGGAGAGAAGCTGGCATTTTTCTTCGGCTGCCACAATAATTTCCTGGAGGAAATCGCGAAGTTCCGGGCCGCGCGCCGCGTCTGGGCAAAAATGATGAAGGAGGACTACGGCGCGACAAGCCCCAAGGCCATGGCGCTGCGCTTCCACGTCCAGACCTGCGGCTCGACGCTCACCAGCCTGCAGCCGCGCAACAACGTCATGCGCGTGGCGCTCCAGACCATGGCCGCGGTGCTGGGGGGATGCCAGTCCCTGCATACCAACGCTTATGACGAGGCGCTCGCTTTGCCGACCGAGGAATCCGCGGCGCTGGCTCTGCGCACCCAGCAGATTTTGGCCTGCGAGACCGGCGTGCCGGACACCGTCGATCCGGTGGCCGGATCCTACGCGATCGAGTCGTTGACCTCCCAACTGGAGGCGCGCATTCTGGAAAAAATCGGCCAAATACGCGCCCAAGGCGGGATGATCGCGGCCCTGCGCAAAGGGCTTCCGCAGGCGGAGATACAGGAAAAAGCTTACCGCTACCAGCAGGACGTCGAGTCCGGCCGCCGCAAGATCGTCGGGGTCAACTGCCTGCAGATAGACGAGGCCGCGGCCAAGCGGAAGGAAAAGACGCTCAAGGTTTCTCCGAAGCTCGAGACCGAGCAGGTCGCCAAGCTGGCCCGCCTGCGCCGCGCCCGGAATTCCAAGGACGCGTCCCGCGCCTTGTCGGCCTTAAAAGAGTCGGCTCAGGGCAAGGACAACCTGATGCCGGCTATTCTCCTCTGCGTCGAGAAGCGCGCCACCATCGGCGAAATTTGCGGCGTGCTTCGCGCGGAGTTCGGCGAGCATCATGCCGGCTAAAGGGCTTGCGCGGCGCAGGACCGCGGCCGAGGTTCTCTTGGACAAGGGCTTGGTTCCCGCGGAGAAAATTCGCGAGGCCGAAGAGGCCGCCAGGAAGGACAAAAAGCCTTTCATCCAGGCCATCGTCGACGCGGGCGCCGCGTCCAAGCACGACATGCTGGCGGCGCTGTCCGAGGAATGGAAGGTCCAGGCCGTGGACCTGACCAAGGTGGAGATGGATTTTGAGGCCGCGCGGATCATCCCCGAATCCGCGGCCCGGCGCCACGGGGCCGTTCCGTTCGCCAAGGAGGAAAACCTCCTCTACGTGGCCATGGCCGATCCTAAGGATTTTTTCGTCTGCGAGGACATCGAGCTGCGCACGGGCCTGCAGGTCCAGGGCGTGCTGGCCGTGCCCCAGGACATCAGCGACGCCTTGGACAACGTCTACGGGCGCAGCGGCGCGGCGACCGTGAGCCGGCTCATCGAGGAAGTCGCCAAAAAGGACGATTTGGGGCAGTCGACCGGCGTCGATGTCTTGTCGGATCAGGTTAAGACCGACATCACGGAAGTCGACGCTTCCGCTCCCGAGGTGGAAAAGCTCGTCAACGCCATCATCCTGACCGCGCTGTCCATGAAGGCCTCCGACATCCACATCGAGCCCTTAGAGGATCCCACGGGGCGCAACTCCCGGGTTCTGGTCCGCTACCGGGTCGACGGCCAGTTGGTGCCGGGCCCCTTCAACGTTCCCTGGGGCTACCGCAACGCCATCGCGGCCAAGATTAAGATCATGACCAACTCGATGAACATCACCGAGCGCCGCATCCCGCAGTCGGGGCGCATCCAGATTCTGGCGCAGGGAAACCCCATCGAGTTCCGCGTCGAAATCGTCCCCGCGGTCTACGGCGAGTCCTGCGTCATGCGTATATTGGACCGCAAGGCCGCGCAGGTGGACATCGGCAAAATGGGTTTTTTGCCGGACACTCAGGAAAAGTTCTTGAGCCTCTTGAAGGGCATCGGCGGCAAGAAGAACTTCGGCCTCATCCTGCTCTGCGGCCCGACGGGCTCCGGTAAATCCACGACGCTCTACGCCGCCTTGAACCACATCAACCGGCCGGACATCAAAATTCTGACCGCGGAGAATCCGGTCGAATACAACTTGGACGGCATCATCCAGGTTCCCGTCAATCCGGACTTGAAGCTCGGCGAGGACAAGTTCTTCGACTTCGCGACCGCGCTGCGCTCGTTTTTGCGCCTGGACCCCGACGTCATCATGGTCGGCGAAATCCGCGACCGCGAGACCGCGCACATCTCCATGGAGGCGGCCATGACCGGCCACTTGGTTTTCTCCACCATCCACACCAATGACGCGCCCTCGGCCATCTCGCGCCTGGTGGAGATGGGAATTCCCGCCTACATGGTGGCGACCACCTTGAAGGCCGTCATGGCGCAGAGGCTCTCGCGCAAGCTCTGCGAGAAGTGCAAGGTTCCGCACGATCCGACGCCCGAGGAGAAGCAAGTCTTCGCGGAAAACGGCGTGGAGATCAAATCCGACGCGAAGATTTACGGGCCCTCGGCCGAAGGCTGCGAGGCCTGCAAGAAGCTGGCCTTCCGCGGCCGCATCGGCCTGCACGAGCTTTTGGCGATGTCCGACTCTCTGCGCGCGCTCTGCCTTAAGGAAATCGCGGCCGACCCCATCCGCCACCAGGCGCTCAAGGAAGGCATGCGGCCCATCGTGCAGGACGGCCTCCACAAGGTGCTCATGGGCCTGACCACGGTGCGGGAAGTCCTCGGGGGGGTCGAATAGCATGGCCGCGGAGCTTTCGCTCGACACGCGGACGGCGCTGGAGCTTTTCTCCATCGCCGGGAGCTTCAATTCCAGCATGGATTTGGATTCCTTGCTGCGGCAAATCGGCTCGGAGGCGGAAAAGCTCCTCGACTCCGAGGCCAGCGCCATCATGCTCCTGACCGACGACGGGAAAAACCTCTTTTTCCGGGTGGCCTCGGGAGACAAGGCCCGCGCGATTCGGACCATGACGCTGCCCCTGGGCCAGGGTATCGCCGGCTGGGTGGCCCAGAACCGAAAAATCGAAATGGTCAACGACGTGAAGAACGACGCGCGCTTCACGGGCCGCTTCGACAAGGCCTCGGGCTTCGAGACGCGCTCGGTCTTGTGCGTGCCTATGTTCTTCAAGGGGGACTTGGTCGGCGTCATCGAGGTCTTGAACAAGCGCCGGGGAAAATACTCCGAGACCGACGCGAAGCTCCTGGAAAGCCTGGCGGGCTTGGCCTCGGTGGCCATCACCAATACCCGCATGATTTCGGATCAAAAGAACTTCTTTTCCCATATCCTAGAGCTGCTGGTGTCGCTCATCGAGACCTCCAAACCCGGGATGCAGGGGCACCCCGGCCGCGCGGCCCGGCTGTGCTGCGCTATCGGCCGCGCCTTGGACATCGGGGAGCACGACTACCGGATGCTCTACTACGCGGGCCTGCTCCACGACGTGGGCTACTTGGCTTTCCGCAACATCAGGCTTTTGGGCGAAATGGGGATGACCAACGTTTCGGAGGAGAGCCATCCGCTGCTTTCGGTGCGCATGCTCGAAGGCATCAAGATTCTCTCGGGGGCCCTGCCCGCCATCCGGGAACATCATGAACGCTTCGACGGCGGGGGATTCCCGGCGGGCCTGAAAGGCGAGGACATTTCGCTGGGCGGCCGCATCCTGGGGCTGGTCGAGGCGGTCGAAGAGATGCGCATGAGCGGCGGCACGGACGGAGAAAGCGTGCGCGACCGCGCCGTAGCGCTGGCCAAGCAGGGCTCGGGCGCGCGCTTCGATCCGCGCGTGGCCAAGGCTTTTGTCGAAATCGCGGCGAACGAGGAGGGCGTATGGTGACGGGGAAAAAAACCTATCGGGTCTTGATCGCCAAGCCCGGGTTGGACGGCCACGACCGCGGCGCCAAGGTCATCGTGCGGGCGCTGCGCGACGCGGGCTTCGAGGTGATTTACACGGGCATCCGCCAGACGCCCGAAATGATCGCGGAGGCCGCGCTGCAGGAGGACGTGGACGCCGTGGGGCTTTCGCTCCTCTCCGGCGCGCACATGACGCTTTTTCCGCAAGTGGCCGGGCTGCTCAAGAAAAAAGGCCTGAAGGGCGTGCTTCTTTTCGGCGGCGGCATCATACCGGATGAGGACGTGCCGGCGCTCAAGAAAAAAGGCGTTCACCAGGTTTTCGGCCCGGGAACGCCGCTTTCCATCATCGTCGCCTATCTGCAAGAGAACTTGCCCCGTGCGCGCGGGAAGTAAATCCTCCGCCGAGGCGCTCGCGGCCGCGGTGCGCGCGGGAAACCGCCGGAGCTTGGCCCGGGCCTTGAGCCTTCTTATCAACGAGGCTCCGGAATCCGACGTTTTGCTGCAACGCTTTTTCCCTGAATCGGGCCGGGCGCATAAAATAGGCTTGAGCGGCCCGCCGGGCGCCGGCAAATCGACTCTCTGCGGACGGCTCATTTCCCATTTTCGCGGCCAAGGGCTCAAGGTCGGCGTCCTGGCCGTGGACCCCACGAGCCCCCTGACCGGCGGCGCGTTCTTGGGCGACCGGCTGCGCGTTCAGGAGCACGTCTCGGACCCGGGCGTGTTCATGCGCTCCCTGGGCACGCGCGGCATGGTGGGCGGCGTCTCGCAGACTATTTACGGCGCCATCCATGCCTTGGAGGCGGCGAGCTTCTCCAAAATCATCGTCGAGACCGTGGGCACGGGCCAGGACGAGGTGACCATCGCCAAGGTCGCCGACACCGTGGCCTACGTCACCACGCCGCAGCTGGGCGACGAAATCCAGGCCATGAAGGCCGGGGCCATGGAAATCGGCGACGTTTTCGTGGTCAATAAGGCCGACCTGGGCGGCAAGGACAAGGCGGTCAGCGATTTGAGATCGGCGCTGTCCTTGGGCCGCGGCCGCGAGAAAATGCCGTGGGATCCGCCAGTCGTCGCCGCGTCCGCCATGACCGGAGAGGGCGTGCCCGAACTGGGAAAAATCCTGGAGTCCCACTGGGAATATTTGAAGTCCTCGGGCGAAGGCCGCGCGCGGCTTTCGGTCCAGCATCAAGAAGAGCTGTCCCTGTATATTTCCCGCCGGCTTTACCAGCGGGCGCTGGATCGCGTCACGCGGGATGACTTGAAGCGCATGCTCGAACACCGCTCCGATCCGGTGGCCGTGGCGCGCCGGATATTAAAGCCCGGCCGCGGTTAGGCTTTTCAGCCGTAGGGCGAATTCCTTGTCGGAAGGGAACATCTCGTCGGTGGGTATGGCGTCCGCGTCGGCCCAGAACAAGTCGATGACGTCGTCGTCGTTGCCGCCCGAGCGCAGCGTCCCGCCCGTTTCCTCCACCAGCCAATAGAGGCTCACGATCTGCATGGGGCGATGGGTCGAGACGTGCAGCCCCTCGCTGGCGTAGAGGATATTAAGGGGGCGGATCAGAAGCCCGGTCTCCTCTTTATACTCGCGCTTCAAGGCGCTTAAAGGAGGCTCGCCCAACTCGATGCCGCCGCCGGGGAAATTGACGAATTCGCGGTCGATGAAGCGGCTGCGGGTCAGAAGCACCCTGCCGCCGCGGCGCAGCACGCCGTAGATGCGGCAACTGAAGAACTGCGGAGTTTCCGGCATAAAATGGGCAAGGGGGGACTTGAACCCCCAAGGCCTTGCGGCCACACGGTCCTGAGCCGTGCGCGTCTGCCAATTCCGCCACCTGCCCGTTAAAGCGAGAATTTCCGCGAAGGCGTGTTATTCTATCAAAAAGGGCCCGGCTTTGCCCGACTTGCTATAATGCCTGCGCGCCCTGGTGGCGCTACGATGAAGCCCTCCAAAGACGAGAAAGAGTCGGACAAGATTTCGGTCTCGACCTACCGCAAGGCGCGGCATTTCTACGAAATCCTGGAGACCTACGAGGCGGGCATCAGCTTGGAGGGCCCCGAGGTCAAGGCTTTGCGCGGCGGGCAGGCGTCCTTGGATGGCTCTTTCGGCCGGGCTGAAGGCGGCGATATCTATCTCTTTAATTTCTACATTCCTCCCTACCGCTACGCGACTCAAAACACGGACGCCGATCCCAGGCGCAAGCGGCGGCTCTTGCTGCGCCGCCGGGAAATCGACAAAATCACCGGCAGCCTGCAGATCAAGGGACTGACGCTGGTGCCGCTGGAAGTGTACTTCCGACGCGGCTGGGCCAAGGTGGCGGTGGGCTTGGCGCGCGGCAAGAAGGGGCCCGACCGTCGCGAGGCTCTCAAGAAAAAAGCCGCGGCGCGCGAAGCGGAGAAGAGCTTTAAAGGAAGCTACAAGGGCTGACGCTGGCTGGCCCCGCCGCTAGACTGTAGAATTTTGCGACAAGATTCGCGATATGTCGGCGCGTCTCGATAAATATGTTAGTCTGGACGGCCTGCGAAGTCCCGGCCTGCGCGCTCTGCTCGGTGATGCGCCACCCGGACGATCTCCGCGGTCGTCTGATATCTTCGGTCAATACTGGAGGCGATTCCGATTCGATCTGTTGCGTGGTGGGAGTGATTCAGGGAGCAAGACTGGGTGCTTCCGGGCTTCCGCCGGATTGGACCGAAATGGTCGAAAGGCGCGGCGATCTCGAATCGGACCGGCTGTACGCCGCGTGGAGTGGGAATGATTATTTTAAATGACAAGGTGAACCACGATGAATGAGGCCTTTGCCGCTTATAACGCCGGTGATTTCGCCAAGGCTTTCCAGCTGATTTTCCCATTCGCGGAAAGAGGGGACGCCAAGGCCCAAAGCCAATTCCCGGGCTATCCCGCCGAAAAAAGATTCGCGGTCCCGACGAGGTTCGGCCCGCTGGTGACGACGACTTATTCCGTCACGGTGAATCATCGAGCATACTCGGCGATGTGCGCGACATATCCCGCCGGAGCGGATTTCTCAAATCCCAGGGTCAATCTGAATGGAAGCGTCAACGGCGCCGCGAGGGCGACACAGGGGACGGTGCTCACGTCCAATTATGTGAATTTCGAAGGCTACCAGGGCGTTGATTTCGTCGTGCAAATTAAAGGCGGGTATTCAAGAAATCTGAATTTTCTGATCGGCCGGACGCTTTACGCGATCGAGATGATCTCCCCATCGAATGATTTTTCGGATTTCGGCCGGTTCGCGAGTTCTTTCCAGTTGATGCGGTCACCGGGGAGGGCATTAGTCCCTGCGGCGCTCGATCCATGAGCGAGTCCGAGCCGGAGAAAACCCAAGCCCAGCTCGAAGCGGAGATCGCGGCCTCCAAGGAGCTCTCGCTCCCCAAGGAGGCCGAGCAGCACGCGGCCGCGCCCAAGATCGCGGGCTACATCCTGACTCAAGCCCTGGGCCGCGGCGCTTTCGCCGAGGTCTGGAAGGCGTGGCAGATCCGCACGCGCAAGCAGGTGGCGATCAAGGTCTTCACCCAGAGAAAAGGCGTCAACTGGCTCTTCCTCCAGCGGGAAGTCGAGCGGCTCGTCACGCTCGACAAGCATCCTCATATCGTCTCGCTTTTGGACGCCGATCTCACGGGTGACCCCGCGTACTACGCGATGGATTTCCTGGCGGCGGGTTCGCTCGAACGCTTCGTCGATCCGGCCAACCCCGCCCCGGTCGGTGAGGCCGCACGGTGGATGGAGGAAGTTGCCCAAGCCCTGGCCTACGTCCACTCCAAGGGCCTGATCCACTGCGACTTGAAACCCGCGAACATCCTTTTGGACGAGGGCGGTCATATCCGGGTGGCGGATTTCGGGCAATCGCGCATCGTCACCGACAGCGCCGGGGCGCTGGGGACCTTGTTCTACATGGCGCCGGAGCAGGCGGCGGTCGCCAAGGAAGGCGAGCCGGTCCGGCCGGACGTGCGCTGGGACGTTTACGGCCTGGGGGCGGCGATGTGGGCGGTTTTGAGTGGTCGGGCGCCGCACGGCGGCGAGGAAGACCGGAGGTTCTTGGAGAGCCTCAAGACGCTGGACGAAAAGCTCGCGCTCTACCGGGAGATCGTCGGTCGCCGGCCGTTGGAGAAGGCGTCGCTGGCTACGGGCGGCAATGTGGATGAGGACTTATCCGCGATCGTGGGGCAATGCGTCTTGGCCGACGCGGCGCGCCGCTACGCCGGGGCGGCGGAGGTGCTGGCCGATCTCAAGGCCCGGCGCGAGACGAGGCCGGTGGGTCCGCTGAGAAGCGGCGGCTGGTATCGGATACGAAAATTCCTGGAACGAAACGCCGTGGCGCCGCGCTCAGCCAGGCTCTGCTTCATTTTCTTGGGGTTGCTCCTGGCCATTCCGTTCCGGACGCTGCGCCAAAAAATGCGTGCCCAAAGCATGAAATCCCAGATCGTTTCGTTCGCCTCCGCCGCCAAGGAAATCGGGACGCTCAAGAAGGAAAAAAATCCGACATTGGCCCGGCTGAGCGACGATGCCTTGAAGTCCGAGCTCCGGGGTCTTTCTCCCAGGGACGCCCGGGCGCGCGAAATTCAAAATGAGCTCGACATCCGCGCCCGGCTTGGTCGGGACGCGATGCGGGTGATGATGGGAGCGATGGCCTTACCTGCGGCGGTCGTGATGACGGGCCTCAAAGCCAAAATTTTCGGCGTCTTCGAGGACGCGATTCGCGTCCTGCTCTGCCTGCCGATGCTGGCGGCCCTGGCGGTCTTGGGCTTCTCCTTGATTGTCCTGGAGGCGGAAAGCCAGGGGTGGGCAGCGGCCGCGACCCTGGCGGCACCGTTTTTGCTTTTGCTCCGTTCGCTCGCGGGGGCGCTGGCTTGGCGCGTCGATCCGCGGGTCCTGCTGGAGGGGGCGGCCTATTCCTTTTTCTTGGCCCTGGCCTGGCTCGCTGTCTTTGAGCGCCGCCGGCTGCCCCAAATCCTGGCCGGAGTCTTCTGGCCGCTTCTTTTCGCCGCCTCGGGCGCTTATGCCGCCTTGTTCGCCGGCTCCAACCCCGCCTGGGAGATCGCGGGCGCCGCCTCCGGCCTGCTCGTGATCCTCTCCGCCTCGCGGGCGTTACGGCGGCGTCCATGAGCTTGGGAGAACTGGAGCTTTTAAGCGGCGGCGGCGTGATTGAACGCCGTCCTCTCGTCGCGGCTCAGCCCCTGGTCATCGGACGCGGCGAGAAGGCCGATTGGCGCGTGGAGAGCGAGCCCTTCTTGAGCCGCCGCCACGTGGAGGTTTCGCTCGCGGACGGCGTCTTGAAAGTGAGAAAGCTTCCCGAGGCCTCAAATCCTATTCTGCGCGACGGCGCGGCGCGGGACGAGTTCATCCTAAAGAATGGGGAAAGCTTCGTCATCGGCCGCTCCAAGTTCCGCTTCACGCTCACGCGGTCGGAAGGCGCCGTCCGCGTTTCGGACGAGCGGCCGAAAGAACAACGCACGCTTGACTCCTCCGAACTCTACGCCGCCGGCGGGACCTCCGCCGCGTTCCGCCTCCGCGATCTCCTCGAATTGCCGGAAATCCTGCGGACCCGGGACCGCGCCGGTTTCTATGCCCATATCGCCGGGATGCTGCGCCTGGCGACCGGGGCCGTCTGGTCCTGCGTGCTGACCGAGGACGGCCGCGTGCTGGGCGAGGACAGCGCGGACGATTTATCGCGGTTTGCGGCCAGCCGTATGCTCCTCCGGAAGGCCGTGAAAGAGGCGCCTCAACCCACGATCTACTCTTGGTCGGATGCTTCCGGCGGCTTGAAGGCGACGGCCGCGCCGGGAACCGACTGGGCCATTTGCGCGGCCGCAAAAATCACGGACGAATCGGCCGTAGCCTTCTACGTGTCCGGGCGAAGCGCCGCCGAGAAGGGCTCGCGGGCCGCCCATTTGGGAAGCGCCCGCTTCGTGGGTCTAGTGGCGGACATCGTGGGCCGCAGCCTTTCGGCGGATCGCCTGCAGGCCCAGGAGAGGCGCCTGGAGCATTACTTCTCGGGTCCCGTGGTCAAGAAAATTCTCAAATCCGCAAATCCTGAGGACTTGGAGCCCAAGCAGGCGGAGGGAACCGTCCTATTCTTTGACATCCGCGGATTTTCAAAGAAGACGGAAGGAAACATGGAGAAGATGGTCGAATACCTTCGGGAGATCAGGCGCGTCATGACGGCAATGACGGAGATCATCCTCGCCGAGCATGGCGTCATTCTTCAGTACATGGGCGACGGCATTTTGGCCTGCTGGAACCTGCCGTACGAGGATCCGAAACATATTGACCGTGCATGCCGAGCGGCCGGGCTGATGAGCCGGGAACTCTTCCGGATCACCGACGGGTGGCGCTGCGGGGTCGGCCTGCACTGCGGCCCGGTTGTCGCCGGGGCCATCGGCTCGGAGCAGATTTTTTCCTACGGTGTCATGGGCCCCGTGGTCAATCAGGCCTCGCGTATCGAGGGGATCACCAAGATCGTGGGCGTCCCCGTGCTGGTCTCGCGTAAAATCGTGGAAAGGCTCTCCCCGGCCGTCGCCGTCCCGGTCCGGGTCGGCCGCTTCCAGCCGGCGGGGATGGAGACCCCGCTCGATCTCTACGAGCTGGCCGAGCCGCCGGGAAACCCCGGGCGGGAAAAAATATTGGCCGAGGGCTTGGCCGCCTTCGAGGCTGGCCAATGGGCCAAGACCCTGGAAATCCTCGGCCTCTTGCCTGCGGAGGACGCGCCGGTCCGATTTCTTTTGTCGCTGACGCGGGACTACGCCCGGGCCGCGCCGCCGGGCTGGAAGGGCGTCATCGCCTTAACGCAGAAGTAGGGTGCCCGGCGTGAGGCCTAGTGGTCGGCGGCGGCCGATCCCGCTTGGATCGGTCCCAGGTTTGGAGGGCAATAAGTCCTCCACCAAAACTCAATAAAGAAATCGCATCTTATTTCTGCTCGGGAAGTCTGAAGGGGCGCGCGGCAAGAAGGGGCCCGACCGTCGCGAGGCTCTCAAGAAAAAAGCCGCGGCGCGCGAAGCGGAGAAGAGCTTTAAAGGAAGCTACAAGGGCTAAAGCGGCTTGCTGTGCGGAGAGCCTGATGGCATCTAGAAGCGCATGCCCAGGCCGGCCTCGGCGCCGCTTTGGCCGTGCATGAACACATAAGCCGCGTCCGCATAAAGGAAAGTCCAGGGCCGGTATTGAATCCCGGCGGTGAAGCGGCTTTCCAAGGCGAGCGCCGAGGTTCCCGACGCGACATTCGCCGTCGCTTCAGTGACGGTGACGCGCGTGCGATCCAATCCGATTCCCAAGTAGGGCGTGTAGGTCTGGTTTCCCATCGAACCGACTAGGGAGGCGCCCACGTGGTCGGCGGTGAACCACTGCGCGGTCGCGGCGTTGCCGACGATGATTGCCAGGAGTTGCGGCTTCCAGGGGACGTCCGAGACCCTTAGAAGGCCGTAGCGCAGCCCGCCGCCCACGGCCGTCATTCCGTCGAGATTCGTGCCGCGCACGAAGCCGTCTATTTTGAGCGGCAGCCCGACCTCGGCCTGCGCCCAGGGCAGGACAACGGGGTGCGCGCCATTGGCGCGCATGACGGCATCGTCCTTGTCGGGCAAAAACTGCATGGCGATGTGGCCGCCCATGTCGAACCCCGAAAATCCCAGCACGCGCCCTGTGTGGAAGGTGTCCGATCCCAAAAGTCCGCCCAGATCGCGCGCGAAGGGCTTTAGGTCCGCCTGGCTCGCCGAATTGTAAAAGCCGCCAAATTCGGTCGCGCCGGCAAGCGCAGGAAAAAATAGCGCCGCCGCAGCCAACAATGCCAATCGTTTTGTCATGCTAAAGCCTCCATTCGTTCATGGGCGATGCGCAGCCCATCGAGAGTCAGGTCCGGCTCCCACCGGACGCCCTTGGGCAGGTCCTCGCGGAAAAGGCCGGAAAGTCCGCCCGTCGCGAACACGGGCGCTTTCGGGGCCCGCATTTCTTTCTTGAACATCGCCAAAAGCCTCTCGATCATTCCTAGCGAACCGTAATAAATTCCGGAGCGCAGACACTCCGCGGTATCCCGGCCGATGGCGCGGGAGGGCCTCCCGATGTTCGCCAGCGGCAGCAGGGCCGTTTTTTCGGCCAGCGCCCAGGCCGAGGTGCCCGGGCCGGGAACGATGGCTCCGCCCAAAAAATGCCCGTCGCTGGAGACGCCCTGCACGGTCGTGGCAGTGCCGAAATCTACAATCATGCAGGCGCCGCCGGCTTTTTCATAACCGGCTAAGGCGTTGAGCAATAAGTCGGCGCCGATTTGGCGGCGTCCCTTAAGAGTCATTTTAATGCCCAACTCCAGTTTGGGGCTGACGGCCCGGGCCCGGCATCCGAACGCCAGCCGCACGGCGCGCTCGAGCGCGCCGTCGAGGCGGGGCACCACGCTGCCGTAGATCGCGTCCGCGACGCGCAGGCCGCGGGCCCGGTTGCGCAACTCCGCCGCCAGCTTCTTCGCGGAGAATCCTGTCGTGGTCTCATGGCGCCAGCGTCTGATGATCTTCTTGCCGTTGAAAACTCCGGCCGTGATGTTGGTGTTCCCGACGTCAAGCGCCAGGAGCATCTATTTGAGCGCGACGGAAAGCTCCTTGACCGCGGAGGCGGACTTGAGCAGCTCGGTGCGCTCCTCCACGGTGAGGTTCAACTGAATAATCTGCTCAATGCCGCGCTCGCCGAGCTTGGCCGGCACGCCGACGAAAACGCCATCGACGCCGTACTCGCCTTCGAGGTAAGCCGCGCAGGGAAGGACCTTTTTCTTGTCCTTTAAGATGGCTTCCGCCATTTCCGCAGCCGAGGCCGAGGGCGCGTAGTATGCCGATCCGGTCTTCAAGAGCTTGACGATTTCCGCGCCGCCGTCGCGGGTGCGCTTGATGATGGCCTCGACCTTGTCCTTGGGCAGGAGTTCGGTGACGGGGATGCCGGAAATGGTCGAAAAGCGCGGCAGGGGGACCATGGTGTCGCCGTGGCCGCCCAAGACCATGGCGTGCACGTTCTCGATGGAGACGTTCAGGGCTTCGGCGATGAAGCAGCGCATGCGCGCTGAGTCCAAGACGCCGGCCATGCCGATGACGCGGTGCTTGGGAAACTTGGAGGTCCTCAAGGCCACCAGGCACATGGCGTCCAGGGGGTTGGAGACGATGATGAGCACGGACTCGGGAGAGTAGCGCGCGATCTGCTCCGTGACGGACTTGACGATGCCGGCGTTGGTTTTCAGGAGGTCGTCGCGGCTCATGCCGGGCTTCCTGGGCACGCCCGCGGTGATGATCACGACGTCCGAGCCCGCGGTGGCCTCGTAGGAGGTCGCGCCGGTCACGCGCGAGTCGTAGCCCATGACCGGGGCCGACTCCATGATATCGAGGGATTTGCCGGCGGGCATGCCTTCGGTCTGCGGGATGTCGACCAGGACGACGTCGCCCAGTTCCATTTCCGCGAGCCTTTGGGCCAAAGTCGCTCCGACGTTTCCGGCACCGACCACCGTGATTTTTTTGCGCGCCATGAAGTGTCCTCCTTAAGGAATTATCTCCCTAATTTAAGAGCATACCAAATCCGCATAATAGGGGCCACTTTACCGAAATTTTACTTGACTCCGCGGGATTGGGGGCCTATCCTGATTTCTATGAATGGGAAAATAAAAACCGCCGTTTTTTTAGCCGCTGTTTTGGTCGCGGCGGCCGTCGCGGCAAGGGCACAATCGTCGATAGGCTGCGGCTCCGGCGGAAGCTGCTTCTCGCTCACGGGCGCAGGCATAACCCAAGGCACTCCTAACGCGCCGGCGCCGCCCGATGCTTCCGCGCAAAGCAACGCCGGCGTCCCGGCCGGCGGGGCAACTTCGGGCCAAACCGCCGCTGTGCCGGCTTTATCCCTTCCGAATCGGAACGGAGGTGATGGAAACGGCTGGAAAGCGGGCGGTTCATCGCATGGGGATTTGTCTCGGGGGAAAGCGCCGGACGAGAACCATCAATCGCAGGACGGTCGAGACGGCCAAGGCGGTGATTCCAAAGGCTCAGGGACCCCCATCCAATCGGGGCCGCGCCAAAGCCCGGGTTCTTCTCCCGCCGAGCCAAATTCTCCGGGAAGTCGTCCGTCTCCGAACCGGAACGGAGATGGTTCTTAGAGCGGGATGTTGCCGTGCTTTTTGGCGGGAGCCTGCGCGGCCTTGCTCTTCAAGAAACGCAGCGCGGCGACGACCTTGCGCCGGGTCTGGGCCGCCTCGATGATCTCGTCGATGTAGCCGCGCTTGGCGGCCTGGTAGGGCGAGGCGAAGCGCTCGACGTAGCCTTGGATGAGTTCCTTGCGCTTGGCCTCGGGGTCGGCGGCCGCGGCGATTTCCCGTCGGTAAATGATTTCCACCGCGCCGGCCGCGCCCATGACGGCGATTTCCGCGCCCGGCCAGGCGTAGTTGACGTCGCCGCGGATGTGCTTGGAGCTCATCACGTCGTAGGCGCCGCCGTAGGCTTTGCGCAGGATGACGGTGATCTTGGGGACGGTGGCCTCCGCGTAGGCGTAGAGCAGCTTGGCGCCCTTGCGGATGATGCCGCCGTGCTCCTGGGCCAGGCCCGGCCAGTAGCCGGGCACGTCGACCAAAGTCAGGAGCGGGATGCCGAAGGCGTCGCAGAAGCGCACGAAGCGTCCGGCTTTTTCGCTGGCGTCGATGTCCAAGGCGCCGGAAAGGACCGCTGGATTGTTCGCCACCACGCCGACGCTTTCCCCGCCTAGGCGGACGAAGCCCGCGACGATGTTCTTCGCGAAGTCGCGGTGGACTTCGAAGAAACGGTGGCCGTCGGCGATTTCCCCGATGACTTCCTTGATGTCGTAGGGCTTCTTTGAGTCCGCGTTCGAGATGGAATCCAATAAGGCGCTGGTCCGCGCCGCATCGTCCGAGAGCATGACCGAGGGCGCCGGCTGCTTCCAGTTGGAGGGCAGGTAGTCCAGCAGCTCGCGGATTTGCCGAAAGCAGTCCTGCTCGCTGGCCGCGCGGAAGTGGCACACGCCGGATTTTTCGCTGTGGGTCCGGGCGCCGCCCAAGGTCTCGAAGTCGCACTGCTCGCCGGTGGCCGAGCGCACGACCTCCGGTCCCGTGATGAACATATGGCCGGTGCCTTCGACCATGAACACGAAATCGGTCAGGGCCGGGGAATAGACCGCGCCGCCGGCGCAGGGGCCCAGGATCACGGAAATCTGGGGCACCACGCCCGAGGCCCGGACGTTGCGGTGGAAAATCTCCGCGTAGCCTCCGAGCGCGTCGACGCCTTCCTGGATGCGCGCGCCGCCCGAGTCGCACAGGCCCACGACCGGAACGCCGGCCTCCATCGCCAAATCAAGCAGCTTGCAGATTTTTCGCGCGTGGGCCAGGCCCAGCGAGCCTCCGGCCACGGTGAAGTCCTGCGCGAAGACGCACACGCCGCGGCCGTTGATTTTTCCGTGGCCGGCCACCACGCCGTCGGCCGGCGCCTCGCCGTCCTCGGGGCCGAGTTCCGGGCGGTTCTTGCCCGCCAATAAATCGATCTCCTCGAAGCTGTCCTCGTCCAGGAGCAGATCAATGCGCTCGCGGGCCAGGAGCTTGCCGCGCTGGTGCTGAGCCTTGGCCCTTTCCGGCCCGCCGCCGGCCTCGGCTTTTTCCCGGCGCTTAAGCAGGTCCTGGGTCTTGGGCGAAACCGGCGGCTTCGCGGGATCAGCCATTTCCCACGAGCTCCACTAAGGTCCCTTTCGAGTGCTTGGGGTGCAGGAAGCAGACCCGGCGCCCCCGGCTGCCCAGGCGCGGCTCTTTTTCCAGCGGCGGCGCGCCCGCGCGGGACAGGCGCTCCATCTCCGCGCGGATGTCCGGGGCGGAAAAGGCCACGTGATGCAGGCCGGGCCCGCGTTCCTTCAAGAACTTGGCGACGGCGCCATCGCCGGTGGGCTCCAGAAGTTCGATGGAGGATTCGCCGGCTTCCAGAAAAACGACCCGGACGTTTTGCGATAGAACGCTTTCCTCGTGCTTGAGCGCCAAGCCGAGCTTCTCCTTGTAAAACGGGAGGGTCTCCGCGATGGATGAAACCGCGATGCCGACGTGGTCGAGCCTCATGGGGTTCGCTCTAACCATAGCAAAAATCGCGGCGGGCGGAAAAAAATCCAATCCGGAGCCGGCCGGCGCTCGCGAGCATTGGGGTCAAAGCGCCGCCGATCCGCGCGGAGTCTTTTTGGATGAATTCTTGGCGGAAGATGATTCTTCCTTGATTCCGTTTAAAACGGCCGGATTGACGAAAACGCCCGAGACCTCCGGAATCGCCGCCAAGTCCCTCGCGATTTTTGCGGCGTCTTGGACGCTCTTTGTTCTGATCTCTATATAGCCGACGCCGTCGTCCAGCGTCATATAGGAGTAGAAATCCATGCCCATGCGCGCGGCGGAGAGAAGCTGCTTTGTATTTTTCATGGAATTTAGACCCCCGGTAAGGCGGCGTTTACAAATTGGCGCCATCAGACTATATTCTAAACGGCTCGCGGCCGCATGGGCTGTGCGGCCCGCTTATCCGCGGACTTTTGGCCTGCCTCTCAATGGGACTTCAGGTTTCGCGCAGGATGCGGCCGCGTTATCGCGCGCCCGGCATTCTGGTATAATGCTCCCTGGTTTATTCATGAGCCAAGAGCACGAAAAATTCCAGTACCGCTGGTTCGTCCTGGGCGACATCAACGGGTTTTTCGGCCTCATCTCGGACAATTTGACCCTCCTGTCGTTTCTGGCCGGCATCCTGATTTACGCCTTCGGCTTTCCCGCCGACGTGGTCTACACCAAGATGTTCCCGGGCACGGCCATGGGGGTCCTCTTCGGCGACTTGGTCTACACCTGGATGGCCGTGCGCTTGGCCAAAAAAACCAAAAACCACAACGTGACCGCCATGCCGCTGGGCCTGGACGCTCCGTCCACCATCGGCTTGGCCTTGGCGGTGCTGGGCCCCTGCTTTTTGGCCATGAAGCAGAGCGGGATGCCCGTGCACCAGGCGGCCATCGAGACCTGGTACATCGGCATGGCGACCATGATTTTCATCGGGCTCTTCAAGGTCGCCTTCTCGTTTTTCGGGCCGTGGGTGCAGAAGGTCGTCCCGGAGGCGGGGCTTTTGGGCTCGCTGGCCGGCATCGGCTTGGCGCTCATCGGCTTTATCCCCTTGGTCGACATCTTCAGCATGCCGGTCGTGGGGTTGATTTCTCTGGGCATCATCGTCTACGCGCTCATCGCTCACTTGAAACTGCCCGCCAAATTCCCCGGCGTTTTGGCCGCGGTGCTCATCGGCACCGCGATTTACTATGCCATGGCGCCGGCGGGCGCCGCGGCCCAGGCCTATCACGCGAGCCGGCTCCAGCTCTGCTTCCCGATTCCCACGCTGGATTTCATCCGGGGCTTGCGGCCCGCGCTGCGCTATCTGCCCATCGCGATTCCCTTCGGCCTCCTGACGGTCGTGGGCGGCATCAACGTGACCGAAAGCGCGCGCGTGGCCGGCGACGACTACAACACCCGCGACATTCTGCTTACGGAAGCCGTGGCGACCTTGGTGGCGGGCGTCTGCGGCGGCGTGGCGCAGTCGACGCCTTACATCGGCCAGCCGGCCTATAAGCACATGGGCAGCCGCGCGGGCTACACGCTCTTGGCCGGGCTCTTCATCGGCTTGGGCGGCGTCTTCGGGTATTTGGGCGCCATCGTGGAGCTCATCCCGCAGGCGGTGCTGGCGCCCATCCTGATTTTCGTGGCCCTGGACATCGTGGTCCAAGCCTTCCACGCCAGCCCGCAGCGGCACGCGCCGGCCGTGGCCTTCGCGTTTTTTCCGACCATAGCGCGGCTCCTGCAGATCAAGCTCTCCGATCCGACCTACGTTTCCGCCGCGGCATTCCAGAAGCTCATCTCCACGCCGGGCAAGACCTTGCCCGAGCTTTTGATTATCGTGGCGCTGGGTAACGGCTTTATTTTGACCGCGATGCTTTGGGGCGCGTGCATCGCGCACCTCATCGACAAGGAAATCCGCCGCGCCGGGGTCTATCTGTGGGTTTTGGCGGGACTTTCGTTCTTCGGCATCATCCACTCCGCCATGCCCAACGGGGACATGTACCTGCCCTGGAATTTATCCGGGCTGGCCCGGCAAATTCCATACCAATTCGCCGCGGCCTACGCGATTCTGGGCTTGGCGCTCTATGCCGCGTCCTTGACGGCCAAAAAGGAGCCCGCTGCGGCGTACCATGGCGCTTAAACAAATTTCCGCAAAGCGCGCCAGGTGCTGGGCCCTACCGGGCCCGGTAGGCTCATGGATTTAAGCCAGCTCACCAGCCTCTTCGGCGTCGCCTTCGTGCTCTTCGTGGCCTGGCTTTTCTGCCGCCACAAAAGATCCGTCAATTGGCGCACGGTATTCTGGGGCACGGCGCTGCAGTTCATCTTCGCGCTCTTGGTCTTGAAGACTCCGCCGGGCCGCTGGTTTTTTGCCTCGGTCAACGGCCTGGTGACCGCGCTCATCGGCTTCCAGGTTGAAGGCGCCAAGTTCGTCTTCGGCGCCCTGGGCATCCCGCCGGGCCAGCCCGGCTCCCTGGGATTTTTCTTCGCCTTTCAGGCGCTGACCTCGGTGGTGTTTCTGGCCTCGCTCATGTCCGCGCTTTATTATTTGGGCCTGCTCCAGCCGGTGGTGATGTTCTGCGCCAAAATCATGCGCCATACCTGCCGAACCTCGGGCGCGGAGACCTTAAACGCCGCGGGCAACATGTTCGGCATGGGGCAGACCGAGGCGCCGCTCTTGGTCAAGCCGCATCTGGAGGAGATGACTGAATCGGAGCTTCTCTGCGTGATGGTGGCGGGCATGTCCATGATCGCGGGCGGCGTGATGGTGGTCTACGTGGACATGCTCAAGCCCTATTTCCCGGACATCGCCGGGCATTTGTTGGCCGCCAACGTCATGGCCGCGCCCGCGGCGCTGGTCATCTCCAAGATGATGATTCCCGAGACCGGCGCGCCCAAGACCGGCGGCGCGATGCAAATAGAATACCACGACGAATCGTCGAACGTCATCGAGGCGGCGTCGAGCGGCGCCGAGATCGGCATGCACCTGGCCATCAACGTCGCGGCCATGCTCATCGCGTTTATCTCGCTCCTGGCCATGGTCAACTGGGGGCTGCACGCTTTCTTCGGGCTTTTCCACCGTCCGGACATAGGCCTTGAACAGATTTTCGGCTGGATGTTCGCGCCCGTGGCTTGGATCGTGGGAGTTCCCTGGCGGGACTGCGCGACCGCGGGCTACCTGCTCGGCGAGAAGACCGCCTTGAACGAGTTCGTGGCCTATACCTACATGATGAAGTACGCCGCCGCGCACGCGGCCCAGCAGCTTTCCTACCGCTCCTACGTGCTCATCGCCCACATGCTCTGCGGATTTTCGAACATCTCCTCCATCGGCATCCAAATCGGAGGCATCAGCGTTCTGGCTCCCGGGCGACGCAAGGACCTAGCCCGCCTGGGCGTCTACGCGCTCATCGGAGGGGCTCTCGCCAACCTCTTGACCGCGGCCGTGACCGGGGTCCTCATCCATTGATCATCTGGGCGAAAGAAGCTTTTCACTTCCTTTATAACGTCCACGGGCTCATCGCGTGGGGCGGGCTGTGGCTGGTGACCTTCGTCATCTTCGCGGAAACCGGGCTTTTCTTCGGTTTTTTCCTGCCCGGCGACTCGCTCCTGGTCGTCGCGGGAATTTTCGCGCGCGCGCAGGAATTATCCCTGGCGTGGCTCCTGGCGCTGCCGTGCCTCGCGGCGATTCTGGGAAATCAGACCGGGTATTTCCTAGGGCTGCGGCTGGAGCATTCTATGATGAACTGGACCGATTCGCTGTTCTTTAAGAAGCGGCATCTGGTGATGACTCACGAATTTTACGCCAAGTACGGCGCCAAGACGATTTTTTTGGCGCGCTTCGTGCCCATCGTGCGCACCTTCGCGCCGCTGGTGGCCGGCATTGGAGAGATGGGCTACGCGTCATTTCTCCTCTACACCATGGCCGGGGCCGTGGCCTGGGTGTGCGGCCTCGTGCTCGCGGGATACTCCCTGGCCGCGCTGGTCCCCGACATTGAGAAAAAAATCCACCTGGTCATCGTGGTCGTGGTCTTCCTCTCGATTTTGCCCGGCATGGTCGAGTTCTTCCGCGCGCGCCGGCGCTAGTAAAGAACAAATAGGTAAGGCCGGCACACTTGCACGGCTAATTGTCTGGGGCTATAATTCTCCCCATGGAAGCTGATGGCCAAGTCTGGATCATTGTTTTTTTGTCGCGATTCTTTGCCCATTAGGTGTCCCGCGTTCCACCGGCTAGTGCAACACTCGTAGCGTGAGACTCTCACGCGGTAAGCTGTATTCTTCGTGTTGGATGACACGAGGAGAACGAGATGGCTTACAAGCGCGTGACGGCGGAAGAACGAGAGTTCATCTACCG
>DATLUA010000001.1:0-57999 GCA_035533295.1 Elusimicrobiota bacterium | reverse complement strand
CTTTGATCGCCGCCAGCGCCACCCGCGCTTTCAAATCCGCTCCGTGCTTCCTTCGCTTGCCGTTCATCTTCTTTTTCCTTCCCATTGAAGGTCATTTTACTACCTTAGCACGTGGTCGGATTTTTGGGGAGCCCTATAGGTTTTTAATTGTTAGTTTCTCTCCGAGAGAATGTCAAGGAAGATATGGGGGGTCGGCTTATCCGCAACAAGAACTGGATCGTGGAGAAGGGGGAAGGTCAAGACCTCCCCGATATCCGCGATTGGAAGCGGGCGCTTTGACCGCGGGTCCGCGCCGCCGGCGCGCGAGGAAGCCCATGGCCCGGGAGAAAGTCCCTGTCGTATTTCTCGTGGACGTGGATAATACGCTTCTTGATAACGACGCCATCGAGGCCGACCTCAAGCGCCATTTGGAGCGGACCGTGGGGCGCGCGCGTCGGCGCCAATATTGGATGCTTTTCGAGCGCTTGCGGCGCAAGCTTGGCTACGCGGATTATTTGGGCGCGCTGCAGGATTGCCGGAACGAACATCCGCGCGATCCGGGCCTTCTCACGATATCGTCGTTCTTGATCGACTATCCCTTCGCCAAGCGTCTTTATCCCGGCGCGCTTGAGGTTCTAAAACGTCTGCGCCGCCGGGGCGCCGCGGTCATCCTCACCGACGGCGACGTCGTCTTTCAGCCCCGTAAAATCGAGCGCTCCGGAATCGCCAAGGCCGCGGGGGGCCGCGTGCTGGTCTATATTCATAAGGAACGCGCCCTGGGCGACGTCGCCCGCCGTTATCCGGCCGCGCGCTACGTGCTCATCGATGATAAATTGCGCATTCTCGCCGCGGTTAAAAAGATTTGGGGCCGCCGCGTGACCACCGTTTTCCCGCGGCAGGGGCACTACGCGCGCGATCCGCGCAACTTGGCGGCGTTCCCGCCGGCGGATATTACCATCAATCGCATCGGCGATCTTCTTGAGCGCAAGCTCCCTATTGGGTCCGCATGATGTCTATTTCGATGCGCCTGTTCTTGGCGCGGCCCGCGGCGGTGGCATTGTCCGCAACGGGACGATACTGCCCGTATCCGATTCCAGCCAGCCGCTTCGGGGTTATTCCTTGGGCTTGAAAAAATACGATGACCGTGTAAGCGCGGGCCATGGACAATTCCCAGTTTGAGTTGTAACGTTGGCTATGGATGGGGACATTGTCCGTGTGGCCCTCTACCACAATATCATTGGGAATACGGGCAAGCTCCTTAGCCACCTGAGCGAGCGCTGACTTGGCTTGGGAAGTGAGCACGGCGCTGCCTGAGCCGAAAAGCACCCCGCTGGCGAGCGTCAGACGGATCATCTGATCGTTGATCACGACCTGCGTCTCTTTGGAGAGAACGCTTTGCCCGAGGCTTTTCCTGATTTCGTTGGCCACGGATTCCTCGTTCCCACGCTGAAGCACTCGCTGGTACATCTCGGAGTTCGATGCGCCGCCGAAGACTTTTTGGATTTTCATCATGGCTTCCATGTACTGGCGGGTGGCGTTGGTGCTTCCGCCGACTTTGCCCAGGCCCATGGAAAACATGATGAGGAAGAAAATCATCAGGTAGCTCATTAGATCGCCGTAGGTGACGGCCCAGAGGGCGGATCTGTTGAGCTGGCTTTCGAGATCCTCCTTTCTGTTTTTGCGCATGGCTTGGGCGCGGCGCTCCTTAAACCAGGTAGGACTTCAGCTTGCGTTCAACGACGGAAGGGATGACGCGCTTAAGCATCATGACCACGCCGTCGGCCACCATGCGCTTGGCTTGCATCTCCTCTAGGTAGCGCAGCCGCAGTTTCCCGGCGATGGGAAGGCAGAAAGCGTTGGCGAGGGAAATCCCGTAGAACGCCGTCGTGATCGCGATGGCCATGGCCTCGCCGATGCGGCTGGGGTCGGAAATCTGGCGCAGAACCTGGACGATGCCGATGAGCGTTCCCAGAAGCCCGAACATCGGCCCGAGAACGCCCATGGTGCGGAAAACGTTGATGACTTCGTTTTGCCGATCGAAGGCCTGATCGATCTCGTTGTTGAGAACCTCATCGACCAGAGCAGGATCGTTGTATTCAAGCGCCGTCTTGGTCGCGTACCCCAAGTATCCACCGACGGCCTTGGAATCGGCTTCCTGGAACACCGAGACACCTCGCGCGTGCATCTGCTCGGACAGGGCGATCATGGTCGCGGCGATTTGTCTCTTGGGCGGGTAGCGCTGATCCCTCCAGATTAACCTCAGAGATGCGATGGTTTCCCATAGAAGCGGCAGCGGGGTGTTGACGAGGATGGCGCAGCAAGTCCCTCCGATGACGATGCCCAGGCCGTGCCAATTGAGAAAGACCGCGGGCAGGCTGCCCGTGATGGCGCCAACGATGACCATGCCCGCGATGGCGCCGTAACCGATGAGCGTTGTAATGTCCATTTTATTTAGACCTGATTATATAACAATGCGGACCAAAGCCGAGTCGAAGAGCCATATTAGGGGGCGTCCTTTCTGAATTCGCGAAGAATATCCTCGAAACGGGCGCGCAGGCGTTCGAGTTCGCTTCGGAGTTCCTTTACTTCCGATTCGCGCAGCGCCGCCTGGGTCCTC
This sequence comes from Elusimicrobiota bacterium, assembly GCA_035533295.1. Lineage (GTDB taxonomy): Bacteria > Elusimicrobiota > Elusimicrobia > UBA1565 > UBA9628 > JAGWJU01. The sequence goes on along the minus strand of DATLUA010000001.1, from coordinate 55,403 downwards.
GCGATGGAGAGCTCTCCCTCGTTCATGATGAATTTGCCTTCAATGCTCTTGAGCGCTTCGCTTACGCGGCGGGACAAGACGTCGAGTCCGCTGTCGCTGATTTTCGCCTCAAACTTTACCGCCAAATCCCGAAAAAGCGCCTCGCTGCGAGAGGTCTGACTCTCAAGCTTGGCTTCCGCCTCGGAGGCGAGGCGGCGCAAAATCTCGTCGGCCTGGGAAGCGTCCTCCTTCGCGCGGCTGATCTCGACGATTCTGGTTTCGAGTTGCTCGATGCGCCTGGCGCCGGCGGCCAACTGCTCGTGAAGCTGCCGGAAAGCTTCCTCCGAGCGGCGCTGGGCCACGCTGGTCTGTACGATGGCCTCGGCCTCGCGGTGCGCCGTGGCGCTGGCTTCTGTCCTCTCGCGCAGGCGTATCTCGGCGGCCAGGGCGCGTTCCTGGGTGTCCCGAAGCTGCCGCTCAAGGGCCGCGAGCCTGCGCTCCAATGCTTGCTGGGCTAAAGTTTCGCCGCTCGGCGGGGTGGGCGCCGTCTTGTCCTCGGGCTTTGGTTCCGGCGAAACAGAAGCCGGCTCGGGACGCGGCGCCTGTTGTTCCTCCGGCCTCTGCGTTTGACGCAGGACGCTAAAAAGCGACGAGCGCTCTTTCTCCGGATTTTTAAATGGGGTGGACATGATATTGCCTCCCGGGCCGATCAGGCTGGAGATTCTCCCGCCGCGGCAAGTTGTTCGCGTCCCTTGCGCAGATTTTCCTTATCGATGAGCCCTTCTTCAACGAGTTTCGCGACCTCCTCTTCCAACTTGATCTGCGCGGTTCGGCGGGCGGGTCCATCGGACACATACCGGGCTGTCGTTTCCTCGATGACGCGCCAAGTGCCGGCGGTGACATTCTGCTTGAGGGCATCTTTGACGGATTGTGGGCCCTGCGAGAGGGCCGCGGCCATCTCGTCGAGACGGACGCGGGAAAGGAGATGGGACCACTCGTCGTGGCTCAGGTTCCTGATGTCTTCGAGCAGGAAGATGCGGTTCCGAATCTGCTCCGCCATGGCTGGATCGTGTTTGGCCAGATCCTCCAGCATTTCCACGCGCCGCGCGGCTCCCGCGGCTTGAACCATCTGCACCACGGTCTGCGGCCCTCCGATGGTTCCCGAAAGCCGCCGCTCGACTTCCTCCTTGAGGCTCAATATCATCTCGGGCTCGACGAAGCGCGGGTTAAAGAGGCTCGTCATGACCTGGGACGTTGCCTTAGGCGGCAGAATTTTAAGGAAACGCTGGAGCAGGTCCGGGGGCAGGTGGGAAGCTAGAATTGCGATATTCCCGGGGTCCTCGCCTTTGACCATGTCGGCCAGCACGTCCAGCTGCTCGGCCCTGACGTTGAAGATAATCTGCTCCTGGGCGAGATCCAATCCCGGCTGGGGCGCGCCCAAACGCGGCAGTTCCGCTTTTTCCAGTTCGGCCAAGTCATCCGTCGGCGGAGGCAGGCTTTCGGCCGCTCCCGCGCCAGGGCCTTTGAAGTCCATGGTGATTTGTTGCATTTGCGCGCGCGCCATTTCGTCCATGGCCTTGGCCAGCTTTAAAAAGCAGAGCGCGACCACCGTCAAGGTGATGAGGGAGAGCAGGCTCAAAAGAATGTACTTGATGAGCATGCTCGCCGTCTGGGGTGAATACCAGACCGTCTTCCACAGCGGGGCGAATTTAGCCCGGACCAAAGTCAGAGTATCGCCCCTCTGCGGGTTGAGATTAAGGACGTTGGTGATCACGTTTTCAATCTCGGGAACGGTGGCTTCGGGGACCGCGTAATCCAGGACCAGGGTCACGTGCAGGCGCTTGACGAAGTTGGCCGGATAGGTGTTCTCGCGCTCGTAGGACTGCGGCAGTTCGGCGGCCTGGGCTTGCGGCTGGACCGGGACGCCGGGCAAAATCTCCGGCGAGTTGCTTGCGCTTTCCTGCCCTGAGTTCCAAAGATAGGATTCGGCCGGATTGGGAGCTTCTCCCGACTTGGTTTCGACTTTTTCGATGCGGGTGAAGTCGATGTCGGCGTCCACCAGCACGTTGGAGCGATTGGGCCCCAGGATTTTAAGCAGGATGGCGTCGGCGCGCTGATCCAAAGTTTTCTCGAAGGACGCTTTCTCATTAAGCGGGATGGTCTGCTGCGCCCGCAGTCCGGTCGTCGCGGAAAGCAGCAGCAGGCAGAGGAGCACGGAGGACGGGAGAATGCGGCTCGCGAGTGCCGGGCGGATGGCGGCCGGCGAGAGCGTCGCGCGTCTCGGAGAGAGCGGCAGCCGCGCCCAAAAAGTCGAGCCTCTGCCCAGTCCCGCGCTTTCCACGCCCATGCGGCCTCCGTGGGCCGCGACGATTTCCTCGGAAATGGAGAGCCCCAGGCCCCAGCCCTCGCGGCGCTGGCCGGCGTCCTTGGCGAAGTCGGACTGGTAGAATTTCTCGAAAACGCGAAGGCGTTCCGAGGGGTGAATGCCGGCGCCCGTGTCCCGGACCTGGAACGTGACGGACTGGCCCATGACCGAGACCTTGAGATCGACGCGTCCGCCGGGAGGAGTGAACTTGACGGCATTTCCCAAGAGGTTGAGGAGCACGCGGCTCAAGCGGAAGCGATCGGCGCTGAGGGTCGTTTTCACCGGAGGCTCGACGCAAAAAAACAGGACGCCCTTTCTTTCCGCCGCGGGCGCTATTTGCCGGGCGACTTCTTTCATGAACTCGGAAATTTCAAAAGGCGAGGGCTCCAGCCGTAATTTTCCCGCTTCGATGACCGCCAAGTCCGTGAGGTCCTCGACCAGGCGTCCGATATGCTCGGAGGCCTGGATGATGTTGGAGACCTTTCTCTTATCGTCGGAGACCAGGCTGCCGCGCGACTCGAGCATGCGGCCATAGCCCGTGATCGCGGTCAAGGGCGTGCGGATGTCGTGGGTGACCATCGAGAAAAACTTGGTCCTCAAGCTGTTGAGGCGCGAAAGTTCGGCGTTGTTGAGCTTGAGCCGCCGGGAGAGGGCGACGAGCCGGCGGTTCCTAAACGCGATTTCCGATTTGGACAGCGCGATTTGGGCCAAGAATCTGTCCGCGGCGGCCCGGTCGCTTCTTTCCCGGACGCGGTGCCTCCCAAACTGAAAAAATCCGGAGGTTTGGCTGACCATGAGCATGGTCGCGGCCAAAAGCAGGAAAAGCAGGGGCATCAGCCCGATGATCAAGATGTCCATGACGGGAATCCTCCAAGGATTGGTTCGTGGGAATTGCGTTTCATTGGGGTAAATTTTTCTTCATGAATCCGCGCAGCTTTTCGTTGGCCGGGTTGAGCGCCAGGGATTTGGCCCACGCCCGCCGCGCCTGCGCCGTGTTGTTGTCCGCGAAATAAGCCGAGCCCAGGCGCATCCAGGCTTCCGCGTTGTCGGGGGAGATTAGGACCGCTTGGCGTCCGAGATCTTCCGCGGCGGCGAATCGGCGCCGATAAATGTCGTCAAGCATGGCCGCCATGCGATCCGCGGTGAAGGATTGCGTGTCCATGATGTCCCGGCCGACGACCGCCTGGTGGGTCGCGCTGGAAAGGCCGTCCAAGAGATTCATGAAGGGCGCGGCGCGGCCCGAGGTTCCCGCCGCCACGTGCGCGAAGGCCATGGCGTCGGCCTCGCGGCGATCCAGGTAAGCTTGCACGGCCTTTGAACCCAGGAGCGCCGCGGCGTTATTCGCAGCCAGGGCTTTTTGATCCTCAGGATGATCCGTCAAATCCATGACGTCGACGAGGAGCTTCAAGCGTTGAGCCGTGGCGCGCCAGCTCGCGGAGGTTTCCCAGTCAAGCCCGATGGCCGCTTGGAAATCCGTGGAGGCCGCTTCGTAGCGGCGCTCCTTCAACTCTTGCAGAGCCAGCGCGACCCGATCCCCGGCGAAGTTGGAGAGCTTGCTCGGCGTCTTGCGCCTTATGAATCGATAGGTGATGGACGCGCGCTCGGCCATGCCCAAAGTGGAGTTCTCGAGCATGGCCACGTCGAAGGAGAGATTTTTTCTAAACGTGATTCCTGCGCCGAAGGAGATGCCGTCGTCGCCGTAGCCCGCCCGCAGGGCCGCGAAGCCAAGCACGTACTCGCCGCCGAAGTTAAGCATTCCGCTTTGAGAAATGTCGAGCGCCAGCAGGAAAGGGCTGAAAAGACGGTAGGACGCTCCCAGGCTGGCCGCCGTCGGGAGAGAATCCGAGGTTTTGCCCTGCGCGAATTTGACGGCGTTGTCCAGAGTCAGGCCCAGCATCATCTTGCCGTTGAAGAGGGGGCCGTATTGAGCTCCGAAGCTCGCGCCGTAAAGCGTGTCCGAGGCGTTGGCGAGCGAGCGCTGATCAAGCCGGATGTCGCCGCCCAGGGACAAGTCGGGAAGAAGCCAGCCGCGCACGCCGCTGGCCAAGTCCAACGCGGTCTCGACCCAACTGAAGGACCCGGTCGGATTGTTCAAGGCGTCGCGCCCCTGCGCTCCCGAGACGCCGAAGCGAATGATCTCGGCGCCCCAACTTCCCGGGATGCGGCGGTAGTTCCGCGCGTAATCAATCATGTCGTAGGAGGCGCCGCCGAAGAGTTCCTGATGCATGAGGGTCGCCTCGGGCGCGCTCAAAAGCGCCAATCCCGCCGGATTGTAGGCGATTGATTCCGCGTCGCCGGCGACCGCGGTAAAAGCGCCGCCCATGGCCAGGGCCCGCGCGCCGCCGCCGTAATCGAAAATTTGGCCGGGGCTGCCGGCCGGAAGCTGCTGTGCCCGCGCGCCTGCCGCCAGAATCGCCGGAAACAGGAAAACAATCAGGGCGGCGGGGCGGTTCATCAGTGGATCACCCCGATTTTATACGTCGTCTTCCCGCCGCCGGATTGGAAGACTGCGATGTAGATGCCCTTGGACACTTTACGCCCGGTCCCGTCGGCTCCGTCCCAGGTGACGCTGTTGGTCCCCTGCAGTCCGCCGTTTTCTCCGGCGCTGAAATGCATGTCGCGGACCAGCCCGCCGAAAACGTCGAAAATCTTGATGGTGACGTCTTCGTTCGCCGTCAGGTCGTAGACGATGGTGGCTTGCCCGCTACGGGAGTCGAAGGGGTTGGGATAGGAGGAGAGCCCGGAAAAATCCGATCCCGGCGTCGAGCCCACCAGCGCGCGAATTGGGGTCGACGCCGCGCTTAAAAGTCCCGCGCCGCTCACGCTCTGCACTTCGAAAAGATAGGTGCCGGCGGGCAGGTTCTCGATCCCGACCGGCGGCGTGACCAGGCTTGGGGTGGACAGATCGATGCCCTGGGGAGTCAATTCGCCCGCAGCGTCCAGGCCTTGGGCGGTCTGCGCTCCGGTCTTGGCGTTGTGCCAGACGGGAGAGTCGAGATTCATGTACTGCAGAAGATATCCTCTGATCCCAGAGGGTCCGGCCGACGCCGAAGGCCAGGAGGCGATAACCGTGGTCTGCCCCGGCGTGATGGACAAAGGCGTGGGAGCAGCCGGCAGCGTGGTGTCCACGAGCTGCCCGGCGCTTTCACCGGTGGGGCTTGTATACCCAAGGCTTGAACCGACTTTCACGGAGACGTAGTAGCTGGTGCCGGTGAACAACAGCAGGCCCGTCGCGGTGTAGGTGGTGGATGAAGCGGGGACAATCGGCGTAAATGCGCGGATGTCGGTTCCACCCGGAGTGGTGCCGATGGCGTAGGACGCGGAATTGATGGAGCCCAGAGCGACGGTCGAGGTCCATACAAAGGAAAGAGAATCGAAAGTTCCATCATATTGGCCGGTGGGCAGAGTCACCGAGGGCGTTTCGGGCGTGCGGCCGTCAAGGACTTGGGCCAGCGCCGTTTGGAAAGGGAGATTCGCTCCGGAGACCGAGTCGGGAGACAGGACGGAGAGTTGCGAGGCTCCAGAAAGGGCCAGGCCCACGGTGTCCCCGATGGCGGCGTTGGCAGTAGGCGTCAAGGTGACGAAATACACGCTGGAAGACACGCCGACCGTTTGGGCCGAGGAAAACTGGACGTCGGCCACCCCCGAAACGACGGCGGCGCTTCCAATAAACACATCCGAGCCGTCCCACACGCCGTTATTATTCGTGTCGAGATAAACTTTGACGGCGGCCACGCCCGCGTCCGGCAAGGTGCCCAGACGGGTGAAGTTCGCCTGCTTCCAAACCGAAAAGACCGGGCTGGCCCGAGCCGTGATTTTCATGACCGGAGTTTCGACACCCTGGATGACGCCGGAGGAGATGAGATTTTCTGGCAGCACGCTCAATACGTCGGGAGACTTGGAGATCGGAATGACGCTGGAATCGAACGGAAAGCCGGAGTTGACGATGAAATTGGGCGCATTGACTGAAACCGAACTCGCGCTCGAAACCGAGAGGCCCAGGTCCGCGTTATAATTCGCCGTGGAACTGATATCGACGGCCAAGATAAGGCCTGTTTTCGCCTGGCCGACGGTCATGGGCGTCCCCAAGCTCAGGAACGCGACGCCGCTGTGAAAAGGAGAGCTTAGCGAAGCCAGCTCAGTGTCGGAGGAAACGTTTAACACGCCGTTGCCGACATTGTCTTCATAAAGCCGAAGCTCCGTAACGTCGGAATCCGCGGCCGTGCCCAGCGCGTTGACGGTCAAGCCCTGCAGGGCGAGCTCGTATTGCGTGGTGTTGACTTGGAGATTGAGCATCTGCACGGCGGTCGCGCCCTGGGGCAAGCTCCCCGGCGTTGCGTCTTGCCCGGAAACGTTTAAGCCGGCTTCGGTGGCGACGATGGTTCCGGTGCTTGAGACGAAGGGAAACGGCCCCGCCACCGTGCCGATAGGGTTGGTGATGGTGATGGCGGAAGTCGCCGAAAGATTGGCGGCTAGGGTGTCCCCGGCTTGGGCCGTCGGGCTCAGAGCGTAGGAAATGTAATAGACGTAGGTCGTGGACGCGGCTAATGTTCGGTTGAGGCTGATGTCGGCCAAGCCTCCCGAAAAGGTGCCCTGGCCCAGCAGATTGAAGGTGACGGGGTTAAAGGCCTCAGGTGGGCTGGGGTCCTGGTAAACCTTCACCGCGGACACATCCGAATCCAACCCGCTTCCGCTGCGGCGCACGGCAATCTGCGTGATGGTCATCTGCCCCGAGTCCACCGTCAGCGTCGCCTTAAGCACCGCGTATTCGCCGCCCTCGGAGAGTTGGGCCGGCGTCTCCCATTCGGGGGAGACCGTTAGGGTGTTCGCGAGCTCGATGGGGAAAGTGCCGGACGCGAAAGGCTGGGTCGAGAACGTCACCGTGTTCGACGAGTTGGAGAGCGCGACGTCGGATGTGGTGTCAAGCTGGAGTCCGAGCGTGTCGCCGATGGGCGCGCCCCCGGAGAGATTCACAACCGCGAAGAAGATTGCGGGGCTGCTGCCTACGGTGGCCGATGAGGCGCTCGCGGCAAAGGCCACGGTCGAGACGCCGTTGACGAAATCGTCAAGGCCGCTGGAGACCAGGGAATCCACGCCCGATTCGAAAACGCCGTCGCCGTTGGCGTCGCGGTAAAGCGCGATGGAAGAAACGGCATTGGATGGCGCGTCGCCCGTCAGATGAAAGACGACGCTGGAAATCTGCACGGTCCCGCTTCCGGTTTGGCCCGTGATTCTCAGAACGGGAACGTTGTTTTGCCCTGGAGACGCCGCGGTCGGAGCATCGCTGTAGGGCGTTAGAGTGGCGGTCGCGGTCGATGCGGTGATGACGGTCTGACTGGAAATGAACGGCAGGGTGGTCGAGGTCTGCACGTTCCAGTTCTGTCCGGAAAAATTAAATGCCGTCGTGCTGGAAATTTCGGCCTGAAGATCGTCTCCCCCGAGAGCTTGCGGATCTATATTGAAGACGACGAAGTAGTTTTTGGGCGTCGTGGTGAGATTCTCGCTCGATGTAAAAGTCACCGTGGCGATGCCTGCGGCGAAGTTTTGCCCGGAATTGGAAATTTGAACGTCCGACCCGGGCTCAAAGACGCCGTCGCCGTTGGCATCGCGCCAGACCGAGACGCCGTCCACGTCCGAGGCTAAGTTCGTGCCCAGCCCCGAGACGACCAAGATCGACCAGGGCGCGCTTCCCGCCGCGGCGGTTAGCTGGACGCGCACGAACGCGGTTTGCGAGCCCTGGGCGGAAGTCGCCGGCGCGGCGTTGGCGAAAACGGCTTGGACGGTGGGGATGGTCGTCACCAGAACCGCCCAAGGCCCGGATTTGACGATGTTTCCCGCCAAATCGGAGGCTGTGAAGATGACTTGGTTGGTGGCGCCGCAAGGGGAAACGCCGCCGCAGATGGTCGTGCTGGTCGAGGGCGCAAGATTAAGGCTCGTAGCAGAGAAGGTCTGCGTTGAAGTTGAGCCGTCGGAGCCTGGAAGTGAGACCGCGACGGGCACGATTTGGTAAACATCGCCGCTGTTGTAGTCTCCGGCGTAAAGCTTCCCATTGAACGCGGCAAGCGCATCGATATCAGTTCCCACGGATGCTCCACCGTTGTCAATCGTCCAATTATTTCCGTCCACGCTTACGTAGACGTTTCCGTTTCCGGAGTCTCCGGCATAAAGCTTGCCGTTAAATTCGGCGAGAGCTGCAATGCTGTTTCCAACGGCACTCCCTCCATTGGTGGCGGACCAACTGCTGCCGTCAGAGCTCGCAAAAATATCCGGAGGAGAACCGCCGGCGGCATAGAGCTTGCCATCGTAGACGCTTAGGGCCTGGATGGTTCCGGCAAGCCCTATGCCGCCGTTGGCGGCGATCCAGTCGTTCCCATTCGCGCTGATATAGATATGGCCGCTATTGTCTGCGGCGTAGAGCTTGCCGTTGAATGCGGCCAAGGATTGGATGCCGCTTCCAATAGCGTTCCCATTGTTGCTCGCGGTCCAGATGTTTCCATCGGTGCTGGCGTAGACGTGGCCGCTCGCGCTGTAGTCTCCGGCGTAGAGCTTGCCGTTGAACACGGACAGAGCGCGGATGTCGGCCCCGACCGTCACGCCGCTGCTCCAGTTGTTTCCGTTTGCGCTCGAGTAGACGCGGCCAGTGGTGTCTGCCGCATAGAGGCTGCCGTTGAATATCGTCATAGCCGCGATAGTGCCGCCTATACCGGCTCCGCCGTTTGTGGCGGTCCATGTGTTGCCATTGGCGCTCACGTAAACATGGCCGCTCTGATCTCCCGCGTAGAGATTGCCTTTAAAAACTGCCATGGAATAGATTTTGTTTCCAACGGCCGCTCCTCCATCGGTAACGGCGGCGGTTGAATCATCGATCCAGTGCGCTCCGGCGTCGGTCGAATACATGACGCCGTAGCCGGAGGCGAACTGCGGGTCGTCGTGGCCGTCGCCCGCGAAAGGCAGGGCGCCGGTCGAAACAGCCAGCCCCGTGCCGGAGTCCTGGAGCGTCATCTCAACGGTCACGCCTTGACTAAGATTGTTGAATTGGCTTTCGCTTAGGAGGCCCTGATTGCCGACGCTGTAAAACGCGGAGGCGGTCGGAGAAGCGAAATCCGCGGTGAAACTGGCCGTCTGGGACCAGAGCCCTTGGTCGCCAAGAAGACCGTTTCCGACCGCCACGCGCCAGTAATAGGCCGCGTTGCCGGCCAAGGTGAAGGTGGAGAGATATACCCCGTCCGCGCTCGAAGACATGGTCGAAGCGATGACCGCCGGGGTGGAGATGGAGATGACGATGTTCCCCGCGCCGAAATTTGGGTCTCCCTTGGAGACTTGCAGTATATAGGAAGGGCTGGCGATTCCCGCGATGGTCGCGGTGGCCGCTCCAATCCAATCGAAATTAGGCTGGACATTGATATTGCCCGCGGGGTAAGTGGGAGTAGAAATGGCCGTGGCGAGAGACGTGTCCACCAGGATGGCGTAGGGTCCGGCCGTCGCCACGTTGCCCGCCATGTCCGAACCGGTGAAGACGATTTGGTTTGTGGCGCCGCACGGGGAGACGCCGCCGCAGGTGGCCGTATTTGTCGAGTCAGCGAGATCTAGGCCCGAGACGGACAGCGTTTGGGCCGAATTGGCGCCGTTGGAGCCCGAGAGCGTCGCGACGAGAGGGGAGATTCGATAAATCTTGCCGTTCCCGTCATCTCCAACGTAAAGATTATTGTTGAAGCCGGCCAAGCCGTAGATGTTAAGGCTTCCAATGGACGCGCTTGAAACGGCCGCGGTCCAGGAGTTCCCATCCGCGCTGACGTAAAGCCCATTGCCAAAATCCCCCGCATAGAGTTTGCCGTTAAAGGCGGCCAAAGAAACGATTTGGCTCCCCACGGCCGCGCCGCCGTCGGTGGCGCTCCAGGAATTCCCGTTCGCGCTGACGTAGATTTTCCCGGTGCCTTCATCCCCGGCGTAGAGCTTGCCGTTGAACGCCGCTAAGGAGTAAATGCTTGAGCCCACGGTCGCGCCGCCGTTGACGGCGCTCCAGGACTCGCCGTCCGCGCTGGCGTAGATCTTTCCATTGCCGGCGTCTCCGGCATAGAGCTTTCCGTTGAATGAAGCCAAGGCAAGGATGCTGCCGCTTCCCAAAGCCGATTGCGATGCGGCCATGGTCCATGAATTTCCATCCGCGCTGACGTAGATATTCCCGTTGGTGAAATCTCCCGCGTAAAGCCGTCCGTTGAACTTTGCCAGGGCCTGGATGCTGCTTCCCACGGCCGCGCCGCCGTTGACGGTGATCCAGGAATTGCCGTTCGCGCTGGCGTAAATATTCCCGTTGCTGGCGTCTCCGGCGTAGAGCTTGCCGTTGAATACGGCAAGCGGCCTGATGTGGACGCCGACCGCGACTCCTCCATCGGTGGCGCTCCAGGAATTCCCGTCCGCGCTGTCGTATATCTTGCCGTTGGCCCAATCCCCCGCGTAGAGGCTCCCGTCAAATTGGGCCAGTGACATGATTTTGCTTCCCACGGGAACTCCGCCATTGACGGTCGAGGTCGCCGAATCGTCGATCCAACTCTGCCCCGCGTCCGTCGAATACATGACTCCGAACCCCGATGTCGCCTGAGGATCATCGTGCCCGTCGCCGGCGAAGTTTAATGCATCGGTCGACACCGCCAATCCCGTCCCGGAGTCCTGCAGCGTGATTTGCGCCGTCACGTTTTTGGTCAGGCTGTTGAACTGGCTCTCGCCGACTTGCCCGGCCGAACCGACGCTCTCAAAACCTGAGGCGGCGGGCTTGGCGAAATCCGTCGCGAAACTCGCTGCCGTGGACCAGGGGGAGGGCGCGTTATTGCCGTCGATTGTCCTCACGCGCCAATAATATGTGGTGGCGTCGGAGAGGCTTCCGCTGTAAAGATAGGCGCCGTCGGCCGTGGGCGCCATCGTGGAATTAACCACGGCGGGGGTAGAAACATCAATGACGATGTTCCCCGCGCCGAAACCGGAATCTCCCTTGGAAACCTGGAGTTCGTAGTCGGCTCCGGCCGAGAGGCCCGCCACCACGGACGTGCTCGGGCCCTGCCAGTCGAAGTTCGGCTGAACGTTGGTGTTGCCGTCGGGGTATGTCGGCGTGGAGATGGCCAGGCCGACCGGAATATCCACCAAGACTGCGTAAGGGCCGGGCGCGACCGCGTTGCCCGCCCGATCCGATCCGGTGAAGATGACTTGGTTGGTGGCGTTGCACGGGAAAGAGCCGCCGCAGGTAACGGTGTTGGTCGAGTTCGCGAGATTGTTGAGGGCCGCGGAAAGAGTTTGCGCCGAAGCCGTTCCATCCGAACCCGAGAGGGATGCGGTGTTGGGCGTGAGCTGGTAAATTTTTCCCGTGTTGTCTCCAGCGTAAAGCCGGCCGTTGAAGGCGGCCATGACGCCGGCAGGGCCTATGCCGTTAAAAACCGGGACGAAGGAAACGGTCCCAGGAAGCAGGACATAAATTTCATTGCTGCCCGTGGCGTAAAGTTTGCCGTTGAAAACAGTGAAACTGTATACATGGTCGCCCAGCCCTATCCCGCTCCAAGAGGTTCCATTCGAGCTGGCTGCAGCGCTGTCGGAACCTGCGGACCCAACATAAAATTCGCCGTTGAACACGGCGAGGGTGGGGGGATCGACTACAGCGGCAAGATTCGAGGTCGCCAAGCTCCAAGAAAACCCATCCGTGCTGACATGGAGACCCACGCTGGTGGGGCTTCCTGCATCCAAAGCGTAAAGTTTGCCCTTGTAGGCGCTTAGAGCCGTAATGCCGTATTGGGAGGATGTGATCGCCGGAACGGCATTCCAAGTCGTTCCATCCGCGCTGACGGAGACAGTTTCGGACGAGGCCGCTATCAATTGATTGTTGAAAACGGTCAAGCTGCTGACTGGATAGGGAAGCCCGATGCTCGCGCCCGAACTCCAAGCGGTCCCGTTGTAGGCGTAGACGTTGCCGCCATTGTCTCCGGCGTAGAGTTGCTTGTTGAATACGGCGAGAGAAGTGATGTCCGCCGCCACCGGTCCGCCGATGGAATTTCCCCAATGCGTGCCGTCCGCGCTGACGTAGATGTTTCCGTTGCTGTCTCCGGCGTAAATTTTTCCGTTAAACACGGCCATGGAGGTGATGCTGCCACCCACGGAGCCGACCGCGGCGGTGGAGGCATCATCTATCCAGGTATTGCCCGCGTCCGTGGAATAAATGACCCCGTAGCCCGAGGTCGTCTGCGGGTCATCGTGCCCGTCGCCGAGAAAGCTCACCGCGTAGGTCGAGACGGCCAGTCCCGCGCCCGAGTCTTGGAGCGTTATTTCCGCAGGAACGGAAGCCGCGTTGCTAAAGCTGCCCTCGCCCTGGAGCCCTCCCGTGGAACTAATCGTGACGAAATTAGACGCTGCGGGAGCCGTCACATCGTAGCCGAAGGGTCCGATGTCCTCCTGGGTTCCGGCGGCGCCTCCGGAATCAAAGCCCTCGGCGTGGAAATACCACTGTCCTTCGGAGACGGCGTTCTCGCTTTGAGTGCCGGAGGTCCAGGATGTTTCGCCCGCGCCGCAGGAGAGCCCGGTGTCTGCGCCGTTGAACGCGTAGGTCGGGCTGTTGTCCCAGCGGGCGCACGCGGAGGCGACGTTGTTCAAGCCAAAATTTGCGCCGAAAACGAAGATGGGATTATTGGTCCAAGTGGTGGAAGAGGCGTCGAGAGGAGTGACGCTTATGGCGGCTTGGGCCCAGACTGCGGTGGAGGAAAAAAAAACGGCAGCCAGCGCGAAAATGAGTGCGGAAGCCGCCTTTTTCATATTAACGTTAGTATATAGAGGGAGTTGCGCCCAATCACGAAGGAATCGCGAAGTTCCGCAAGAACAAATAAGCCCTTATTTTTTGACAGTTTGACGCAATTAGACGAATCCTGCGAATTTGATATGATCGCCACTGCCGATAGAAAACGACATGGCGCGAGCGTCCCTGTTCATCGTCAGCCGGACACCGCTTTTGGCCCGTCGCTGGGCCAAGCTCTTCGATCACGAGTGTTCGGCGGCCGTGCGGGATTTGGAGAAATTCAGGTTCGCGGGGGAAGAACAGGCGCCGCGGCCCGACCTTGTCCTTCTCGATTACGCCTGCCTGACGGAGCCGCAGGCTGATTTTTTGCGGCGCTTAAAAGCCATTTATCCTAAGACGTCTTTCATCCTGACTTCCTTCGCGTTTCTGGATAATTCCCGCATTGTGGAGATGCTGGAAGCCGGCGCCGATGATTATTTTTCGCAGTCCTTTCCTCCGGACTTGGTGCGCGCCAAGATCAGGGCTCACCTCAGGCGCATCGGGGCGGGCAAGGCTTCGCGGCCGGATGCCAAGCGGTTCGTCAAAGGCGGGAAAAATTTGAGGCTCAACGTGCCTCTGCGGCGGGTGTATCGCCGCGCGGACGGCGCGCGATGGGAACCTTTGGTTTTTCTGACGCCTTCGGAATGCGTCGTCTTGGAGGCGCTGTTTTCCCGGGCGCCTGCGCCCGTCGAGCGAGGGATGCTCCGGGATTTGATCGCGCGCGACGCCGATTCCGGCATTCGCATCAGCAGCGTGGACAAGCACATCGAGTCGCTGCGGGGGAAACTGGCGCCGGAGGGCCGCCGCATCCGCACCATTTACGGCAAGGGGTATTCCTGGGATGAATAAGAAAAGCGCGAAGAAGTTGACGGTGCTGCTGGCCGAGGACGACGAGATGCTGCGCGGGATGGTCGCGGAAATCCTCTCGGGCGGCGGCTACCGGGTTTTGGCGGCGGAGGACGGGCAGGCGGCGTGGGAAAAAATCACCGCGCAAGGGGCGGACATGGCCGTGCTCGACTGCAACATGCCGCGCCTCGACGGCCTGGCTTTGACCAAACGTCTGCGGAAGGATCCGCGTTTTTCCGGAATGCCCATCATGATGCTGACCGTCAAATCCATGGTGGAAGACCAATTGGTCGGCTACGGCAGCGGCATCGATGACTACCTTCCCAAACCTTTCGATGATCAGGTTCTGCTGGCCCGCCTCAAGGTTCTTGCGCGGCGCATCCTGAGCGCGTAGCGATCGATTGTCTCGGAATAGAGAAAAAGCTAAGATCCCTCGAGGGATCTTCTGAATTTTGGAGAGGTGGCCGAGCGGCTGAAGGCGGCGGTTTGCTAAAGCGAATCCCGCCTTTTCGTCCTTCCGCAGTTCCGCAGTTTCCTACCGAGTGAGAAACGGTTTCTCGATGAGAAATCGCCCGATTTCTTAGCCGCCGTCTTTTGCGAAGCGTTGCCGGGCTTTGTCCGATTTTGCCGAAAAGCGGTCACTTTTCTGGCCAGTATTTCTAACACCACATCGACATGGTTTCGTGCTGCCAAGAAAGCCCGACTCGGCATAGGACGAGACCCGGAATTAGGGGGGAGGGAGGCCGTTACTACCTGCGTCGGTACGGATTCGCGTCATCTCAATGAGATATTCTTCGATACTCTTTAGATTTTTCGATTTTGCGTTCATGATTCTCTCAAACCATACACCATCGGCCGCAAGTCTTACGACACGAAGCTCGACTCTCGAATCAGTTTTCAAATGTCTCTTTAGGCGTTTGCTCACCCAGTTATCCCAAATCCTTCCGACCAGATCTTTAGAGGCCATTAGACTCAAGAGCGCGCCCCAAATTCCACGTTCAGCTGCGCTTTCCGAGAATGCGGCCCTAATGTATGCACGAGTAAAGCATCCGTCGGAATTCTCCTCCTCTGCCATCAGTCGATCAAACTGCTTGTCCAATCGCATCAACAGTATCTGCATCAGCTCCGTCACCAACTTCTCTTTGCTGTCGAAGTGATGAAAGAAAGCCCCCTTGGTAACGCCCGCCAATTTACTCACTTTGTTGACGGTGACATCAGCCATGCCCTTGGTCGCAGCGAGTTCGAAAGCGGCATTCAAGAGGGATTCTCTAACGAAGAGAGGGTCCTTCTTTTTCATGTATGCGTTTTTTACTTTAGTCGACTTCATTTCAAAAGTTTCCTCAACATCTCAAAATTGTATTCCATTAGATGAACCGGCGGCACAAATTAAACGATTGCTTTAAAAGATACCATATGGTATCTTTAATGAGGACGCCATCCAAAACGGGCCGTAGCGCCGCTGCATCAGCGTTGCTTCAGGGCAGTTGAAAACAACTTGCGAGGTGAATCATGACCGGCAAAGAATCGAGCGAGATGAAGCCTGTCGTTGGCTCAGAATTAGCAGTGGCTCACCTTGTCTTAAAGGTAGCCAACCTTGAGAGCAGTTGCCAATTCTACTCGAATCTCGGCCTTCCTCCATTCGCTACCGACGAAGGGGTCGCAATTATTGAACTACGCGGAGGCACTCATCTTCTATTGATGTCAGCTGATCATCCGGCTGGAGACGATGTAGCGGAGAGTTTGACAGGACAATTCAATAAAAAATTGTCTGAGAAATTCGATCTCATGATTAAAGGCAAAAGCTTAAATGAATTGGAAAAATATCGCTTAGAGCTCATCAGTCGGGGAATAGCAGCAGGAGATATCCCTGATGAAACTTCTTTTGGACATCATCTTTTTTGCATAAAGGACCCCGATGGGAACGGCATAACGATTTACACTAGCCACGCAACCAAGTGATCAGAAGGCTCTGCCGTTGATTTCGGGAATATCAAGCAAGCGCTCCTGAAAAACTTGACAAATCCGAGTTGATACTTTATACTAACATTGTATTAACGGAGGCGATCATGGTTAAGAAACTCACCGCTCACGGCAACAGCGCCGCTCTCGTGATCGACAAGCCGATCATGGAGCTCCTGCACATCACCATGGACACTCCTCTCGACATCTCCACCGACGGCAAGAACCTCATCATCTCGCCCGTCACTGACTCCGCGCGCGAGAAGGCGTTCAATTCCGCACTCAAGCGCGTCGTCTCCAAGCACGGCAAGACCTTCGCAAAACTGGCTAAGTGAAAGAGCCGTCGTTTCTCACCTTCGCTGAGGTCCTGGAGATCCAGCGCGTCCAGACCGAGAATTACGGCGGCGATCTCACGCTTCGAGATCGCGGCATGCTCGAGTCCGCACTAGCCATGCCGGAATCTACCTTTGGCGGAGAATTCCTCCACACAACTCTCTTCGCCATGGCGGCCGCCTACGCCTACCACATCGCGGAAAATCAGCCGTTCGTGGACGGCAACAAGCGAACAGGACTCGCCGCGGCCCTCGTGTTTCTCGCGATCAATGGCGTCGAGATCGAGGACCTCAAGGGCCGGCTCTACGACGCCATGATGGACATCTCTGCGCGCAAGCTTTCAAAGGAAGGCTTGGCCGCGCTCTTGAGCGAACTGGCCAACGGTCAGTAATCCCTCCTCAGTTCCAGTTTCTGGCCTGGATAGAAATACCTTCAACCGCGAACAAACTTAGGTAATTCTATCCGCCTCACTTCCCAGACTGGTCACAAAAGTGGTCACTTTAAGCCGGGTGGCGATTTGTCAGTTGTTGTGGACGAGACGATCTCTCCTCGTACCATCCTCCTTCAAGGGGGGAAAACAGACGGTTTGCTGAACAGTTGGCACGACGAGGGAATCGAAGAGATTGTCTCGGAATAGGGAAAAAGCTAAGATCCCTCGAGGGATCTTCTGAATTTTGGAGAGGTGGCCGAGCGGCTGAAGGCGGCGGTTTGCTAATGCGTTTTAGGCCCCTCTGGAAAACACGGCCGGCCCGGTTTCTCGTCGAGGATGGCGGATAGGCGTGAAGTCTCATCCTGCCTCTTGGACCCAAAAACACTACGTAAACACTACGCTAGAAACGACCCATGAGCGCACCGGAAAAGTATAAATCGTTCGCGGCCGCGGTCATCGCCCGCTACGAATCAACGACGCCTTCCTCCTCGCCGGCGGACCCCGAGGAGGTCGTCGAAGTTGTTCGACATGAGCTGGAAGCCAACCTCGCGGCCGCCGCGCCAAAAAACTGCGGCATAGCCAAAATCACAGCCGTCCGCATCGGCTGGGACGAGGAAGCGGCCGAGGACTTTGAAGCCTATGTCGGGCTTCCAGGCCCGCTTTTCCGCTTGGACGGCCATGATCGCGACGGTCTTCGTCCCTTGCGCATTCAACTATTATTCATGGAGTCCGACATTCACGTGACCTTCATCCTGACGCCCGGCCACGATGCCAGCTCGGTCTATTATGGCCAGAAGCGGACATGCCGGCATGCCGCGGTGGTTTTGGGCTTGTTCGGGCTATCCGTGATTCGTCTCTACGGCCACGGCTATCGCCGGATCATCGATACTCCGATTGATGATAATGTCCGCAAGCTCTATACGAGAATGGGCTTCGACAACGGGGAGATGTTGGATTTGGGCAACCGAGCGCGCATTCAAACTCTCGTCGATTTTGTCGTTCGCAGCATCACCCCATTCAAGCTCGATCCTTCGCCGCTCCACTATTGAGCCGCGCCCCGCGGCCGCCGGCCAAAAGGCCCTTGACAAGTGGTATACCACATGGTATAGTATCGTCATGAAGAATAAGGAGTCGGCGCACCGAGTACAGAAGCTGCGAAAAGCGCTCGGCCTCAGCCAAGAGGATTTTGCCCGCTTGCTGGGCCTGGCCTTTCAGACCGTCAACCGCTGGGAGAACGGCTTGGCGGCTCCTTCCGGCCTAGCGGATTCGCTGCTGGAATCCGTCGGAAAGATTGTCGCCTCCGGCCGCTCCGCCGAACTCATCGAGGAGTTTCGCTCAGGTGCGCTCGGCGCCGGGAGTTCCAAAGCCTACCATCGCATTTTCTCGATGGCGTTCGGGACTCAGCCTCCCGTGCCTGCGCATCGCTGAACTTCTGGAAGCCGCCCGCCTGGGCTTGGTGCAAGCCCCCGCGGTCATCAAAATGCCATAATCTCATATCGTGCCAGGCCCTCGCGCCAAACTGGTGCGAGGGCCTGACCTATTGCACGGGAAGATTGCATCGGTGCAATACGCTGTGCAATAGCGGGAGATTGAATTTGAAGAAAAGCGTCGGTAACGAATGGATTTTTCCCATTGCATTATTGCATCAAAACTTTGCGTCAGATGCAATTCTTAGTGCAATGTCGAACCCTGCCTTCGCCACCCAGATCCCCGCGCCAGGAGGCAAAAACTCATGAAGTGGATCGCGCCGCCAAAGAAGGACGACGATAACGGCACCCTGGAGAAGCGCCTCTGGGACGCCGCCGACCAGCTTCGCGCCAACTCGGGTCTCACGGCCCAGCAATACTCCCAGCCGGTCCTGGGCCTGATCTTCCTGCGCTTCGCGGAAGTCCGGTTCTCCGCCTGTCGGGCTGCCCTGGAAAAGAAAGCCGCCGGAGGCCGTCGCGGGTCCCGCCTGGATGACCCCGCGGCCTACCACGCGGAGAGCGTGCTGTTTCTCGCGCCGACCGCCCGCTTCGATTATCTCCTGAAGCTCCCCGAAGGAACGAATGCCGGCAAGGCCGTCAATGAGGCCATGCGCGACATCGAGAAGCAAAATCCCCAGCTCGCGGGCGTGCTCCCCAAGACCTACGAAATCTTCAGCGGGACCCTCCTCAAGGAACTGCTCAAGAAGGTATCGGAGATCCCCGCCACCCTCGACTATGACGCTTTCGGCCGCATCTACGAATATTTCCTGGGAGAGTTCGCCCGGACCGAGGGCCAAAAGGGTGGAGAGTTCTTCACGCCAAGCAGCATCGTCCGCTTTCTCGTCGAGGTCCTTGAGCCTTATCACGGCCTGGTCCTGGACCCGGCCTGCGGCTCGGGCGGCATGTTCGTGCAGAGCGCGCGCTTCGTCGCCGAGCACAAGAAGAACCCCTCGGCCGAACTTTCGATCCACGGCCAGGAGAAGGTGGACGCGACGACCGCTCTCTGCCGCATGAACCTCTCCGTCCACGGCCTCGAAGGAGACATCAAGAAAGCCATCAGCTATTACGAGGACCTCCACCAGAGCCCCGGCCGCTTCGACTTCGTGCTGGCCAATCCGCCGTTCAACGTCAACGCGGTGGACAAGGAACGTCTCGCCGCCGATGTCGGGCCAAGCCGCCGCTTTCCCTTCGGCCTGCCGCGCGCGGACAACGCGAACTACCTCTGGATTCAGATTTTTTACTCATCGCTTGGTCCCAAGGGTCGGGCCGGGTTCGTCATGGCCAACTCCGCCTCCGACGCTCGCGCCACCGAGCAGGACATCCGGCAGAAGCTCATCGAGGCCAGCGGCGTCGATGTGATGGTCGCGGTCGGGCCCAACATGTTCTACACCGTGACCTTGCCTTGCACGCTTTGGTTCCTGGATCGGAGCAAGAAGAAGACGCCTCGGGCCGACAAGGTCCTTTTCATCGACGCCCGCCACATTTATCGCCAAATCGACCGCGCCCACCGAGACTGGACGGCCGAGCAGATCGCGTTTCTCGCCAACGTCGTGCGCCTCTACCGTGGCGAGGAGGCAGATTTCACGCTCGGCGGCGACGAGGCCAAGGCGAAGCTCCAGGAAGTCTTCGGAAAGAAGCTGGCCTACCATGACGTGCCGGGCCTCTGCAAGGCCGCGACGGCCAAGGAGATCGCGGCCCAGGGCTGGTCGCTCAATCCCGGCCGCTATGTCGGCGTCGCGCCCGGCGAAGAGGTCAGCGACGAGGACTTCAAAGAGAAGCTCGAAGCCTTGAACGTGGAATTGGAAACCTTGACCGGCCAGGCTCATGCCCTCGAAAAACTGATCTCAAAAAACGTTGCTGAAGTGCTGGAGCAGTAATGTCGACAGATATCAAGTGGCAACCACGCCGGCTCGATGAACTCGGCGTGGTTGGACGAGGGAAATCTCGACACAGGCCCCGCAACGACGCGCGGCTCTATGGTGGCGCCCATCCATTTATTCAGACCGCGGATATCATGGCGGCCGATCCCTACATCACCGCCTATTCGCAAACCTATTCGGATTTTGGGCTTCAACAAAGCAAACTCTGGCCACCCAATACGCTTTGCATGACGATTGCCGGTGCGAACACGGCAAAAACTGCCATCTTAAAATTTGAGGCATGCTTTCCTGATAGCGTGGTAGGATTCATCCCCAACGAGAAAGAGGCAGACCTGCACTTCGTCAAATATTCTCTTGATGCCATGAAGGTCCATTTTCTTGCAGTTTCAAGAGGAGCGACCCAGGACAACCTTAGCTTGGACAAACTCTTGTCATTCCCGATTCATACGCCACCGCTTCCTATTCAAAAACGCATCGCAGGTATCATCTCGGCCTACGATGACCTGATCGAAAACAATCTGCGGCGTATCAGGATTCTTGAGGCGATGGCGCGCGTGCTTTACCGCGAGGCGATGGCCGATTCAAAATCGACAATTTCCATGAAGGCGCTGAGTTCCCCTTACTGGGAATTTATCTCCGAGAATGTAACGCCATATTCTGGGAAGCGTCGATATTACGCGACAGCCGATGTCGATGGCCATTCAATTGTAGGGGATGGCATCGAGTATTTCTTCTCGGATAAACCCAGCCGGGCGCAGAAACAGCCTGAGAAATACTCAATTTGGTTCGCACGCATGAAAGATACCCACAAGATTGCCTGGTTTACTGAAGCCAATCAGGACGTAGCGCAGAACTCAATTCTCTCTTCAGGCTTCGCAGGTTTTCGTGCGAGGCATCCTAGCTACTTCCCGGTTCTATTTCTGACCATCAGCTCTCCGGAATTTCATACTCAGAAAGATCTTTTCTGCTCGGGCGCCACTCAAATGTCTCTGACCAATGAGGGACTGAGCCGCATCGAAGTGCAATTACCCTCTGAGCAGATGGCCCGCCGTGTAGGCGAACAAACTCTACCTATGTTGAACCAGATGCTGGTTTTTCATCAACAAAACTTAAACCTACGCAACACTCGGAACCTCCTAGTGCCACGCCTCATTTCTGGACAAGTGCCCTTGGCAGAACCTGCACTTAGCGCATGAACCCCTACAGCGAGGAGCACTTGGTCGAGGAGCCTGCGGTCAAACTCTTCGCCGCGCTGGGCTGGCAGACGGTATCGGCCATGGACGAGGTGTTCGGGGCCGACGGCACCTTGGGCCGCGAGACTCCGGGCGAGGTCGTGCTTTTGACACGCCTGCTCGCGGCCCTCAAGAAGCTGAATCCCGCATTCCCGCCGGAGGCGATCACAGCCGCTATTGACGAGTTGGCCCGCGACCGCTCGGCCATGAGCCTCGTGTCGGCCAACCAAGAGGTCTACGAGCTGCTCAAAAACGGCGTGAAGGTCTCGATCCCCGATCCCTCGGGCCGCGGCGGCCAGAAAATCGAGCGGGTCCGCGTGGTGGACTGGCAGACCGCCGGCAACAACGACTTCCTCCTCGTCAGCCAGTTCAGCGTCACCGGCTCGCTCTATACCTGCCGGCCCGATCTGGTGGGCTTCATCAACGGCCTGCCCGTCGTCGTCATCGAGCTCAAGAAGCCAGGAGTCCCGGCGAAGGTGGCGTTCGATGAGAATCTGACGAGCTACAAGCACCATCAAAACGGCATACCTCCTCTCTTTTGGACCAACGCCTTCCTGATCGCCTCCAACGGCACGGAGAGCCGAGTCGGGACCATCACGGCGGATTGGGACCGTTTCTCCGAGTGGAAGCGCGTTGAGCGAGAGGACGAGCCCCGCAAGGTGTCCCTTGAAGTCATGCTCCGCGGCACTTGCGAGCCGATGCGCCTGCTGGACCTTATGGAAAATTTCACGCTCTTCTCCGAACACAAGTCCGGGCTGGTAAAAATCCTGGCCCAAAACCACCAATTCCTCGGCGTCAACAAGACCATCGCGGGGATGGAGGCCGCCAAGCAGGCCGGCCACGGCCGGGGCGGCGTCTTCTGGCAGACCCAGGGCTCCGGCAAGAGCTTTTCCATGATCTTCTTTTCGCAGAAAATCTTGCGCAAGCTAACCGGCAACTGGACCTTCGTGGTCGTGACGGATCGCGTGGAGCTTGACGAGCAAATCGCCAAGACCTTCAAGGCAGCGGGTGCCGTCAGCCAGGCCGAGAGCGAGGCCTGCCATGCCCAAAGCGGAGCCCAACTCCGGGACCTCCTGCGCGGCAATCACCGCTACGTCTTCACCTTGATCCACAAGTTCCAGACCCCGGAGATGCTTTGCGACCGGCGTGACGTGATCGTCCTCACGGATGAGGCACACCGCAGCCAATACGACACCATGGCTCTGAACATGAGGGCCGCGCTGCCCAAGGCCACTTTCATCGCTTTCACGGGAACCCCGCTCATCGCCGCGGAGGAACGGACGAAGGAGGTCTTCGGTGACTACGTGTCGGTCTACGACTTCCAACAGTCCGTCGAGGACGGCGCGACCAAGCCGCTCTACTACGAGAATCGCGCCCCCGAGCTTCGGCTGGAGAATCCGGACCTCAACGATGATCTCTACGCCGTCATCGAGGCTGCGGACCTTGACGAAAACCAGGAAAGAAGGCTGGACCGAGAGCTTGGGCGCCAGTATCACCTTCTGACGAGGGACGAGCGTCTGGAGGCCATCGCCAAGGACATCGTCTCGCATTTTCTGGGACGCGGCTTTCAGGGCAAAGCCATGGTCGTTTCCATCGACAAGGCCACCGCCCTCAAAATGCACGACAAGGTGCACAAGCATTGGAAAGAAGAACGCGCCCGCGTGGAGAAGGAAGCCGCCAAGCGGACGCAACCGAGCGAAGAGCACGCGGCGGAACTTAGGCGAAGGCTCGACATCCTTCGCTCCACGGACATGGCCGTGATCGTCTCCCCCGGCCAGAATGAAATCGAGCAGATGAAGGCGCTCGGCCTCAACATCGCCCCTCACCGGAAGCGGATGAGGGATGAAAAGCTCGATGAGAAATTCAAGGAATCCGAGGACCCCCTGCGCCTGGTCTTCGTCTGCGCCATGTGGATGACCGGCTTCGACGTGCCGAGCTGCTCGACGATCTATCTGGACAAGCCCATGCGCAACCACACCTTGATGCAGACCATCGCGCGCGCGAACCGGGTCTTCCCAGGAAAAAATAACGGCCTCATCGTGGACTACGCCAACGTCTTCGCTTCCTTAGAAAAGGCGCTGGCGATCTATGGTAAGGGGAAGGATGGCGCCAGCCCCGTTCGAGACAAGAAGAAGCTCGTCGAGGAGTTGCGCCAGGCCTTCGCCGCGGCCACGGCCTTCTGCGCGAAGCATGGCGTCGATATCCCGGGTATCGACGCTATCTCGCCAAAAGGGATGGACCGCCTGACGAAGATCGGCGACGCTGTGGAGCTGTTGATCTCCCCCGATGGCGTACGGAAGGAATTTCTCGCCCACGAGCGGCTGGCGGCCACGCTCCTGGAGGCCGTGAAGCCCGACCCGGCCGCGCTGGAATTCTCTTCGCTGGCGGCGCTCCTGGACATGCTCGCGATGATCATCCGTGAACGCACCGGCGCGGGGCGACCCCCGGATATCAGTGAAGTGATGAAGGAGATAAGCCTCGTCCTCGATGGTTCTATCGCCGCTGATGGGTTTACCATCCACCGCGCGGATGGGCACGGACTCGTGGACCTTTCCAAAATAGACTTCGATACCCTGGCGAAGAAATTCAAGAAATCGGGGCGCAAGAACGTCGAGCTCGAGGAGCTCAAGGCGGCGATCCGCAAGCAGCTTGAGCGGCTCATCCGCTTCAATAAGACACGAACCGACTACCTGTCCAAGTTCGAGGAGCTTGTCGAGTCCTACAACGCCGGCAGCCGCAACATCGAAGACCTGTTCCGCGAGCTGCTCAACCTCAGCCGCTCCCTTTCTGAAGAGGAAGAGCGCCATGTCCGGGAGCAAATGTCCGAGGAGGAGCTGACCGTCTTTGACATTCTGACGCGACCGGGGCCGGATCTGTCCCCGGCGGAGCGCGATGAGGTCAAGCGGGTCGCGCGAGGCCTCCTGGCTAAGCTCAAGGCCATCCTTGTGTTGGATTGGCGACAGAAGTCCCAGGCGCGCGCCCAGGTCAGGCTCGCCATCGAGGACGCGCTTGATGATGGGCTCCCGCCGCCCTACACGAAGGACCTCTATCGACGTAAGGTCGGCGCCATTTTCGAGCACGTGTACGAGAGCTACAGGGGGGAAGGCACAAGCGTCTATTCGGCATAACCAGCAAACTTGTTTCCATCCCCTCGGCCTCAAGCCAAGGGGATTTTTTCTGTTGACACAGCAATTACACAACTACTACAATTGCACATCGTATTTGGAGGTTAAAATGAACCAACAACCAAGTATTGCCGAATTGGAAGCCATTCTCGACCGCGAGGAAGAGACGGCAATCGAAATTCTCCCCAATGGAGAAATCCGAGCCCAGGGACAATCCGCCTCAGCCCAGCTCGCAGGGAAGAAGCCCCTGACCATGCGCGAGGACCTTGGCGGAGAATATGCCGTGATCCGGCCGGGGGCCCCATGGACCTGGTAAGAATCCAAGCCGAGTACACCGCGGCCCGACAACAATTCTCCTACGTTGAACTTCATCCGACCACCCAGGGGAGCGTGTTTGCGAAGGCCGCGCTTCAGCCCACGCCACAACAGTTCTATGTTGTCGCGGTCCATTTTCCCAACGACTACCCCAACAGCATGCCGCGGGTCTATGTCCAGAAGCCCACGATCGACTCGGCCTCACCGCATCAATATAAGGAAGGGCACATTTGCTTCCTACACCCGTCGATGTGGAATCCCGGCGTCCATGATCTCAAATTCGTAATAGCCCGGACCGCCAAGTGGCTGTCGAAGTACGAAATTTGGAAACAGAGCAGGCGCTGGCCGGGCGCGAGCGTGGCGCACTGACATGGAACAATCCATGCCGTTAGAGTTTCAGTCTCTAACCATGATGGATTTAAGGAGTTCTCCCGGCGAGGTGCTGGACAGGGTCTCAAAAAACAACGAGTCCTTTCTCATCGAGCGGAACGGCCAGCAGTTGGCCTGCCTCGTCCCCGTTTCTTTATTCCTCCCGGACATAAAGCGCTCCACTTTAAATTCAGAGCTTGCCCAGCTTCACCAAAAAGGCGAGTTGCCAAGGGCAGCAATCACGCCGGAGAAGGGAATCCAGTTATTTTTTACAGAGGGAGCTCCAGGAAAGGAATTTACGATTGAAATAGTGCTGCCCCACAAGTATCCCTCGGTGGCCCCCAAGGTCTACGTTACCCCAGTAAATGACGATGCCCCGCATCGGTGGAGAGACGGCGCGCTTTGCATCTTCGGCGCGGTCGCGAACTGGAATCCTGGCAAGCACGACGCCAGTTTTGTCCTTCAATTAGCCAGGAAGTGGTTGGAAGGTTACAAGGAATGGGAAAAAACAGGCAGGTGGCCAAGCAAGGCCGTCGAGACATCGAAATGACCGACGACAAGACATTTTCGCGCCTTGAGAAGCTTTTTGATATCGGCATGCTGGCCGACTCCAAGGTGCTTATAGCAGGCTGCGGGTCTGGCGGGAGCCATGTAGCCCTACAGTTAGCCATGTCGGGAATCGCGAATTTCACCCTTGTCGATAACGATATTCTTGAGATCGAAAACGTGATTAGACACGCATGCGGTCGAAGATTCATCGGGCAACGCAAGGTTGATGCGCTTGAGTCCGCCATATTGGATAGAAATCCTGCCGCCTCCATTTCCAAACTTCACGTGGACCTGTTGAATTCTGCGGAGGCGGAGGCGGCAATCAGGAACTCAACCGTTGTCGTATCAGCCACGGACAGCGACCCGGCCCGATACAAGATCAATGAAATTTGCGTGGCAAACGGAATCCCATTTGTTGTCGGGCGCGTCTTCACCCGCGGCATAGGGGGCGAGGTTTTTGGATACAGGCCTGGCATCGGCGGCTGCTTGGCATGCCTTGAAGCCGTCTTGGAGAGGGCTTCATTCAGGAAGGGCACACGGGAAATCGACCTAGTGACTGAGGACGAACGAGAAAAGATGTACGGGATGGAGATCCCGGAAATCAAAGACTCTCCCGGACTCAACGTGGATATTGCCTTCATCACCTCCTTTCATACGCGCTATGTCCTGGACGCCATTGCCGACCGGCTGAAAGCTCGGCCCAAATTTCTGGCCCCCATTCCGGAGAATTACATCGTATGGGGAAATCGGCCGATTGCGCCCTTCAATAAGCACTTTCAGCTACAAAGGGTCACTCTAAACCCACAGGATGGATGCAAAATATGCAAGCAATCCGCCGTCTGATGGACTGGTCTCGGACGCCCCGAGTGAAGATTCAAATCCCAAGGGGCGCCCTGAATTCAATCTTCGATGAATGCGATAAGTACGACTCCGAGGAAACCGGCGGGCGCCTTGTCGGCTTTTGCGCTGGGGACAAGAAATCGCTGGAAATCCGGGTGCATGACGTGATCGGACCCGGACCCAAGGCCCGCCGCACGGCAACGAGCTTCTTCCAGGACGGAGAATTTCAGGAAAGCGAGTTCAGGAGGATTGAGGCGAGCAATCCATCGATCGAGCATCTTGGAAACTGGCATACGCACCATGTAAATGGGCTCGAAACCCTGAGTGATGGCGATATCGCGACCTATGGCAGAACTGTCAACCATTCCAAGCACAATACCCATTTTTTCTACGCGATCCTGGTAACGCGAAAGAATCGCTCGGCCTCAGAGGACGATCGTTACGCCATCAAGCACTTTTTATTTTTGCGGGGAACCCCAGGTTTCAAGGAACTCTCAGGATCGGAGATAGAGATTCTCAGTGAAAAAGCCATCAGCCGACCGCCGGCAAGCCACGCACCAGCTCCTCCGGTAAAACCGCCCGCGGAAGACAGGCCCATGAATTCGCTGCACGTCCGCGCACAAGACAACGAGCTCATGCTCAATATGTACCCCGACATTCGCCCGTTTGTTTCGGAAAAGCTCGGCACAATGTATTGGCGTGGCCGTCTCGATCTCATCGACAACACCTCTGCCGAGGTGCTCGTCATGGAAACAATGGAGCGCGGCCGTCCCTCCTACGAAATTACGGTCTCCAAGGACGCCCCCAGGCGCTTCAATGCCACAGCTCGTTTCGAACGGCAGAAATTCTCATCTGCCCAGCTTGCAATTTGGTCGTTGGAGCGTGCCCTCAATGCCGAGCTATTTGAGGACCTCAAGAAATCCGCTCCTAAAACTGGAAAGAGAGGTGGAATCGAATGGAAGTAATTACCGTCAACGTTGGGCAAGGAGCATTAGCTATCGTCCGCCATAATTCGGAGGCCATCATCATTGATTCCCGAATACCGCCAGCCGGGGACGAAACGGTCGCATATGTGAAAGGCGTAATGGCAACCTGGCTACGCGACCATCGAGTTCGAGGTCTCATCTTGACTGGATTCGACAGCGATCACGCTGATGTCACGGGTGTTGGTCTTGTCCTGAAGAAATATCGCCCCGACTGGGTCATGTATCCCAAGTACTACAAGGATACCGAGGAAGCCTCTAAGGTCTTCAAGCTTATTGAAGAACAGGTCAAAGAACGGGCCGTCACATCCGCCCCCCTCGAACGCATTTCGGTCCGCCTGGATAACTTGAATAGCCGCATTATCCAAGGCATCTCCGATCAATTTGAATGCGAGCTTTTCTCCCCGCATATCGAGGACATGGATAGCTCGAACAACTCTGGTATTGTAATCAGATTGCGCGGGCGCGGTCCTGGGGGCTTCTCCTATCTTATTACAGGAGACACGGAGGCTGGAAGGTGGGACACCATTCATCGCCTCTTCGGCTCTTCTCTCAAGTCGGATGTCATGGCTGCCCCTCACCATGGTTCCAAAAACGGCGTCCATCCGGGCGCGTTGCTAAAGATCGCTCCCCATACGATACTGATCAGCGCTGGAGTTGACAACCAATACGGCCATCCGGATTCTGCGGCTGTTCAAGTGTACAGCAAGGTAGCTTCCAAGGTTTTCGGGACGATGGTCCAAGGTGGAAAATCCCTAGCGACCGCAAGGGATGGAGGTGATTTTACAACCCAGCTTTTCTAGGGGAATGAAAATCGGCTTGGCGTTGTCTGGCGGCGGGGTCCGCGCCACCGTCTTCCATTTAGGGACGCTGGCACGGCTCGCCGAGAGCCCTCGCTGGGCTGACATCAAATTCGTATCGACGGTTTCTGGCGGCAGCCTTTGTATCGCGCTCGTATTTGAAAAGTCGGGTCAACGCTGGCCCGGCGAGCAGACCTTCCTCACGGATGTCCTGCCCAAAATCAAGGCATTACTCACCACCTTCGACCTCGAAGCCCGCTATAAGCTGTGCCTTTTCTTAAACCCTCGATGGTGGCTCACCGGCCGTGCGGGACTAATCGCCAGGTTGATTCGCAAGCATTGGGGGATCGTCGGGAACGTATCTCAGATGCCCGACTCTCCCCGTTGGGAAATCTGCGCGACATGTTACGAAACGGGGAAGAACTGGCGCTTCTCGAGAAAACGAATGGGCGATTACATTGCCAATTACGTTGTCTCGCCAGCATTCCCTCTCGCGGAAGCTGTCGCAGCCTCGGCCGCAGTCCCTGGCATGATTGGCCCATTGTCACTCGATGCGGCAAAGCACATCTGGCTTAAGTACGCACCGGGCGGAGCCGATCCGACGATCCCCGCTGAACCCTTGGCGAGAACCCTCACTCTCTGGGACGGCGGAGTATACGACAACCTCGGCACGGAGGTGATGTTCAAACCTCAAGGGGGGCTGAGACCAGAAATTGATTTTCTGATAATCAGCGACGCCTCGCGGCCGCTAAGATTAGAAACGAGACGGTTCCAGCTGGGACTCCCTCCCTATGTACCGCCGTTCAGGCTCATCGATGTGGCGACGGACCAAGCCAGAGCCCTCCGGCTTCGAACATTCCTTGAGTTCCTCAGTCGCTATCCGACCTCGGGCGCTGTTCTTCGCATGGGCAATACGGTCGAATCGATTCTCAAAAAGGCGACCTCGCAACGGCCCGCTCGATGGGCCGGCAAGAGGTTTATGGATGAATCGGCCGTGCTCTCCGCGGCGGGGATAGAAACAACTTTGCGAAGGCTCAGCGAATCCGAATACGACGGGCTCTTCCAGCATGGCTACGAGGTCGCGGACGCAACCCTGCATGCTTACGGGCATACTGCCTTCAACCCTGCGTAGTCAATGTTTTAATAAAAATACTTCTTGACAATATACAGACCATAGTCTATAATTGATTCATGGCTAACCTATTCGGCTCCGCTGACTACCAAGACCTGCCGGTCATGACGGCCAAGCAGGTCTCGAAGTATTACCACGCCAACGTCGAACCCGCCGGACTCCCCGCGCGCTACCTGATGGAGACCGACGACTTCCTGATGCACTTCAACACCCGAGAGACGCCGCTACCGCCCGCGGAGCCGCTCACCCGCTCCACCCTCCAGTTTTACAGCTCGCCGCGCGTGCGCCTTTTCCCGCTGCCGGTCTACCGGAATCGGCACACGGCCCACTACATCGTGCCCGACCATTTCAACCGCCTGGCCGTGATCTGCGTTATGCGCGACAGGTTCTTCATGCCGATCAAGATGATCCACAAGCTGGTGGAACTGCTGCCGGAGGACAATTACCGGCTCCTTGAGCGCTGGCCTGGAACCGTCCAGGGCTTGATGGAGGCGGCCCGGCTTCTCAAGCAGGGATTTAAGGAAGAGGATCTTCTGCGCTTCGCGGCCCTACGGTCTTTGATCTTCCTGAACACCCCGCCCGAGGTCCAGCGCAACACCGTGGAGGGCTTCGGCGCCGATGAGGACAAGCACCTAAAGAGCTACTTGCGCGGCGCGATTGGGAAGAACGCCGGCGAGCTGGAAGAGTGGGTCAACACGGGCTCCGGGGCCTCTTGCGTCAAGGAATTAGGGAAGACTTTGGGGGAGTTTTCCACGCCCCTGGAGTACGCGCAGAAGATGATCGGCCGCAAGAAAGATGTCGAGAGAGTGGCGAAGGAAAGGGAGGAGAAACCGCGCATGCACCCGCGCTGATATTTTTTTGCCTTGAGCCATAGAGTTATATCCATATATAAAGGAATGTATAAAACAGGTTTTATGGGGAGGAACGGCCGGCATGCAAAATGAGAACGATCTCCCGACGACGGCAGCTCGACCAGGGGGAGTGGTCGGCGCTCTTCGACCGCCGACCACTCCCCCTCTTCATCCAATAAATTGGAATGAAGCAAGGGTCTCGCCAACAACGGGAAGAAAGGAAATGGATGTAGCCAAGGACAAATTAACTTGGAAGGGAGTGAGAATACAAGACAGGGACATAAGACTTCTGAATCTACTTTTGCACCAAAAATTTCTGACTTTGGATCAGGTACACAGGGGATGTTTTGGGAATGCCAGTCTGCAAATGGCAAGGATGAGGCTGAGGAAGCTGGGGCATTTTGGGATGGTCAGGAGCCGTCCAGTGTACACCGAGGCAAGCAAGGTTTACCTGCTGGGAAGGCCGGGGTACTCCTACCTGGAGAGCCGGGGGCTGGCCGGGAATTTGAGTTTCGTTCAGGAGCTGGACCTGAGAGTTTTTGAGCACGACAAGGCCGTGACGGACCTGCGGCTGGGCATGGAAATGGCCGGGGTCCAGGGTTGGAAATCAGAGCGGGAGCTGAGGCAGGAGCGGCCATGGATCAGGGTGCCGGACGCGATTTTCAACCTGGGAAATCTCAGCGTGGCGCTTGAGTTTGAGAATACCGAGAAGGGAGCGGACCGCTACCGCGGCATTCTCTTGAACCACCTGGAGCGGCCGGCGGCGGGCCACGTTCTCTATGTTCTGAGGACTCCGGAGAGGCTCAAGAGCCTGGCCCAACTCCTGGAGGGCCTGAGGACGCGGCGGCTTGGCTTGGACCTTGGCCGCATCTCCTTCGCTTTGGAACAAGACATCTTGGGCTGCAAGCTGGAAGCGCCGGCTGTGAACTTGAAGCGCGGCCGGATCAAACTCGCCGAGTTGTCGGCTCATTAAGGAGGTAGTGAATGGACAAGATCAAATCATTGGCGTTCGAGGCTGGCTACTGGCTTGTCGCGGGGATTCCCTGGCTCATCGCCCAGGCGTACCGGGCGCTGGCGCTTTGGAAACCGCCGAAGGAATCGGTCGTGTTCAAGAGGGTGCCGTTCATGCTGCTCGTCTTCCTACAATCGGGAGGCTACGTCCTGTGGGCCGCGGACCGCTACCAATGGCTCCTGCGCTGGGGCTTGGCGCATCGCGGCCCCTTCGATGACCCGAAACTCAAGATATTGAACCCGGCTATCTGGTACCACCTCGCCAGGGCCATTCAAAAGGAGCTGCATGGCCTGCTCTGGACGCCGGCGGTCGGACCGCTGGGCCTGTTCTGGGTCTGGCTCGTGCTCTTCGGCCCGCTGTGCCTGGGCCTGACCATCTACTTCCTGGTCAGCACCCGCTCCGAGAAATTCGATCCCGAGGACCTTGGCCGGTTCAAGGTCAGCCCCGAGAAGATCCGGGCCCTGCGGGACAAGACCACCGGCGACGCGGCCTTCCTCGGCGCTTCCACGTCATCCAAGGGCGCCAAGGCGCTCGTGCTCCCCGACTCCTGGCGCACGAGCCATACCTACTGCGTCGGCGCCAGCCGCTCCGGGAAAACCGTCTCGGTCATGCTGCCCCTGGCACTCCAGGACATCGCCAAGGGGCATCCCGTGATCTTCTTTGACGGGAAAGGCGACGTGGAGCACCTGGCGGCCATCTCGGCCGAGGCCGAGCGTTGCGGACGGGGCAAGGACCTGATGCTCTTTTCCCTGAGCGATCCCACGCGCTCGCGCACCTACAATCCCTTGAGCTTCGGCAACGCCACGCAAAAGAAGGACAAGCTCATCGGCGCGTTCACCTGGACCGAGGAGTATTACAAGAAAACGAGCGAGGACACCTTGCTCACCGCGATCCTCGGCCTGGAGGGAACGGGGCTCTACTACAACTTGGAGGATCTCTACCTATGCTTGAGCAACCAAGAGGCCATGCAAAGGGTCCATGAGCTGTGCAAGGACCCGGCGGCCAAGGAGCATCTGCGCGACTTCTACGAGAACTTCAAGACCGTGACCAAGGATATCACGGGCTTGGTCAAGGACCTGGGCCTGATCATCAAGAACGACTTCTGGCCCTTGTTCGACACCTACTGCCCGGAGATCGACTTCCTGGAGGCGATTCGCCAAAGGAAGATCATCTACCTGGTCTTCAACACCCAGGCCTACCAGGAGACGGCCGAGAGGCTGGCGCGGCTCTTTCTCCAAGACCTGCGCGGGACCTCCGACTACATCCAGAACAAGATCCCCAGGGAGGAGCGGGTGTTCACGCCCATCTACGTGGACGAGTTCAACTGCTTCGCCTTCGACGCCTTCGGGGACTTCATGTCCAAGTGCGGCGGGGCTCGCTTCGCGCTGACCTTGGCCCATCAAAGCCTGGGTCAGCTCGTGCGCCGCGGCGAATACTTCAAGGACGAAATCTTGGACAACGCCAACATCAAGATCATCATGCGCCAGGACTCGCCGGCGACCATCGAGGAGTTCGCGCGGATGATCGGCACCCACGACCGGACCGAGTACACGGCGCAGACCGAGGACGTGTTCCTCTTCGAGAAGAGGCGCACGGGGATGGGCTCGGCGCGGACCGTCGAGGCCTTCAACGTGGACCCCAACATCATCCGCAAGCTCCAGCCGCACCAGGGAGTGCTCCTGGTCAAGCAGCCCTACCACTACGACCTGGCGCAGCTCGACATGCGCGGAGGATCGCGCGAGGACATGGGCGCCATCGACCGGCTGCTGCCGCAAAGAGCCGGCAAGGTCCCGCGCGGCAACGGCATCGACCTGCGCAGCTATCTTCGGAAGGGCCGGGGCGGATTCAACGAATTCGGGGAGGTGAAGCCTTGATCGAGAAACGATACCTGGACGTGGACGAGCTCTCCAAGTACCTTGGAATTTCCAAGTGGCTGATCTATAAGTTCATCAAGAACCGGGAGGTGCCGTTCATCCCATTCGGGCGGCTGGTGCGCTTCGACCGGATGGCCATCGACAAGTGGGCCGAGAAGCGCAGCGTGCGCGGCTACCCGCGGCGGAACACGCGGCCCGGCGAGATCGACTACAGCCTCTTCGACATGCCCGAGGACGTGCTCGCGGAGATCAGGAAAATGGAATTCACGGACGAGCCCGACGGCCCGCCGGACCTGGACGGGCAGGCTCCCGACGAGAAACGTGCAGGATTGGCTCAATAGTTGCTAAAATCGGAGGTCTCCAATGGGAATATTTAGACGGAAAGATTCGCCGCACTGGTGGTACCGCGTCCAGCTCAAGGGCAAGGTGAAGACGGGCAGCACCGACACCTCCGACAAGCGGCTGGCCATGCGCATCTACTTGGAGAAGCACCACCAGTTCACCGAGGAGTATCATCTGCCCAGCCACAAGGGGCAGAGCACGAACTTCTTCTGGATGTGCACGCAGTTCCTGGAGAAGCACTCCAAGGTGAACAAGCGCTCTTGGGTGGATGACGATGTCATCATCAAGAAGCTCAAGGGCTACTTCGGCGACGTGCCGCTGGCCAACATCCAGGCCGAGCAGATCGAGGGCTACAAGGCCAGCCGCAAGGATTTCGTCAAAGAGGCCACGATCAACCGCGAGCTGGCCGTCCTCAAGACTATTTACACCAAGGCCGTGCTGTGGGGCTACGCTTACAGGAACCCGGTCAAGGAAGTGCGCCTCTTCAAGGAGGAGCGCATCCCGATTCGCATTCTGACCGCCGAGGAGCGAAGGAAGCTGCTTGAGGCCAGCCCCGACGCGCTCAAGCCCGCCATTCTCATGGCGCTAAAGACCGGCATGCGCCAGAGCGAGATTTTCAATCTGCGCTGGAAAGAGGTGGACTTGGCGCAGGAGACGATCAGCGTCACGCACACCAAGAGCCAGAAGCTGCGGGAAATCCCGATCCACCCGGAACTCAAGGCTTTCTTCGAGCTGATGCCTCGGACCTCACCCTACGTTTTTTGCGACAAGGCCGGAAAGAAGCTGGTCTTTGACGGCGCGATCAGGAAGGCCTTTGAACGGCTCAAGAAGGACCTGGGAATGCCCGAGCTGACCTTCCACGCCCTCCGGCACAATTTCGCCTCGGAGTTGATCTCAAAGGGCGCGGACATCCGCACGGTTCAGGAATACATGGGCCACAGCTCGCTGCGCATGCTCCAGCGCTACGCCCACGTCAACAAGGGCATCTGGCGCTCGACGATTCAGCTTTTGGGGAATGATTCCCTGCAAAACAGCACTACGCTAGCACTACGCTCGAAATTAAGCCAATCGGGCTTCAGTGAAAATTAGTATAATTTCGTAGCGCTTTTCGATTTTGGAGAGGTGGGTGAGCGGCTGAAACCGACGGTTTGCTAAACCGTTATACCTGTGTAAACGGGTATCGAGGGTTCGAATCCCTCCCTCTCCGGTTTTACGGCATTCGCGCCATGACCGAACATGTTCGCTTCTCATCCCTGGACGAGTTCTGGCCGTCCTATATTTCCCAGCACATGAGGCGGGGCAACCGCCGGCTTCATTTCATCGGAACCACGATGGGGCTTCTCTGCCTGGCCGCCGCGGCGCTTTTTGGCGACTGGCGATTCTTGGTTTTGGGCTTGGTTCTTTCCTACGGATTCGCATGGACCGGACATTTTTTCATCGAGAGAAACGCGCCCGCGACCTTCCGGCATCCCGTGCTGTCCTTTCGCGCGGATTTCAGGATGTACGGCTTCATGTTCGCGAAAAAAATGGAGTCCGAAATCGTCCGACTTAAGGAGCAGGTCGCGCCGCATTCGAGCGCGCGTTGATCGCGCCCCTTGACGCTGCCGCGTTGAGATGCTAAGTTTTCACCATGCCGAAAACATCCGTTTCACCGAAAACGCCGTCCTCGCATTCTTCCGGAGGAGCCGCCGCGGCGCAGCCGCGGGCGCTCCTTGAGTTCGCGGCGGAGCTCCTGGGCGGCGAGGACCCCGTCCTCGAAAAAATCCGGCGCGAAATTCCCGAAAAAGGCCTGCCGCCGATCAGCATCGGCCCGGAGGAGGGAAAAATTCTGGAGGCGCTGGCCCGCTCCTGCGGCGCGCGCAAGATCGTCGAAGTGGGAACGCTGGCCGGATATTCCACCTGCTATCTGGCCCGGGCGCTGGGCGCCGGAGGCGTCGTGCATACCGTGGAATACGACGCACGGCATGCCGCGGTGGCGCGCCAAAACATCGAAAGCGCCGGCTTCGCGAAAGCGATTGTCGTTCATGAGGGCGCGGCCTTGGACGTCCTTCCGCGTCTTAGCTCGGAAGGACCTTTCGATGTGTGCTTTATCGACGCGGACAAGGCCAATTATCACCGCTACCTGCGCTGGGCCGTGGACAACGTGCGTTCCGGCGGCCTGATCATCGGGGACAACGCGTACCTTTTCGGCAAGCTCCACCTCGCGCCGGAAAAAGCCGGCGAGGATGCCGCCGGAGTTCCGGCGATGAGAGAGTTCCTGAAAACCATGGCCGATGCGAGGCTGTTCTCCTCCTGCGCCATAATCCCCACGTCCGAAGGGATGGCCGTGGCCGTGCGCCGATGACGGCGACCAAGGCCGGCGTTCTAAGGCGTCCTTTCGGCCGCACCGGGTTTTTGGTTTCCGAAGTCGGCTTCGGGGGCTGGGGCATCGGCAAGTCCATGTGGGGGAAGACGGACGACGAGGAGTCCCTGCGCGCGCTTCGTTCCGCCCTGGATTGCGGCATCAATTATTTCGACACGGCCTTCGCTTACGGCCACGGCCATTCGGAAAAACTCATCGCGCGCCTCGTTAAGAACGCGCGCGCTGGAGACCTCGTCGTCTCGACGAAGATTCCGCCCAAGAACATGCAGTGGCCGGCGCGCCCCATGACGCCGCTGTCCTTGGCTTTTCCTCCCGGCTGGATTGTCCAGTGCGTGGAGAAATCCCTGCGCAATTTGGGCGTGGGCGTTCTGCAGCTGGAGCAATTCCACGTTTGGACGGATGCCTGGCTTAAAGATCCGGCGTGGCCGGAGGTTCGAGAAACCATCGCTCGCCTCAAGAAAGAGGGGAAGATTCTGCATTTCGGCGCTTCTCTCAACAGCGACGATCCGGAATCGGGCCTCGGCCTAATCCGCGGCGGGTTCGTCGATCAGGTCCAGGTTCTCTTCAATCTTTTCGATCAGCGCGCGGCGGACCGCCTTTTTCCTCTCTGCCGCGAGAAGGGCGTGGCGGTCGTCGTGCGCTGCCCCTTCGACGAAGGGGGATTAACCGGAACTCTGTCTCTGGATACGCGCTTCGAGCCCGAGGATTTCCGCAGCTACTATTTCGCCGGCGAGCGTCTGACGGAAACCTGTCGTCGCGCGCAGACGCTCAAATCGGCCGTGCTGGGGCCGAGGGCCTCCGACCTCATCACCGCCGCTCTCAAGTATTGCCTGAGCTTTCCGGCCGTTTCCACGGTTATACCGGGGATGAGGCGGGCGCCGCATGTCCTGCAGAACGCCGCCGCGTCGGACGGAAACTATTACGATGAGCGGGAATTAAAGGCCATCGCGGAGCATCGCTGGATCCGTGATTTCTACCGATAGAAACATGCCCTCTCCGCGCCGCCGCGACATCAAGGTTTCAGCCGTTCTTCCAGCTCTAAACGAGGCGGCGGCGGTCGCCGGCGTGGTCGCTTCCGTCCGAGATGTCCTTTCCGCCCTGGTCGAGGAATTCGAAGTCATCGTCGTGGATGACGGATCGAGTGACGGCACGGGTGAGGCTGCTCGCCAGGCCGGCGCGATAGTTTTGCGACACGCGGCCAACAAGGGCTACGGACGGGCGCTCATGAGCGGCATCGCGGCCGCCAAGCACGACTGGATATTGACCATCGACGCAGACGAGTCCTACCCTGTGTCGGAAGCGGCGGGCCTCGTTAAGTTCGCGCCTGATTTTGACTTGATCATCGGATCGAGAACGGGAATTCATTTCTGGGGTTCTCCCTTCCACGCGCTTTTGCGCTGGCTCTACCTGCGCATGGCGAGCTTCGTCGTGGGAGAAGACATTCCCGACGCCAATTCCGGGTTGCGCCTGTTCCGAAGGCAGCTGGCCATGGGCATCGGTCCGGTACGCTGCTACGGCTATTCGTATTCAACCACCATGACGCTGTCCTTCCTGCACGAGGGACGCTTCGTTAAGTTTATTCCCATCAAATTTCAGGCGCGCAAAGGCAAGTCCAAGGTCAAGCCCATCCGCGATATTTTGAGAACGCTGCAACTCATGCTTGAAATCATGATCGCTTATAATCCCATCAAACTTTTTATTGCGCTGGCTGCTTTGCCGGCCCTCACCGGACTCGCCGCGACTATTGCGTTTCTTGCGACATGGCGCGCGGGGTGGGCCCTGTGCGCCCTGCTCGGGTTAGGCGTCGCGGGTCTGAGCTTCGCGTCGGGATGTCTTCTGGATTCTCTCCGGCTTTGGAATTATGAGCGATGACGTCGCGGCGGGCCTTGATTACCGGCGCCGGGGGCTTCATCGGCTCAGCTCTGCGTCGGAAACTAGCCCGCGCCGGCTGGCTGGTTTTTTCCGCCGCCCGAAAAACGCCGCGTAGAAAACCCATCGAAAGCGCTCCGGGCGTCGAACTGCTCCACGACGGCACGACCGCCGGCATGGCGCGCTTGGTGCGGCGCGCGCGGCCCGACGTGGTTTTTCATTTGGCGTCCCTTTTCTTGGTCGAACATCGCGCCGAAGATATAGAAGCCTTATGCCGGAGCAACATCCTTTTCGGGACACAGGTTTTGGAAGCGGCTTCGTCCCTGAAAGGGTGCAGCTTCATCAACACCGGCACGGCATGGCAGCACTACCGCGGCGCGGATTACAGTCCGGTCAATCTTTACGCCGCGACCAAACAGGCCTTCCAGGACATTCTCGATTATTACGTTCAGGCGCGAGGGATGCGCGCCGTCACCCTAAAGATATTCGACAGCTACGGTCCGGGTGATCAGCGCCCTAAAATCTGGAAGACGCTGCGCGAGGCCGGCCCCATGGGCGCGCCCTTGATTCTTTCAGAAGGCAGGCAGAAAGTCGACCCGGTTTACATTGATGACATCACCGCCGCCTATCTGACCGCGGCCCGCCGATTGCTGGAGGGCAAAACCCGCGGCCATGAGATTTACGCCTTGTCGGCGGGTCGTCCACGCTCGCTGCGGCAAGTCGTCGAGCTATATTCCCGAGTCATGAAGAAAAAGATTCCAGCTTCATGGGGCGCGCGGCCCTACCGCAAGCGCGAGGTCATGATCCCCTGGAGCAAGGGCAAGCGCCTGCCGGGATGGCGGCCAAAAATCGGCCTTGAGGAAGGCATCCTTTTGGCGAATGGCCTTAAGCGGGGTAAGGCCTGAATTCGACTCCCCAGGATTTCTGAGTTTCGAAATCCATGTTCGGGTTGGGGTAGAGCAGGCTTCTCAGGCTGTCGCTGCGAAATCCCGCAGGTAGTCCCAAAGTCTCAAGCGTCCTTAGAAGACCCAGGCCCAAGGCCGCAGGCATGGGAATAACCCGCGCGCGCCGGCCCTGGCGCTTGGCCAAGGATTTAAGGATATCGGCAAAGGCCACGGGCTGCGGATTGGCCGCCGTGATGAGAGAGTTTCCTGATGGAAGATTCATGCGCAGCGCGGCGCTAACACAGCGGGCGAGATCCTCCGCGTGCACGAGGACGAAAGGCTCGCGCCCGCTTCCGAAAATGGGAAGAATCGGCAGGCGGGCCAAGCGCTTGAGCCGCCCGTGCATGCCGCGTTCGGAGTCGTCCCAAACGAGGCCCGGCCGGATGACTAGGCCGCCCATCCGCAACACTTCTTTTTCAACTTCAAGCTTACCGCGGCCGTAAAGCGAGCGGCAGCCCTCGAACGCGCTGACGCTGGAGATGAAGACCAGGCGGGACACGCCGCCGGCTTTCGCGGTCTCAAATAGGTCGATGGATCCGCGGACGTTGATTTTTTCTATTTCGTTCCAAGACTCAGCCCTAAAATCGTAGGCGCAGTGCACCAGAGAGGCCGCTGAATCAAAAAGCGCTGGATTGATGGGATCGCCCAACGCGAAATAAAGATCGGATCCTTTCGGGGCGGACCTTCCGATCTCCCGGACGCCCAAGCCCTGGGCTCTTAGAAGCCGCGCGCAGGATCGCCCGACAAAGCCCGCGGCTCCAGTGATAAGGCAGAGTTCTTGCGCCATTAAGAGCGGGCGTCTTGCCGTGCGGCTTCCCGCGCGATGCGGTCGGCGTTGGCCATCATGGTGTAAGAGATGGTGGTCGCGGGCAAGCTCGGCAGGACGGAAGCGTCCACCGCGTGCGTGCGCCGCGATCCTTTGACGCGCCCCAGGATATCCGATTGAAAACCGAAGGGCCGCGCGGCCATCGGGAAAACGGAGCCGATGTGGTTTCCTTCCCCGGGCACCCCTAGTTCCATCAAAGGCAGCAAGGGCAGCCCGCCGACGGCTCGGGATTTCCGGAGAAGCTTCGCCGCGACGCGCGCGATTTTCCATTTGGTCCTGAGCGGAAGGCGTCCCGATAATTTGAGCCGGGCTTCACCGCCGGCCGATTTCTCCGCTGTCATGACGATATCGCCGCCATCTTGGGAGTTGAGATAGCCCTGCACGATGAGAAGCCGTTCCCAAAGGGCCGGCCCGAGATATTTGGAGATTGGTTCAGGAGCAAATTTCAGGACACCGCTTATTTTTTCCTTGATGAAGTTGTTGTAGGTGTAGAACTGAAGGTGAACCAAATGATCCGAGATGCCGCGGTCCATCACTTCCATGAATCCCTGGGCCAGGGTGTGCAGCCTTTCCTCATCGACTCCGGTGCAGCGTGAAAACGCCAGCAGGGGCAAGAGAAAATAAGGCTGGTAGCGCAAAGTGAGCTTGGCCGGAATTTCGGTGCTCGCTAAAATTATTTTTGCCGTGCCCAGAGCGCCGCACGCGACGAAAACGCGCTGAGCCTCAAATCGCGATAGCGTGGCTCCTGTCTCAATGGAACGACATTGAATGACGGCCGAGGAGCCGGTTTCCTGGATTTTTTCGGCGATCCATCCCGGCTCGTAGCGGAATCTTGGATTTTTTCGCAGCTCAGCCAAGGCTTCCTGGGCGTTGTAAATGGCCGAGTAGGGGCATCCCGAAAGGCACAGGCCGGTCAGCCGGCAATGCCGGTCCGAGCCCTCGTCCTGGGGCTTAACGGCCAGCCGCGAGTTTCCAAAGGTGATGCCCGATGATTTAAGGGATTCCCGGTTTCGGCGCCAGAGGTCTAGGAGCATGCGAGCCTGCCGGCTGGATTGAATCGGCGCCAGCGCCGGCGCATAATACGGGAGCAAGCGCGCCAAGTCGTCTTTTTCTCCAGCGATGGCGAGCGCTCGGCCGACCTCGGCGTAAGACGGCGCCAGCTCGTCCAAGCCGAACGGCCAATCCGTGAAATCATCGGCCATGCTGGGCAGCACGGCGGCGCCCCAGACGTTGCTCAAGCCTCCCTTGGCGTGAGAGACCAGGCACTTGGTGCCGTCTTGAGTGATGGAGGCCAGCTCGTTCTTGGCGTATGGGAAATCCGAGCCGTAAACGGGCTTAAAGGCGCGGGCGCCGCGTGAGTTGAGGTAATCGCCCCGGATGGCGCGCACGTCGTCCGGCGTCCATTGCGTCGGCTCTTGCGCGGCCAAGCGGCGCGCGACGGATATCTTCTCGCTTTCGCATTGCGCGCCGGCGTCGATCATCAGCACGTCGGCTCCCTCGCGAAGAAGAGCCCGCGCGCAGGCCGTCCCGGCAAGGCCCGAGCCGATGACGCAATAAGAGGCTGGTGCCACGGGCTTGGTCTAGCGAAACACCAGGTTGCGCATAGCGATCATGAAATGCCGCGAGCCTTGGGGAAAAATCCAGATCGCGAAATTAAGTGCGGCCCAGGCCGGCCCTGCGCGCTTGAGAATTTCCGGCCGTCGCTTCCAAAACTCGTAGAGTCCCGCGACCGCCAAGCAGACGGCGAGCGGAGCGTATTCCTGGCGGTAGCGCGAGACCGGTCCGCCGAAGACCGTGTAAACGGCAATGGAGGAAAGCACGGCCATAGAGAGGGGAATGAGGACGGGGCGCTTAAGCGAGATGCGGATCGCGGCAAGCCAGAAAGGCAGCAGGAGCACGAAGGTCGCATCATATCCGGGCAGGAAAGGATAAAAGAGAGCGGAGAAGTTGAAGGCATAAGCCTTTAACCTGCGGCTTAAGCCGGCGCGGGCCCATAGGTTTTTGAACTGGGCTTTGTAAGCCGCGTCGGCGGCGAGTTCTCCGGTCCCGGGCGGCGGAAAATAGAACGGCTCGGAAACAAGGGTGCGGCTTTCAAGCGGCAAAGCCAAGCCCGAGTAAAGGGTAAAGCCTCCCATCGTTGAGGATGGAATCCAGCGGCTGAAAATAATCTTGTTGCGCACAATCCAGGGCGCCATCATGACGGCTATGATCGCCGCGGCCGCTAAACTTTTGCCCCAATCGAATTTCAAGCCTTTAATCAGCGGAACCAGCGCGAGCGCGGCCAGCCCCGGCGCTAGAGCTTCAGGCCTGAAGAAATAGGCCGCGCCGATGCCCGCGCCGAAAGCGCCAGCCCGGAATATGGGTTTCCAATTAAGACTGTAGAGGCCGGCGAAAGACGCCGCTAAAAAAAATTGATAAAGATTTTCCGAAAGAACGAACCGGCAGGGCGCGATGAGATCAAAATAGCCCGCGGCCAAGAGGCCCGCGAATAAGGGCCAGGGGGCGGGCAGGCAGCCTTCGGCTAGAACGACGATGAAGACGCAGGTCAGAGCGCCCAACAGACATTGGGCGATTTGAACCGGGCGCGATGAGCGCCCGGCCAGCGAATAAACCGCCGCCAAAAATACAGGATAACCGGGCATGCGCGAGGCTCTTTCTCCCAAGTCGTCCGCGTAACGTCCGTCATCGAGCAAATGGACGGCGTATTGATGGTAACCAAGAGCGTCTCCGCGCAAGGGAGCCGGCGCGCGTCCGAGGATGAAAAAAAACCGGAGGAAGACGGCGACGGCGCCGACGAGCGCCCAGCCGCGGGCGCGTGATAAAGCAAAGGACATGCGGGCGTTATTATAACAAGACTGCCGGGTTTTCGACTTGAAAATTTAACATTTTCCAGGCAATATTTAGCGTCGCTATGCTGATGACCGCTATTCTTGCCTTGGCCGCTCTTGTCGTTCCCGTCGGCTCCTGGGCCCAGAAGCCGACGCCTTTGGCCGCCTATGCCGTGGCCGTCCAGTTCTACGAAAACGGGGATTTCGCCAAGGCGCTGACGGAGGTCAATTTCTCCGTCAACGAGGAGCCCGACTATTACCCGGCGGTGGCGTTGCGCGCCGAATTGGAGATGGAATCCGGCGATAGGAAAGCGGCGCGCGGCGACGCGGGCCTCATTCTGGATAAGTTGGGCGATTCTCCGCGGGCTCGAGGCGACACGGATGTTTTGGCTGCCCAAGCGATCGCGTTCTCCTTGAAGGGAGAGCCGGGAAAAGCCGCGGAAATATTCGACCGGATACTCACCCAGGCAAGCGTCTCGCCGGCAACGCTGACGGCGGCGGCGCGAACCTACGGTTTGTTGGGGCGCTCCAAGGACGCCCTGGAGCAGGCCAACCGCGCGCTCGTCCAGAAATCGGCTCCCCTCTATTACCGCGACCGGGCCTCGGCTGAAATCGAGTCCGGACTTTGCCGCGCGGCCGTGACCGATCTTATTTCGGCTCTGCGCCTCAATTCGGGTTTCCCCGGAGCCTATGTTCTTCTCGGCGACGCCCTGGCGGGAAGCGGCGACGCCGTGCGAGGGCGCGAAGCCTACCAGAAAGCGTTGATTCTCCATCCAGGAGACGTGGCCGCCGATCTCGGTTTGGCTCGCTTGGACATGAGTCAAGGCCGCCAAGACCAAGCGCAGGCGGAGTTGGAAGCGGCGCTGAAGGTCGATCCGGACGGCTATGCTCCGCGCCTCGCGCGCGCCGAAGCACTCTTCAAGGAAGGAGATCGCAAGGACGCCCTGCAGGACTACCAGGCCGCGCTTGGTTCCGAGGATTTTCCCGCGCAAAAGGCTGAAATGGCCGCCAAGCGGCTTTTGAGTTTGGGAGACTATCAAGACGCGCTTGACGCCTACGGCCGCGCTCTTAATTTTTTCCAAGGGAGTGGAGGCGGAGAGGCTCGCGTCTTGCTGGGGGAATCCGAGGCTTTCATCGGTATGGGAAACTTCGAAAAGGCGCTGGACATCGCAAAAAAGGCATTGAAGATAGACAGGAGCCATCCGCAATCTTGGCTGCGGATGGGCAGCATCGAGTACGCGATGGGGCGTCCGGAAAAGGCCCTGTCCGACATTAATAAGGCGGTTGAAATCGCGCCCGACGATCCGCAGACGCTGCTCCGTCGCGGCGAACTTTTTTTTCGGATGAACGACGCGGCCAAGGCGTTGGCCGATTTTAATTCCGTGGTTTCCCTGGATTCGCGGACCGCGCAGGCCTATAACGACCTCGGAGTCCTGGAGTCCGTGGATTTCAACGATTATGGGAAGGCTGAAGCAAACCTGAGAACGGCGCTTTCGCTTAATTCAAAAAATCCAGAATTCTATTTTAACTTAGGTCTTCTAGAGACCAAGATAAATTCGTTCGGCCCGGCTCTCGATGCTTTTAACAGCGCGCTTTCCTTGGGTGGTCCGCAGGATTTAATTCTTAAAAGTCGCGCCAAAACCTACGCTCGCCTGGGTGATCGAGCGGAAGCGCTCACGGACATCCAAACGGTTCTTTCGGGAAACCCGAAGGACGATTCCGCTTATGCGGCGCTTGGCTGGATTGACTACCGGGCCGCGGATTATGAGGACGCCCAAGCGGCTTTCGAGCAGGCGCTCGGCATTGAATCGCAGAATTCGTCGGCGCTTTGGGGGTTGGGAGATGTTTATGGCGCCCAGGGATCCTCGCGCCGCGCCCTGCGCAAGCTTTTAGACGCTCTTGACGCGGACCCGGCG
This sequence comes from Elusimicrobiota bacterium, assembly GCA_035533295.1. Lineage (GTDB taxonomy): Bacteria > Elusimicrobiota > Elusimicrobia > UBA1565 > UBA9628 > JAGWJU01. The sequence continues at coordinate 11,169 of DATLUA010000001.1, read as the reverse complement.
TCTCCCGGCATCGCTCTGGCGCTGTGCCAGGAGCGTCGCGCCGCCGGCGATATTTCCTCTTCCATCAAAGCCTGCGATTCGGGAATTTCGCATGCGCCGGATTCCGGGACGCTTTACTATCAGCGGGCTTTGGATGAAATCATCAATCGCCGCCCGGACAAGGCTCTTTCCGACATCAAGCAGGCCGAAAAATACGGGCTGCGGATACCCGAGGAATTCCTGGCACTGGCCGTAGCGCACGCGGCCCTTGGGCGCTACCGGGAAGCCCATGAGGACTACGAGGAGGCCTATTCCTTGAATCCCGGCGCCCACCAAATCAGCGTGGACTTGACGCCCCCATCGGCCAGTCCGGAAGGCTTTTACGATTCCCTGAATTCTGCGGGGCTCTTCGAGAATCCCAACGTCCTCGATCCTTACGCCTTCATTCTGCGGGGAGACGCGCTCTCCAACGCGGGGCACTGCGACGAGGCGATAGAGGAATTCAGCCGCGCCATCCAGAGCGGAGGGAACCTCGCCGACGCGTACCAGGGGCGCGCGCGCTGCCTTACGGCCCAGGGTCAGTATGACAATGCCTTGCAGGATATGCAGACCGCACTGAGTTCCGCTCCCGCGGACGCCTCATTATACGATGAAAAGGCCAAAACCCTGGTGCTCATGGGCCGCTATCCCGACGCGCTTCAAGCCGAAATTCAGGCCGTTCACGTCAACGATCGGTACGCGGAGGCTTATCTGGAGGCCGGGCATATCCGCTATTTCATGAAAAAGTATCCCAAGGCCCTGGCCAATTACGAGTTATCGGTGAGATACGACTCCTCGAACCCCAGGAATTACGGCGGCGTGGGGCTGGGTTATTTCGGCTTGGGGAAATACCCCGAGGCCATCGAGAGCTTCAGCACGGCCATCGCTTTGGATCCGCGTAACGCCGATTTCTATAAAAATCGCGGCTCGGCCTACGCGGACGTGGGGCAGTACCAGAACGCTCTCGCGGATTTCAAGACAGGAAGCGTGCTCAATACGGATCCCGAATTGGTTCGAGACTACAACCGGCTCATCGAAGAGGCCCAGGCGCGCCTTGCCCAGGGCAAGCCATAAAACGTTTAATCTCCCCCGTGAGAATTCCGGAACTTCTGGCCGGAGGCCGGCCCGTCTTTTCCTTCGAGTTTTTCCTGCCCAAGTCGGAGACAGGCTTCGCGAATTTTCTCGGGAATGTCGAAGAGTTCAAGAAGCTCGGCCCATCTTTCGTCAGCCTGACCTACGGCGCCGGAGGATCCCAGCGAAACCGCACCGTCGAGACCGCGGGTAAAATCCAGAACCAGATCGGCCTGGAAACCGCCTGTCATCTTTCCTGCATCGCGCATACGCGCGCGGAAATTGACGCGCTGCTGGAAGAAATAGCAGGGAACGGAATCACTCACCTCGTCGCGCTGCGGGGCGACCACCCCGAGGACGGGGCGGCTTTGTCCGCGGAGAAACAAGACTTCCGCTATGCGCGGGACTTGGTCGAGCGCGTCCGGACGCGCGGAGGCTTCAGCGTCGCTGTGGCCGGATATCCGGAGACCCATCCTGATGCGGCTTCTCCCGAGGAGGATTTAGCCCACTTGGCGGAGAAGGTCAAGGCCGGCGCCGACTGGGTCATCACGCAGCTTTTTTTCGATAACAGGCGCTACTTTGATTTTGTCGCGCGGGCCCATGCCATGGGAATAGGCGTCCCCATCGTGCCGGGCATCATGCCCGTGGCGAGCCTGGCGCAGCTGGAGAAATTCACGGCCCTCTGCGGCGTGGGCATTCCGGAGGAACTCAAGCGGGAAGTTTTTTCCCGCTCGAAAAGCCCGGAAGAAGTATTACGCTACGGCATCGAGCACGCGACGCGGCAGTGCCGCGAACTTCTGGACAAGGGCGCGCCTGGAATCCATTTTTATACCCTCAACCGCGGGCACGCGACCGCCGAGATTTTAGGACGAATCAGGAAGTTTTGACGACATCGCGCCGCAGATTTTCTAGAATAGGCTTGAGTGAAAAAAGGAATCATTCCGGCGTGCCTTTTGCTGCTCGCGGGCTGCGGCCTCAACCGCGTCGCCCTGCGCTCGACCACCGAGCTGCTTCAAAACGGCGCCCAGGCGGTCTACGACGAGCCGGATCTGCAATTGGCCCAGGACGCTCTCCCCTCGCATCTCGAATTGACGCGGGTTCTGCTGCAAAATGATCCGGACAACGCGGCCCTATTGACCCTGGCGGCCGAGGAGTTCAACGGCTACGCGTTCCTGTTCGTGGAGCAGCCCCAGCCGGAGCGGGCCAAGGGCCTCTATCTGCGCGGCCGGGATTTCGCCCTTAGGGCGCTGGCCCGCAATCCAAAATTCCAAAACTTGGCGGACCGCAACGAAATCGATTTGGCGAAGGTCCTGCGCGCGGCCGGGAAAAAAGACGTCCCCGATCTGTTCTGGGCGGCCTTTGGCTGGGCGGGCTGGATCAACCTCTCCAAGGACTCGCCGCAGGCCCTGGCCCAACTGCCCGACGCGGTCGCCATGATGCGGCGGGTCGAGGAGCTTTCGCCGGAATTCCATTTCGCCGGGCCGGAAATATTTTTCGGCGTCTACTACGCGTCCCGGCCCGCGATCTTGGGGGGAAGCACGGACAAAGCCCGCCGGTATTTCGACAGGGCGATTGAAATGACTCATGGGGAATACCTGATGGATTACGTCTTGGAGGCGCGCTACCTGGCCGTGGCTCTTCAGGATAAATCCCTTTTCGAGAATCTGCTTCGCCGCGCGCAGGAATATCCGCCGGGACGGCTCCCCGGCGCCATGCTGACGGACCAGGCGGCCAAAAAGGAGGCCGCGGATCTTTTGGGGAGGGTCGATGATTATTTCTAAATCCATTTCTTCGCGGCTTGCCGCCGCCCTGGCGCTTTTGTTTTTGGCGGCCGCGCCCGGCCGGGCGATGACGGCCATACGCTTCGCGACTTTGGCGCCGGAAGGCTCCGCCTGGATGAACGTCATGCACGAGTTCAATACGGAGCTCAAACAAAAAACCGGCGGACAGCTGGAGTTCAAGATGTATCCGGGCGGGGTCCAGGGCGACGACAGGGACGTGGTCAAGAAGATGCAAATCGGCGAGCTTCAAGCGGCGGGCCTGACCGGCGTCGGCCTGGGAATGATCGCGCCCGCGGTCCGCATCCTTGATTCGCCGTGGTTGTTTCATGACTCCGAGGAGCTTCAAGCCGTCCACAAGAAGTTCGATCCGGAGTTCTCCCGTGATTTCAAAAGGGGCGGCTACGTCCTGCTGGGATGGACCGATTTGGGCTTTGTCTACATCTTCAGCCGCGATCCCATCAACGGGTCCGCGGACATCAAGAAGGAGAAGATGTGGGTGTGGGAGGGAGATCCCATCGCGGACGCAGCGTACAAGGTTTTGGGGGTCGATCCCATCCCCCTGTCCATCATTGACGTCATGTCGTCCCTGGAAACCGGCCTCATCGACGCGGTCTACGGCCCGCCCTTGGGCGTGGTGGCGCTGCAGTGGTTCACGCGGACCAAGCACATCTACTCCGTTCCCCTGGCCTACTCCTCGGGCGCGGTGGTCGTTTCAAAGCGGACCTTCGACTCTCTGCCGCCGGGCCAGCAAAAAATACTGCTCGCGTTAGGACGCAAATATTTTGCGCGTCTAAACGCCATGACCCGCCGGGAGAACGAGCAGGCGCTCAAGTCCATGGAGGCGCAGGGCTTGAAGCTTTCTCCCAAGCCCACGGCCGCCAACGTGAAGTTCTACGACAAGCTGGGGCACCAGGCGCGGCTTTCGCTCGTGGGCCGGCTCTATTCCGCGAGTCTGCTCGAGCGCGTGGAGTCGAGCTTGGCCAAGCTCCGGGAAAAGCGCGCTCCCCGTGGACATCGTTAACCGCGTCGAAACCGCCGCGGCGGGCCTCGAAACCGGGCTCTTAGTCGCCATCATCCTGGGCATGGTTCTACTGTCCTTTATGCAGGTCGTTCTGCGCCTGTTTTTTCACGGAGGATTCCTGTGGGCGGATCCCTTCCTGCGCCATCTGGTGCTCTGGGTGGGATTCTTGGGGGCGGCCTTGGCCGCGCTCGAGCGCAAGCATTTCGGCTGGGAGACGGCCTCAAGCGGCCCCGGGAAAATTCGCGCCGCGTTGCGGCTGCTGGCGTGCTTGGCGACCGCGGTCGTCGCGGCATTTTTGATCAAGGCCTCCTGGGATTATCTGGGATACGAAAAATCTTCGGGCGACATCCTGATGACCGTCGGAAAGCTGGACGTCCCGTCCTGGATTTTCGCCTGCGCCATTCCCGGGGGCTTCGGCCTGATTTTGTTCCACACCCTGCTCGCCGGCCTGCGCGAGAGCTTGGCGCTCTTTCGGAGCTAGGATGGCCCTCGCGTTGACGGCGTTGGGCCTGCTCTTGGCCGCCATCGGAACCCCTGTCTTCGCGCTTTTGGGTGGAGCGGCCCTGGTTTTGTTTCATGCCGCGGGAATCGATTCCTCCGCGGTAATCATCGAGTTCTCGCGCCTGGCCGACATGCCGGCGCTCATCGCCGTTCCGCTGTTCACCTTCGCGGGCTATCTGCTGGCGGAAAGCCAGGCGCCGCAGCGGATGGTCAGGCTGGCGCGGGCCCTATTCGGCTGGCTGCCGGGAGGCGTCGCCATCACGGGCTTGTGCGCCTGCGCGCTCTTCACCGCCTTTACCGGCGCCTCGGGCGTGACCATTATCGCCTTGGGCGGCATCATCTACCCCATGCTCAAGCGCCAGGGCTATCCGGAATCATTCTGCCTTGGCTTGGTCACGACCACGGGAAGCCTGGGCCTGCTCTTTCCGCCGAGCTTGCCCATCATCATTTACGCCTTGGTCGGAAAAATTTCGATCAACCGGCTTTTCGCCGCGGCCGCGGTGCCGGGCGTTTTGATCCTGCTGCTTTTATGCGCCTATTCGGTCTTCGTGGCGGTGAAAAACAAGGTCGCCCGGGTGCCGTTTTCATGGGGCGAGGCCGCTTTGTCGCTGCGGGAAAGCGGGTGGGAAATTCCTCTGCCCTTTCTCATCATCGGCGGGATTTACGGCGGATTTTTCACCGCGTCGGAGGCCTCGGCGGTGATGGCGTTCTATGTCCTGCTGGTCGAGGTTTTTATTTACCGGGACATCGGGCTGCGCGAGCTTCCGGGAGTGACTCGCCGCAGCATGGTGCTGGTGGGCGCCATCCTCATCGTGCTGGGGACGGCCTTGGGCCTCACCAGCTACCTGGTCGACGCCCAGGCGCCGATGAAGCTTTTCGCGATCATCAGCACCCATTTGAGCCGCGCTTGGCAGTTCCTGATTTGCTTGAATATCTTCCTTCTGGTCGTCAATATGATCGAGATTTTTTCGGCGATAATCATCGTCGTGCCCATCATCCTCCCGGTGGCGCTGGGCTATCATATCGATCCGCTTCACTTGGGCGCGCTGTTTCTGCTTAACTTGGAGATAGGCTATTTGACCATGCCCATGGGTTTAAATCTCTTCCTTTCCAGCCGGCGCTTCGACAAGCCCATGGGCGAGCTCTACCGGGCGACATTTCCGTTTTGGATCATCCTTCTTGTGGGCCTAGCCGTCGTGACCTACGTTCCAGCGCTGAGTTTGTGGCTGCCAAGGACCCTGGGGATCCGCTAAAGGACACGCGCAATGCCTGAAAATCGAAGATCCGAGCTGAGCGATGAGGAGAGAGCCGGGCTCATCCGACGAATCAAGGCTTCCGGCGCCTACATCCAGGCTTTCGAGGACATGTACTTCCTGGCCAAAAAAGATTTGCGGCCGGTCCGGCTTCAGCTCGAACTTCTTAAGCCCGAAACCTTCCTGCGCAAGCACGGCATCTTATCCACCATCGTGGTTTTCGGCTCCGCGAGGCTTCTTTCGCCGGCGCAAGCCAGGCTGCATCATCAGGAGGCCAAGGCATTTTTAGCGGAGAACCCCTCTAATCCAAAGGCCGCCCGAAACTTGGAGATGGCCCGGCTCCGGCTCCGGCAGTCGGAGTATTACGAGGAGGCCAGGCGCTTCGGGCAAATCGTGGCGCGCGCGAAAATCGCAAACAAGCGGCTCAAGTTCGTCATCGCGACCGGCGGTGGGCCCGGCATCATGGAGGCGGCCAACCGGGGCGCTTACGAGGCCGGGAGCGCCAGCATCGGCTTCAACATCACCCTGCCGCACGAGCAAGATCCCAACCCCTACATTACGCCGGGCTTGAGCTTCCAGTTCCACTATTTCGCCCTGCGAAAGATGCACTTCATGATGCGATCCAAGGCGCTGGTGGCTTTTCCCGGGGGCTACGGGACGCTCGACGAACTTTTCGAGGCGCTGACCTTGGTGCAGACCGGAAAGAAATCAAAAATCCCCATCGTCCTCTTCGGCCGCGATTATTGGAAGAGGCTCATCAATTTCAACGTGCTGGTCGAGGAGGGGATGATCTCGCCCGAGGACGCCCGGCTGCTCACGGTGGTCGAGAAGGCCGAGGAGGGGTGGGAGGTCATCCGGGAATTTTGGAGAACGCACAGAAATCCAGAGCCGGAGTAATCCTGGCCGCGCTGGCCTGCCTGGCGCTGCCCGCGCGCGGGCGCGCGGCGCAGGACGCGTTCTTTGATCTCCTGACGCGGGCGCAAAACGATTCCGCTCCGGCCGACGCCGCGGCGGATTTCGGCCGCGCCGTTCAAGCATGGACGCCGGCCGAAGGGGATACCTTGCTGGCCGCCTGCTATTTCGGGCGGGCTCAGGCCGATTACTCCTTGGGAGATCTCGCCGACTCCGCGTCCGACGCCTCGCGCAGCATGGAACTCGACCCGGGAAATTGGCGGGCGCTTCTGGTGCGCGGCAAGGCTCAACTGGCTCTCGGGCTTTACCGGAAGGCCGCTCTTGATTTGGAGCGAACCGCTTTGTTCCATCCGGAAGACGGAGACGCCTACCTTTATTTGGGGCAAGCCCAACTTCAAATGGAGCGGCCCTTGGAGGCTTCCAAGAGCCTGCGCAAGGCGGCGACGCTCAACCCTTCCGATTTTCGGCCGCTTTTAGCGTTGGCCTCGCTGTGGCGGAATAGGGGGCGCTGCGACGAGGCCGTGCCGCTTTATCAAAAAGCCGTCGCTCTTTCCGATTCGACCTTGGTTCAGGCCCAAGCCGGCCTGGGTTTTTGCGAGTACCACGGGAAACATTTTCAAAAGGCGCTGGACTACGACGATCGAGCCGTGGAATCCGGCGACGTCGCGCTGGGAAACCTCATCCGGGGGAAAGCCCCGCTGTTTATAAAAAACGAGACGCAGCGGGATTTGGCGCAGGCCTATTTCTGGCGTGGCCTGGATTATGCGCGTTTGGAACGCCCTGATTCTGCTCGGAAGGATTACGCGAAGTCCTGCTATTTGGGCTACGAGCCTGCTTGCCGTCCGGAAAGGAATTGCTTCCTCCCGGACGGCACTGGACGCGCATATCGCGTCCAGTGCGAACTGGGCCCTATAGCCGCGAAAAAGAAGCCTAAAACCCATCGCGCAAAGAAAAATAAAGTGATTTATTCGGGTTTTAAGAATTCCCCGGGCAATAGGATATACGCGCCATGAGGGCGGCATTTTTATTCGGTATTTTATCGCTTTTTTCCGTTGGAGCCAAAGCGCAAATTAACACAGTTTCTCAGCAGTGTCTACAGGAAGCGACCGCTTCCTTATATAGCCTCGATTATGCGGATAGCCGGAAATCCCTCCGAAAAATCATCGCTGAGAATCCAGAGAGCCCGTTCGGCTACCTTTTCGAAGCTGGCGCGATTTGGTGGCAATTCTCCAATGAAAACAGCTTATTCTTGAAGCAGCCGGATCTCCAGGACCTTTTTATCGCGGATGTGACCGAGGCGATGCGCAAATCACGGCCGATGCTGGCTTCCTCCGATCCGAATACCAGGGCGGACGGGGATTTCGCGCAAGGCATGGCCGTGGGTCTTCGCGGCCAGTGGCGCCTGCTGATGGGACATTGGATTGACGCCTACTTTGACGGCCACAAGAGTCTTCGGTTTCTGCGCGCGTGCCTGGCCTCCGATCCGGCTTACTATGACGCGGATTTGGGCTTGGGGATTTATGATTACGAGGCCGCGCGATTCGGGCGGAAGATCAAGATGGGCTTCCTGTTTAAAATTTTTGGCGACGAAAGAAGAGGGATAAGGCGGATCGGCTTGGCCAAGGAGAAAGGCCGCTACAGCCGGCGCCAAGCCGCGGTGTTTCTTTTGACCCTCTATATCCAGGATAAAAAAGATTACCGCGACGCCCTGCCCTTGGCGCAGGAACTGCGCCGGAATTTTCCGCAGAGTCCTTATTTCGAGTTCGTCCAGGCCATGCTTGACTATGATTCAGGATTCAAGGATGAGTCTTTTGATTTGGGCGCGGATCTTTTCCGCAAGTTGGAGAAGGACCCCGCAGTGTTCAAGCCGAAGATTCTGAGTCTGGCTTGTTCGTTCTCGGGCAGCTCATGCCTTAATAAAAGGCAGATGTCCTCTTTCATGGACTGGATCAACGGAAGCATCGAGAAATTTTACGGGAATCATTCGCAAAAGAACTGGATTACGGCCTTGCGTCTGCTGCGCGGTTATAGCGAGGGGGCTTTGGGCGAAACGGCGCAGGCCGATGGGGATTTCCACGGCGTTTTGACGGCGCCGGATTTTATGGATTTTCACGCGCGAGCGGAGCAATGCCTCGCGGTCGGATGCGACAGGCAGTCAATTCTGGCCGATTTGAAAAAATTGGCCGCGGGTTCTTCCAACGGGCGCGCCCTGCTCGATCCCTAATGAAACAATTTTGTTCTTGAAAAGCGGCGCGGCGCGGGCTATTCTAAATCATCTTGAGCCGTCATGAGGGGATAAGAGACATGAAATACTGGGTTTACTTGAACGGGGAAGTTCCGGGCTGCTATCCGGCGGAGGAATTGGTCCTGTTGCCTGGGTTTTCCGCGGCGACGTTGGTCTGCCCGGCCGAAGGAGACATCGAGGACAAGAATTGGAGGCGCGCCGGGGAGTTCGTTGACATCATCAAGGCGACCCAGAGCCCCCGGGAACAAAAGACTCCCTTGGCCGCGATGAGCGCGGACGCCTTGCGAGCGGCCAACGCCGACGATTTTCTTGATTCCGCGGGCGCCAGGCTTTTCCGACACGTCTCCGATTTGGTCGGCGAGTTGGAGAGCTTCCGGGAAACCAAGAGCCTCGTCGCGGCGCTGCAAAAACAGATGATCGACGCGAAGGAAGAGCTGCGCCATTCCGAAACTGAAAAGGAAAGCGCGAGGGAGAATTTAAAAAAGGAATCGGCGCGGCTGCAAGCCCTGCAGGATTCCATGGGGCAGGGCCAGGAAGAGCGGCGGCGCCTCGAGGCCGAAATCGAAGCGCGGCAAAAGAGCATCGAGGACTTGCGGCTCTCCGCGGCGCGCGCATCCTCGGACGCGGACGCGGCCAAGCGCAGGCTTGACGACACCCTCAAGCACCTGGCCATCCGCAATAAGCTGGTGGATAAGCTGAGCCAGGATTTGTCGGACAAGGAATCGAGCCTTGCCAAGGCCGTCGACGTCATCAGGCGTTTGGAAGGGGAGCTGGAGCGGCTGCTCATCCGCGGCGGCGGCAAGGGCAGGGAAGATGTCGTCGCGCCGGTCAAGAGCGTCCCTAAGCCTCCGATCATGGAAAGCATCCGTTCCGTCGAGCCTCCCGAGCGGCAAAGCTTCTTCAAGAAAATCATCCCTAAGCCCTAGCCGCCGGCTCCGGCGCCCGTCGGATAATTAGCACTCGCCAAAGCCTGTTGACAGTTTTCAAGCGCCTGTGCTATAATTAGCGGCAGAGCAAAGCGAGTGCTAGAATGGCTCGCAAGACAGTCCATAGTGATTGGAGGTAGGAGCGAATATGACTCAAGCGACAGCAACGAAGGTCAAGCTTCAGCCCCTGGGCGATCGCGTTCTCGTTCGGCCCTTGGAGCAGAAGGAAACCAAGCGCGGCGGCATCATCATCCCCGACACGGCGAAAGAGAAGCCGCAGGAAGGCGAGGTAGTCGCGTGCGGCCGCGGCAAGACGACGGACGACGGGAAGGTCCTTCCCATGGACGTCAAGCCCGGCGACAAGATTCTCTACGGGAAATACTCCGGCACCGAGGTCAAGCTCGACGACGAGGAGTATCTGGTCATGCATCAGGACGACATCGTCGGGATACTTAAATAAGGTCCGGCAGGAAATCAGACTCAACATCAGTTAAGGAGAGATCAATAAAATGGCAAAGCAGATTGTTTTTTCGGATGAAGCGCGTAAGTACCTGAAAGCGGGCGTCGACAAGCTCGCCAACGCGACCAAGATTACCCTGGGCCCCAAGGGCCGCGCGGTGGTTTTGGAGAAGAAGTTCGGCTCGCCCACCATCGTGGACGACGGCGTCACTATCGCCAAGGAAATCGAGCTCGAGGATCCCTTCGAGAACATGGGCGCGCAGCTGGTCAAGGAAGTCGCTTCCAAGACCAACGACGTCGCCGGCGACGGAACGACCACGGCGATTGTTCTCACGCAGTCCATGCTCACCGAGGGCATCAAGAACATCACCGCGGGCGCCAACGCCAAGAGCATCCAACGCGGCATGAACAAGGCCGTCGAAAAGGTGGTGGCGGATCTTAAAAAGAACGTCAAGCCAGTCAAGACCAAGGAAGAGAAGGCCCAGGTCGCGACCATTTCCGCCAACGACAAGACCATCGGCAACATGATCGCCGAGGCCATGGAAAAGGTGGGACACGAGGGCGTCATCACGGTCGAGGAAGGCAAGTCGGCCGAAACGACGCTGGAAGTGGTCGAGGGCATGCAGTTCGACCGCGGCTACATCTCTCCTTACTTCGTGAGCGATTCGGAGCGGATGGAAGCCGTTCTTGACGATCCCTATCTCATCATCACGGATAAGAAAATTTCCGCCATGAACGACCTTCTGCCGCTTTTGGAGAAGATCGTTCAGACCGGCAAGTCCTTCCTGCTCGTCGCGGAGGACGTCGAAGGCGAGGCGCTGGCGACCTTGGTCGTCAACAAGCTCCGCGGCACGCTTAAGGCCGCCGCGGTCAAGGCCCCCGGCTTCGGAGATCGCCGCAAGGAGATGCTCCAGGACATCGCGGTCCTCACCGGCGGCGAAGTCATCAGCGAAGAGCTCGGCCACAAGATCGACAAGGTCGG